>LNET01000026.1 GCA_001464055.1 Burkholderiales bacterium Ga0077543
GTCTCGAAGCCGTGGATGATGCCCCGCCCGCCGCAGCCGCGGCCCACCTCGGGCCCGCCCAGCTCCATGGCGTAGACGCCGTCGCGCTTGAAGCACACGTCGCCGATGGCCACCGCCTCGCCGGCCAGCTTCTTCTTGCTGCTGGTCTCGATGATGGTGGGGCAGGCCTTGCCGCCAAACAGCAGGCTGGTGGTGTCGCTCTTGGGGTCGCAGCCGATCAGCAGCACCTTCTTGCCCTGCTGGGCCATCATGTAGCTCAGGTTGGCCAGCGTGAAGCTCTTGCCGATCCCGCCCTTGCCGTAGATGGCAATGATCTGGGTCGTCTTGGCCGCCGGCGAGGTCGAGACCGGATCGGGTTCGATCGCGGCTTCGGCCTTCAGGCGCTCGTCCCGCATGAACATCACGGTGTTGGTGGGCGCATTCATTGGCAACTTCTCCAGTCGAGGACCATCTTCAGGCAGTCGGAATCGCCGAACGCGGTGCGGTAGGCACTGTCGGCGTGCATCGGTTCACCCTGGTGGGTGATCAGGCCGTCCAGCGACAGCCGGCCGGACTCGGTCAGCTCCTTCACCGCCAGCAGGTCCGGGCGCTGCCATTCGGCGGCGCAGCGGAAGGTGGCTTCGCGCATGAAGGCGGGTGCAAAGGCGAAGTTGATGGGGTCGGTGTAGAAACCGGCCAGCACCACTTCACCACCGGGCGCCAGGCGCTGCACCAGACGGTCGAGGATCTGTGAGTCACCGCTGACGTCGTAGATGGCGTGGTAATCGCGCCGCGAGTCTTCATCGGGGTGGACGACGGCGTAGCCCTCGCCGCCCAGGGCGCGGCGTGCGTTGGTTTCCCAGACCGTGGGCGGCGCGAAGCCGGCCACCACCGTCATGCGGGCCAACAGGCGCCCCAGCACGCCGTGGCCGACGATCAGGTCGGGGGCGACGATCTTTTCGCGCTTGCCGCCCACCGCCACCGCGTGATATGCCGTCGCGGCCAAGGCCAGCAGGACGGCTTCCTGGCCCAGTTGTTCTGACACCGGCACCACGCGCGCATCGGCCACCACCACCTTGGAAGCTGCACCGCCGAACAGGCCGCGTACTTCGCCATAGCAGCGGGCGCCGGGGACGAACACCCGCTCGCCAACACTGTGGCGCGCATTCGGGCCAGCCTGCACGACGCGGCCCACCGATTCATAGCCCGGCACCAGCGGGTAGCCCATGCCCGGGAACTTGGGCATGCGCCCGTTCCAGAGCAGCTTCTCGGTGCCGGTGCTGATGCCGCTGAATTCGATGTCGACGACCACGTCGTCGGCTCCGGGCGGCGTCAGGTCGAGGCTGCTGAACGCGATGTGCTCGGGTTCCTCGAGCACGATGGCCATGGTCTTCATGCGGTCCTCCTGACAGCGGGGGCTCCGGCAGCGACGGAGCGCAGCGGATTCGTGGGGGGCAGTGGGTTCAGGGACTGGGACATGGACAGGTGCAGTGACAGCGTCAGTTTAAGGTGACGCTCCAAAGTGTCAATAGAAATGGACACTTTTGTTTTCGAGGGTTTACGCTGCACGACACCGTGCGACGAGGACGCTGGTCTGCAGCGGCTGATGCGTGGGCACCACGCGAGCCGGTTCGAAGCCGGCCTGTTCCATCAGCGCCGAGAGTTGTGCGGCGGTCCGCGGCCGCCCCCGGCCCATGGCCAACAGGTAGAAACCGAAATAGGCGTCACCCATGGCTTCGACCCCAGGCACCTGGGCCATCGGTTCTGCCAGCAGCAGCGTGCCGTCGTCGGGCAAGGCGCGGCGCACGCGCTGCAGCAGGCGCAGCACACGTTCGTCGGGGTGGTCGAAGGCCACGCGCACCAGGCTGACGATGTCAGCGCCGCGCGGCAGCTCGTCGTTGAAGAAGTCTCCGCCATGGGTGCTGGCACGTTGCCCGAGACCGTTGGCGGCAAGGCGCACCCGGGCGCGTTCAGCGACGGCGGGCAGGTCGAACAGCATCAGCTGCAATTGCGGCGCCTGGGCGGCCACGGCAGTGATGAAACTGCCTTCCCCGCCACCCACGTCGAGCAGACGGCGATGGCGGTCGAAGCGGTAGGCCGCGACGACCTCGCGCGTGACCAGGGGCTGCGAAGCCGACATCAGGGCCGAGTACTCGGCCACCCTTTCGGGCAACAGTGCTGCAGGTGATTCCAGCTGCGAAGAGGCCGCAGCCTCATATGGCCAGTAGCCGGCCATCGCGGGCCGCCCTTCGCGCCGCAGCAGGGCCACGGGGTCGCTCAGGTCGGCGTAGAGCGTAGCGTGGTGTTCCACCATGGACGCGATGGCCCGGTTACCCACCATCGGCGCGCCCAGGCGGCCCAGGGCCACGCGGCCGCCGCTGCGGCGTTCCAGCAGTTCGATGGCCACCGCCGCCGCCACCAGGCGTTCGGCGCCCTCGACGCCCAGCCCCAGACGTTCGGCCAGATCCGCGGCGGCCATCGGCCCGGGAGCGAGCAGGTCGAAGATGTTCAGACGCACGCAGGCCAGCAAGACCTGCGAGTAGACGAAGCCCGCGACCAGGTCGAACAAGGCCATGGCCTCGCGCCGCGCCACCGGGCGCGTGAGCGGGAAGGCGGCAGCCCAGCGCTGGAAGCCAGGCCTGGCCACCGTGCGGTGACGCCAGTCGCGCAGCCGCTCCAGCCAGGTGCCACGCGCCGCCGCGCCGGGTTCGGCCGGGCCTGGCACAACGGGCATCGGCCGGGGTTGCGCCTGGTCCACGCCGGTGCCGCTCAAGGCAGGCTGGGGGTGATGGCCGGTGCCTGCCCGGAGGCTGCCACTCGCGGCTTGCGGGGAGCGCGCGGCGGGGCCTTGGGCAGCGCCGCGCGTTGCAGGCCTTCGACCTGATCGCACCAGCTCTTGGGCACCAGGCGCTCCGACTCCAGCCGCACCAGCTGCCGCAACTGGGCAGATCCGCGGCAAGGCGGAATGGCCTCGATGGCGCAGGCCACCAGCCGGTCGAAGTGCTGGATGGCACCGGACAGGCCATGCTCGCTGGCCGAACTGGGCCGGCCCAGCGCCACGTCGCGACCCACCGGCTTGCCCAGGGCAATCGGGTCGGCCATCACGTCGCGCACATCGTCGGCCACCTGATAGGCCTCGCCCAGCCATTCGCCCAGGGCCCGCCAGGTGTTGCCGTCCATGCCGGCGGCTTCTGCGCCTGCACAGGTGGCTGCCGCAAACAGGGCGCCGGTCTTGGCGCGCTGGTAGTCGCCCAGGGCGACCCGCGGCTCACATTCCCAGGCCTGGCCGGCAGTGATGCCGAAGGGCATGCCCACGCCGTGGCTGATGGTGGACATCAGCCGCGCCAGCCGCGCCGGCGACCGGCCCGAAGCCACGGCCAGTGCCTGGAAGGCCAACACGATGAGGCCGTCTCCGGCCAGCACCGCCAGGCGCTCGCCATAGGCAAGGTGCACGGAAGGCTGGCCGCGGCGCGTGGGCGCGTCGTCGAAGCAGGGCAGATCGTCGTGAACCAGCGATGCGCAGTGCAGCAGTTCGATGGCAGCCGCCGCGGCGTTGGACAGCCCCGGGTCGTCGTCGCCGCAAGCGCGGGCCACGGACAGGCACAACATCGGTCGGATCCGGGCGCCGCCAGGGAAGACAGCGTGCCGCATGGCGGCCGCCAGTCTGGGCGGACAGCCCGGCGCCTCGGTCGTGGTGATGGCCGCAGCCAGCGCCTCTTCGATTCTTGCCAGGGTTTCCATGCGTGACCTCGATTCGTGCACCAGTTTGGTGCCATCGCAATGTCATAGACCGCTGACATCTCAATGTGTCACGAAGAATAGACACTTGCGCCACTGCCGTCAATCCGGAGTGACGCCTGGCGTTTCGGAAAGCGTGTCTCAGCGCCCCGACAAAGCTTCAGTCGGCTGCAGCGGCCCGAACCACGCGCGACAAAGCCTGGGCCCCGGCATGCGGCAAGGGCAGATAGGTGGCTGCCGCGGCCTCGGCCACGCGCGCAGCTTGGGCGCTGGGCTGCGGCGCCGTGTCAATCACCAGGACCGCCGCCCCCAGCGCGCGCAAGCGCCGCGCCGCGGCCAGGGCGTCGGCCTCGGCGCGGGCGCGGCCGCCGGTGCCGTCCAGTGCCACGTTGGCACGGCCGTCGGTCAGCACCACGACAACGGGCGTATCGCCACGGCGGCGGGCCGCTGCAGCCAGTGCGGCCAGCGCGTCCAGCGCCGCAGCCAACGGCGTGCCACCCCCGCCGGGCAGCCCCGACAGCGCACGCTTGGCGCGCACCAGAGAACGGGTCGGCGGCAGCAGCAGCTCGGCAGCGCGCCCACGAAAGGCCAGGACCGCCACCTTGTCGCGGCGCACGTAGCAGTCTGCCAGCAGCAACTCGACTGCACCTTTGGCCTCGGCCAGGCGCTGCAACGCCGCCGAACCCGAAGCGTCGACGGCGAACAGCGTGGTCGTCTCGCGGCGCTGACGCAACCGCGTCACGTGAAAATCGTCTGCGCGGACTTCGACACGGCGCGGGCCGCCAGGCCCTTCGACGCCCGCAGCCGTGGTGACACCCGGCTTGCGGCGCAGCTTTTGCCAGGGCACGGCGGCGCGCAAGGTCTCGATCACGTTCAGGCGCTGGCCGGCACGGGGCTCGCCGCGGCGCACACCCACCGGGCGACCGCGGCGCGCGGCTTTCTGCATGGCGCCAGACACGCCGGCGGCGCGGCTGGCCTCGCGTCCGGCCTGGCCAGCCTCCAGGCGCGCCAGCAGATCGGGCGGCAGCGCGGCCAAGGCCGCCTGAAGCACCAGGTCGTCGATGGCGCCGGGCGGCAACTCGGGCTCGTCGTCTGCCGGCGGTGGCGGCTTTTCGGCATCCCCCGCCGGCGGTGGCGGCGGTGGCGGTGGGGCCTCGGTTTGGGCGGCGCCTGGGTCCTGCGGCGGCGCTTCTGGCGGGTCCTGCTGCTCAGGCGGCGCCGGCATGCGGGTGGCGCGCGGCGCCAGCACCAGGCGGGCAGCCAGCGCGGCGTCCTCGTCCTGGACTTCATCGTGGCCCTGCAGCGCTGCATGCGCACGCGCCACGTGCAGGGCCTGAAGCACGGCACGAAAGGAATCGACACCCAGCGCCGCAGCAGCATGGCACAGCGCCTGCAGCAGTTCGTCGGGCACCTGCAGTTCGGCGAAACGAAGCCGGGCTGCGGTCAACTCGGCGGGCGCCAGCAGCAAGGCGTCGTCGGTGTCCGCGGCCAGCCGGGGCGGCACCGCCGACAGGTTCAGCCGAAAAGCCAGTCGGTCACGCAGCGGCGCGGGCAGGGCTTCCTCGGAACCCGCGACGGGGGCACCCGGCGGACCTGGCGGCGGGTCTTCGCTTTCGTCCAGCGCCACGACGCCGAAGCGCGCCGGGTGGGACAAGGCCACGCCATCGCGCTCGGCCACGACTTCACCACGGTCGATGGCCGCAGCCAGGCGCGCGGCGGTGCCGGCATCCAGCCGCTCGGCCATGGCCAGCAGCAGCACGCCTCCGTGGCTGTCGGCGAGCAGACCGCGCTGCGCCACGGCGCGGCCGGCTTGCAGGGTGGCGGCCAGGTCCAGGCCGCCGAGCAGGCGGTCGTCACGGATGTGCAGCGGCAGCCGCCGCACCGGCATCTCGCCCAGTTGCAGACGCAGCAGGCCGAGCCAGCGGTCGCGCACCGGGCCGGCTGCGGCGTGCAGTTCGACGCCGGTGCCCGGCGGGTCGATGGCAAACAGCAGCGCCGCCAGCACGGCGTCGGCCCAGGCGTCACTGCCGGCGTCACTGCCGGCGTCTTCGCTGGCCTGGGCCGCCAGGGCTGCCGCCGGGCCCGGAGCAACCATCAGGCGGCGGCGCGGATGGGCGTGGCGCCAGGCGCTGCTTCGGGCGCGGTTGCCGGACCCGGCGCGAACAGCTCTGCCATCGCCCTTTCGACCCGGGCGCTGGAGCCGGTGTCGTCCAGCGGGTTGCGGCGCAGGCGATGGCGCAGGGCCGGCGCCGCCACGCGCTGCAGGTGCACGCTGGTGACGAGGCTGTCACCGTCCAGCGCCGCCAGCGCACGCGCCGCGCGCATCAGCGTCAGTTCGCCACGAAGGCCGTCGGTACCCAGCGCCAGGCACAGGGCCGAGGCCTGGGCCAACACCTCATCGGGCAGCACGACATCGGGCAGGCGCTTCTTCGCGGCCACCAGCCGCTTGCGCACACGTTCGTCTTCGGCGTGCCAGGCGCGGGTGAAAGCCTCGGGGTCACGCTCGAAGGCGTCGCGGCGCTTGACCACTTCGATGCGGGTGGGCACGTCGTTCGGCGTCTTCACCTCGACGCTGAGGCCGAAGCGGTCGAGCAGCTGCGGCCGCAGTTCGCCTTCCTCGGGGTTGCCACTGCCCACCAGCACAAAACGCGCGGGGTGGCGCACGCTCAGGCCTTCGCGCTCGACCACGTTCTCACCCGAGGCCGCGACGTCGATGAGCAGGTCGACCAGGTGATCTTCGAGCAGGTTGACTTCGTCGATGTACAGGAAGCCGCGGTGGGCCCGCGCCAGCAGCCCGGGTTCGAAAGCCTTCACGCCCTGTGACAGGGCGCGCTCCAGGTCGAGCGCGCCGACGACGCGGTCTTCGGTGGCCCCCAGCGGCAGGTCGACCACCGGCACCGGCACGAGCTCGGTCTTCGGCTTCTTGCCGGCCGGCTTCAGGCTGGGGCATTGCTCGCAGGCGCCGGCACCGCCTTCGGGTGCGCAGTGGTAGCGGCAGCCGACGACGGCGCGCATCGGCGGCAGCAGCGCGGCCAGGCCGCGCACGGCGGTGCTCTTGCCGGTGCCACGGTCGCCGAAGACGAGTACGCCGCCAACGCTGGGGTCGACGGCCGCCACCAGGATGGCGAGCTTCATCTCGTCCTGGCCGACGATGGCAGAAAAGGGGAAGGTCAGTGGCATCGGGTTCGCTCTTCGGTTGGGCTGCAGTGGCGCCGCTTCAGCCCATGACGGCGGCGCGTTCGCGCGCCTCGGCGTCTTGGATGCGGCGCCGCGCGCGCCGGATGGCCAGCAGTGCTGCCACCGCCACCAGCGGCACGGCGATGCCCACGACCAGGTCGGCATCGACCGGCGCGCCAGCCGCTTTCGCCGCCTTGGCAAGGTAGCCCACCAGGCCGGCAACGTAGTAGCTGATGGCCGCCACCGACAGCCCTTCCACCGTCTGCTGCAGGCGCAGCTGCAGCTTGGCGCGGCGGTCCATGCTCGTCAGCAGGGCCTGGCTCTGCTTTTCGCGGGCAATGCCCACGCGCGTGGCCAGCAGGCCGCTGGCCTGGGCCACACGCTCTGACAGGTCGTGCAGGCGCTGCGACACCGTCTGGCAGGTGGTCACTGCCGGGGCAAAGCGACGGGCCATGAATTCCTCGATCGTCTGCAGACCGGGGATACGCTGCTCGCGCAGCTCGGAAATCCGCGTTCGCACCAGGTCGCTGTAGGCGCGGCAGGCGCCGAAGCGGAACTGGCTGGCGGCCAGGCCGCTTTCGACCTCGGCGGCCAGCCGCGTCAGCTCGTGCAGCAAGGCCTCGTCGGCGCCGTCTTCGCGGGCAATGCCGTCGGTCAGCTGGGTAAGGCTCTTTTCGATGTCGACGATGCGCGGGCTCTGGCGGCGGGCGATGGGCAGCGCCAGCAAGGCCAGCATGCGGTAGGCGTCGATCTCGAAGAGGCGCTGCAGCATGCGCCCGGCCTGGTTCGGCGTGAAGCCGTTGTCCAGCAACACGAAGCGCGCGCGGCCGTCGGCGTGAATGCGGAAATCGGTGAAGGCGTGCCCTGCCCCACCGCCGATGGTCGCGCCGACCACCGTGTTGCCGTTGAAGTAGCGCGCCAGGGTTGCGGCCTCGGGCGGTTGCGACTGGCCCCGGAGCAGAAGACCGTGAGCCGCGGCCACGGTGCGCCCAGGCAGGCCCTCAAGCCAGCCCTCGGGC
Source organism: Burkholderiales bacterium Ga0077543 (assembly GCA_001464055.1). GTDB lineage: Bacteria > Pseudomonadota > Gammaproteobacteria > Burkholderiales > Burkholderiaceae_C > Rubrivivax. The sequence continues at coordinate 7,914 of LNET01000026.1, forward strand.
ATGAGGCTGGCTGCGGATTCGTCGAAGCTGTCCTCGCCTTTGCCAGGCGCGAACATGGTGTAGCCGGAAAACTCGCCATGCCGCTCCCACTTCAGCCGCACCGGGCCGAGCTGGGCGCGAAACTGGGTGGTGCCGGCAACAGGGGCCGGTACACCGAACTGGCTGCACAGGCTGGCGAGATGGCCCAGTTCCAACACCCTTTCATCGGCGTCCATCAGCACGGCCACATAGCTGGCGTGCATGGGTGTCTGCAAGGGCTCGGGGGGCCGTGCGTGCACCTCGTCGGCCAGGGAGAGGCGGTCGGGGTGGTCTGACGGCAGCGTCGGCATGGGCACATGGGCTGCGGCAACGCGGCAGCGGGGCTTGAACAGGCCCCGAAGTATGTCATCGCCCTGCCGGGTCGTACGCTCTGGGGGGGGGCCGGGCCTGGCCCGGGTACGAAGCGTTCTGAACTCTGGGACAATACTTGCTTCGCGTTGATCGGGGTGCTTCCCTCCCTGCCTGCCAGCCGCCATGACCACACGCCGCACCAACACCCAAGCCGCTGCTTCTCCCACCACCCCGGCAGCCTCCGCGCCGACCGCCGCCTCAGGGCCCAAGCTTCGCCAGACTCAGGCCGAGTACACCGCTGCACGGCCGAATGCCGAGCCCGGCGTCAAGCCCATGATGTCCAGCTCGAAGATGTACGTGTGCATCAAGTGCCACGCCAACTTCAAGACCGGCGACGGCAAGCCCGACCCGCGACTGCGCGGACTGGGCCGCTGCAACAACTGCCTGGGCGTGGCAGCAGGCACCAGCGCACCGACCAGCACCACGCCCACGGCCTGACCCGGCCCGGCCACAAGCCAGCAAGACGGCCCTTCGGGGCCGTCGTCGTTAGCGGACGCCGCGCGACGGAAAGAGGCGTCCCTTCCGGGCCCTGAACCCGTCAGTGCGCCGCGAGCGCACGCAACAGCCCCAGCGCCGAGGCCGCCGTCATGGCGTGCGGTTCGAAGCGGCCATGACCGCCAAAGCGAAGGAACAGCTCCCGCCCCTGGGCGTCGGCGGCTGCGAAACCCATCGACCAGCGCGAAAACAGGCGCTCGTCCACGGGCACCACATCCATCAGCAGCACGCGCCGATGGCGGCTGTCGCGGGCAATGCGGCAAAAGGTCTCGCTGACCGCTTCGCGTCGGCCCTCCAGCACCTGCAGGAAAGCAGAGCTGTCGAAAACGAGCATCCCGGTGAGCTGGCTGCGTTCGTTGGCCATGCTCGCGTGGTCGACGATGGTCTGGACCGACTCAGGGGCCAGCGGCTGGCTGGGTTCACTGGCATAGATCAGGCGGGTGAGCATGGCATGTCTCCAGGGGACAAAACAGGACAGCGGCCACAGAACGGGCCGCTGCCGGCAGGGTAGGCGCACCGGGGCCGGCCCGACTGCCCGATAGGCCAGGGAATTCCAGCGGTGATCGTGACTTCAGTTTGTAAGCGGTTTTCCGATACTGCAGAAGTCAAGCCTCTGACAGCCCCGGAACCGAAACATTTGTCATGGACAAAGACTGGACAGCGAGGGAATCCACGACCATCGGGTCGGCCGGCAGCCTCCGTCAGGCACTGCCGCTGGCAAGCGCCGGCCTGCTCTGGGCCACGGCTGCGGGCGCAGCCCTGGCGGGCCATGGCGTGCTGGCGGGCTGCGCCTGGGCTGCCATGGCAGCCGTGCCTGCCTGGGCGGCGTGGCAGAAGCGGCGCAGCGGCAGGGTTGGCGCCAGCGGCGCACGCAGCCAGACGCCGGCTGAAACAACCACCGCGCTGTTGCAGCGCCTGGACGAGGCTGCCCGCACCTGGACCAGCCACCTGGGCACTGCCCAGACGCAGATGCGCGAAGCCACGGACCAGCTTCTGCAGGGCTTCGCCCAGATCCTGGACCAGCTCGACACCATCGTCAGCCCGGGCGACAACGCCGGCCACGACAACATCGACGCCCGCGCTGCCGTGCTCGAACAGTGCGAAACGCAGTTGCGCGGCCTGATCGAGCGCTTCCACGACTTCGTGCGCTCCCGTGAGGACATGATGGGCTCGGTGCGCTCGCTGTCGGGCGCGTCGTCGGGTCTGCGCGACATGGCCGAAGACGTGGCCAAGCTCGCACGCCAGACCAACCTGCTGTCGATCAACGCCGCCATCGAGGCTGCACGCGCCGGCCCCAGTGGCCGCGGCTTTGCCGTCGTCGCCACGGAAGTGCGGCGCCTGTCGGCCTAGTCGGGCGACACCGGCAGGCGCATCGGCGAACGGGTCAACGACTTCGGCGCCCACATGCAGACTGCTCTGGACCAGGCCGCCCAGCACAACGAACACGACGCCAAGGTCATCCACGAAAGCGAAGCCACCATCCACCGCGTGGTGGGCCAGGTGGACGAGGCGGTCGGCGCCCTGAACCAGCGCGCCGCCGAACTGAGCGAACGCGGCAGCCTCGTCAAGGCCCAGGTCGAACAGCTGATGGTGGCCTTCCAGTTCCAGGACCGCGTGCACCAGATCGTCGACCAGGTGAATGGCTCGATCCACTCGGCCGTGGCTCGCCTGAGCGAGGCCCTGCCCCAGGGCCAGACCCCCGCCGCGGACGAGTGGCAGGCGCTGCTGAGCGCGGGCTACACCACGGACGAGCAACGCGCCATTGCAAGCGGCGCGGCTCCGAAGACGGCGCCACAGGCCACCACCGAAACCACCTTCTTCTGAACCGGAACACGCCGCAGCGCCATGCCCAAGACCATCCTGATCGTCGACGACTCCAGTTCCCTGCGCACCGTGGTGAAGATGGCCCTGGTGCGAGCCGGCTACGACGTTGTCGAAGCCGGCGACGGCCGCGAAGGCCTGGCCGCGCTGGAAAAAGCCGGCAAGGTGAACCTGATCGTCAGCGACGTGAACATGCCCAACATGGACGGCATCACCTTCGTCACCCAGGTCAAGCAGCACCCGCGCCACAAGTTCGTGCCCGTGATCATGCTCACCACCGAAGGGCAAGACGCGAAGAAGCAGGAAGGCCGGGCTGCAGGCGCCAAGGCCTGGATCGTCAAGCCCTTCAACCCGCCGCAATTGCTGGATGCGGTGTCCAAGCTGATCCTGCCTTGAACCGGCTGTGACGGAAGCAACCCAGAGAGGTCTCCATGGCCAAGCGCAGTAAAGCCAACACCCCGGCCACCACCCCAGCCGCAAGCCCGCCGCTGGCGCTGCCGGCAGAACTGACGATCTACACCGTCGGCGAATTGCATCCCCAGTGGCTGGGCTGGCTGCAGCAGGACGGCGTGGCGGTCGAGGCCGCTGCCGTCGATCAGGTGGACGGCGCCGGTCTGCAGATGCTGCTGTCGCTGTCGCACGCGCTCGATCGGCGAGGCCGCCAGCTGCAGTTGCATGCGCCCAGCCCGGCGCTGCGCGAAGGCTGCCAGGCCCTGGGCCTGCAGGACTGGCTGGCCAGCCGCAGCACCCCAGCCGCCGCAGGAGCCTCCGCATGAAAAAGACACCAACCGCCGCGGCCACAGGCGCTTCCGACGCCGACCTGGACTTCATCCGCGCCGCCCTGCCGGCCTTCATCAGCGAAGCCCAGGAACAGATCGAAACCCTGGAGCAGTTGCTGCTGCAGCTGGAAGACGCTCCGGGCGACATGGAACTGCTGAATGCGCTGTTCCGCTGCGCCCACACCGTGAAGGGCTCGGCCGGCATCTTCGGCCTGGACCGGGTCGTGGCCTTCACCCACCATGTCGAGACCTTGCTCGACCTGCTGCGCGAAGGCCGGTTGGCGCTGACCCCGGACTTGAGCACCCTGCTGCTGCAGTGCAACGACCAGATTCGCAACCTGATCGCCCAGGCCCGGGGCGACGATGCCGACGAGAGCCCGGAACTGCAGGCCGAGCGCGCCGCCCTCGTCGAACGGCTGCAGCAGGCCGCTGGGAGTCGGGAGTCATTGGCGACAGCAGCCGCGCCTGCGACGATGGCTGCACCCAGCGCCACGTCGGCAGGCAGCGAGCTGCAGGCCGCTGCGCCAGCCCCCGAGGCCCCCTGCCGCGCCTGGCACGTGTCGGCCGCCTTCGGCAAGGACACCTTCCGCAACGGCATGGACCCGCTGGCGCTGCTGAACTATCTGCGCGGCATGGGCGAGATGCCCTGTCTGGCCTGCGACGCCCCGGCCGTGCCGCCTCTGGACCAGCTGGATCCAGAGAGCTGCCATCTGGCCTTCGAACTGCGCCTGCAGACCGAGGCCACCCGCGACGAGATCGAAGGCGCCTTCAGCTTCGTGCGCGACGACTGCCAGTTGCAGGTGCTGGAGCCCGGTGCCACCGCCGAAGACTATGTGCGCCTGATCGAAGCCCAGCCCGGCAACCCGCGGCTGGGCGAGATCCTGGTGAGCTGCGGCGCGATCAGCCGCGCCCAGCTGCAACAGGGCCTGCGCGCCCAGGCGACGTCCAAGGCCGCCGGCGCCGCCCCGACACCGCTGGGTGAAGTGCTGCAGGCCACCGCCGGCATCAGCCCGCTGGTCGTGAGCGCGGCGCTGGAAAAGCAGCAACGCGCCCGACCCGCCGCCACGCGTGACGCCGCTGCCGCCGGAGCGGCCGGCGATGAAGGCCGCTTCATCCGGGTACAGGCCGACCGGCTGGACGATGTCATCAACCTGCTCGGCGAACTCGTCATCGCCGGTGCCGGCGCAGCGCTGCTGGCCCGGCAGACGCGCCAGAGTGGATTGATCGAGGCCAACGGTCAGATCAGCCGGCTGATCGAGGAAATCCGAAACGGCACCCTGCAGCTGCGCATGGTGCCCATCGGCGAAACCTTCTCGCGCTTTCGACGCGTGGTGCGCGACACCGCCAGCGAACTGGGCAAGGACGTGCACCTGGACATCGTCGGCGGTGACACCGAGCTCGACAAGAGCGTGGTCGAACGCATCGCCGACCCGCTGATGCACCTGGTGCGCAATGCCCTGGACCATGGACTGGAAACACCGGGGCAGCGCCAGGCCATCGGCAAGCCTGCCCAAGGCCGGCTGACGCTTTCGGCATGCCATGAATCAGGCAGCATCCTGATCCGCATCGACGACGACGGCCGCGGCATCCAGCGCGACAAGGTGCTCGAACGCGCCTGGGACCGCGGCCTGGTCGAACGCGGCGTGGTGCCGGCCGACGAGGACATCGATCGCCTGATCTTCGAGCCCGGCTTCAGCACCGCCGAGAAGGTCACCAACCTGTCAGGCCGCGGCGTCGGCATGGATGTCGTGCGCCGCAACATCGAAGCGCTGCGCGGCAGCGTCACGCTGTCCAGCACGCCTGGCGCGGGCTCGCGCATCGAGATCCGTCTGCCACTGACCCTGGCCATCATCGACGGCTTCCTCGTCGGCGTGGGCAGCTCGAAGTTCATCTTCCCGCTCGACGCCGTGGTCGAGGTGATCGAGGACCGCGACACCACCGGCAGCCTGGACGCACACGGCCGCCGCCTGGTGGAACTGCGCGGCCAGGTGCTGCCCGTGGTCTGTCTGCGCACCCTGTATGCGCTCGATTCACCCCCTCCGGCACGCAGCAGCGTCGTCGTCATCCAGACCGGCGGCCGCCGCTTCGGCGTGCTGGTGGACCAGCTGCTGGGCCAGCACCAGACCGTCATCAAGCCCCTGGGTCGCATGTTCCGCAGCCTTCGTGGCATGAGCGGCTCGTCGATCCTGGGCAACGGCGAAGTCGCCCTGATCTTCGACGTGCATTCCCTCAGCCAGCTGGCTGCAGAACCCGCGGGCGCAGTCGCCCCCACACCCCGAGCCTCTACCGAAGGACACACCTCATGAACACGCCGCAACTCTCCTGGCTTGGCCGTCTCTTCGCAGGCCAGGTGCTGGACGACACCGTCCAGGCCATGACCGCCACCCTGAACCAGGCCGCCAGCGCGCATGCCGCCGCCGAGGCCGCCCGAGCCGACAGCGAAGCCACGCTGGCCCAGGTGAAACAACGCCTGGATTCGGTGGAGGCCGAACTGAAGGTACGCACCGACATCATGAACCTCACGAGCATCGTCTCCGAGGCCGACAAGAAGGGCGACATCCTCTGCGTCAACGAGAAGTTCCTGGAGGTGTCGAAATACCCAAAGAGCGAGCTCATCGGGCACGGCCACAACACCACGCGCCACCCCGACATGCCCAAGGAGGTGTTCAAGCAGATGTGGTCGACCATCGGCCGCGGCGACATCTTCCGCGGCAAGGTGAAGAACCGCGCAAAGGACGGCACACCCTACTATGTCGACGCGGTGATCGCCCCCATCCTGGGCGAGAACGGCAAGCCCATGAAGTACCTGGGCGTGCGCTACGACATCACCGAAGCAGAGCTGGAACGTCACAACGCCAAGGGCATCCTCGACGCCATCGACCAGAGCTATGCCTTCATCGAGTTCGATCTGGGCGGACATGTCCTCCATGCGAACAAGAATTTCCTGGCGACCCTGGGCTACGGGCTGGACGAGATCAAGGGGCGCCACCACCGCACCTTCGTCGACGCCGCCTACGCGAATTCGAGCGAATACGCCCAATTCTGGCGAGACCTGAACGCCGGAACGCCGAAGAACAGCACCTTCAGGCGCATCACCAAGTCCGGCAGCGAGATCTGGATCCAGGCCGTCTATGCGCCGGTGAAGGACGAGATGGGCCGCGTCGCCAAGATCATCAAGATCGCCACCGACGTGACGGCCCAGGTGCAGGCCCGCCAGATGCTCGAGCAGGCCGTCGAACAAGCCCAGGCCGTGACCACCGCAGCCAAGCACGGCGACCTGTCGCAGCGCATTCCGCTGGAAGGCAAGAGCGGCCCGATCAAGCTGCTGTGCGAAGGCGTCAACGGCCTGGTGGAGACGACTTCGGTGATCTTCGACGACGTCGGGCGTGCCCTGGGCGGCCTGTCTTCCGGCGACCTGAGCCAGCGCATCACCCGCGACTACGAAGGCGTGTTCGCCCAGGTCAAGAACGACGCCAACGCCACCAGCGAGAAGCTCGCAGCCATCATCGAAGACGTCGGCCGTGTGCTCAGCGGCATGGCCAGCGGCGACCTGACGCAGCGCATCACCCGCGACGCCGAAGGTGTGTTCGACCAGGTCAAGACCGATGCCAACAGCACCGGCGACAAGCTCGTGGCCATCATCGAGGAAGTGCGCGCTGCCGCCGACGCCCTCACGGGCGCTGCCAACCAGGTCAGCGCCACCGCCCAGAGTCTGAGCCAGAGCGCCAGCGAACAGGCCAGCTCGGTCGAGGAGACCACGGCGTCGATCGACATGATGAGTGCTTCCATCACCCAGAACAGCGACAACGCCAAGGTCACCGACGGCATGGCCACCAAGGCCAGCAAGGAAGCCAGCGACGGCGGCGCGGCGGTGACGCAGACGGTGCAGGCCATGAAGCAGATCGCGCAGAAGATCAGCATCGTCGACGACATCGCCTACCAGACCAACCTGCTGGCCCTGAACGCAGCCATCGAGGCCGCCCGCGCCGGCGAACACGGCAAGGGCTTCGCGGTGGTGGCCGCCGAGGTGCGCAAGCTGGCCGAACGCAGCCAGGAAGCGGCCAAGGAAATCGGCGACCTGGCCGGCAACAGCGTGAGCACGGCCGAACGCGCCGGCAAGCTGCTCGACGAGATCGTGCCCAGCATCCAGAAGACCAGCGAACTGGTGCAGGAGATCGCCGCCGCCTCGCAGGAACAGAGCCAGAGCGTGACACAGATCGGTGGCGCCATGGGCCAGCTGAGCAAGGCCACGCAGCAGAACGCCTCGGCCTCCGAGGAACTGGCCGCCACCAGCGAGGAACTGAGCGGCCAGGCCGAACAGCTTCAGCAGTCGGTGGCCTTCTTCAACCTGGGCGGCGAGCTTGCCGCACCGCACCGCCAGGCGCGCAACGACACGCCGGCGGACCGCCGCTCGGCCGGCTCGGCCGGGGCTTCGATGCGCGGCGGTGCCAAGTCGGCCGCAGCGCAGCCGCGCCACGCGGCCAAGGTCGCCAACGGCAACTTCAGGCCCTACTGAAACCCGCACCGGGAGCCCCAGCATGAGCCGCAATCCCCCCGGCAGCGCCGCTGCCACCACCAGCCTGGAAGAACCGCCAGCCCAGTACCTGACCTTCGCCCTGGGCGAGGAGGTCTTCGCGATGGACATCCGCACCGTGCGCGAGATCATCCAGTACGGTGCCATGACCACGGTGCCGCTGATGCCCGACTTCGTTCGCGGCGTCATCAACCTGCGCGGAGCGGTCGTGCCGGTGATCGACCTGCACGCGCGTTTCGGCCGGCCGGCGGCGCTGGTGGGCAAAAAGACCTGCATCGTGATCTTCGACGCCATGCGCGAAGGCGAACGGGTCGAGCTCGGCCTGCTGGTGGATGCCGTCAGCGAGGTCATCGACATCCCCCAGGCGCAGATCGAACCGCCGCCCAGCTTCGGCGGTGCGGTGCGCCGCGACTTCATCCGCGGCATGGGCAAGGTGGCCAGCCGCTTCGTCATCATCCTGGAGCCCGACCGCGCCTTCGACATCGGCGAAATGGCCCAGCTCTGCGAGGCTTCTCAGGACGCCCTGGCCGCCTGAGGGAACGACGACACGACGCCATGCCCGAGTTCAGCCTACGACCCCAGACCTTCGAGCGCATCACGGCGCTGATGCATGCCAGCATCGGCCTGTCGTTCGCACCCAGCAAGATGTCGCTCGTCAGTTCACGCCTGGGTCCGCGCATCCAGCGGCTGGGGCTGGGCAGCTTCGAAGCTTATGCCGAGCTCATCGAGGGCCACGGCCCCGAAGGCGACGGCGGCGAATTCCAGATGGCCGTCGACCTGCTGACGACCAACGAGACCTACTTCTTCCGCGAGCCCGCGCACTACGATCTGCTGGAACGCGAACTGACCGCCCAGCGCCCCCAGCGGCTGGCGGTGTGGAGCGCGGCCTCGTCATTCGGCGACGAGGCCTACAGCACGGCGATGCTGCTGGCCGACATGGCGCAGCAGGGTCGCATCGGCAAGGACTGGCAGGTGCTGGGCACCGACATCAGCGACCGGGTGCTGACCAGCGCCGCGCAGGGCATCTACCCCGAGGAAAGGCTGCGAAACGTCAGCCCGGAACGGCTGAAGCGCTATTGCCTGCGCGGCGAAGACGAGGCGCAGGGGCTGGTGCAGATTCAGCCGCGTCTGCGCGAGCAGGTGCGGTTCGGGCAGCTGAACCTGTGCGCGCCCATCGACGCGCTGGGCCCGTTCGACGTGGTCTTCCTGCGCAACGTGCTGATCTACTTCGACCCGCCCACCAAGCGCGCCGTGGTCGACCGCGTGCTGACGCAGCTTCGCCCAGGGGGCCTGTTCTTCATCGGCACCGCTGAAGGCCGGGTGCCCTGCGAAACGCCACTGACGGTGCTGGCGCCGGGTGCTTTCCGCAAGACGGCCAGCTGAAGGCCGGGGCGTGATGTTGGACCTGGGCGGCGAGCTCCACAACCTGCACCCCGGCGACCTGGCCTGCGGCGGCCAGGGCGACCGCTTCACGACCCTGCTGGGCTCGTGCGTGGCGGTGGTGCTGACCGACCCGCGCCGCACCGTGGGCGCGATGTGCCACATCGTGCACGCCGCCCAGGCGGGGCGCGGCTACGCAGAAAACCTGGTGCGCAACAGCGCCTGGGGCGACATCGCCCTGGACCTGATGTTCGCGCAGCTGCGCCAGCGCGGCATCCAGCCCCAGCTGTGCGAGGCCTACGTCTATGGCGGCGGCAACATGTTTCCCGGCCAGTTCGGCGGCTCCCACGTCGGCGCGCACAACGCCCGCTGGGCTCTGGACACCCTGGCCCACAACGGCATCCGGGTGCTGCACCAGGACGTGGGCGGCTCCTGCTACAGGCGCATCGGCTGGACGGTGGGCCCGGGCGCACCCGAAGTCACGGCGGTCGAGGTTTGAAGACCGCGACGGAATCCCTTCCATGAGCATCAAAGTCTTCGTCATCGACGATTCGGCCGTCGTCCGCCAGACCCTGGCCCACCTGCTGCAGGGCGACGCCGAGATCAGCCTGGCCGGCAGCGCCCCCAACCCCTTGATCGCCGCGCCCCTGCTGCGCAAGAACCGGCCCGACGTGCTGCTGCTGGACATCGAGATGCCCGGCATGGACGGCCTGACCTTCCTGCGCCAGCAGATGGCCGAAGCACCCATACCCACCGTCATCTGCAGCACGCTGACCACCGAAGGCAGCCGCATGGCGCTGGAAGCCCTGGCCGCTGGCGCGGTAGGCGTGGTGGCCAAGCCGCGGCTGGGCCTGAAGCAGTTCCTGGAGGACTCGCGCCGCGAACTGGTGACGGCCTTGAAAAGCGCGGCCCGCACCCATCCCCACGCCCGCCGCAGCCCCGCGGCGGCGCCTGCCGCCAAGCCAGGGTCGGCGGCGCGCCCCACCCTGCCCGGCCTGCACGCGCTGTCCGTGAACAAGCCGGTCGTCATCGGCAGCAGCACCGGCGGCACGCAGGCGCTGGAACTGGTGCTGACCGCCCTGCCCGCAGACAGCCCGGGCATTGCCATCGTCCAGCACATGCCCGAGAAGTTCACCGCCATGTACGCCCAGCGCATGGACGGCCTGTGCGCGATGAACGTGCGCGAAGCCCGTGACGGCGACCGGCTGGAACGGGGTGTCGTGCTCATCGCCCCGGGCGGCCGCCACATGCAGCTGCGCAAGGCCGGCGGCCAGTACTTCGCGGTCGTCATCGACGGCCCGCCCGTGAACCGCCACAAGCCCAGCGTCGAGGTGCTGTTCCGCTCGGTCGCCGACTGCGCCGGCAGCGACGTGCTGGCCATCATGCTCACCGGCATGGGCGACGACGGCGCGCGCGCCATGAAGCAGCTGCACGACGGCGGCGCGCGCACATTGGCGCAGGACGAAGCCAGCTGCGTGGTCTTCGGCATGCCGAAAGAGGCCATCAAGCTGGGGGCGGTCGACCAGGTGCTGCCGCTGGACCGCATGGCCAGCGCCATCCAGCAGTTCGACGCTCGCGGCTAAGACGGGCGCGGGCCGGGTCCGGGCCGGGTGTGCGACGTCGAACAGACGGGGTCGGCGTGCTGCCCCACGACCGGGGGTCTGCCCTTCGTCCAGCCCCTTTGCAGCCCTGCGCCCAAGGGCTGTAAGCCGCCGGTACGGGGAGGGCGAGCACAATGCCCGGATCGACCCTGCCCCAGCCTGCGACACATCCATGACCATCCGCCTGCCAGCCACCTTGATCGCCGGGGACGGCATCGGCCCGGAAATCGTCGACGCCACGCTGGCGGCGCTGGATGCGCTTCAGGCCCCCTTCGACTGGGACCACCAGGCCGCCGGCCTGGCCGGGGTCCAAGCGGCAGGCGACCCCTTGCCCCCGGCCACCCTGGACAGCATCAGGCGCACGCGGCTGGCGCTGAAAGGGCCGCTGGAAACGCCCTCGGGCGGTGGTTACAGGTCATCGAACGTCAGGCTGCGTGAAGCCTTCCAGCTCTATGCCAACCTGCGTCCTGCGCTGAACATCGTTCCCGGCGGGCGCTTCGACAACATCGACCTGGTGGTCGTGCGCGAGAACCTCGAAGGCCTGTACATCGGCCACGAGCACTACGTCCAGATCGACGACGACCCGCATGCGGTGGCCATGGCCACCGGCATCAACACCCGCGCCGGCGGCCGCCGGCTGCTGGAATTCGCCTTCGAGCACGCCGTGGCCACCGGGCGCAGGAAGGTGTCGATCGTGCACAAGGCCAACATCATGAAGGCGCTGACCGGCATCTTCCTGGAAACCGGGCTGGAACTGTACGAACGCAAGTACAAGGGCAAGTTCGAGCTCGACACCGTGATCATCGACGCCTGCGCCATGAAGCTGGTGCTGAACCCCTGGCAGTTCGACATGCTGGTGACGACGAACCTGTTCGGCGACATCCTGTCCGACCTGGTGGCCGGCCTGGTGGGCGGGCTGGGCATGGCCCCGGGCGCCAACATCGGCGCCGACGCCGCCATCTTCGAAGCCGTGCATGGCTCGGCCCCCGACATCGCCGGCAAGGGCATCGCCAACCCCACTGCCCTGTTGCTGGCCGCGGCCATGATGCTCGACCACGTCCGCCTTACCGAGATGGCCACCCGCCTGCGCCAGGCCCTGCACGCCACCCTGAACATCGACCTGGTGCGCACCGGCGACCTGGGCGGCAGCGCCAGCACCTCGGCTTTCACCCAGGCCCTGGTCAGGCGCATCCGCAACGGCTGAATCGCCAGCGTTCAACCCGTTCTTCCCACCACCCACTAGGAGCACATTCATGAAACAACGCGACGTCGTCGTCCTGGGCGCAGCCCGTTCCGCCATCGGCACCTTCGCCGGCAGCCTGGCCGACATCGAACCGGCCGAACTCGCTGGCAGCGTGATGAAGGAAGCGGTGCAGCGTTCGGGTGTCGACCCGAAGGCCATCCAGTACGTCACCGTCGGCAACACCATCCCCACCGAAAAACGCTTCGCCTATGTGGCGCGCGTCGCGTCGATCCAGGCCGGGCTGTCGCACGACAGCGTGGCAATGGCCGTGAACCGGCTGTGCGCTTCCGGGCTGCAGGGCATCCTGACCACGGCCCAGAACATCCTGCTGGGCGACTCCGACTACGGCATCGGCGGTGGCGTGGAAGTGATGAGCCGCGGCGGCTACCTGTCGCCGGCGATGCGCAGCGGCGCACGCATGGGCGACACGCAGCTCATCGACACCATGGTGGCCACCCTGACCGACCCCTTCGGCGTCGGCCACATGGGCATCACGGCCGAGAACCTGGTCACCAAGTGGGGCATCACGCGCGAGGAACAGGACGCGCTGGCCGTCGAATCGCACCGCCGCGCCGCAGCCGCCATCGCCGAAGGCCGCTTCAAGTCGCAGATCGTCCCCATCGTCAAGCAGACGCGCAAGGGCGAAGTCGTCTTCGACACCGACGAACACGTGAAGGCCGGCACCACGATGGAGACGCTGGCGAAGATGAAGCCGGCCTTCAAGAAGGACGGCTCGGTGACCGCGGGCAATGCTTCGGGCATCAACGACGGCGCCGCCTTCTTCGTGATGGCCGACGCCGCGGTGGCCGCCGCCGCCGGCCACAAGCCGATGGCGCGCCTGGTGTCCTACGCCGTGGCCGGCGTGCCGAACGACGTGATGGGCGAAGGCCCGATCCCGGCGACCAAGGCCGCGCTGAAGCGGGCCGGCCTGACGCTGGACCAGATGGACGTGATCGAAAGCAACGAAGCCTTCGCCGCCCAGGCCATCACCGTGGCCCGCGCGCTGGAATTCGACATGAGCAAGGTCAACCCGAACGGCGGCGCCATCGCCCTGGGCCACCCCATCGGCTGTTCTGGCGCATTCCTGGCCACCAAGGCGGTGTACGAACTGCACCGCACGGGCGGCCGTTACGGGCTGGTGACGATGTGCATCGGCGGCGGCCAAGGCATCGCCGCGGTCTTCGAACGGCTCTGAGCCTGCCCGGGCCGCCCGCGCAGGTTCCGGAATTCGTCATCTGGCGCGGCCAGGGCGGCCTGGTGCTGCGGCTCGCCGGTGCACCGGCGCGGCCGTAGCCGGCAATCAGCCGCGGGCGGGTGGCACTGCCAACCCCGCGGCCTCACCTGGGCCTGGCCGGCATCGCAGCCGCAGCACCAGGGCGCAAAGCGCTGCGATGGCGGGCACCCAGCCCTGGCTGGAGCCCATCGTCCACAGGGTGGCAGCGCTCAGGGCACACCAGCCTGTTGCCACGAGCCAGGATGTCCACCACAAGCAGCGCCAGGCGCCCGAGGCCGGTGCGGTGCACAACAGCAGGCCGAAGGTCGCGATGACCGTTGGGTCGGGCGCCAGGCCGATGATCTCGGCCTGCATCATGGGCCGCCCCGCCAGCACGGCCAGCATGGGTTGGCCCAGCACGGCCCAGGCCAGCAGGAGCAGGCCGCCCCGGCGCCGCGGGCCTGCAGGCACCGCCTTCAGCGCAGGCGAAGCCACCAGGGCCAGCAGCAGCAGCGCCTGCGCCAGGAAGGCCCAGGCCCACCAGTGCATCACCCAGAACACCGCGGCATAACGCCCCTGCAGAAAGTACCAGCCTACGCCAGCCCAGGCCATTGCCAGGCCCAGGGCAAGCACGCGCCAGGACGCCGGCCTGCGCCACAGCAGCCACAGGGCTGCCAGACCGGCCAGGCCCAGCAGCCAGGGTGCCGGCCAGCTGGCCTGGTTGTGCAGTTCGAACAGCCGCCAGTAGGTGCGCGGCGCGAACATCAGGAAGTCGCCGGGCCGGTAGGCCCACCATTCGCTCATCCGGCCGCCGCGGGTTCAGCCCGGGCTCACAGCGCCGCCACGTCGGCAGCCATGCGGGCGCGCAGGGTGGCGTCGGGCAGGCGCCCGCGCGCGGCGCCCATGTTCTGGCGCAGGTGCGCCACCTGGCTGGTGGCCGGAATGGCACAGGTCACCGCCGGGTGCGACACGGCGAACTTCAGCGCCACCTGCGCCCAGTTCTCGCAGTCGATCTCGGCCGCCCAGCCCGGCAGCTTGTGACGCTTCAGGGCGTCGAGCAATGCGCCTTCGCGGAACGGACGGTTGACGATGACGGCAATGCCGCGCTCCTGCGCCAGGGGCAGCAGACTCTGCTCGGCCTCGCGGTCCAGCAGGTTCAGGCTGAGCTGGACGAAGTCGATGGTCTGGGTGCGCATGATGCGTTCGAGCTCGGCGTGGCGCCGCCCTTCCGAAGTCGAGATGCCCACGTAGCGCAGCTTTCCGGCGGCCTTCATCGCCTGCAGGCGCGGCAGGTGTTCCTGCCAGGACAGCAGGTTGTGGACCTGCATCAGGTCGAAGCGCGGCACGCCCCAGAAGGCCCGCGAAGCCTCGATCTGCCCCGGCCCGCGCGCTGCGTCGCCGACCCAGACCTTCTCGGCCGAGAACAGCGCCGCCGGCCGCTTCAGCTGCGCCAGCGCATGACCGATGGCGGGTTGCGACGAGCCGTACATCGGCGAACTGTCGATCATCCTGCCGCCGGCATCGAAGAAGGCCCGCACGACCTCGGTGCAGCCGGCCAGCGCTGCCGGGTCGTTGCCGACGTTGAAGGTGATCCAGCTGCCCAGGCCGACCACCGGCACGGTCTCGCCGCTGGACGGGATGCGGCGGGTCAGCAGCGGCGGGCCGGCTGCCGTGGCGCCGGCCTGCCAGCCGGCCGCGGCCGTTGCGGCTGCGGCCGCGAGCAGCCAGCGACGGCGGTCGAGCCCGCCACCGGAGGAAGTCGCGCTGTGTAGTGGCTTGGCCATGGCTCGCTCCTGAGGAAGACCCCACAGTATCGCGAGCAGGGCGCAGTCCCGGTCGGACCGGGGGAATCCGGCGGCTTGCAGCTGCAGCGGGTTCAGTCGTCGGCCGGTTCGACCAGTTCGCTGTCGTGCTGACCCAAGGCTGGCGCGGCAAAGGCTTCGGGCCCGGGTGTGCGGCCGAAGACGATGGACTGCCGCACCCCGCGGTAGGGTCCGATGACCGCATGGTCGAAGTTGCCGACGATGTCCTCGGCCAGCACTTGCGGATGGTCGAACATGTCCTCGACCTTGCGCGCGGCGGCACAGGGCACCTCGTCGCCGAACAGGGCCTCCCACTCCAGCGCAGTGCGCGTGGCCAGCGCCGCATGCAGCCGGGGCACCACCTCGGCGGCGTGTTCGGCCCGCTTCTTCACGCTGTCGTAGCGGGGGTCTGCGGCCAGATCGGTCAGGTCGGTCAGCCGGCACAGCGCGGCCCAGAAGCGCGGCGTGTTAGCCGACAGGTACAAGTGCCCCTCACGCGCCGGGTGGATGCCGGTGACACCACCAGAGCGCATGTCGCGGCCGATGTCCAGCGGTTCGCCGCCGGCCCAGATGAGCCGCGCCGACTGCATCGTCAGCGCACTGCGCAGCAGCGAGACGCCCACGGTCTGGCCCAGGCCGCTGCGTTCCCGCTCGTACAGGGCCGCGGCCACCCCGGACGCCACCAGCGCCGCGGCGTAGTAGTCGACCACCGAGCCGTACAGGATCTCGGGCGGGCCGCCCCGCTTGCCCTGCAGGGCGCACATCCCGGTCAGGGTCTGCAGCACCTGGTCGTAGCCGGCCTTGTCCTTCATCGGGCCCGAGTCGCCATAGCCCGTCACGGCGCAGTAGATGAGCCTCGGGTTCAGGAGCTCCAGCTGTTCATGGGCAATACCAAGGCGGCGCGGCACGCCCGGGCGGAAGTTGTGCACCAGCACGTCGCTGTCGCGCACCAGGCGCAGCAGCTTGGCCAGGTCAGCGGGCTGCTTCAGGTCGAGGACCAGGCCGCGCTTGCTGCGGTTCACGCCGATGAAGGCGCGGCTTTCGGCCTGCAGCGTCGACGGGTAGTTGCGCAGGTTGTCGCCGCCGGGCGGCTCGACCTTGACGACGTCGGCGCCCTGGTCGGCCAGCAGCGCGCAGCCGTATGGGCCGGCGATGTAGGCGCTGAGGTCGAGCACACGCACGCCGCTCAGCGGTCCGCTGCGGTGCAGGGGTGGGACGGATGCAGCCATGGCAGGTGGGACGGCGTGATGGGGGCCTACGTTCAGGCGTGAAGCCTGGCTTGCAGTCTGCGTGCCAGGCTGTCGCCTGCCAAGCAGCGCGGCCTATGCTCTGTCAACACGGAAACTTGCCTGTGGTTCATGGCTTCGGCGCCAGCGAAAACCAGGTCAGCCGCCAGGCACCGTCGACACGGCCGCCGGCGGCGTAGTAGGGGCGAAAGTCCAGCGGCGCACGGTCGCAGGGGCTCAGGCGCAGCACGGGTTCGGGTTCGTCGGCCACCCGCTGCAGCCAGCCCGACTGCGGGCCGGCTGGAAGACGAAGGGTTTCCTGTGTCTTGAAACCGTCGACCAGGGTCGTGGCATAGACCAGCGGGCCGCAGGTCAGCGCGATGTGGCTGTCGTCGAGCACCTGCTGCAGCACCGGTGTGCCGTCGGGGGCGCGCGACTCCTGCACGTTGCGGTGATGGCGCTGGTGCAGTTCGATGGCCATGGGCATCTGCAGTTCGACGCGGTCACCCGTCTGCCAGCGACGCCGCAGCGTGGTGTAGCCGTCTGGCGTCAGGGGCTGGGCGGGCTCGTCGTTGAGCCGGAGACTGGCGCCACGTGCCCAGCCCGGGCCGCGCAAGCGCAGCGCGAAGTCCACGGGATGCGCAGCGCGCACATGGAGGTGCACGACACCGTCGAACGGGTAGCGCGTGCGCTGCTCCAGCTGCACGGCACCGGCCGGGCCCAGGTCGAACTCAGCCGATCCGGTGCCGTACAGGTGCACCGTCAGCACCGGCCCGTCGGCCCCGCTTTCCTGGCCGTAAGCCAGTGCCGGCAGCTCTTCCAGGGCCATCGCGCCACTGCTCTTGCAGCAGCGCCAGTAGGTGGTGTGCACCCTGCGGCCGTTCGGGAAGACGTAGTAGCACCAGTCTTCGCCGTTCGGGGCCAGCGCGCCCAGCAGGTCGTTGTAGGCCGATCGTTCGATCTCCTCGGCATGGCAGGCCTGGCCGCTGATGGCCAGGAGTTCGCGGTTCAGCTGGATCCAGGCCAGGGTCGAGCAGGTCTCGACGTAGCCTTGCGGGCTGAACACCCCGGCCGGGTTGAAGACTTCGCGCGAACGGTTCGCCACCCCGCCCCAGGGCCCGCCGCCGAGCGTGAGGTGGTGCTCGCGGATGGCGCGCCACAGCCCGGTGACGGCAGCGCGCAATTCGGGCCGCCCGGTGGCGCGGTGCAGCTTGGCCAGGCCCACCAGGTTCCAGGCCAGCTGATAGGCTTTGCCGGTGGCGATCTGGGAAGGGTCGGCCCCGGCCAGCGCCTGGCGCAGCAGGGCCAGCGGCGCATGGGCGTCGGCCTGGGCCAGCACCTGTTCGGCCAGTGCCAGGTAACGGGTCTCGCCGGTGGCGAAGAAGAGTTCGCAGGCCGGGTCCATCAGAACCGTGGCCGACAGCCCGTGGTGGTTGCCGAGTTCGGTGATATCGATGTCGCCCCGCGCCAGCGTGCGGACGCAGAGGTCGCCGATGCGGCAGGCGGCCTGCAGCCAGCGCGCTTCGCCGAAGGCGCGATGGGCTTCCAGCAGGCCCAGGATCAGGTAGCTGTGGGTCCAGATGTCCCAGCTGCGCACGCTCGGAGCACCGTCCCAGGTCCAGGCCCTGGCCGGCTGCTTCTGCGTGAAGCGATGCGTGGGGGCATAGGTGCCTAGGTAGCCGTCGGCTTCCTGCTGCGAACAAAGAAAGTCGGCGACTTCGCGTACCTGCGCGGCCAGGGCATCGTCGCCTTCCCGCGCCGCCGCGCGCGCCGCGGCCACCAGCCACTTGCCGGCATGTTCGCCATACCAGTCGCCTTCGGTGTTGCCCAGCGCCCGGGCGCGATCGAAGAGCCGGATGGCCGGGCTGTCGGCACCCTGGATGAAATGGCTCAGCCGTCCGCGCCGGCTGGCGGCCAGCGCATCGCCGAGCAACCCGCCCAGAGCGACTCGCGGCAGCCTCATGCGGCGTCCACCACGCAGCGGAAACCCAGCATGCCAGAGCGGTCCTTGCAGGGCGCCATCAGCAGGACCTTGCCATGCTGGTCCAGCCGGTAGGCCTGCGGAAAGTACCAGTGCGAGGTCTGGGGCTGGTAGCGGCTGCCACCGCGCAGCACTGCAGCGCGGGTGTGGCTGTCGTGGAATTCGTCGGTCCACTGCCAGACATTGCCCACGAGGTCGACGACGCCGAAGGGGCTGGCACCCAGCGGGTACGCATCGACGTCGGCCGGCGGCGGCAGGCTTCGCCCGGTGTGCGGCTCGGGTACCGCGGCAGCGTCCCAGCGGTCGCCCCAGGGATAGAGACGGCCGTCGCTGCCCTGGGCCGCGTACTGCCACTCCCATTCGCGCGGCAGGCGCTTGCCGGCCCATGCCGCGTAGGCCCGGGCGTCTTCCAGCGCAACCCATGTCACCGGCTTGTTCTCCCAGCCCGGCAAGGGAGCGCCGCCCTGCCAGTGGCGCAGGAAGTTGTGGGCATCTGCAGGGCGGTAGCCGCTGCCGTCGACGAAGGCCTTGAACTGGGCGTTGGTCACGGGCGTGCGGTCGATGAAGTAGCGCCTCATGGCCATGCGTTGGCGGTGGCCGCGGCGTGGACTGTCCTCCCAGGGATATTGCACGTCCAGGCCGGCCCAGGTCTGGCCTTCGATCTCGACCCCGCAGACGACGAAGTCGAAGTCGCCGGCCGGAATCTCGACCATGCCTTGCGGTGGCTCGGACCGTGCCGCCGTGGCCGCCACTGGCACCATCTGCTGCGGCAGCGGCTGCCAGCCTGCAGACAGGGACTGCAAGGGCACGGTGGCCCAGGCCTGCATGCGCGCCAGGAACTCGGCCAGGCCCGCGGTGTCCGCAGCCGCATCTGCAGCCAAGGCCAGCAACGCGCCGAAGCCACGCGGCTCCAGGGCTGCGCTGAACACGGCCTGGCCGCCGGCGAGCCTGGGCAGGACTTCCTGGCCATGCCACAGGTCGAAGTAGCGCGTGCCTTCGGTGTGGGGCACGGCGATCTGCTCGCCCTGGACACTGCATTCGTTGCGGTTGACCAGGGTCCACAGGGTGCGGTCGGCACCGGGGAAGCGGCTGGCGAACACACCGGCCTGCAGCGTGGCGGCATAAGGCCGCCAGTCAGCGCTGACGAGCAGCGGCGCACAGAAGCGGAACACCGCCGCCACCCGCCGCAGGGTTTCGGCATCACGGGGCGTCAGGCCGTTCCAGATGCCCCAGACGTTTTCCCAGGCGTTGTAGCCCACGCCATTGAAGAAACAGTACTGCAGATCGTTGTTGCGGTCGCGGCTCCAGCGGTTCTCGACATTGATCATGTGGCGCGGTTCCAGCCACTTGAACTTGGCGACCACGGGCACGACGTCGGGCGGCACCTTCTTGCCCCAGCTCTGCACGTTCCAGATCAGCTGTTCCTCGCAAGAGATGGTGCTTTCGGGCTGCAGCACCACGGCCCGGCCGCGCTCGAGGCAGGCGTCGAAGAATGCGCGCGGCACGCCGTTGTAGGTGTCGCCGTTGATGCCGTCGGCGCCCACCGCCTGCACGATGTCGGCGATGGCGTCCCAGTCCTTCTGCGGGTGCTCGCGCGTGCCGTGGTCCCAGGGCTTGGTCGGCAGGAAGACCTTCACGCCGCGGCGGTGGAAGTCGTCCACGGCCTGCTTCAAGCCGGCCAGGCCGCCCGGCAGGTCGTGGGCCAGGTCGGTCTGGTTGCGGTCGTCGATGCCGATGTTCGGATAGACGTACCAGATCAGGACGCTGTCCAGGCCGCCGAAGCGGGCCTCGAGGTCGTCGAGGTAGCGGTCGACGGTGTAGCTGGCGGTCACCGGGTCGTAGAAGAACCGGTCCTCGACCATCATCTGCGCATGCACGAAGTTGCGCTGCGCCCACTGCAGTTCGGGCCGGCGGTAGTTGGCGTCGTCGTAGCCGATGCGCACCAGGTGTTCCCGCCGCCAGTCCAGCAGGTCGCGCACCCAGTCCTCGGCGGTGCCGTTGACGTCCATCTTCCAGTGGCCGATTTCGGCAAAGGGCCAGCCTGGCGCCTTGCCCGGCGTGGGCAGGTAGCGCTGGGTCGTGACGTGCGAGAACTTGAATTCGGCCATGGGGCAGTGGGCAGAGTGGGCAGTGAGCAGTGAGCAGGCAGGGGGAAGGCTCAGGCGGGCCCGGTGTTCAGGAAGGCCAGGACTTCGTCGTGACGGGGAATGCTGCTCTGCGCCCCGGCCCGGGTGCAGGCCAGGGCTGCGGCAGCACAGGCCAGGCGCAGCGCGGCGGACCAGTCATCCCCCCGGGCAAGGGCTGCGACGAACACACCGCAGAAGGTGTCGCCGGCCGCTGTCGTGTCGACGGCGTCCACAGCGAAGCCGGCTTGCACGAACTGGGCCTGCCCGCAGCGCGCGCGCGCGCCCCGGGCTCCGAGCGTGACGACCAGGTTCGGCACGGCCATGGCGGCCAGCGCTGCGTCGACGTCGCCGACGATGCCGCTCACGGCGGCCAATTCGCCTTCGTTGACGATCAGCACGTCCAGCGCCGCAAGCAAGGTCGCCGGCAGGGGTGCCGCCGGAGCAGCGTTCAGCACCACGCAGAGGCCCGCAGCAGCCGCCGCCTGCGCGTAGGCGGTGACGGTGTCCAGCGGTGTCTCCAGCTGCAGCAGCAGATGGCTGACACCCGCCAACGGCGGCAGGTCCTGCGGGCGCAGGCAGGCGTTCGCCCCGGGCGCGACGGTGATGGCGTTCTCCGCGTCGTCGGACACGCAGATGAAGGCCGTGCCGGTGGGCGTGACGGCCTGGCGGCGCACATGCAGGCCGACGCCGGCTTCGCGCAGAGAGGCTTCCAGCGGCGCCGCGTAGGCGTCTTCACCCAGCGCCAGCAGCATCTGCGTGGCCACGCCGCCAGCCCGCGCACAGGCCAGTGCCTGGTTGGCTCCCTTGCCCCCCGGATAGGTGCGGAACTCGCGGCCGAGCACGGTTTCGCCGGGTGCAGGAATATGGGCGGCGCGCACCACGAAATCGAGGTTGGCAGAACCGGCGACCAGGATCATGGCGGTCTTCTTCACTCCAGCGCTTGGTAGACGAGATTCTGGAACTTCACGCCGGGCTTGGGCAGTTCGCCGGGCAGGTCGTCCTGGGGCAGATGCTGCATCAGCAGGATGGCGATCAGCTGCTCCTGCGGGTCGACGGTGAAATAGGTGCTGGCCGCACCCGACCAGCCGTAGGCCCCGGCAGACGCCAGCCGGCCGCGCCGCGCCGGGTCGACCACGACCGACACCCCCAGGCCGAAGCCTTCGCCCGCTGCCAGACCGGCCACCGGGTCCAGATGCGCCAGCTGGTTGAGCTGCATCAGGGCCACGGTCTTGCGGCCCAGCAGGCGTCGGCCCGCGAGCTCGCCGCCGGCCAGCAGCATGCGGGCGAAGCGCAGGTAGTCGTCTGCGGTCGAATACAGGCCGCCGGCACCGCTGGGGTAAAGGTTCAGGGCCAGGCCTGGTGTCAGCGACGACGGGCCCGGCGCCTGCACCAGGCGGCCCCCCGGGCCCAGCGCGCTGAGCTCGGCAATGCGGTGGCGCTGCGCTGGCGGCACCGCGAAGGCCGTGTCCTTCATACCCAGCGGCGTGAAGATGCGGGCTTGCAGGAATCGACCGAAGTCCTCGCCCGCAACGACCTCCACCACCCGGCCCAGCACTTCGGTGTTGACGCCGTCGTAGGCGAAGCGGGTGCCCGGGTCGGCCGCCAGCGGCACGCTGGCCACGCGCCGGGCGAAGTCCTGCAGGCTGGCCGCGTCCGAAGGTGCGGCCGCTTCCAGCAGCGCGTGGGCCGGGTCGGCGCCGCGCGTGGCGAAGCCGGCGGTGTGCGTCAGCAGGTGGCGCAGCGTCAAGGGCCGGGCCGGCGCCCGCCCGGCAGGGCCGCCGGCAAGACCCGGGCTGCCGCCGGCCCAGACCTGCTGGCCCGCGAATTCCGGCAAGTGCTGCGCGAGCGGGTCGTCCAGGCTCACACGGCCTTCTTCGAGCAGCATCAGCAGGGCCACCGAGGCGATGGGCTTGCTCATCGAATAGATGCGGAAGATGGCGTCGAGGGGCATCGGCGCCTGGCGCACCAGGTCGCGGTGGCCGTAGGCCTGGCGCAAGACCACGCGGCCCCGGTGCGCCACCAGCGCCACGGCACCCAGGTGCCCGCCAGGCTGCGTGCCGGCTTGCAGGAACCGACCCAGGCGCGCCAGGCGCTCGGCCGACACACCCCGGCCAGCGGCCCCGACCGTGCCGGCCAGCCCCAGCCCGAGTCCGAGCAACAGCGCGGTCGCGGCCGTGCGCCGGCGGACGAGGCCCACCCCGGCCAGCACTCGGGTGCTTGGCGGGTTCAAGATCCCGGTCAGAACGTCAGCGTGTGCGTCAGCGACACCACGCGTCCGCGGCCCGACCAGAAGTTGCGGAAGCCCACCACCTGGGACCAGCTGAGCACGTAGAACTTGTCGGTCAGGTTCTCCACACCCAGGGTGGTCTTGCCGCGCTGGCCCCAGTCGTAGTTGGCGCTCAGGTCGAACAGGGTGTAGCCCGAGGTACGTTCGGCAGCACTGGTGCCCTGGTTCAGCGTACGCGAGTAGAGCTTGGTGGCACCGAGCTGCACGTCGGCATTCGGCATGAACTTCCAGGTGGCCGACAGGCCCAGCTTGTCGGGGTTGATGTCGAGAACGCCCAGCTCACGCGTCAGCGGGCCGCCGGCCGTGAACCAGGTTTTGCCTTCGGTGTGCGAATACAGCGCATTGAGCTTCAGGTCACGGTTCACCCTCAGTTCGCCGCTGAGTTCATAGCCTTCGATGTTGACGGGCTGGCGGTTGAGCACGAAGTCGTTGGTCACCGGGTCGACCGACAGCGACTGGCCCAGGGTCGACTTCGACCGGTAGTAGGAACCGCCCAGCGAGCCCATCGCACCGCGCCAGTTGAACCCGATCTCGTTGTTCTTCACGACCACGGCCTGCAGGTCCAGGATGCCCTGCACCGATTGCCCGGGGAAGTTGATGTTGCGCAGCGGGATGCCCACGTTGGGCAAGGTGAAGCCCTTGCCGGTGGACGCGAACACCGACCAGCCGGCCGGCAGGCGCAGCACCGCGCCGAAGTTGGGCAGGTCGGCGGTGTAGCTGAGTTCGCCCCCCTGCACGAACACGCGGTTGCGGAAGAAGGTGGTGGTGTAGTCGTCCACCTGCAGCTTGCCGTCTTCGCGACGGAAGCCGCCCGACAGTGTCAGCGGCCCGATGTCGTAGGACGCCTGCAGCCAGGGCGCCACGCTGCGGTACTTCATGGGCGGCACCCACAGGCGGTTGGTCAGCGCCAGCCACTGCGACGCGGTGTCCTGGGTCAGGTCGACGCCGCCCCGGAGTTCCAGGCCGGTGACACCGAACACGTCGGAGCGGGCATACGAATTGCGCAGGCCCTGCTTGCGCGAACGGATCTCCGACTGGTCGACCAGGGTGCCGAGCGGTGCGATCAGGGGATCCTGGCGGTCGCTGCCGTCCTCGGCCGGGTAGCGCATGAACTGGTCGGCGTAGTAGGCGTCCAGCGTCAGAGTGCCGCCCCACAGGTTGTCGTGCCGGTAGGAACCGGTGACCTGTGAGAAGTCGTTGATCTCGGACAGGGTACCGAACAGGCCAGGGCGCTCGGAAGTGTTCGTGGTGCCGGTGGCGCGGTCGCCGTCGACGAGACGGTAGTTGCCGTTGCCCTTGATCTTGAAGTTGGTCGCCGAGACCTGCACGCGCTGCTCGTTGTCACGGCCGAAGTTGAATCCGGCTTTCACGAAGACGTTGTCGGCCTGCGAGTCGGCCACCGAGCCGCTGGTGTTCAGGCCGATGCGCCGGCCGTTGCCGTCGTAGGTCATGCCGCGCTCCACGCGCGAGAGGGCAGCGAGGAAGTCCCAGCTGTCGCCCTTGTAGGCGTGGTTGATGCCGAGCTTCCAGCCGGCGCTGTCGTCCTCGAACTGCGAGCTGTAGCGTGCGGTCAGCGTGGTTTCGTGGCCGGGCTTGGTCGGCACCTTCGACAGGTAGTTGATGATGCCGCCGGCGGCACCGATGCCCTCGGAGGCCGACGGCCCGTTGATGACCTCGATGCGGCCGATCAGGCCCATGTCGGTGAAGGTGGCGTTGCGCGTGCCTTCACGCAGCGGCGAGCCCTGGGGCACGCCGTCGAACAGGCGCAATGCGATGCGGCCGCGCAGGTTCTCGCCGGTGTTGCTCATCGCCTGAGATGCTTCGGCATAACCCGGCACCGTGCGCGCCAGCACGGCCGTGGCGTCTTCGGTGACGGCCAGGGTGTGCTGGATCTCTTCGCCGGAGATGAGGGTGATCGCGCCTGGAATCCTGTCCACCGCCTTCGGACTGCGCGTGCCGGTGACGACGATGCGCTGTTCCTGGGGCGCACTGGCTGCGGCTGCAGGCGCGGCGACCTGCTGCGCAGCGGCAGGCAGGGCCAGCATCGTTGCCAGGGCCAGGGCGATCGGGGTCGCCGTGAAGGGGGTGGCTGCCAGGGCTTGTCTCATGTTGTTGCTTTCCATCTGATGGGCGGTCTCGACGCCAGGCCTGCAGGCCTGGTTTTGCACGAGTCTGGTGCAGCCACCTTCGCCGGGAAAGCCCGTGCCGCTATGTTCAGGACGAAGCTTTTGTTGCTTGCGCCGACACCGCCAGCACCGCCTTGGCCTCGCGCAGAAAGACCGCCACCAGGCGGCTGCGGATGGTGGCCCGCGACCACACCACGCCGATGCGGCGGGGCTCGCTGGGCAGAGGCAGCGGCAGGCTGACCAGTTCCAGGCCCTCGGGCCAGGGACGCGCCCAGTCGGGCACCAGGGAAACCCCCAGGCCGCGGTCGACCATCACCGCGATGGCGTTCAGTGCGTTCAGCTCGAAGCGCTCGTTGGGAACGATGCCGGCGCGCTGCAGGTACTGCTCGGCCAGTCGGCCGCCCCACTGCGTGCGGTCGTAGCGGATCAGAGGTTCGCTGGCCAGCAGTTCGTGCGGGTCGCGTCCGGCCATCGCCCGTGGCGCCAGGACCACCAGCGGTTCTTCACGCAGCAGTTCCCAGCCGCAGGTCTTGGGCAGTTCGAAGGGCGCTTCCAGCACCACGGCGGCGTCGAGTTCGCCGCGCTCCACCGCCCGGTACAGGTCGGGCGAAAAGCCCGGCTGCACGTAGACCTGGATGCGTGGGTACAGGTCGACCAGCCGCGCCAGCACGTCGGGCAGGATGCCGGTGAGCTGGTTCGTGCCGGCGCCCAGGCGCAGTTCGCCGGCGGTGTTGTCGTCGTTGGCCACCGAGCGCAGGTCGGCCACGCCGCGCAGCAGTTCGCGGGCACGCTCCAGGATGCGGGCGCCGGGTTCGGTGACATGCACTGAACGCCCGGCCCGGGCGATCAGGGGCGCACCGATCTCGCGCTCCAGCGTGCGGATCTGCTGGGCCACCGCCGCGGGCGTGATGTTCAGCAAACGTGCTGCGGCCGCCATCGACCCATGGTCGGCCACGGCCACGAATGACTTCAGGAACTGCGTCTCCAAGCGGCCCTCCAGGCAAGCCCGGCAGGCTAACCCAGCGACGCAGCCCGGGGCATCGGGATCAGCCCGCCGGTTCGGCGTAGATGGTCAGTCCCTTCAGCGAACGCTGCGGCGGCGGAAAGAACAGGCTCGCCAGATAACCGACCACGATGCAGATCATGATCGAGAAGCCCAGATAAAAATACGAGTGCATCAGATCGAAGAACCAGGCCACCGTCGTCAGCACGATCGCCGAACCGATGCCGATGGCCACCCCCTGGGAATTGGCGCGGCGCGTGAACATGCCCAGGGTGTAGGCACCGGCAAAACCCCCACCCAGCAGGCCGGCGAGTTCAATGGACACATCGAACAGCGAGCGGATGTCGAAACGCGCGAGCACCAGCGCCGCACCGATGCCGACCAGCCCCGCGAGCACCGTCACCACCTCGGCAAACACGACACTTTGGCGTGGCGTGGGGTTCTTGACGAGCCGGTCATGGAAGTCCACCGAAGCCATGGTGGCCACGCTGTTGATGATGCTGGACAGCGTCGACATCGCCGCGGCAAAGATGCCGGCGATGATGAGTCCGGTGACACCGACCGGCAGTTCGGCAGCGATGAAGAGCGGGAAAGTCGCGTCCACCGACAGCAGCGGATTCATGCGCTCCGGGTGCGCCTGGTAGAAGGCATAGAGGGCGGTGCCGATCAGGTAGAACATGAAGCCGCCGGGGATCATGATCAGGCCGAAAGTCCAGATCGAACGTCCGGCCTCCTTGTCGGACTTGGTCGACAGCACGCGCTGCATCAGCACCTGGTCTTTCGGGAATGTCAGGACCACGTCGAACAGCACCAGGAAGATGAAGCCCCAGATCGTGGCCTGGGTCAGGTCGAAGCTGAAGTCGAGGAGCTTGGTCTTGTCCTCGGCTGCAGCCACATCCAGGAATTCACTCAGGCCGCCGTCGAGCGACAGCACGCAGTAGGCGATGGCCAGCAGGGCGCCGCCGAACATCACGAAGACCTGGACGAAGTCGGTCCAGATCACGGCCTTCATGCCACCGAGTGCGGTGTACACGATGGTGATGCCACCCATGATGCAGATGCTCCAGACCACGTCCAGCCCGGTGATGGTGGAGATGGCCAGTGCCGGCAGGAACAGCACCACGCTCATGCGGCTGCCGATCTGCATGACGATGGCCAGGGCGCTGGCGATCATGCGGATGGCAGGGTGGAAGCGGAGCTCCAGGTAGGAGAACACCGACATCAGCTCCAGCCGGCGCAGCAGGGGCACCACCCAGGTGGCGACGAAGATCAGGCCGACCACGGCCACCAGGTTGTTGGTCAGGTACTGCCAGTTGGTCTCGAAGGCCTTGGCCGGGATGGCGATGAAGCTGATCGAGCTGGTGTTGGTGGCATAGAGACTCACGCCGGCGGCCCAGAAGGGAATGCTGCGGCCGCCGACGAAGAAGTCGGACGTGGAACCCCCCTTCTCGCGCAGGTAGAAGTGCAGCCCGATGCCGAGCATCGCCGCCATGTAGATGGCGATCACCAGCCAGTCCTGCCAGCGCAGCAGTTGCTGGTCGGTCTGCACCAGGGCCAGCGCCACCGCGCCGTCAGACCCGGCCCAGGCCAGGCCGTCGCCCCAGGGCATGGTCAGGGCGCTGGCGCCGGCACCGGGCGCCGCAGCCAGGGTGTTCCAGGCCCCGGTGATGGTGTGCATGGTCATCCAGGCCGGGCCAGCGCCTGCAGCCGGTTCGACGAGGAACAGGCTGTGCGCCTGTCCCAGTGGGCGGGCAGCGCCAGCCAGCACCCGGCCCGGGATGGCGGGCTTGGCCGTCCAGCCCTGGTCCTCGGCCCAGCGCCACAACAGGTCGGCACCCGGCCCCGGCAGCGTCATGTAGAGCGCGCGGGACTGGGCCAGCAGCGCGCTCGGCGCGCCGCCACCGGGCCAGCCCGAGCCTTGCACCCAGCTGGCCCTGGCGTCGCGCAGGGCCAGTCGCAGCAGCTGTGGCTGGCCCTGGGCATTCAGGCCGGCCAGCGTGAGCGTGTCGTCGGTGGTGGCGGCGCGCCATGAATGCAGGGGCTGGGGCAGCGGCGGCAAGGCCGTCGTCAGCACCTGACCGGCATTCAGCTGAAGGCGCAGGACCTGCTGAACCGTGCCATCGGCTCCTGCCAGCACGAAGGCCCAGCGGGCGTTCGACACTGCACCCAGCACCGGCGCCGCAGGCTGCCAGGCCAGCGGCGACCACGCCGTGCCGCCGGCAGCCAGGCGCCAGCTGCCGCGGTCACCCAGGGCCAGCGCCTGCCCGTCGACCTGGGCCAGCGCACGCACTTCGGCAGCAGCGGGCAAGGCGGGCCAGGCGCTGACGCCCATCCGCGCCAGGTTCTCGGCCTGGGCCAGCGCCGCGAATCCCAGCAGCAGCACCAGCCACAGCGATCGGCGCAGCAGGCTCATGCGGCGCTGGAAGAATCGCCGACTGCAGCCAGCAAAGCACGAGCCCGTTCGACGAAAGGTGCGTCGACCATGCGGCCGTCGAGGCTGAACACGCCAAGGCCGGCAGCATCGGCAGCATCCACCAGCCGGCGCGCGGCCGCCAGCGCTGCGGCATCGGGGCTGAAGACATCGTTCGCCCAGGCCACCTGCTTCGGATGGATGCAGCTCTTGCCGGCAAAGCCCAGGCGCCGGGCCATGGCTGCTTCGGCCCGGAAGCCGGACTCGTCGGCGATGTCCGGGCAGGCTCCATCCAGTGCAAACAGGCCTGCTGCGCCTGCGGCCATGCGCAGCGCGAACATCGCCGCATGCACGTTGGCAGGGTCTCGGCGATCGATGCCCAGCGGCTCGAACAGGTCGGCCAGGCCCAGCTGCAGGCCCACCACCCGGGGGTGGGCGCCAGCGATCTCGGCCGCATGCTGCAGCCCCATGGCGGTTTCGATGTTCAGCAGCAGGCCGATCGGGACCCGGCCCGCGGCCTCGCGTTCGGCTGATTCGAGCGCGGCGGCGGCGGCCTGGACGTCGGCGGCGCTGGCCACCTTCGGCAGGTTGATCCAGTCGGGCCCGGCCGCGGCCATGGCCCGAACGTCTTCCTCAAACCAGGCGCTGTCCAGCGCATTCACACGCACGATCATCAGAGGCCTGCGCGGCAGCCGGGCCGCGCCGTTCAGTGCTGCAGCCACCTGCGCACGGGCTTGTGCCTTGTGCGCGGGTGACACCGCGTCTTCCAGGTCGAAGGACACGGCATCGGCGCCACTGGCCAGGGCCTTCGGGAAAAGCTCGGGCCTTGTGCCAGGCACAAAGAGCTTGCTGCGGACAAAGGGGTTGGGCACGACCGGCAGTGTGGTGGAAGACCCCGCCCGCCACACGCCGGCCGGCGCATCTTCAGACGATAGCTTTCCTTGCGCCCGGCGAATGGCGATGGCCGCAGCCAGAGCGATCAGGCCATCGCCGCCAGCCGCCGGTTCACGAAACGTCGTTGAACTTCGTAGGGAAACACGTCCAGGATCGAACCGGCCTGGATGCGCTTCTTGTGGGCATCCCAGTGGTCGGGGTCGAGCAGTTCGGGGTGATGCGTCAGGAAGGTCTGACGCACCGTGGGGTTGCCCAGCAGGAAGGGACCGAAAGTCTCGGGGAACACGTCTTTCGGACCGACATCGAATCCGGGATCCTGGGCCGAAGTAGGGGTGCGCTCGGACTGGGTCGGAAGGTGGCGGAAGCGGCAATCGCTGATGTACTCGATCTCGTCGTAGTCGTAGAACACCACCTTGCCCTGGCGGGTGATGCCGAAATTCTTCCAGAGCATGTCGCCCGGAAAGATGTTCGCCGCCACCAGGTCCTTGATGGCGTTGCCGTACTCGATCGTGGCGCGTTCGATGGCTGCGGTGTCGCCGGAGTCCTTTGCGTCGCGCAGGAACAGGTTCAGCGGCACCATGCGGCGCTCGATGTACAGGTGCGAGATGATGACTTCGCCCGTGTTGGCCTCGCCCGTCATCTGCAGCAGGCTCGGACAGAAGTGCTGCATCTCCTCGATCAACTCGGGCTCGAAGCGCGCCAGTGGCAGGGCCACCTTGCTGTACTCCAGCGTGTCGGCCATGCGGCCCACGCGGTCGTGCATTTTCACCAGCCGGTACTTGTCCTTGATCTGCTCGCGCGTGGTGTTCTTCTGCGGCGGATAGAAGTCCTTGATGATCTTGAACACGTAAGGGAACGAGGGCAGGTCGAACACCAGCATGACCATGCCTTTCACGCCCGGCGCGATGCGGAAGCGGTCGCTGCTGTGGCGCAGGTGGTGCAACAGGTCTCGGTAGAAGCTGTTCTTGCCCTGCTTGTGCAGGCCCACGGCGCTGTAGATCTCGGCCCGCGGCTTGCGCGGCATGATGGCGCGCAGGAAAGCCACGTAGGCACTGGGTACCAGCATGTCCACGAGGAAGTAGGCGCGGGCGTAGCTGAACAGCATCTCCATGTCGTCCTCGGTGTGCAGGACAGTGTCGATGATCAGCCTGCCGTCGGCGCCGTGCAGGATGGGCAGCGCAATGGGTGTCTGTTCGCCGCCGTTGATGATGCGGCCGACGATGTAGGCGCCCTTGTTGCGGAAGAACAGGTTGGCCAGCACCTGGATCTGGAAGTTGGTGCCCGGCCTGAAGTTGCCCAGCCGCTTGTGCAGTTCGGTGACGACGTCGGCAACGTCGCGCTCCAGGTCTTCGAAAGGGCGCTGCAGGTCGAAGTCGCGCACCAGTTGCATCCAGGTGGTGTCCCAGGTGGCGATGCTCGGGTAGTAGACACGGTAGGTGGTCGGCGCCAGCCGCTCGTCGATCTCGATGTAAGACGTCGAGATCGCCGGTCGCACGAAGATGAACTCGTTGTGGAAGTAGCTGCGATCGAGGATCTGGGTCGTCACCGAATTGAAGAAGGTCTCGGCCAGCTCAGGCTGGCGGTGGTCGACCAGCAGGCCGATGTACATCAGCTTCACCTGCTGCCACAACTCCATCGGCTGGGCATCGGCCACGAACTCGCTTTGCAGCCGGTCGCGGGTCTCGTCGACGCGCAGGTCGTAGAACTCGATGCGCTCGCGCGTGGCGCGCTGCTGGCCGGGCCAGTCGGCCTGTTCGAAGCGCTGCTTGGCCGAGCGGCTGACTTCACTGAACAGTCTGTAATGGCGGTCGAAACCGTCCAGCAGCGCGCGGGCGATGCGGGCGGGCAATGAAGGGCCTGCCGGGGCATCAACATGCATCACAAGGTCTCCAATGAGGGCATCGCACAGCCAACAAATGCGGATTCGCGCGACTGTCGATTCTCGTTAACCCGCAACCGGCGGGTGACGGCACAACCTTCCGCAGGCAGTCGCTTGCCTTGGCAGGTTTTCAGAAGATTCAATAAGAATAGGGGCTTCTGCGCCCGAGCGCCCCGGGTCCCGGCGCACGCGAGTTTTTCAGCAACCTGCAAACTTCACCATGACACTGCACGAACTTCTGAAAACAGGCGCCGACGACGCGATCGCCCTCGCCGCCCCGGGCCGCCCTTCGCTCAGCTACGGCGCATTGCGCAGCCTGATCGCCGACACCACGGCAGCGCTGAATGCCAGTGGCATCGGCCGCAACGACCGCGTGGCCATCGTGCTGCCCAACGGACCCGAAATGGCCAGCTGCTTCATGGCCTGCGCCACTGCCGCCACCAGCGCGCCGCTGAACCCGGCCTACCGCGTCGACGAGTTCGAGTTCTACCTGAACGACCTGCAGGCCAGCGCTTTGATTGTCGAGCAAGGCAGCATCTCGCCCGCCGTGGAAGCAGCCAGCAAGCTCGGCGTCCGGGTGATCGAGCTGCAGGTGGCCGACGGCGCCCCAGCCGGTCATTTCACGATGGGCGAGCAGCCCGCGGCCACGTGCGACCACGGCGGGCCCTCGCACCCCGACGACGTGGCCATGGTGCTGCACACCTCGGGCACGACATCCCGGCCGAAGCGCGTGCCACTGTCGCTGGCCAACCTGTGCGCGTCGGCGCGGCACATCGCCGCCACGCTGCAGTTCACGGCCAGCGACGTCGGCCTGAACATCATGCCGATGTTCCACATCCACGGCCTGATGGCCGGGCTGCTGGCACCGCTGTCGGCCGGCTCGAGGGTGTTCTGCACCCCGGGCTTCAATGCCCTGCGCTTCTTCAAGTGGATGGACGAGGCCAAACCCACCTGGTACACGGCCGTACCCACCATGCACCTGGCGATTGCCACACGCGGCAAGCACAACGCCGAGGTCCTGGCGCGCCACCCGCTGCGTTTCATCCGTTCGTCCTCGTCGGCCATGCCGCCACAGCTGATCCAGCAGCTGGAAACCATGTTCAAGGCGCCGCTGATCGAGTCCTACGGCATGACCGAAGCTGCGCACCAGATGGCCTCGAACCCGCTGCCACCGCTGGCGCGCAAGCCGGGTTCGGTGGGCCGCGCGGCCGGCCCCGAGGTGCGCATCCGTGGCGAGGACGGCAGCTTCCTGGCCGCAGGCGAGATCGGCGAGGTCGTCATCCGCGGGCCGAATGTCACCGCAGGCTACGAAAGCAACCCGAAGGCCAACGAAGAAGCCTTCCAGGACGGCTGGTTCCGCACCGGCGACCAGGGCATGCTGGACAGCGAGGGCTATCTCAGCATCACCGGTCGCCTGAAGGAGATCATCAACCGCGGCGGCGAGAAGGTCAGCCCGCGCGAGATCGACGAAATCCTGCTCGACCATGTCTCGGTGGCCCAGGTCATCGTCTTCGGCGCACCACACAAGCGCCTGGGCGAAGAAGTGGCGGCCATGGTGGTGCTGCAAGAAGGCCATGAATGCACCGAACGTGAACTGCAGCAGTTCGTGGCGCAGCGCGTGGCCGGCTACAAGGTGCCGAAGAAGATCCTGTTCGTCGACGAACTTCCCAAGGGCGCCACTGGAAAGCTGCAGCGCATCGGCCTGGCGCAGCGCATCGGCCTGGGCTTCGGCTCCTTCGTGTCGGGGGAGTTCTGAGATGAAATACACCATCGTGGGCGCCGGCGCCATCGGCGGGTACCTGGGCGCGAAGCTGGCCCTGGCCGGCGAGACCGTCACCTTCATCGCCCGCAACCGCAACCTGGCCACCATCAACGCCGAAGGCTTCCGTCTGGAACTGCCCGACGGCAGCACACAGCACACCCGCGACGTGCGTGCGGTTCAAGACCCGGCCGAGGCCGGTCCGCAAGACGTCGTGCTGCTGACGACCAAGGCCCACCAGGTGCGCGACCTGCTGCCTGGCCTGCGCAGCCTGTTCGGGCCGCAGACCATGGTCGTGACCATGATCAACGGCGTGCCCTGGTGGTACTTCCAGCGCCTGGCCGGGCCCTACGAAGGACGCAGCCTGAGCAGCGTCGACCCCGACGGTGCGCTGGCCGCCGGCATCGAAGTCGACCGCCTGATCGGCAGCATCGTCTACCCCGCAGCAGAACTGATGGCGCCTGGGGTGGTGAAGGTCGTCGAAGGCAACCGCTTCTCGATCGGCGAACTCGACAGCCAGCGCACGCCGCGCATCGAGGCATTGAGCAAGTCGCTGATGGCTGCCGGCTTCAAGGCCCCGGTGGCACGCGACATCCGCAGCGAGCTCTGGGTCAAGCTCTGGGGCAACCTCAGCTTCAACCCGATCAGCGCGCTCACGCATGCCACGCTGGAACAGATCTGCCGCTTTCCCGCCAGCCGCGAACTCGCCGCGAACATGATGCGCGAAGCCCAGGCCGTGGCCGCGAAGCTGGGCGTGGAATTCAAGATCACGCTGGAACAACGCATCGCCGGTGCCGAGGCCGTGGGCGCGCACAAGACCTCGATGTTGCAGGACGTGGAAAACGGGCGCGCGCTGGAGCTGCAGGCCCTGGTGGGCAGTGTCGTGGAATTGGCGCGGATTACAGACACGCCCACGCCCAGCATCGACGCCATCCATGCCGCCGCTTCGCTGCTGGCGCAGGTGCTGGCCGAGCAGGGCGGCAGGCTCGAGGTTCGCGCGAGTTGATGTCGTGGCACGTCAGCCACGGTACATCGCTCAATAGCCCCCCGGGCTGAGTACCCGTTTGCAACGAAGACCCTGAAGCTGGGGTTCACCCTGCTTCTTGACTGCGGTCAATCGCGTTCCACTCCGTGTTGATCGACCATAGCAATGCGAATTCGGTCACGGCAGGCTTCGTGCGACAGCAACCAGCCACTTCCAATCGTTGAACGAAACCAAGGAGACATCAGCATGAAAGCAGTTCGAATTTCCACCGGCATGCCCCGCCGCCTGGCCACCCTGGCCCGCGGTCTTGTCGGCGCCATCGCCGCCCTCGGCATGAGCACCGCCGCCCAGGCCTGGGAACCCACCAAGCCGGTCGAGTTCATCATCCCGGCCGGTACCGGGGGGGGAGCTGACC
Organism: Burkholderiales bacterium Ga0077543; assembly: GCA_001464055.1. Taxonomy (GTDB): domain Bacteria; phylum Pseudomonadota; class Gammaproteobacteria; order Burkholderiales; family Burkholderiaceae_C; genus Rubrivivax. The sequence continues at coordinate 42,263 of LNET01000026.1, forward strand.
AGATGGCCCGCCTGATCCAGGGCATCATCAGCAAGAACAACCTGATGAAGGGCAACCTCATCGTCGTGAACAAGTCCGGCGGCGCAGGTGCCGAAGGCTTCCTCGGCATCAAGGGCGCCCAGGGCGATCCGCACAAGATCATCATCACCCTGTCGAACCTGTTCACCACGCCCATGGCCACCGGTGTGCCCTTCAACTGGAAGGACCTGACACCCGTGCAGATGTTGGCCCTCGACCAGTTCGTGCTGTGGGTCAACGCCGATAAGCCGTACAAGACCGCCGGCGAGTACATCGCTGCCGTCAAGGCCGCCGGGCCCCTGAAGATGAAGATGGGCGGCACGGGTTCCAAGCAGGAAGACCAGATCATCACCGTCGGCCTGGAAAAGGCCACGGGCACCAAGTTCATCTACGTTCCCTACAAGGGCGGCGGCGAAGTGGCGGTGCAGCTGGTCGGTGGCCACATCGACTCGACCGTGAACAACCCGGGCGAGGCCGTGTCCCAATGGCGTGGCGGCAGCGTGCGCCCCCTGTGCGTGTTCGACGACGAGCGCATGCCCTACAAGGCCAAGATCACGGAAACCATGTCCTGGAACGACGTGCCCACCTGCAAGGAGTCGGGCATCCCCACCGACTACGTCATGCTGCGTGGCATCTTCATGGCCCCGGGTGTCACACCCGCGCAGGTGAAGTACTTCGACGACCTGATGAACAAGGTTCGTGCCACGACCGAGTGGAAGGAATTCATGGAGCGCGGCGCCTTCAACACCACCAGCATGTCCGGCGATGCCTTCCGCAAGTGGCTGGAGAGCGCTGAAGCGACCCACCGCACGCTGATGACCGAAGCCGGCTTCATGGCGAAGTGATGGCTGCTGGCCGGGCCGTCTTTCGACATTCGCCGCCCGGCCCGCTCGACCTCACCCATTTTCCCTGATTGAAGATTCCGGGCCCATGTGCCCGGACCCATCGGCGGGGCCTTTCAGGCCCGCGCCGGGCCGCAGGCTTGCCGACGCTCTGCGCCCTACGAGCAAGAAGGACACCGACATGTCAGACCACCAACACGACGAGCAAGACGCCGAGCAAGACGACACCCCGGCCGTTGCCCAGAACAACACGGTCGACGCCGTGGTGGCGGGCCTGCTGCTGATGCTGGGCGCCTTGGTCATCTGGGAAGCGCGCCGGCTCGGCGCGGGCTGGACGAGCGATGGCCCGGGATCGGGCTACTTCCCCTTCTACATCGGCGTGCTCATCTGCATTTCCAGCGTCGGCATCATGTACCAGGCGCTGTTTTCTAAATCGCGCGACACCAGTACCTTCGCCACCGTCAAGCAGACCAAGCAGGTCGCTTCGGTGCTGCTGCCCGCGGCTGCGTACGTGCTGGCCGTCACCTTCCTGGGCCTGTATCTGGCGTCGGCCATCTACATCGCACTGTTCATGATCATCCTGGGCAAGTACTCGCCCGTGAAGAGCGTGGCGGTGGGACTGGGCGTGACCGTGTACTTCTTCCTGATGTTCGAGGTCTGGTTCAAGGTGCCGCTGTGGAAAGGCACCCTCGACCCGACCCGGTTTCTCGGCTATTGACGCGCGCCCGCCCCGGAGTTCCACCTCATGAATGAACTGAATTCACTGTTGAACGGCTTCGCCGTCATCATGACGCCGATGAACCTGGGCCTGATGGTCCTGGGTATCGTGCTCGGCGTCCTGATTGGCGTGTTGCCGGGCCTGGGCGGCGCCAACGGCGTCGCCATCCTGCTGCCGCTGACGTTTTCGATGTCGCCCACCTCGGCCATCGTGATGTTGTCCTGCATCTACTGGGGGGCGCTGTTCGGTGGTGCCATCACATCCATCCTGTTCAACATACCGGGCGAGCCCTGGTCGGTGGCCACCACCTTCGACGGCTATCCACTGGCACAGAAAGGGCGGGCCGCTGCCGCCCTGACGGCAGCCTTCACCTCATCGTTCATCGGCGCGCTGGTGGCGGTCATCATGATCACCTTCCTGGCACCGCTGGTGGCGAAGTTCGCCTTGAGATTCGGGGCGCCGGAATTTTTCTCGGTCTACTTACTGACCTTCTGCAGCTTCGTGGGCATGGGCAAGGGGTCGCCCTTCAAGACCCTGGTGGCCATGGCCCTGGGCTTCGCGCTGGCTGCCGTGGGACTGGACACGGTGACCGGCCAGTTGCGCTTGACCTTCGGCTCGTCCGAGTTGATGCGTGGCTTCGACTTCCTGATCGCGGTGATCGGCCTGTTCGGCATCGGCGAGATCCTGCTGTCTATGGAGGAAGGCCTGAAGTTCTCGGGGAAGACGGCCAAGATCAACCCGAAGGTGGTGTGGGAGACCTGGAAGGAACTGCCGCGCTACTGGGCCACCTCGTTGCGCAGCTCTTTCGTCGGCATCTGGATGGGCATCACCCCGGGCGGCGCCACACCGGCCTCGTTCATGAGCTACGGCCTGGCAAAGAAGTTCTCGAAAACCGGCTCGAAGTTCGGCACCGGTGAAGTCGAAGGCATCGTCGCCCCCGAGACCGCGGCCCACGCCGCTGGCACCGCTGCCATGCTGCCGATGCTGGCACTCGGCATCCCCGGTTCGCCCACGGCCGCCGTGCTGCTGGGTGGCCTGCTGATCTGGGGCCTTCAACCCGGCCCGCTGCTCTTCGTCGAGCAGGCGGACTTCGTCTGGGGCCTGATCGCCAGCATGTACCTGGGCAACCTGGTCGGCCTGATCATCGTGCTGACCACGGTGCCGCTGTTCGCGTCGATCCTGCGCATCCCGTTCTCGATCATCGCGCCTGTGATCATCGTGATCTGTGCCATCGGGGCCTACACGGTGAACACGGCCATGCTCGACATCTGGTTCATGCTGCTGTTCGGCGTCATGGGGTACGTGTTCAAGAAGCTCGACTACCCGATCGCCCCGCTCGTGCTGGCCCTGGTGCTGGGCGGCAAGACCGAAGACTCGTTCCGCCAGGCCATGCTGGTCTCGCAGGGCGAACTGAGCATCATGTTCTCGAACCCGCTGGTCGGTTCGATCACGACGCTGGCGCTGATCATGCTGTTCTGGCCCCTGCTGTCGAAGCTGATGGCCATCGTGCGCAAGCCCAAGGCCGACGAGTTCGCCGCCCAGCGGCCGGTTGACTGAAGCAAAGGAATCGACATGCCCGTCATCGCATTGACCCAGGGAATGGGCTCGCTGGCCCAGGACGTCGCCGAAGCGCTGGCCGACGAGCTCGGCCTGTCGACCCTGCAGCACGAAGTGGCAGAACGGGTGGCGGAGAAGATGCACGTGTCGCGCAGCCTGATCAACCGGCTGCGCACAGGCAAGGCCGGCGCGATCGAACGGCTGCGCAGCGACCGCCAGGCCATGGCCCTGTACTCGGCAGAAGAGGTTCTGGAAGCTGCCGCCAGAGGCAATGTGGTCATCCGCGGCTGGGGCGCCACGCAACTGCTCCGGCCGGTGCCGCACATTCCCTGCATCCGCATCATGCGGCCTTTCGACAAGCGCGTGCAGTGGCTGATGGACGAGATCGACACCGACGACAGAAGCGTCGCCGAGGCCGAGATCAGGCGCAGCGACGAGGCCAATGCCACCCGCATGCAGGACCAGTTCGGCGTCACCTGGAACGAGCCGGTGCTTTTCGATGCCGTGCTCAACACCGACCGCCTGAGCGTGGCCACCTGCGTGGACACCATCCGCACGCTGCTGTCTCGACCCGAATTCGAGGAAACCCCTCAGTCGCGAGCCCTGCTGCAGGGCCTGGCGCTGAGCGCCAGGGTGCGGGCCTCGCTGCGTGCCCATGAAGACACGCAAGGTGTCGACATCACCATTTCAAGCCACGAAGGCGCGGTAAGCCTGAGCGGCATCGTTGCCAGCGCCGAGGAAAAATCCGCGACGGTTCAGGTCAGCACGGCCGTGGCCGGTGTCCAGTCGGTCGACGACCAACTGCGCGTGATGTCGCGTTCGAAGCTCTTCCCCTCGAATCGCCAATGAGCCGTTCCCGCGTCTGCATCAGCGGCCGCCCGGGCCGCTCAGATCTTGCCGCGCTGCTTCAGGCGCGACAGCGTCTCGGCCGACAGGTTCAGGTAGGCCGCCAGTTCCTTCTTCGGAATACGTTCTGCGAGCTCCGCGTGCTTGCGCATGAAACGGTGTACCCGGCCCGGTGCGTCCAGCAGATGTAGCGTGATCGTATGGGCCATGATCTCGCTCATCAGTCGCATGACCTCGTATTCGAATTCCAGCTTGAAGCGCGGGTGCCGGTCGAGGAACTCCACCCACTGCGGCATGGGCAACTTCGCCACACGGGCCTTGGTCACGCTGACAATGGCGTAAGGCGTGGGTGTGTTCAGGCGCCAGGCGGCGTAGCTGGTCTCGATGCCGCGCTCGTCGGTGAAGCGCAAGATCATTTCTTTGGCATCGGCGCTGGTCACCACGCGCTTGAGGATGCCTTCGAGCAGAAAATACTGCTCCATCGCATGCACGCCCTGGTGCAGCAGGTAGTCGCCCTTGGCGCAGTCCACGATCACCAACTGCGGGCCGAGGTCGTTCCATTCGGCGTCGCTCATCGTCTTCAGCATGTCGTTCTGCCGAAGCTGCAGTCGGATGATGTCCCTCTCGGTGTGCTGCGCCAGCGGAATCATCGGAAAAAACGTTGCATCGGTCGCTTCATCGCTCGCTTCATCGATCAGTCAATTCTCGAATCTTGACCGCAGTCAACAGCCAGGACAAACCGTCACTTTTACCATAAGCAGCGTCATCATCGCTGTATCCCGGAGCCTGTCATGTCCGCAAATCTCGCCCCTGTCTCGTCCCCCACCGAAGAGTCGACCATGACCGACGGCTTCAACCTCGTCATCGACGCACTGAAGCTCAACGGCATCAAGACCATCTACGGCCTGCCCGGCATTCCCATCACCGACCTGACCCGCAAGGCGCAGGCTCAGGGCCTGCGCGTCATCTCCTTCCGCCACGAACAAAACGCCGGCAATGCCGCAGCCATCGCCGGCTTCATGACCGGGCAACCTGGCGTGTGCCTGACCGTGTCGGCCCCAGGCTTCCTGAACGGCCTGACCGCGCTGGCCAACGCCACGACCAACTGCTTTCCGATGATCCTGATCAGCGGCTCCAGCGAGCGCGAGATCGTCGACCTGCAGCAGGGCGACTATGAAGAGATGGACCAGGTGGCGGTGGCCAGGTCGCTGTGCAAGGCCGCGTTCCGGGTGCTGCACGCCGAAGACATCGGCGTGGGCATCGCGCGCGCCATCCGCTCGGCGGTCTCCGGCCGCCCCGGCGGCGTGTACCTGGACCTGCCGGCCAAGCTGTTCTCGCAGGCGATGGACGCCGCGGCTGGCGCAGCTTCGCTGATCCAGGTCGTCGACCCGGCACCGCGCCAGATTCCGGCCCCCGACGCCGTCAAGCGTGCGCTCGACCTGCTCAAGGGCGCGAAGAAACCCCTGATCCTGCTCGGCAAGGGTGCGGCCTATGCACGCGCCGACGCAGACATCCGCGCGCTCGTCGAACGCTCGGGCATTCCGTACCTGCCCATGTCCATGGCCAAGGGCCTGCTGCCCGACACCCACGAACTGTCCGCGGCAGCGGCGCGTTCCTACGTGCTGCCCGAGGCCGACGTGGTGCTGCTCGTGGGCGCGCGCCTGAACTGGCTGCTGTCGCACGGCAAGGGCAAGACCTGGGGCGGCAAGGACCACAAGGCCTGGGGCGGGCAGAAGTTCATCCAGATCGACATCTCGCCTACCGAGATGGACAGCAACGTGCGCATCGACGCACCGCTGGTCGGCGACATCGGTTCCTGCGTTTCTGCACTGCTGGCCGGCATCGACGCCAAGTGGCCCAAGCCGCCGGCCGAATGGCTGAACGCGGTTTTCGATCGCCGCAACAAGAACGTGGCGAAGATGGCCGAGACCCTGGCCAAGGACCCCAAGCCGATGAACTTCCACAGCGCACTGAACGTGGTGCGCGACATCGTCAAGGCCAATCCCGACGCGATGCTGGTCAACGAAGGCGCGAACGCGCTGGACTTCACCCGTTCCATCGTCGACATGTACAAGCCGCGCAAGCGCCTGGACGTGGGGACCTGGGGCGTGATGGGCATCGGCATGGGCTTTGCCGTCGCCGCTGCGATCGAGTCGGGCGAACCCGTCATCGCCATCGAAGGCGACAGCGCCTTCGGCTTCAGCGGCATGGAAGTGGAAACCATCTGCCGCTACAACCTGCCGGTGTGCGTGGTCATCTTCAACAACAACGGCGTCTATCGCGGCACTGATCAAAATCTGAGCGGCGGCGCCGATGTCGCGCCGACGGTGTTCGTCAAGGACGCGCGCTACGAGAAAATGATGGAAGCTTTCGGCGGCGTGGGCGTCTACGCCACCACGCCGGCTGAACTGCGCAAGGGCATGGAAGAGGCCATCCGCTCGCGCCGGCCCACGCTCATCAACGCCATCATCGACGAGACCGCCGGCACCGAGAGCGGCCGCATCACCAGCCTGAACCCGGCAGCCGCCGCAAAGAAGTAACCGCCGTTTCTGCATCCGTTTTCGGCACTCGTTTCCGTCATTTACCCAAGCAAGGAGCATTACCCATGTCTGACAATCTTCCCCTCAAGGGCATCAAGATCATCGACTTCACCCACGTGCAGGCCGGCCCTGCATGCACGCAGCTGCTGGCCTGGTTCGGTGCCGACGTGATCAAGGTGGAACGCCCCGGCTCTGGCGACGTCACGCGCAGCCAGCTGCGCGACATCCCCGGCGCCGACGCCCTGTACTTCACCATGCTCAACAGCAACAAGCGCTCGCTGACGCTCGACACGAAGAAGGCCGAAGGCAAGGCCGTGCTCGAGAAGCTGATCAAGGAATCCGACGTCATGGTCGAGAACTTCGGCCCGGGCGCACTCGACCGCATGGGCTTCACCTGGGAGCACATCCAGAAGCTCAACCCCGGCATGATCCTGGCATCGGTCAAGGGCTTCAGCGACGGCCACCACTACGAAGACCTGAAGGTTTACGAGAACGTGGCGCAGTGCGCGGGCGGCGCAGCGTCGACCACCGGTTACTGGAAGGGCGAGAACTCCGGTCCCACCATTTCTTCGGCCGCACTCGGTGACTCGAACACCGGCATGCATCTGGCCATCGGCATCCTCACCGCCTACATCGGCAAGCAGAAGACCGGCAAGGGCCAGAAGGTGGCCGTGTCCATGCAGGACTCGGTGCTGAACCTGTGCCGCGTGAAGATGCGCGACCAGTTGCGTCTGGACAAGGTGGGCTACCTGGAAGAGTACCCGCAGTACCCGCACGAGATGGAAGCCTTCAAGGACGGCGTGGTGCCGCGCGGCGCCAACGCCGGCGGCGGCGGCCAGCCGGGCTGGATCCTGAAGTGCAAGGGCTGGGAAACCGACCCCAACGCCTACATCTACTTCACGGTGCAGGGCCATGCCTGGGAACCCATCTGCGACGCACTGGGCAAGCCGGAATGGAAGACCGACCCGGCCTACACCACCGCACAGGCCCGCCAGCCGCACATCATGAACATCTTCGCCACCATCGAAGACTTCATCAAGGACAAGACCAAGTTCGAGGCGGTGGACATCTTCCGCAAGTTCGACATTCCTTGCGCGCCCGTGCTGTCGATGAAGGAATTGCTGCACGACAAGTCGCTGCGCGCCAGCGGCTCCATCGTCGAAGTGCCGCACAAGGTGCGTGGAAGCTACTTCACGGTGGGCAGCCCGATCAAGTTCTCGGGCATGAAGCCTGAAGTCACGGCTTCGCCGCTGCTGGGTGAGCACACCGACGCCGTGCTCGCCGAACTGGGCTACTCGGCCCAGGAAATCGCCGCGATGCACGAGGTCAAGGCCGTCTGATCCAGCCCCGGCCTGCAGGTTTTCGAAGCATGAACACGGCGCCTTGTAGGCGCCGTTTTTTTATCGCGAACCGCCCGGGGCTGCAGCAGACCACCCGGCCGGCCCGTTCAGGTACGGCCGCGACCAGGGGCCTTGGCAGCGACGCCTGAGGCTATCCTGCGGCGCGGCGCCACCCGGCGTGGCCAGGCATTCCAGACTTCCAGGACCTCCGACATGGGCAAAGCACTCGACGGCGTTCGCATTCTCGACTTCACACATGTTCAATCCGGCCCCACCTGCACACAGTTGCTGGCCTGGCTGGGTGCCGACGTCATCAAGGTTGAACGCCCGGGCGAAGGCGACGCCACGCGCAAGCAACTGCGCGACATTCCCGGCGTGGACAGCCTCTACTTCACGATGCTGAACCACAACAAGCGCTCGGTCACGATCAACACCAAGTCGCCCGGCGGCATGACGGTGCTGGACCGGCTGATCAAGACTTGCGATGTGATGGTCGAGAACTTCGCACCAGGGGCGCTGGAGCGAATGGGCATCACCTGGGACCGCATCCAGGCCCTGAATCCGCGCATGATCGTGGCGTCAGTGAAGGGCTTCGGAGCCGGCCCTTACCAGGACTGCAAGGTCTACGAGAACGTGGCGCAATGCGCTGGCGGCGCCGCATCCACCACGGGCGAGGTCGACGGCATGCCGATGATCAGCGGCGCCCAGATCGGCGACAGCGGCACCGGCCTGCACCTGGCACTGGGCATCGTCGCGGCGCTGTATCAGCGCCACGGCAGCGGCCGGGGCCAGCAGGTGCTGGCACCGATGCAGGACGCAGTGCTGAACCTGTGCCGCGTGAAGCTGCGCGACCAGCAGCGCCTGGAACGCATGCACACGATGCACGAATATCCGCAATACCCTGACGGCAAGTTCGGCGACTCGGTTCCGCGTGCAGGCAACGCCTCGGGCGGCGGACAGCCCGGCGCCATCCTCAAGTGCAAGGGCTGGGAAACCGACCCCAACGCCTACATCTACTTCATCACGCAGGCTGCGGTCTGGCCGGCCATCTGCCGGGTGATCGGCGAGCCCGGCTGGATCGACGACGAGGCCTATGCCACACCGCAAGCCCGCCTGCTGCACCTGAAGCCGATCTTCGGGCGCATCGAGCAGTGGACGATGAGCAAGGACAAGTTCGAGGCGATGGACATCCTGAACGAGTTCGACATCCCTTGCGGACCCATCCTGTCGATGAAGGAAATCGCCGAAGAACCTTCGTTGCGTGCCAGCGGAACGGTGGTCGAGGTCGACCATCCAGAACGGGGCAAGTACCTGAGCGTGGGCAACCCCATCAAGCTGTCCGACAGCCCCACCGAGGTGACCCGCTCACCCTTGCTGGGCGAGCACACCGACGCCGTGCTGTCCCAATTGGGCTTCAGCGCGTCGGAAATCGAGGCCCTGCGTGCCGAGGGTGCGATCTGAAACAGTCCCGGCCAGAGGCAAAAACCGGAACTCCGGCTTCAGACCGCGCGCCGTACTTCCATGGTGCCGTTGCTGGTGACCTCGGCGTACACCGCGGGCTGGGTCAGGGCCAGATGCAGCAGGATGCGTCCCGACTGATGCCGGACCAGGCGGTTGGCGGCGATGCCCAAGGCCACCATCAAGGCACCCACCAGCGCGTAGCCTGTCAGCGCCAGCACGGCACCGATGCCGATGACGGCCATTGCTACCAGGTCGACCCGGGTGCGCCTGACGACGAACGGCCGCGCCAAAGCCGGGTTGACGACCACCCGGAACCGGCCATAAGGCAGGCCGTTGCGGAACTCCTGGTGGGCGACGTAGGGGACGGTGTCGGAATCTTCGGACTGCGTGTTCACGCTCCGAATTTTAGGGCCAGCATGGTGCTGGGGCCCAAGCCCTCATTCGTCGAGGAAACCGCCCTTGAACAGGCTCCAGGCACGGCCGTCGTGCAGGTAAAAGCAACCGTCGGCGCAGGCGTCCTTGCCTGGGAAATAGTCACGCCAGGCTTTGGGCACCAAGCGGACGAGTTGCTCGTCGTCGAGCGCCTCGAATTCCAGTGGCGTGATCGGCATGCCGGAACGCAGACGGCGATTCTCCATGGGAACAGGTGGGCAGGGCCGGGCTGTGAACGAGCCCGGATTCTGACGCAGGCAGCCCCTTGGAGCCAGCCTCAAAGACCGATGCGGGCGGCGCGCTGGCGCAGACGGGCGGCAGCTGCCGGGTCGGTGGCTTCGAGCCGGGCGGCCTGCAGATACAGTGCTCGCATCTCCGAAACCTCGGCAATGATGCGGCCGGGAAACATCATCGCGTCGATCATGAACGCGGTGTCGCGCAGCAGGCCCTTCAGGCCCAGGAACAGATCGCCCCGGGGGGCGGACGGCAGGGTTTGGCTCAGACGGGACATGACGTTTCTCTTTCACGATGCGAAGCAATTGACGGAAGTATATAGCGTTAACCCTCATCGGGTTACCACCAAGTCACCCCAAAAAGTCAACAACGTCTCATCTGCCGCCACACTGCCATGACCACCCTGATCTACACCCACGACGACTGCTATCAGCACCTGCCGGGCGAACACCACCCCGAATCGCCTCAGCGCCTGCGCGCGGTGCGGCGCGCCCTGGAGCGGCCGGAGTTCGCCCGCCTGGAGTGGCGCGAGGCGCCACTGGGTACGGCCGAGCAGATCCAGCGCGTGCACAGCAGCGACTACGTCCAATGGGTGCATGAAGTGGCGCCCGCTCGCGGCCTGCAACCCCTGGACGGCGGAGACACCGTGTTGTCGCCGGGCAGCTTGAACGCAGTGCTGCGCTGCGTGGGCGCGGCCTGCGCCGGGGTGGACGCCGTGATGAGCGGCGCCGCCAGCAACGTCTTCTGCGCGACCCGGCCCTGCGGCCACCATGCCGAACGGGGTCAGGCCATGGGCTTTTGCGTGTTCAACCAGGCGGCCATCGCGGCCCTGCACGCGCGCCATCAGCACGGCCTGCAGCGCGTGGCCGTGGTCGACTTCGACGTGCACCACGGCAACGGCACGCAGCAGGCCTTTTACGACGACCCCGGCCTCTTCTTCGGTTCCAGCCACCAGTCGCCTTTCTACCCGGGCACGGGTTCGCGGCGGGAATCTGGCGTGGCACGGAACATCGTCAACGTGCCGCTGGCCCGCGGCAGCGGTTCAGAAGCATTCCGCGAAGGGATGCGCAGCGAAGTCCTGCCGGCGCTGCAGGCGTTTGCGCCAGAACTGCTGATCATCTCCGCCGGCTTCGACGCCCATGAACTCGACCCGCTGGGGGGCCTGAAGCTCAGCGACGATGACTTCGCCTGGATCACGCAGGAACTGCTGGCTGTCGCCTCGGCCAGCGCCCAGGGCCGGGTGGTGTCCATCCTGGAAGGGGGCTACAGCCTGGATGGCCTGGCCAGCGGCAGCGCGGCCCACGTCAGAACCCTGATGGCCGCCTGAGCCCGCCAGCCCGCGGCCAACAGCCGCCTGGCACACCCCCCTAGTTCTTGGGGTGCATCCGAATGCGGCTTCTCTCCGTCAAGGGGATGCCGGCGCGTCGCGCCCGGCGTTTCCCACTTCAACCGATCGGAGAGATCATCATGTCCAAGTTTGCCCTCATCACCGCTGTGCTGGCCCTGAGCGCCGGCGCCGCGCAGGCAGCCACAGATCCCGCTGGCGACTACCTCGCCAGCTTCACCGGCACGGCAGTTCCAGCGCTGGACCTGCTGGCTGCCGACGTCAGCTACGACCCAGAAGCCAACAGCTTCACCCTGCATGCGCGGGTGGCGGGGCCGATCGCCGGGGCCACGAACGCGGCCTACGTGTTCGGCTTCGACCGTGGCGGTGCCGTGAACCAGCCCTTCGGCCCGATCGGCTTCGGCGACGTGCGCTTCAACAGCGCCGCCACGCTGCGCGCCGACGGCACCGGCATCCTGAGCGGCAATCCCCTGACCGTGGCCATTTCTGGAAGCGACATCTTCGCCACCATTCCCGGCAGCCTGTTGCCCAGCAACGGCCTGGCACCCGAACAATTCACGTGGGCGTTGTGGGCGGTGGACCTGGGCGTGGCCGGCCTGCCCCGCAACGCCGACTTCCTGCAAGCGGGCAACTTCGCGATGGCCGCGCCGGTACCCGAGCCCGGCAGCCTGGCGCTGCTCATGGCCGGCCTTGGCTGCTTTGGCTTGCTGGCGCGGCGTCGCCAGGCCCTGACCACGGTCTCGACAAAAGGTCCCGCCTGAAGGCCAGGCGCAGAAAGCCGGGGCTGGATGCGGCAAAAGCCCCAGGCCTGGCGGGCCGGCAGCGGGGCTGTTCAGCACGCCACGAGGCGAGTTTTGCTACGCTAGGGCCGTGAGCACGTTTGCTTTGCCCTCGTCGCTATCGCTGCACCAGCCTGGCCGGCGTGCCAGGCCGCAACCACTGCCCCGGCGTTCGGCCTGGGTTCTTGGATGCCTGTGGCTGTTGCTGGCGCTGCTGCCGTTGCGCGCATGGGCATCCGCCGAGATGATGGTGTCGATGGCGTCGCCGCTTGCGCTGCCTGCGCCGATGTCCGACACCCACAGCGTCAGTCACCCGCCCTGCCATGCTGTGGCCGACACGACACCCGGTCAACCGGGCAGCAGCGAAGACGAGCCTGGCCACGGCGTCGGCACGGCCTGCGGCTGCTGCCTGTTCTGCGCGTCGGCCCTGGCCACGGTCGGCGAGACCCCGCAGAGCATCATGGTGGCCGTTGACCCCGCCCACACGGCCCTGGCCGTTGTCGCGCCCGCAGGCGAGCCCGACCCCTTCTTCAGACCACCTCGACGCTGAGGCCAGGGCAGTCCATCGCGGGCCGCCCCACCTTCGTGTGCGCTGCATGCAGTTTGCAGCCCGCGCTGCGACGCCACCCCGGCATGTGCATCCGGGGTCGCAATTGGTGGCCCCTCGTGGCCCCCGTCTCCAGCCTTCGAGCCCTATTCTCATGACCCCTGCGTCTTCCTCGTCCATGCGCCTGCGGCAACTGGGCAAGCATGTTCTGGCGACCCTTGCACTGACCTGTGCAGCCTCGGCCCACGCGCTGCCCATGGGCAGCGAGGGCGCGCTGATGTTGATGGGTGACTTCAACAGCAGCGGCGAGCGCGATCTCGCCGTCAACTACGCCGTGACCGGACGCGATGCCTTCGGTGTCATGGCCACTCGCTGGGACGAACCACTGCGGCATGCTGGATTGCATCGCCAGCACCTCGAGCGCGAGGCCGCAGGCCTCACCTACACCCGGCTCGTCAAGCGCTGGAACCTGCCGCACGCCCAGGCCAACCTGTGGTTCGTCGGCGCCGTGGGCCGGGCACGCGGCCACGCCTGGGCGGGCGATCGCAACTTCTGGTCGCCAGCCGTGATGGCCGACTACGAGACCACGCGCCTGTACCTGGGCGCGGGTGTCGAGCCCATGCGCGGCAGCGGGCTGCGCCACGACACCCAGTGGTTGCGCGCCGGCTTCTCGTTCTACGAGGTGGACTACGAGCAGGTGCAGCCCTGGTTCATCCTGGAGGCCAAGCGCACGCGTTATGCCAGCGAAGAGCGCAGTGTCGTCACGCCCATGCTGCGCTTCATCCACCGCGGGCTGTTCGTCGAAATCGGCCGGAACCGCGAGGGCACGCAATTCAACTTCATGTGGGCCTACTGAGCCGCAAGCCGGGCCGCCCAAGCCACGGCGGCGGCGTGCCGACGCCGCCACCCCAACTCACCAAGGAGCTTTTCCATGCAACCGATCCCACGTTCCATGTCCTCCCTGCGCCGCGCCGGCGCTGGCTTGCTCTGCGCTGCAGCGCTTCTTCTGCCGGCCAGTGCCGCCTGGTCGCAGCCAGGCTCCAGCGTCAAGCTGCAGGTCAATGGCATGGTGTGTTCTTTCTGCGCCCAGGGCATCGAGAAGAGGCTCAAGGGCATCCCCGAGGCCGGCCCCATCTTCATCGACCTGCGCAACAAAGTCGTTGCCGTCGAGCCGAAGGCCGGAAAGACGCTCGACTCCGTGCGCGTGGCCAGCGAAGTGCGCGAAGCCGGCTACGACATCGTCGCCACCGAGATGGTGACCCAGACCGTGGCGCAGATCCGGGCCGAATCGCGCGCCGCGCGCCAGGAGCGCTGAGGTGTCGGCGCACGACGCTGCCCGCCAGGTCCTGGCGGAAAGCAGCGACGGGCGGGCCGAGCAGCGACGCAGCGCAGCGTCCTCGTGGCTGGCGCTGTTCGCCGGCACGTCGACCCTGGTGTGCTGCGCCCTGCCGGCCCTGCTGGTCACCCTGGGGGCCGGGGCGGCGCTCGCGTCACTGGTGTCGGTGTTCCCGCAGATCGTCTGGCTCAGCGAGCACAAGGCCTGGGTCTTCGGCATCGGTGCGCTGTTCATGGCCCTGGGTGGTGCGGCGCAGTGGCAGCAGCGCTACGCGCCCTGCCCGCTGGACCCGGCCCTGCGCCAGGCCTGCATGGCGCAGCGGCGGCGGTCGGCGTGGATTTACGGTGCGTCGGCGCTGCTGTTCGCCGTCGGCGGCTGGTTTGCCTTCGTTCAGCCCTGGCTGGCCGAACTGTAGGCGCTTGCCGCCGAGGCCGCCGACAAGGTCGGAACCACCCGGGTCGCAGGGCAGTGCGAACCCTGATCGTCCATCGAAACGGCCCTGGCCAAGCCATGGGCCGAGAAGGGTCTTGCACCGTCTTCGGTCTCATCGCACCAGAATCGTGCGGTTTCGGGTTCTCTTGCCCGGCACGCAAACCGCAAGCACAGCCGCCATGAACCCCGTCCCGAACGCGCCATCGCTGCTGCTCATCAACCCCAACACCAGCCGCTCCGTCACTGCCTTGCTCGAAGCCGGCGCGCAGCGCGCCGCAGCCACCCTGCCCCGGCGCGTGCACCTGCGCGTTGCCACAGCGGCCTTCGGCCCGCGCTACATCACTGGCGAAGTGGGTGCCGCAGTCGCGGCGCATGCCGCTTTGGAAGCCTATGCCCAGTCCGTGCAGCAGGACGGCGCGCCTTCGGCCGTGCTGCTGGGCTGTTTCGGCGACCCCGGCCTGTTCGCCCTGCGCGCACTCAGCGCAGCGCCGGTGCTGGGCCTGGCCGAGGCCTCGATGCGTGCCGCCGCAGCCATGGGCCCGTTCGTCGTGCTGACCGGCGGCGCGTCCTGGGTGCCGATGCTGCATCGGCTGGCCCAGTCCCTGCCCTTGCCTGCACCGATGCTGGGCGTGCACGCCCTGCCACGGAGCGGCGGCGAGATGGCAGCACAACCGCAGCAGGCCGTGGAATGGCTGGCCGAGGCCGGCTTGCAGGCACTGCGCCGCTGGCCCGAGGCGCGCTCGCTGTTGTTGGGCGGCGCCGGGCTCGCCGGGCTGGCTGCGCCACTGGCAGGCCGACTGCCGGTGCCCGTGCTGGACAACGTCGACCTCGCGCTGCACGAGGCCCTGCGCATGGCGCTGGCGCCGCCCGCGGGCGCGGTCGACGGGGTCGAGACAGGACCCTGGACAGGCCTGGGCCCGGGCCTTGCAATGGTGTTGTCGGGCCCTGCAATCGATTGATGGCACGCGCCTTGCGGCCCTCACTTTGACCACTTTCCCAACCCCACCCCACGAGCCCATGAGCATCCAGCCTTCGTTCACCGCCCGTCGTCTCGGCAGCCGCCTCGTCACCACCAGCCTGCTCGCCCTGGCCATGGCCACGCTGGCCGCGCCGGCGCTGGCCCAGGAAAAGGTGCTGCGCATCGCGATGACGGCCGCCGACATCCCGCGCACGCTCGGCCAACCCGACCAGGGCTTCGAGGGCAACCGCTTCACTGGCATCCCCATGTACGACGCGCTCACGCACTGGGACCTGTCGAAAGCCGACGCCCCCAGCGTGCTCATCCCCGGCCTGGCGCTGAGCTGGGCGGTGGACGCCAAGGACAAGACGAAATGGGTCTTCAAGCTGCGTCCTGGCGTGAAGTTCCACGACGGCAGTGACTTCAACGCCGACGCCGTGGTGTGGAACGTGCGCAAGGTGCTCGACAAGGACGCCGTGCACTTCGACGCCAGCCAGGTGGGCGTGACGGCATCGCGCATGCCCACGCTGCGCAGCGCCCGCAAGATCGACAACCTCACGGTCGAGCTCACCACCAGCGAACCCGACTCGTTCCTGCCCATCAACCTGAGCAACCTCTTCATGGCCAGCCCCGCGCACTGGCAGAAGAAGTTCGACGCCGCCGCCGGGGCCACGCCGGCCGACAAGTCCAAGGCCGCCTGGACCGCCTTCGCCTCCGACGCCAGCGGCACCGGCCCCTTCAGGATGGCCCGCTTCGTGCCGCGTGAGCGACTCGAGATGGTGGCCAACAAGGCCTACTGGGACCCGAAGCGCACGCCCAAGATCGACCGCGTCGTGATGCTGCCCATGCCCGAGGCCAATGCCCGCACGGCGGCGCTGCTGTCGGGCCAGGTCGACTGGATCGAGGCCCCCTCGCCCGACGCCATGGGCGTCATCCAGAGCCGCGGCAACAAGGTCTACTTCAACCAGCAGCCGCACGTCTGGCCCTGGCAGCTGAGCTTCGTCGAAGGCTCGCCCTGGCTCGACAAGCGCGTGCGCCAGGCCGCCAACCTGTGCGTCGACCGCCTGGGCCTGATGAAGCTGCTGGGCGGCATGATGGCGCCGCCCAAAGGCACGGTGCCCCCCGGTCATCCGTGGTGGGGCAACCCCAAGTTCGACATCCGCTACGACGTGGCCGCCGGGCAGAAGCTCATGGCCGAAGCCGGTCACAGCGCGGCCAAGCCACTGAAGGTGAAAGTGCAGATCAGCGCCAGCGGGTCTGGTCAGATGCAGCCGCTGCCGATGAACGAGTTCGTGCAGCAGAGCCTGAAGCAGTGCCACTTCGACGTGCAGTTCGACGTCATCGAGTGGAACACCCTGTTCACCAACTGGCGTCGCGGCGCCAAGGACCCCACGGCCAATGGCGCCAACGCCATCAACGTGAGCTTCGCGGCGATGGACCCGTTCTTCGCGATGGTGCGTTTCGTCAGCACCAAGACCTTCCCCCCGGTCAGCAACAACTGGGGCTACTACGGCAACGCCACGGTCGACAAGTTGGTGGCCGATGCGCGCACTTCGTTCGACGAAAAGACGCGTGACGCCGCGCTGGCCCGGTTACACGCCCACATCGTCGAAGACGCGCCCTTCGTCTGGATCGCGCACGACGTGGGCCCGCGCGCCATGAGCCCGAAGGTCAAGAACGTGGTGCAGCCGCGCAGCTGGTTCATCGACATCGCCACGATGACGATCGACTGATCCAAGGCTCCAGGACTCCTCGCGATGCTGGCTTACCTGTTGCAGCGTGTGCTTTACACGCTGCCCATCATGGCCGGCGTTGCGCTGGTTTGTTTTGCCCTGGTGCACCTGGCACCGGGCGACCCGCTGTTCGCCATCCTGCCGCCCGACGCCAGCGAAGAACTGCAAAACCAGCTGCGCACGCTCTACGGCTTCGACCGCAGCCTGCCAGAGCAGTTCTTCAGCTGGGTCTGGCGCGCGCTGCAGGGCGACCTGGGCACCAGCATTGCCAGCAACCGCCCTGTCACCACCGAGGTGATGACGGCGGTGGTGAACACGCTGCGGCTGGCCGTGGTGGCCACCCTGATCGGCTTCTTCTTCGGCTGCCTGTTCGGCTTCGTGGCCGGCTACTTCCGCAACAGCTGGGTCGACCGCGGCGCCTCGATGCTGAGCGTGCTGGGCGTGAGCGTGCCGCACTACTGGCTGGGCATGGTGCTGGTCATCGTGTTCGCGGCACAGCTCAACTGGCTGCCGGCCACTGGCGCCGGCCCCGGTGGCAGCGACAACTGGGTCTGGAACTGGGAACACGTCAAGCACCTGCTGCTGCCGGCCATCACGATGAGCGTCATCCCCATGGGCATCGTGGCACGCACGGTGCGGGCGCTGGTGGCCGAGATCCTGGCCCAGGAATTCGTGGTCGGCCTGCGGGCCAAGGGCCTGACGCACTTCGGCGTGTTTCGCCACGTCGTCAAGAACGCCGCGCCCACGGCGCTGGCCGTCATGGGCCTGCAGCTGGGCTATCTGCTCGGCGGCAGCATCCTCATCGAGACCGTGTTCGCCTGGCCGGGCACCGGCTTCCTGCTCAACAGCGCCATCTTCCAGCGCGACCTGCCGCTGCTGCAGGGCACCATCCTCGTGCTGGCCATGTTCTTCGTGGTGTTGAACGTGGTGGTGGACATCATCCAGTCGCTGCTCGACCCCCGCATTGCCCGGAGCTGACGGCATGAACACCACCACCGCCTCCGCGGCCCTGCCGTCTGCCGCCCCCGCCGAGCGTTCACGCGGCTACTGGGGCAACGTGGGTGCGCGCGTCGTGCGCGACCCGGTGTTCTGGGTCGCCGCTTCCATCGTGCTGGCGCTGCTGGCGATGGCGCTGTTCGGCCCCTGGATTGCCCCGGCCGACCCGCAGACCAGCAGCATGCTGGCGCGTTTGAAACCCATCGGCACCGAGGGCCACCCGCTGGGCACCGACGAACTCGGCCGCGACATGCTCAGCCGGCTCATCGTCGGCGCCCGCCTCAGTCTCTTCATGGGCATCACGCCGGTGATCCTGGCCTTCTTCATCGGCTCGGCCATCGGCGTGCTGGCCGGCTATGCGGGGGGCTTCACCAACACCGCGATCATGCGCACGGTCGACGTGTTCTACGCCTTTCCGAGCGTGCTGCTGGCCATCGCGTTGAGCGGCGCCTTGGGTGCAGGCATCGGCAACGCGCTGCTGTCGCTGACCATCGTGTTCATCCCGCCGATTGCCCGCGTGGCCGAAAGCGTGACGACCCAGGTGCGCAACCGCGACTATGTCGAGGCCGCCCGCGCCAGCGGCGCCAACGCCTTCACCATCGTGCGCGTGCACGTGCTGGGCAACGTGCTCGGGCCCATCTTCGTCTACGCCACCAGCCTCATCGCTGTCAGCATGATCCTGGCCAGCGGCCTGAGCTTCCTGGGCCTGGGCGTGAGGCCGCCCGAGCCCGAATGGGGCCTGATGCTGAACACGCTGCGCACGCTGCACTGCCGGGCGTGATGATCTTCATCACCTCCATCGCCTTCAACCTGCTGAGCGATTCGCTCCGCGCTGCCATGGACAACAAGTGATGCAGACTTCGGCGCCCAGACCCTTGCTGCAGGTGCAGGGCCTGGTGAAGCACTTTCCGCTGAAGAAGGACGTGCTCGGCCGCGGCGGCGGCGTGGTGCGGGCCGTCGACGACCTGAACTTCCAGGTGCTGCCGGGCGAGACGCTGGGCGTGGTCGGCGAAAGCGGCTGTGGCAAGAGCACCACCGCCCGCCTGCTGATGCACCTGATCGACCCGACTGCCGGCGAAGTCGTCTTCGACGGGGCCAAGGTCGGCAGCCGCGACCTGCCGCTCAAGGAGTACCGCCGCCAGGTGCAGATGGTGTTCCAGGACAGCTACGCCAGCCTGAACCCGCGCCTGACCATCGAGGACAGCATCGCCTTCGGCCCGCAGGTGCACGGCGTGTCCGCGGCCGAAGCGGTGGCCCGCTCGCGGGCCCTGCTGGCCAAGGTGGGGCTGGAGCCTTCACGCTTCGGCGGCCGCTACCCGCACGAACTGTCGGGCGGCCAGCGCCAGCGCGTGAACATCGCGCGGGCACTGGCCCTGCAGCCCCGCGTCGTGATCCTGGACGAAGCCGTGTCGGCGCTGGACAAGAGCGTCGAAGCCCAGGTGCTGAACCTGCTGCTCGACCTGAAGGACGAGTTCGGCCTGACCTATGTCTTCATCAGCCACGACCTGCACGTGGTGCGCTTCATCTCCGACCGGGTGATGGTGATGTACCTGGGCGAAGTGGCCGAGGTGGGCGCGGCCGAAACCCTGTTCAACACGCCGCGCCACCCCTACACCAAGGCGCTGCTGTCCAGCATGCCCAGCATGGATCCCGACCGCCGCACGCTCGTGGCGCCACTGGCCGGCGACCCGCCCAACCCCATCAACCCGCCCAGCGGCTGCCGCTTCCACCCGCGCTGCCCGAAGGCCGAGGCGGTGTGCGGCCAGGTCGTGCCTTCGCGCAAGGCGCTGGCCTTGCCCGGCGTGACCGAAGGCGTGGCCTGCCTGATTCATGAACCCGGCAGCGGCCACACGCTGGCTGGCGGCGCCCTGGCAAAGGCAGCGGCATGAACGCGGCCGTGC
Source organism: Burkholderiales bacterium Ga0077543 (assembly GCA_001464055.1). Lineage (GTDB taxonomy): Bacteria > Pseudomonadota > Gammaproteobacteria > Burkholderiales > Burkholderiaceae_C > Rubrivivax. The sequence continues at coordinate 62,278 of LNET01000026.1, forward strand.
AAGCGCCACTGCTGGTGGACATGAGCGATCTCAGCGTCGCCTTCACCGGCGGCCGCTCGCCGGTGCGGGCAGTGAACGGCGTCAGCCTGCAGGTTCGGCGTGGCGAGACCGTGGCGCTGATCGGCGAAAGCGGCTCCGGCAAGAGCGTCACGCTGCGCACCATGCTGATGTTGCACGCCGCGCGGCGCACGCAGCTCGGCGGCAGGCTCGTCGTCGCCGGGCGCGACGTGCTGGGCATGAAGGACCGCGAACTGGCCGACTACCGGGGCAAGGTCGCGAGCATGATCTTCCAGGAACCCCTGCTGGCGCTGGACCCGGTCTACACCGTGGGTGCGCAGATCGTCGAGAGCATCCGCCGCCACGAGAGCGTGTCGGCGGCCGAGGCCCATGCCCGCGCGCTCAAGCTCTTCGAGCGGGTGCGCATTCCCAGCCCCGAACGGCGCCTGGCGGCCTACCCGCACGAAATGAGCGGCGGCATGCGCCAGCGCGCGATGATCGCGCTGGCCCTGGCCTGCAACCCGCAGCTGCTGTTGGCCGACGAGCCCACCACCGCGCTCGACGCCACGGTGCAGATCCAGGTGCTGATCCTGCTGCGCGAGCTGCAGCAGGAACTGGGCCTGTCGATCGTCTTCGTCACCCACGACATCGGCGCGGCGCTGGAAGTGGCAGACCGCATCGCCGTGATGTATGCCGGGCGCATCGTCGAAGAAGGCACGGCGCGCGAGCTCATCCGCGCACCGCGCCACCCCTACACGCTGGCGCTGCTGCGCAGCCGCGCACACGGCGCGATGGACAAGGGCCAGCGGCTCGTGACCATCGCCGGTTCGCCGCCCGACCTGAGCAAGCTGCCCCCGGGCTGCGCCTTCGCCGAGCGCTGCCCCTGGGCCGACCCAAGCTGCCGCACGCAGCAGCCGCCGGCCGTGGAGATTGCACCCGGACACCGCGCGCGCTGCCTGCACACCGCACTCACCCAGGCCGCTGCGGCCGAAACACAAGCCTCCGCATGATCGACGACCGCCACGCCCACGCCTTCGTTCCCTACCCCGACGCACCCGTGCCGCACGCGGCATCGGGCGTGCTTTCCGGCCTGGACTTCGCAGCCAAGGACCTGTTCGACGTGGCGGGTTACCCCACCGGTGGCGGGAACCCCATCGTGCTGGCGCTCAGCGGCATCAAGTCGCGCACGGCGCCCACGGTGCAGCGCCTGCTGGATGCCGGCGCGCGCTTCGTGGGCAAGACGGTCACCGACGAACTGGCCTTCAGCATGAACGGCCAGAACGCGCACTTCGGCGCGCCCGTCAACGGCGCGGCGCCCGACCGCATCAGCGGCGGTTCTTCCTCGGGTTCGGCTTCGGCGGTGTCAAACGGCCTGTGCCACCTGGCGCTGGGCACCGACACTGGCGGCAGCGTGCGCGCACCGGCCAGCCATTGCGGCCTGTATGGCCTGCGGCCGACCCATGCGCGGGTCAGCCTGCAAGGCGCGCTCGATCTGGCGCCCAGTTTCGACACCTGCGGCTGGTTCACGCGCGACATGGCCAGCTTCGCCCGCGTGGCCGATGTGCTGCTGGGCGCCGACGCGGTGCCGGCGCCGACGCGCTTGCTGTGGCCCAGCGACCTCTGGTCGCAGCTGGCCCCGGCCGCCGAGTCCAGCGCGCATGCAGCAGCGGAACAGGTGCAGGCCGTGCTCGGGCGCGCCACGCCGGTGAACGTGGTGCTCGATTCCTTCGACGCGATGTTCTGGCACTTCCGCTATCTGCAGGGCCGCGAAGCCTGGTTGACCGATGGCCCGCTGATCGAGCGTTATGCACCGCCGCTGGGCCCGGGCGTGGCCGAGCGCTTTGCCTTCAGCCGCGGCGTGAGCGACGCGCAGGTGGCCGATGCCACGGCTTTCCGGGAACGCTTTGCGGCCCACCTGGATGCGCTGCTGGGCAGCGACGGCGTGCTGCTGCTGCCGACCATGCCCGACATCGCGCCGCTGCGCGCCGAACCCGAAAGCGGGCTCGAGGACTACCGCAACCGCGCCATCCGGCTGCTGTGCGCGGCAGGGCTGGCGCGCACGCCGCAGTTGAGCCTGCCCCTGGCCGGCCGCGACGGCGCGCCCATGGGCCTGAGCCTGCTCGGCCCGCGCGGCAGCGACCGCGCGCTGGTGGCCCTGGCAGAACGGCTGGCCGGCGCCGGCCTGGGGCGCTAGAAGGTCAGTTCCAGCGGCTCGCCGAACGCGTGTTCGTCGCAATCAGGCGCGGCGGCCCGCCGTTCCAGCACCGCCCAGGGCCCGTCGTCCAGTGACAGCAGGCCGTGGTGCCAGGTGCCGGCCGCCAGGCGCAGGCCCTGCTGCCCGTCGCTGACGAAAGCCAGGCAGTCCTGCACGCGCGGCGCAGCCAGGTTGGCCGGCGCCACCAGCAGCACACAGCGGCGCGCGCCACCCAGCGGCAGGAAGACCTGGTCAGACCAGCGATGCCTTTCCAGCCCCCGCGCCAGGAACGGAAATTGGCGCGCACGCGCCTCGTACACGGCCAGCACGGCCCTGCCGCCATCGCGCTGAAGGTCGAGCGCCGACACGGCTTCGTGGCGGCTGGAACTGCCGTCGTTGACGGCCGCGCCACCGGCTGCGGCCGCGATCACCGAGCCGTAGGGCGCGAAGGCCGCAGCGGTCAGCGGCTGGGGCTGCAGCCTGTTCAAGGCGCGCGGCCGGCAGCTTGCAGCATCGCTTCCAGCAGCACCTGGCAGCCGGCGGCCAGGTGGGCAGGCTGCGCGTCTTCGACCTCGTTGTGCGAGATGCCGTCCTTGCAGGGCACGAAGATCATCGCGGCCGGCGCCGTGCGCGCCACGTAGACCGCGTCGTGGCCGGCGCCGCTGACGATGTCGCGGTGGCTGCAACCCAGCCGCGCTGCGGCCGCGCGCACCTGGCCCACGAGCGTGGCGTCGAAGGGCGCCGGCGGGAAATACACCACCGACTCCAGGCTGACCGCGACGCGGCCACCGGCCTGCACGGCCGCGATCGCTTCGCGCAGCGCCGCGTCCATGTGCTGCAGGCCGGTGTCGCTGGGGTGGCGGAAGTCGACCGTGAAGCTCACCCGCCCAGGGATGGTGTTGCGCGAATTCGGGAACACCTGCAGCCAGCCCACCGTGCCACGGGCATGCGGCGCCTGGGCGCGGGCGATGTCGTCCACGGCCTGCATCAGTGGCAGTGCGGCCTGCAGCGCGTCGCGCCGCAGTTCCATGGGCGTGGGCCCGGCATGGGCCTCCAGGCCGGTCACGACCACGTCGTACCAGCGCTGGCCGAGCGCGCCTGTGACCACGCCGATGACGTCGCCGCTGTCTTCGAGCACGGGGCCCTGTTCGATGTGGGCTTCGAAGTAGGCGCCGAAGCGCGGCGCGCCTTCGGCCACGGAGGCGGGTGCGGTGCCGGCATAGCCGATGGCAGCCAGCGCCGCCTGCACGCTCTGGCCATCCCGGTCGGTGGCAGCCAGCGCGTGGTCGAGCGTGAAGGCACCGGCATAGACGCCCGAGCCCATCATCACAGGCACGAAGCGCGAGCCTTCCTCGTTGGTCCAGACGCACAGTTCCAGCGGCGCCCGGGTGCGGATGCCGTGTTCGTCGAGCGTGCGCAACACCTCCAGCCCGGCCAGCACGCCGTAATTGCCGTCGAACTTGCCGCCGGTGGGCTGGGTGTCGATGTGGCTGCCGGTGGCCACGGCCGGCAGCCCGGGTTCTGTGCCTTCACGGCGCGCGAAGAGGTTGCCGATGGCGTCCACGCGCAGCGTGCAACCGGCCTGCCGGATCCAGTGCACGAACAGGTCACGGGCCTGGCGGTCGAGTTCGCTCAGCGCCAGGCGGCAGACGCCGCCCTTGGCCGTGGCACCGATGCGCGCCAGCGCCATCAGGCTGGCCCACAGGCGGTCGGCGTCGATGCGGGGCATGGGCGGGGCCAGCGCGGCGGCGGCATCGGCGGCGATCGGGTCGGGGGCGTTCATGGCAGGCGGACTCGCGGCTGGGGTGGCGGTTCGGGACGCGGGCGTCGGTGTTTGCGTCGACAAGGGCGGAGGGCGAAGGGCGAAGGAAGAAGGGCAAGGGCCGAATCATCGCCCAGGCGGGACAGTTGCCTGGGCTGAGCGAACCCAGGGCTCGCCCCGAAAGCTGCGACAGCCCACGGGTTCCGGCGGCAACTTCACTCCGCTTCGTCGACCCTGCGGCCCGGGACGCCACGGCTGGAAACACGTGAACTGCGTCATGGTCTCGAGTGTTTTCATCATATTTGCGCGATCAAGCAAGACTATCGGGCTTCCAGTCGATATCAATGATACTTTCTCCCATCGAGCGTCGCTTTTTCTATCAATAACTATGGCGTCCTCGCTCCCAACCCTGTCTAAAGTGCCTTCCATGAAGCTCATCTCCCATGCCACCGTGGCCACCCGGCTCTATCTGGGCTTCGGCCTGATGCTGGTGCTGCTGGCTGCAGTGGCCGTCACGGCCATGGTCAAGGTGCAGACCATCAACAGCGCGCTGCGCGCCAACAGTGAACAGAATGCGGTGATTCAGCGCCACGCCATCAATTTCCGCGGTTCTGCGCACGACCGCGCCATCGCCATCCGCGACGTCGTGCTGGCCGCCACGCCAGAAGCGCGGCAGCGCGAACTGACGGCCATCGAGGAACTGGCCGCCTTCTATGCCAGGTCGGCAGGGCCGCTGGAACAGCTCATCGGCGCGCCCGGCGCCGCACCTGAACTGGCCGTGCTGTATGCCGGCATCAAGGACATCGAAGCCCGCGCCGTGGCCACCACCCAGCGTGTCGCCAAACTCGTCGCCGATGGCGACTCCGCGGCGGCGCAGGAACAACTGTGGACCCAGGCCAAGCCCGACTCCGTGAAGTGGCTGGCGGCGGTGAACAAGCTCATCGACTTCGAGGAAGCGCGCATCCAGGCCGCCAACAAGCAGGCACTGGACGAAGCTGGCGGCTTCCTGGGCGTGATGCTCACCGCGCTGGCTCTGGCGCTGGTGGCAGCAGGCCTGCTGGCCTGGCTGATTTCGCGCAGCGTGCTCGGCCAGCTGGGCGCCGAGCCCCAGGCCCTGGGCCAGGCGGCGCAGCGCGTGGCCGAAGGCGACCTGAGCCCCGTACCGGGTGCTGCCACGGCACCTTCCGGCAGCGTGCTGGCCTCGCTGGGCACCATGCAGCAGAGCCTGGCACGCCTGGTGGGCGCGGTGCGCGGCGCATCGGACTCCATCGCCACGGGCTCCAGCGAAATTGCCAGTGGCAACACCGATCTGAGCCAGCGCACCGAAGTCCAGGCCGGTCACCTGCAGCAGACCGCCTCGGCAATGGAAGAGCTGTCGCAGACGGTGCAGGCCAATGCCGACACCGCGGCTCAAGCCAATCGCATGGCCGGCAGCGCCTCGGCTGAAGCAGAGAAAGGCGGCACGATGGTCAGCCGGGTCGTCGAGACCATGGACGACATCGCCCAGTCCTCACGCAAGATCTCCGACATCATCGGCACCATCGACGGCATCGCCTTCCAGACCAACATCCTGGCGCTGAATGCGGCGGTCGAAGCCGCCCGCGCCGGCGAACAGGGCCGCGGCTTCGCGGTGGTGGCGTCGGAAGTGCGCAGCCTGGCGCAGCGCTCGGCCACTGCAGCACGCGAGATCAAGTCGCTCATCGGCACCAGCGCCGAGAAGGTGGAAAACGGCACCCGCCTCGTGGCCGACGCCGGCAAGACCATGAACAGCATCGTGGCCCAGGTGCGCGACGTCAGCGACCTCATCGGCCGTATTTCCAGCGCCACGCGGGAACAGACCCAGGGCATCGGCCAGGTCGGCGAAGCCGTCAACGAACTCGACCGCACCACCCAGCAGAACGCCGCCCTGGTGGAACAGAGCGCCGCCGCCGCCGGCAGCCTGAGCGAACAGGCGCGCAAGCTGGCCGAGACCGTGCGTGTGTTCAAGCTGGCCGATCAGGCCCACCCGGCTGCGGCGCGCGCCTAGTCGACTTGCCGGAAGCCGGCCTGGCCAGGCCGGCGGCCCCGCAAGGACACGCCGGGAACGGCTTCGTCGAGTGCAAGTGCGGGGGGCGGCCAGCTTACCCTGAGCCGCGATTTCGCAGCAGCCGGTTTCGACCTGTCGCGACCTTGTCAAAGTGCCTGCCGACACTCGTCGACATTCATCCACGACGAGGACACACGACATGGGCCGCCCCAAGACCATCCAATACAGGCCCGTCGGCACCAGCCGACGCGGCTTCTTCCAACGTTCCGGCGGAGCCGCGCTGGCGCTCGCTGCAGCACCAGCCATGGCGCTGCAGAAGGAAATCCGCGGCGAGAGCGTGTTCCAGCACGGCGTGGCCAGCGGCGATCCGCTGGCCCAGCGCGTGATGCTGTGGACACGGGTGACGACCGGGCAGCGCGGCGCCGTGAACGTGGCCTACGCCATCGCCACCGACCCCGCCATGACGCAGATCGTGCAGCAGGGCCGGACCAAGACCAACCCCGACCGCGACTTCACTGTCAAGGTCGACGCCGCCGGCCTGCAACCCGGCACCACCTACTACTACCGCTTCACGGCGCTGGGGCAGGACTCGCCCATCGGCCGCACCCGCACCCTGCCCGTGGGCCCCACCGCACGCCTGCGCCTGGCCGTGGTCAGCTGCTCGAACCACGCGGCGGGCTACTTCAACGCCTACCGCCGCATTGCCGAGCGCGCCGACATCGACGCCGTCATCCACCTCGGCGACTACCTGTACGAGTACGGCCCCAATGTCTACGGCAGCCTGCGCACGCCCGAGCCGCCGAACGAGATGGTCACGCTGTCGGACTACCGCCTGCGCCACGCCCAGTACAAGCGCGACGCCGACTCCATCGAGATGCACCGCCAGCACCCGCTGATCGCGATCTGGGACGACCACGAGATCACCAACGACGCCTGGCGCGACGGCGCCGAGAACCACACGCCCGGCACCGGCGAGGGCGGCGAAGGCGACTGGAACCAACGCGTCAACACCGGCTTGCAGGCCTACTACGAATGGATGCCGGTGCGCATTCCCGACGTCACCAAACGCCGCGAGAACCAGCGCGCCTTCCGCTTCGGCGACCTGATGGAACTGGTGATGCTGGAGCAGCGCCTGTCGGCACGCAGCGAGCAGCTGCCCGCCACGGTGCCCACGCCTTTCGGCAACGGCTTCGTGCAGACCGGTGCCTTCGCCGACCCCAGCCGCACCCTGCTGGGCCCCACGCAGGAAGCCTGGCTGGCCGATCGCCTGCGCACCACGCCTTCGCGCTGGAAGCTGCTGGGTCAGGGCGTGATGTTCGCGCAGCTGAAGCTGCAGGGCGCACCGCTGGCGCAAGGCGGTGGCGTGTTCCTGAACAGCGACCAATGGGACGGCTACCAACCGGCCCGCGACCGGGTCTACGACATCTTCAAGGGCACGGCCGAGCACCCCCCGGTGCCGAACTGCGTGGTGCTGACTGGCGACATCCACAGCAGCTGGGCCGCCGACCTGAGCCAGGACCCGAACAACCCGAGCACGGCCGGTGGCGGCTACAACCCGGCCACGGGCGAAGGCTCGCGCGCGGTGGAATTCGTCGGCACCTCGGTCTCGTCGCCAGGCTTCAACGACCCCAACGGCAACACTGCCGCACTGTTGCGCAGCATCAACCCGCACTTCAAGTACATCAATGGCAACCAGCGCGGCTACATGCTGGTGGACGTGACACCGCAGCGCGTGGTGAGCGAGTGGTGGTTCGTCGACACGGTGCAGACCATCAGCAACGTGCAGACCTTCGGCACGGCCTTCGAAGTGCAGACCGGCACCAACCGCCTGCAGCCTTCGGCCCAGACCACGGCGCCGGCCAACCCGCCGGCACTGGCCCCTTGAAGCCCACTGGAGCGACCCCCATGCAAACCCAAGCTCAACTGACCCGCTGCGCCGCGGCCATCGCGCTGGCCTGCAGTGCCTTCGCTGCTGCCGCCCCGGCCGCTGCAGCCGACTTCAGCCTCAGCGGCCAGATCCGCTTTCACAACGATGTCGTGCTGATCGACTTCAGCGTGAGCGAAGCCGCCAGCAACGTGCGGCTGTGGACCGACAGCTGGCAATCCGGCCTGAACTTCGACCCTGCGATGGCCCTGTGGTCGGCCGTGGACGGCGACTTCTCGCTGCAAGCCGAAGTCGATGACGACGACACCATCGGTACGGGCCAGGGCTTCTTCGACACCGGCTTGCTGCTGCCTACGCTGGCCGCCGGCAACTACCGCGTCACCCTGGTGGCGGCCTTCAACGCCGCCAACGGCACGCTGCTGTCGCAGGGCTTCAGCTACGGCAATGAGACGCCCATCCTGCTGACCGAATGGAACCAGCCCAGCTACGACCCGAACGCCAACGACCAGAAGGGCGGCTTCTGGCGCCTGAACCTGTCGGGCGTGAGCCAGGCGTCGGTGGTGCCGGAGCCGGCGGCCTGGCAGCTGCTGGGCCTGGGCCTGGCCCTGGTGCTGGGCACGCGGCTGCACAGCGGCGCGCGGCGCGACTCCCGGTACGGGCCCGAAGGCACGACCAGGCCGGTTCATCTCCACCGGCCTGAATGGGCATCGGCGCCGGCGCTGCAGCCGGCCGCAAAGTCGCGCAGACTGACGGATCGAAGCAGCTGCCGTGCAACCCGCGGCAAAGGTGCAGTGAGATGTTCGACGACCTGTGGCGCACCGTCAGCCTGCTGACGGTGGGCGGGCTCTTTGGCGGCATGCTGTTGTTTGCCGGTGGCTTCGCGGCTTTTCTGTTCACGGCCCTGCCCGCCGAACAGGCGCGGGCGCTGATTCGACGGGCCTTCCCGCCGTTCTATGTGTTCGTGATCGCGGCTGCAGCGTTGGCCGCCAGCGTCACCGCGCCTGTCGACCGCGTGGCCGCGACCTGGCTCCTGGCCATTGCACTGACCACCATTCCAGCCCGCCAGTGGCTGATGCCCGCCATCAACCGCGCCACCGATGCCGGTCAGCGCACCCGCTTCGCACGGCTGCACGGTGCTTCGGTGGTGGTGACGCTGCTGCACATCGCGGTGGCCGGGGCGGCGCTGGTGCGCGTGGCCGGCTGAAGGCCCGGCGCCAGCCGTCTCCCCGACCGGCGCTCAGCGCACGAAGCTCAGCGTCGCGGCCAGCACGAACTTGTCTGCGCCCACGCTGCGTGAGGCTTCACCCAGGCTGCCGTCGTTCGGGCGCTCGTGAAGCGCGCCCAGCGTGTTCACGCCCTTCGGCAGCAGCGTGATGCGCGCCAGACCCCTGGCGTCGCTGCGGAAGCGCTGCTCCTTGCCGGGCAGGTCTTCCAGATTGCTCAGTTCGATTTCCACGTCGGCCTGCGGCTGGCCCCTGAACAGCACCAGCACGTCCAGCGGTTCGCCGGGCTTCAGGCTGGCGGGGTTGCGCTGCGGCACCAGTTCCAGCAGGTGGCCCACCGTCCGCTTGTAGACCGTGGTGTCGTCGGCGCCCAAGATCAGGGCTTTGGCGAACTTCAGGTTGTTGCTGACCACCGTGGCCTCGGGCAGCATCACCCGCGTGGTGTTGCGCGACACCGGCTTGGCATTGCCCACCGCCGGCAGGCGCGCCCACAGGCCGTTGTCGTAACGCGCCGCCACCAGCAGCGGCTGGCGGCCGGAGGGCAGCGGCATCACGAAGTCGATGCGTCGCGGGCGCAGGCTGGCGCGCAGGTCCTGCGGGGCTTCGCTGCCGCGCAGCAGTTGCAGGTCGACGAGCTTGCCGTCCTGCACCTGCTGCCAGTCCTGCGCATGGCCGTAGCGCACGGCCACGCCGTCGCGCTGCGGTTCGAGCACGATGTCGTGGGCCTGCGCGGCGGCGCTGCTCAGGGCCAGCAGGGCCACCAGCTGCAGCCGGTGGATCTGGGTGTTCAGGGTCTTGGACATGGTTGGTTCCTTGGTGATTGAAGTCGTGAAACTGAAAGTCGATGGGGACGAGGTCGGCGGGGCCATCAGAAGTCGGCCTGCACGCCCAACTGAACGGCGCGCGGCGAAGCGGGCGCAACCAGCCGCTGGCCGCCGATGAGGAAGGCATTGCTGGCATAGACGCGGTCGCCCGCGTTCTGCACGCGCGCATGGGCGCGGTAACGCGTACCGGCCCAGCGGCCGACGTACTGCAGACCCAGGTCCAGCGTGCTGTAGCCGCCGTCGAAGACGCTGTTGCCGGCATCGACGGCGCTGTCGCTGGCACGGCGCCATTCGGCGCTGGCGCCAAAGCCTTCGGCCGGCCGCCAGCCCAGGGTCAGGCCAGTGGTCTGGCGCGGCACGCCCGTCACTTGCCTGCCCACCAGGGCCGGGTTCGCGTTTTCTTCGATGCGGGCGTTCATGCGCGTGGCCACCAGGCCGATCTCGACGCTGTCGAAAGGCGTCAGGGTCAAGGCCGCTTCGGCGCCGCGACGCAAGGTGCGGCCGAAGTTCTCGAAAACACCTGGCGATACCGTGCGCACTTCGTTGCTGCTGCTGATGCGATAGCTGGCCAGGTCGGCGCGCAGCCTTGCCGACCGATAGTTCAGGCCGATTTCGCTTTGCCTGAACACCGTCGGCTCCAGACCGGCGCCACCGGCCGCGTACTTGGCCACACCGGGTGGCAGCGCAAAGCCTTCGGCCAGGCTGGCCCGCAAGTCCAGGCCCGGCGCCACGGTCGACACCACGCCCAGCTTGGGCGTCGTGCGGCTGGCCTCGTTCAGCCGGCTGCAGGGGTCGCTGCCGGTCTCCGGGCCCCGGCGGCTGCAGTCGCCCGTGAAGCGGTCGTGGCGCAGGCCCAAAGTGGGGCGCAGCCAGGGCGCCACGTTCAGGGCCAGTTCGGTGAATGCGGAAGCGCTGTTGAAGTCGTAGCGGCGGTCGAAGCCGGCCGGTGCGACGCGGGTGCGCGCCTGTGTGCCCTCGAAGAAGCGGAAGTCGGTGGACTCGCGGTAAATCTCGGCGCCGGCCACCCAGTCCAGGGCCTGGCCGGCCAGGGTGCTGCGCCCGTTCAGGCTGGCCCCCGCGCCGGCCACGCGGCGGTCGTAGTCTTCCTCGCGTTGGCTCCAGGTGCTGGCGTTCAAGGGCCGCGTGAAGTAGCGGGTGTAATCCTGCTGCGTGCCATAAGCAAAGCCCAGCAGCTGGGTGCCGGACCCCAACGGCCGCTGGTAGTCGACGCGCGCGCTGGCGAAGTGCTTGCTGCCACCGTCCTGGCGCACACGTGGGTCCTTGCCGTAGGGGTCGCCGGCGTCGAACTGGCTGCGCAGCAGATAGCTGGCCGAATCCCAGTCGCCCTGGTGCAGCCGGGCCGACAGCGACAAGGCACCGGCTTCGGCCATGTCCAGCGTCCAGCGGCCGCTGACGGTGCCGCGGGTGTACTTCGAATCGGGCCTGAAGTCGCCGCTGCGGTAAAGCTGCGCGGCAGCGTTGACGCTGCCGCCCGCCAGCGTCGTGCCCAGCGCGGCCTGCAGGTCAGCGGTGGCGAACGAGCCCAGCGAAGCATCGGTCTGCAGATAGTGGCCGCGCCTTCGCGTTTCGATGGCCACCAGCCCGCCGCGGTTGAAGTTGCCGTACAGCGCCGACACCGGGCCGCGATAGACCTGAAAACGTTCGATCTCCAGCGGCACGATGACATTCAGGTCGGCATAGCCGTCTGAATGCGACATCGCCTCGTTCAGCGGAATGCCGTCGACGACCATGCCCAGGTCGCCACCATGGGCGCCGCCATTGAAGCCACGGACAGTGACGACGTTGACGACACCGCCCAGGCCGTAGCTGCGCAATTCCACGCCAGGCACCTGGCGCAGCAGCAGCTCGGGCTGGTTGACGGCAGCGTCGCGGACTTGTTGCGCGTCCAGCGTGGTGCTGGAAAACGCCTGGGCGCTGCTGCGCAGGCCCTGGCCCTTGATTTCGATCTGCTGGACCGGCTGTTGCACGGGCTGCGGGGCAGACGGCTGGGCCGTTGCCGGTGCCTGAATCGCGGCCAGCGCGGCCAGCGCAAACGCACTGCGCAAGCCAGGGCCTGGCCCTGAACGGTTTCGAAGCTGTTGCATGGAAAAAGCTCTTTCGTTGGCGCACGGCGCCGCCGCATGACGGCCAGGCGCAGGCACGCAGGCGGGTGCACGCACGCAGGCGGATTCCAGGCGGGTGCATCGGCACCTGCTGGAGTGGATAGGACAGGGTGGGGTCGGGCTGCGGCTCAGCCGCGGGGCGGCCGCAACGGGGGCGCCGTGCCCCAGCTGCCGAAGCGGGCCGCATCGGCCAGCGGCCAGCGGTGCCCTGCGGCAGCCACCACGGCCACGCGCAGGCCGCCCGCCGGGGCGCCCAGCGCCAGCAGCCAGGCCGCAGCTGCAGCCTGTGCACCCAGGTCTTCACCGGGTGCGTCCAGCGCCATCACGCTGGCATCGCCAGGTTCGTGGTGATGGCGCTGCCAGCCGTCATGGCTGTGCCCATGGGCATGGCTCAGGGCGTGGTCCTGGGCGTGGTCTCGCGCATGCTGGCGGGCATGCGCCTGCTGCTGCACCCGGGCCCACCACCAGTCCAACGCCTGATGCAGCGCTTCGGCGCCCGTGTGCACGCTGGTGGCGGCCGGCATGGCGTGCACGTGCAGCGGCCCCAGCGCCTGGCGCTGCACCATGCCCAGCCCCAGCCAGGGCAGCATGACAACGAGGCACCAGACCAGGCCATGCACTGCAGCGGTGTTGAAGGACCTGGACATGACTGAAGGAGCAGGATCTCTGGAGCGCGAATGAAACGCTTACGGCTGCGCAAGCGCTGCAGATGCAGGCCCGGGCCCGCGCCGCGCTTCGATCGCGGCCAGCGCGTCCAGCAATGCCTGCGCCGCTTCGGGTTCGCTGTTCCGCAGCTGCTGCGCCATGCGCTGCAGCGGGTCGAAAGCCGGGCGGAAGTCGGGGCTGGTCTGCAGCACCGCCAGCAAGGGCGCCTGCACCTGCGCCAGCATCTGCCGGGCATCGCCACTGGGGCGCACGTTGCGGCCGGCGCTGATGAAGTCGTCACGTGCGACCCAGTACGCGGCCAGCCTGGGCAGCCAGGCGGGTTCGCTGCCGGCGTCGACCAGCGCCGCCGGGTCCAGCGGCTGCGCCGCCAGTTCGTCCAGCAGCGCCTGCAGCCGGTCGGCGGGTAGCGAATCGGGCGCGTAGGTGATGCGCGGCGCGCGGTAGGCCACCACCGGGCGGTCGTCGGTGTTCAGCGGCGCGGCGCCGGCGAAACGGCGCAGCGCGTTGGCATCGGCCACCAGGCTGCCGAGCACGGCGAACGGGTCGGCCAGGCCGAATTCGGGCAGCCTTTGCGACCCGCTGTAGCCGGCCAGCCGCGCCTGCAGCGCCTGCACGCTGAACCGCGGCGCATCGGGCCGGGCCACCAGTCCGAACACGGGCGTCTGCAGGCTGTTCGTGGCCAGCACCGCCACGGCCTCGGGGTACACCGCCAGGAACGACCGCACCACGCTGCGCAGGGTGTCCAGGTCGATCTGGTGCAAAGGCATCCACTGGCAGAACATGCCGCCGGGCAGGAGCCGGGCGCGCACCGCGCCGAAGTGCTCCACCGTGTAGAGCAGGCCCGAGCCGCTGCGCGCGGGGTGGAAGTTGTCGCTGACGATCAGGTCGTAGCCCGGCCCGGCGGCCTTCACGAAACGCCGGGCGTCGGCCGCGATCAGGCGCGGGCCGGTGCCGCCCTGGTGGGCGCCTGCGCCGCCACTGCTTCGAAACAGGGCCGATGCCTCGATCACCTCCGGCAGCAGTTCGGCAGCATCGACCTGCAAGGCCGGGTCGGCCGCCGCGGCCGACGCCGTCACGCCCGTGCCCAGCCCCAGGAACAGCGCACGGCCGGGGGCCGGGTGCAGCAGCACCGGCAGCAGGGCCTGGCGCGCGTCGGCCAGCAGCGTGGCGCTGCTGCCTTCCTGCTGGCGGTTGTTGATGCGCAGCCGGGCCACGCCGTCGGCGTCGGCCACGACGCTGACGGCGGCCAGCGCACCTTCGCGATAGCTCAGCACCTGGCCGCCTTCGGGCAGCTCGATGAAGGCCAGCGGCGGCGCGAACAGGGCCGCACCGGCGGTGGCCACTGCTGCGCCCGCCGCCCAGGGCTTGAACCAGGACGCCGGCGCGATGAGCAGCAGGTAGCCCGCCACCAGGGCCAGCAGCGCACCCAGGCTGCCCAGCCAGGGCACCAGCACCCAGGCCACCAGGGGCGGCGCCGCCGCCGCACCCAGGGTGTTGGCGCCCAGCGAGAGGCCGAGACCGACCCCTTCGCGGCGGGCCTGCGTGGCCAGGTGGCTGAACAGCGCACCCATGGCCAGCGTGGGCAGCGCAAAGGCCAGCAGCGCCGGCAATGCTTCGCCCAGCAGCGCCCAGCCGATGTGGCCGGCCGATACGGCGCCCTGCCAGGCCAGTGGCCAGTCACGCAGGTCTTCCGCTGCCCACAGGCTGGCAGTGCCGGCCAGGCAGGCCCAGGCCACGCAGGCCACCAGCTTGTGGCGCAAGGCCGGGCCGGCATCGGCGGGTGCCCAGCGGGCATACAGCGCTGCGCCCAGCGCCGTGCCCAGCAGGTAGATGGCCAGCAGGATGGCGAAGGTGTAGACCGTGTTCTCGGTGACCTGGCTCAGCACCCGCACCACCAGCACTTCGTAGCCGATGCCCAGGAAGCCGGTGGCGGCCAGCAGCGGCCAGGTGCTGGGCGCCGTGGCCGCAGCCGTTGGCGAAGGCCCGGACGCAGACACCGGCCCCGTCGCAGGCAACGACTGCTCGGCGGCTTGCGCCCCGGCCGATGGCACCAGCCGCCGCGGCGCCAGCGCCAGCGCAATGCCGGCGCACAGCAGGTTCAACAGCGCACAGGCCGCCGCCGTGCGCGCCAGGCCGAAGGCGGGCACCAGCCAGAAAGCCGTGGCCAGCACACCCAGCACCGCGCCCAGCGTGTTGCTGGCGTACAGCGCGGCAATCGGCGAAGCGCGCGGGCTCAGCGCGGCCAGCACGCTCTCCATGGCCGGCAGCGTCGCCCCCATCGCCGCCGTGGCCGGCAGCAACAGCAGGAAACAGCCCAGGAAGGCCACCGAGCCCTGCCACAGCGGGCTGGGCTGCGCGCCCATCACGCCCAGCAGGAAGTCGCTGATCGGCCCCATGGCCAGCGCCAGCACCAGGCTCCACAGCGCGATCAGCACTTCGCAGCCGGCGTACCAGCGCGCCGGGTGCGGGCTGCGGTCGATGCGGCGGCCCAGGGTCAGCGCGCCCAGCGCCAAGCCGCCGAAGAAAGCGGTGATGACGGCCAGCACGGCCGCCGCCTCGTGCCCCAGCCAGCGCGAGGCCTGCTGCGTCCAGACGATCTGGTAGCCCAGCCCGGCAAAGCCGGAAGCCACCATCAGCGCCAGCACTGCGCGGCGACGCGCCTGGGCGGCAGCTTCAGCCACTGAATGCGACGCTGTAACCCCAGGAGTCCAGCCGTGTGGGAATGGCGTTGAATGCCAGGCTGATGCGAAGCGCGCCGGGGTTGGGTGGCACGGCGTGCATCAGGTAGCTGGGGAACAGCACCAGGTCGCCGGGCGCGGGGGCAGGGCTCACCCACTTGTCGGCGCTGTAAGGCGTGGGCTGGGTCCTGGCGTGGTCGTTGCGGAAGGCGAAGTCGGTGCCGCCGGGTGACTTCATGAACACGGTCTGCGATTCAGGGTGGGTTGCGGTCAGGTACACCACGCCCGAGATGAAGCTGTTGGCGTGGTTGTGCATGGCCTGGTGGCCACCGGTGTCCAGCAGGTTGACCCACATCTCCTTGATCGACCAGCCCAGGGCCTCGCCGAACATCTGTTCACCCATCGCCACCAGCTTGGGCGTGATGAGCTGCGCCGCCTGGCCGAACAGCGGACTTTCCGCCGGACTGAGCATGCGCGTGTGCGACAGATTTGGCGAAGAGTTGTTGGCCCGGTCGGCATGGCCGCTGAAGTGCGCCACCAGCCCTGCGACCAGCGGGAACGGCAAGACGCCCTTCGCACGGAGGAAGGGCGTCGGGAACAAGTCGATGACTTCGTGACTCATCGGGGCATCATGGTGGCGTGCAGCCACGAGGGCGGAGGGATGCGCCGCGGGGCGCATCCCGGCGCACGGCCAGCGCCTCAGCTCGGGCGACGGCGCCGGGCCAGCAGCGACACGACGCCCAGGCCCAGGGCCATCAACCCGTAGGTGCCTGGCTCCGGCACTGCCGACAGGACGACGTTGTCGGCGGTGATGAAACGCGCGCTGTTGAGCGTCGCAACGCTGATGCGCGCCGAGCTCAGCGGCACGTCGGAGATGAAGCCCGAGAAGGTGGTGGACGAGGCATTCACCGCCTGCGTGAGGCTCAGGCCGTTGACGTCGGTGACCGTGATCGTCACGGTCGGCGTACCCGTGGCGCCACCCGTGTTGGCCCCGACCGCTTCACCCAGCATGTTCGACAGGAAGAAGTTGCCGCCGAAGCCCAGGATGCCCGTCGACGGGAGGGCAATTTCCAGCGAGTCCTGGAACCACGCGCTGGACAGGCCGACGTTGCCAGCGAGCGGCGCCACGAAGAGCCCTGATTCCGACGCCCCAAGCGCCGTGCTGGCGGCTGTGTAGGTGAACGGACCCGCAGCGCGCGTCGTCGACAAGCCCGGCAGGAAGCTGTTGATCGTCAGGTCGGTGAACCGGTCGACGCTGCCCCCTGTGAAAACCGGCGAGGCCGGTGAGTTGGTGAAGGTGATGACGGCGTTCGCTGAGCCGATCGCGCAAGTCATTGCGGCGGCAGCGATGCATCGAAGGGCGACGGTCTGCAGTTTCATGGTCTCTTCCTGGTTGGCCTTGGAGTAAACGCACTATGAAGAGGCTTTATGACGATGCTGCGTCGCCACCCTGGCGCCGAGGAAAACCCGCCCCCCCGATTCAGGGGAAGGCTCAAGGCGCAGGCAACGCTCCCGGTCGGCGCTGAACCGCTCCGGACCAACCCGCCCCCCGAAACGAGGGGTCCAACCCCGATCGGCAGGCCGGCCGGCGCCCTTGTCACAGGAGCGTCAATCGCCCTACCTAGAGTCCACCAGCACGCAGACAAACCCAGGAGCTGAACCCATGTCCCCTCAATTCACCAAACACCCACTCGCATTGGCCGCGATCGCCGCAGCAGCCACCAGCGTCATGGCCATGACGGCCACGCCCGCCGGCGCGCAGCCTTCACCTGCCGGCAAGTACGTGGCGGGCGACTTCCACAACCACAGCACCTGCTCCGATGGTTCGCTGTCGCTGCAGAAGAAGGTGCACAAGTCGACCGCGGTGTGGGGCCTGGACTGGTTCGTTCAAGCCGGCCACGGCGGCAGTGGCAGCCGCAACTGCACCCTGACCGAAGACCCGAGCCTGGCAACGCCTGGCTATCCGTTCACGAACCAGGGTCCGACGACGACCTGGGCCAACAGCGGCGTCACACCGCTGGGCAACCCCGGTGGCGCCAACATGTGGCGCTGGCAGCAACTGCAGTCCTTCGCCTACCCCCTGATCGAGAACCTGGCCTCCAACAAGAACCTGCCCTTGTTCCTGGGCCTGGAGTCCGTCGTCGAAGGCCACGAGCACACGTCGATGGCCGTCATCACGGGCCAGATCCCGGCTGCCATCTACAGCACCCAGATTGCCGGCCCGAGCACGGTGCTGGGCAATGCCAACGCCCAGGCGCAGTGGACCTATTGTTTCGACCGCGGCAACGGTGCCGACGTCAGCCGTGGCGTCAGCAACCAGTGGACCTGCGACGTGCCGGGCAGCACGATCTCTTCGCCCGCATCGGCCTTCTGGAGCGAGACCGGTCAGAAGCTGATCCCCAGCCTGGTTCCGGGCTCCACCGGTCTGGGCGAGCGCGGCCACATCAAGACCCTGGAAGCCGTGCGCTGGATGCAGGCCAACCACCGTTTCGCCAGCTACTACATCCCGGCCCACCTGGAGCGTGCGGGCCCCTTCAACCCGAACGGCAACAACGGCTTCAACGTCGAGCACCTGCGCAACTTCAACAACGCAGCTCCCGACGTGGCCTTCGGCATGGAAACCCAGCCGGGCCATGGCGCTTCCTCCGAGCGCGGTGAATACCGCCCTCGCCGCAACAACATCGCCGGCGTGCCGACCGACTCCGTCGGCGGCACCACCTACGGCGGCACCGGCGTGTATGGCGCCGTCATCGGTGGCGTCTGGGACGCGCTGCTGGGCGAAGGCCGCAACTTCTGGTTCTTCGCCAGTTCCGACTGGCACAACCGGGGCATCTTCGGCCCGGACGACAGGCGCTCGACCCTGGACTTCGAGCCGGGCGAATACCAGAAGAACTTCACCCTGGTGAAGAACGGCACCGACCGGCTGAACCCGCAGAACATCGTCGACGGCCTGCGCAGCGGCAACACCTGGGTCGACAGCGGACAGCTCATCGACCGGCTGGCCTTCGTGGCCTGCACGGGTCTGTCGGCGGCGCAGGTCCAGGCCCTGGCCGTTGCGGCAGCCAACGACAGCAGCGCCCCGTCTGCCGCTGGCTGCGCCACGATGGGTGAACGCCTGACAGTGCCTTCCGGCGCCAGTGTGGTGCTGGCCATCGTGGCCCGCGACCCCCAGACACCCAGCAACTCGCCGTACAACTTCCCGAACCCGTCCCTGCTGCAGGTGGGCATCACGCAGCCTTTGAACCTGCCGGTGCTCGACCATGTCGACCTGATCGGGGGCCTGGTCACCGGCCGCAAGACGCCTGGCGCGCCGGACTACGCCGGGGCATGGCCCAGCAACACCGACTGGCTGCGCCTGGACGGCAGCACCGCCACCATCAACGACGTCTACCTGCCGCCAGACCCGCGTGCGGGCCAGCCCGTGGTGCCTGCCGCTGCCAAGAACACGTCCGCCGGCATCCGCGCCGTGTTCAACCGCAACAACTGGACGACCGTGAACGTGGGCGGTGCACCCGCCGTGGCCATGACCCACACGGTCACGGTCACCCAGTCGCAGTACTTCCGTCTGCGCGGCACCAACATGCCGGCCTCGGTCCCGTTCGAGACCGACGCCAACGGCAATCCGCTGCCCGACTTCTTCACGAACGCCGCTGACGTGAACAACCTGCGCATTCCTTGCACCACGGTGGGCACCAACGTGCCGCCGGTGGGTGGCCGCAAGCCGTTCACCGGGAACAACATCAACGGCTGCCCCAGCCATCTGCCCGTGGTGAATGGCGTCAGGCTTTCCGCCTTCGACGTCGCCGCCTGGGCGGACCTGTGGTTCTACAGCAACCCGATCTATATCCAGACGGAGGCGGCCCCCACGCGCGCTGCACGCGTCGCACGGGCCAAGTAAAGCCTGCGATTGCATGTCGTCGAGCGCCGCGCGCACTGCGCGGCGCTCTTTTGCTTGGCGGCGCGGCATGCGTTCCCTGGTTCGCCACCCGTGACGAACCGGTCTTCAACTCTTTTCAGGGAAGTCGAATGAGCACCTTGATTTCGCGCCGCACCTGCATGCAATCCGCTCTGGCCTTGGGCCTGACGGGCGTCGGCCTGCGGGCCCAGGCATGCGAGTTCTTCACGAGCAACCTGCGGATCATGCATCCGTGGACGCGGGCATCGGGCGACGACGACACCAGCGCCATCGTCTCCATGCTGTTCGACCAGGTCCAGCAGGACGATCGTCTGATCGGCGTCGAGACGATGATCGCCACGGGCGCGGAGATCGTCGAGTCGGGTGAAAATCGCGTCCAACCCGGGATGGATTTCTTCATCCCGAAGGGCCAGGAAACCGTTCTTTCCGAGACCGGCACCTTCCTGCGCCTGACCGGCCTGCGCATGCCGCTGGACGTGGGTCGCACCTATCCCATGCGCCTGGTATTCAAGATCGGTGGCGCCGTGCCTGCCGAGCTCAGCATCGACTTCCTTCGGTTTCGCTGAAGCCATCTCTCCAGACCAGTGGCGAGCCCCGCGCGACGGGGCCCACACCGATTCCGAAGCACCCACCCGTCCCCATGTCCACCCCTGTTCCGACCACCGACCAGCCAGCCTTCACTGACAAGCCCGCCAAGCGCGGCACCCCGCCCTGGTTGCGCGAGCCTTTGCTGCACTTTGCAGTCCTGGGCGCCTTGCTGTTCGCAGCCGACCATGTGCTCAATGCCTCGGCCGACACCGTCAACACCATCGTCGTGGGCGCCGAGGTCGACGAGGAAGCGCGGGCCGTGTTCAAGGCCGCGCGCGGCGAGGAACCGACGGCAGAGCAACTGGCGGCGCTGCGGCAGCTCTGGCTCGACAACGAAGTGCTTTACCGCGAAGGCCTGGCCCTGGGTGTCGATCAGGGCGACTCGGCGATCCGCGAACGGGTGATCTTCAAGGCGCTGAACGTCGTGGAAACCACCGTTCAACTGCCGGCCTTCGACGAGAAGACATTGCGCGACTGGTTCGAGTCGCGGCGCGACAAGTACGACGAACCCGCCCGCTACGACTTCCAGGAAGCCGTGCTGACGGGCGAGAACACGGAAGCAGCGGTTCGCAGTTTCGTCGCCGAGCTCAACCGCAGCAGTTCGGGTGATGCCCAGGCCGGCCTGCGCGTGTTCACGGGCCGGCCGCATGCCAACCTGGTTCAGAGTTACGGTGAGGAATTCGCCAAGATCCTGGAGGATCTGCCTCCTGGCGAGTGGCATGCACTGAAGACCCGTGAGGGCTGGCGCGCGATGCGCCTGGACGCCATCACCCCAGCCAGGCCAGCCTCATTCGAAGCGATGCGCGGCGTGGTGCAGCAGGACTGGATCGACGCGACCATGGCCGCAGAGCGCACGGCTGCAGTTCGCAACCTGGCCAAGAAGTACAAGATCCGCTTCGTCTCGGAGGCTCAGCCGTGAGCCGCAGGTGGTGGCGATGGCTCCTGGTCAGCCTGTTGACCGCCTGGGCCAGCATGGGCGCTTCAGCGCACGAGCTGAGCATGGCCGAACTTCACCTGCGCGAGACCGCGCGTGGCGACTTCGTCGTCAGCTGGGGGGCCAGCGGAAGGGCGCAGCCCGCTGACAGCCTGAAGCCGCAATGGCCTGCGCAGTGCCAGTCCGAGGGCGTGATGGCGCGCTGCGGTGCCCAGGGTTTGAGCGGCCCGTTCGCGATCAAGGGCGTCGGCGACAAGTTCTCAGCCGTCATCGTGAGGATTCGCTGGCTGGACGGCCAGTCCAGCACCCATACCCTGTCCGTCGGTCAGCCGCGGGTCCGCCTCTTCGGGTCGGCCGACGACCGCCGTGGCCTGGGCGAGATCGCCTGGTCCTACACCACGCTGGGCATCGACCACATCCTCACCGGGCTGGACCACCTGCTGTTCGTCGTGGCGCTGCTGTTCCTGGTGGGCTTCAACCGCCGGCTGGTCTGGACCATCACCGCCTTCACCGTCGCCCACAGCCTGACGCTGGGACTGAGTGCGATGGGCTGGCTGGCACTGCGTTCGCCCCCGGTGGAAGCGGTCATCGCCTTGTCCATCGTGCTGGTGGCGGCCGAGGCGCTGCACCGCCGCGAGACCCTGGCCCGGCGCTGGCCGGCGCTGGTGGCCTTCGGCTTCGGTCTGATCCACGGCCTGGGCTTTGCCGGCGCCATCAAGGACATCGGCCTGCCCGAGCAGCATGTGCTGCTGGCGCTGCTGACCTTCAACCTGGGTGTGGAAATCGGCCAGTTGCTGATGGTCTTCGCAGCCTGGGTGCTGTGGAAGGTTCTGGCCAGGCTGCCGCGGCTGGACCAGGCACGCACCGTGGCGCTTTACGCCATGGGCGCGCTGGCGGCCTACTGGACCTGGCTGCGCGTGGCCGGCCTGCTGGGCGTGCTGGCCCGCTGACGACATCCCTTTCAGACGAGCGACGACCATGAAACGAACGAACGACTGGCTGCTGGCCGCAGCCCTGTGGGCCCTGGCCACGGCACCGGCCTGGGCCCATGGCGACCATGGCGACAGCGCCCCGCTGGGCAGCGGCAGTTTCGCCACCGGCTTCATCCACCCCTTCACCGGCTGGGACCACGTGGCGGCCATGGTGGCCGTGGGCCTGTGGGGCGCATTCCTGGGGCGCCCGGCAATCTGGGTGCTGCCCATCGTCTTCCCGCTGGTGATGGCTTTCGGCGGCTTCCTGGGGCTGGTGGGCATGCCCCTGCCCGGCATCGAGATCGGCATTGCGCTGTCGGCCGTGGTGCTGGGCGTGATGGTGGCTGCGGCAGCGCGGCCACCGCTGTGGGTGGCGGCGGTCATCGTCGGCGTGTTTGCCGTGTTCCATGGCCACGCCCATGGCACCGAGCTACCTGGCGCAGCCGATCCGCTGCTCTACAGCCTGGGGTTCGTGCTTGCCACCGGGCTGATGCATGCCGGCGGCATCGCCTTCGGCGCGCTGTCGCACTGGCCCGCGGGGCGCTGGGCAGTGCGCGCCGGCGGCGGCCTGATCGGGCTGGCAGGCTTGAGCTTCCTGCTGGCCGCCGCGGTGTGACGCGGCGACTGCAACACCGGCTTGCCACCCGCCAGAACCTGTTGTCGACGATGGCCTTCAGGCTGATCGCCGGCCTGGCCCTGGCCTGGCCAGCCTTTGCCTGGGCGCACAGCCCGGTGCCAGGGCTGGGCCGCTTCTACAGCGGCATGCTGCATCCGGTGTTGGCACCGGCGGCCTTCATTGCCCTGGCGGCGCTGGGCGTGCTCATCGGCCAGCGAGGGCTGGTGGCCGCACGCCAGGCCGTGCTGGCCTTGGTGCTGGCGCTGGTGCTGGGTCTGGTGGCCGGATCGCAGTGGCCTGGCATCGATGCAGACACCGGGTTGCTGGCCCTGGGTAGTTTGGTAGCGGCCATCGCACTGGCCGCCTTGCGCCCGTCGGCCCGGGCTGTGTCGGCCATGGCCGCGGCCGTGGGCGCGATGGCCGGACTCGGTCTTTCAGACATGGCTGTGGGCGATGGTCGCTGGGTCGTGATCGCCGGCACCTGGCTGGGTGCGGCGCTGCTGGCCCTGGGCCTGGCTGCCATTGCCGAACTGGCCCGGCAACCCTGGCAGCACATTGCCCTGCGGGTGCTGGCGTCCTGGCTGGCAGCCAGTGCACTGCTGGTGCTGGGCCTGCATTGGGCCGGACCACTGCCGGTGCGTTGACCCAAGCGCGCCAGCCCGCGCTCGCAAATCGGGTGGACCATCCTTACTGCCTGATCCGTTCAGCGCATTTTTGATGGCAGGCAGAACACAGCTTTCACAGGCAGTGGCTACCGTTCGGATCATGAAGAACGTGGTCCTGCCGTGAACAACCCGTTGAATTCGGCATCTGCTGCAGGCGGGCTGCTGAAGTCCGACGCCTTGCTGCGCGCCATCGAGGGCGCCGCTGAGGTTAGGCGGCGCCACCAGTTCTTCAATTGGCTGCTGTCAAAGGTGGGCCTGTTCCTGCCAGACCAGTTGGCCATCTGCGGCGCCTGGAGCCCCTCTCACCGCACCCTGGTCTTCGATCAGTTCAACAGCATCCTGCTGCCTGAAGCCACCCTGGCGGAATTGACCGGCCGAACTTCGGTGTTGCTGCAGCGGGTCGTCGACGAGTGGGTGCGCCGCGAAGGCTCCGTCTGCTGCCTGCCCCTGGCTGCCATCGACAGCGACATGACTCGTCCTTACCTCGAGCAGCTTTCGGCCCTGGGAATCCACCAACTGCTTGTGCATGGTGTCTCGCGTCCGCAGCGGGCCGATGCCATCGAGACCCTGTTCATGTTCGCATCGAGGGACGTCGCCATCGATGAAGGACACCTGCATGCGATGGCGCTCATCGGCCCACATCTGCACCTGACCTATCGCCGCATGCTGAACTTCGAATTCAGCCTGGGACCCCAGTTCTCCATCAGGACATCGGCCCAGGCCCCGGGTCCAGCCGAAACCGGCCTGCTGACGAAACGGGAATTACAGATCCTGGCCCTGGTTCGCGACGGTCTGAGCAATGCCAGGATAGGCGCGCAGCTGGGCATCAGCCCGCTCACGGCCAAGAACCACGTGCAGGGGCTGCTGCGCAAGCTGGGCGCGAGCAATCGCGCCCAGGCCGTGGCGCGTGGTCTTGCACTCGAGATGATGCCGGGCGCCGATGTGCAGGCTGCCAACGTGGCGCTGCAGGCTTCGAAGACATTGCACGAGAGCAGCGGGGCGCTGCCTGCAGAACAACGCGCCACCCAGGACCCGAACAAGCCAGACTTGCCCGCACCGCCCGTTTCAAGGCAAACCAGGAGGTCGTCATGAGGACCTGTACCACGCACCGATCGAAAGTCCTGGAGCTGGGTGAGCATCGTTCTTCCATCGGTCGCAACGAAACACATTTGCATGACGAGACCCACAATGCTTTCGGTACTTTCGGACCAATTGTCGGAGCTGCTGACTCGCACAAACTTCATTGTGATTACAGCGCTCAACAGGAACTTGGTTGAATGCAAAGACTCTGTTATCTTGTCAGTTGATCTTTAATCGCAATCGCGCTTTCTTTCACGACAGCAGCACGAATTCGGTTCGCCTTCTTTTTCGAATGAATCCGTTTTTCGACAACTCTCTCATGCGAAACAAACGGTTCACCCATTTGCTGTTGATCGTCGCTGCGGCAACGGCGACACCGTTCGCCCATGCAGATCTGGTCGGGTTCGAATCGGCACCGACATGGACCGTCGCCGACCAGCCTGGCCAGTGGGCTCTTCTGGTCGCTGCGAATCAGCCGGCCGTGGAGAGCCTGCCCAGTTCCATGCGCATCCTGTCGGCGGCACCGAGCAGTGCGTTTCGCCTGAACGCTGCCGGCCAGACATTTTCGAGTGCCCTGCCAGACATCGGCCTGTGGAAGTTCATCAGCACCGTGCGCGCCCAGCAATCGGGAAGCACCTTGGTGCTGCTGGAAAGCAACCTGCGGATACTCGAGTCGTCTTCGACGACCGCGCCCATTCCACTGCCCGCTGCCGGCTGGTTCATGGTGATGGGCTTGTTGACTCTGCTCGGCTTGAAGGCCAAGGGGCGCCGCGCACTGGTGCAAGCGCCATGCACACCGCCGCGCGCTGCAGTCAGTGCTTGAAGCCGGGCTACGTGCGAAGTGGCCGCGGGCGGCCCAGCCCTTCAAAGACCTGCCGGGCGCAGGCTGAACCGGGTGTCACATCCGATCCACAAACTCTGCCCTCCCACCCGTCACGATGACCGCCTTGAAACTGACCCACCTGCTTGTCGCTGGTTCTCTGGCCACTTTGCTGACAGCCTGCGGTGGCGGCAGCAGCAGCAGCGGCAGTGGCGGTGGCGCCCAGGTCGGGGTTCCAGCAGCGGCCACCCCACCCAGTTCCGGGGCTTACAGCTGGGTTCTGAAGGCCGAAGGCCCGACCAGCCAGCTGAAGTTCGGCTTGTCGTTTGTCCATCCCGCATCGCCGAACGTCGAATGGGTGATCGAGTCTCCCAACGCGGCTGTTTCCGACGCCAAGGTCCTGGCCAGCGGCACCCTCAATGCCACGACGCAGACCGTGGGCGCACTCACGCCCTTCGCGCTGGTCTACATCGTCGGCGGTGACGTGCGCCGGGTTCCGCTGCAGGCCAACGGAACAGCGCCGAAGCCTCGGGCGCAAAGCTCCCAGACCAGTTCGGTCTGCGGTTTTGTGCTGGAGGCCGTGGACTACGGCTCGCCGGAACGCTCCCGTTTCATCGTCGCCACGGCCGGCTCCGACGGGCTGTGCAGCACCAGCGACGACGGCGCTGCCGAAGTGCGGCTGAGCGCCACCGCGCCAGGCATCTCGGTGACGCCCATCTCCGGTGCAAGACCGCTGGCGGTGTTGCGGGACCCGACCACGCTGGCGCCGCGCGGCTGGTTGACCGCGACCCAGGCCAGCTTCTGGGAGCCCGCGCCAGGACAGACGCTGACCGTGCGCACGGCGGCGAACCCCTTGCTGCGGGTTGCTGCGGGAACCTACCGGTCTGTCCTCGCGGAATCGGCCACCGGGCTGAGCGTGCTCGACTTCAGCGGTGGCGCCAGCTTCACCGAAAGCGCGGTCACCGGGGTCGGCACCACCGGCTGGCAGGCCATCGGCTTCGACAGCCAGAACTTCTACGTGTACCGCAACAGCGGCACCGAAACCGGCACATGGCAGGTGCTGCGGGTTGCGCGAACCGGCGGCCTGTCCAGTGTGCTGGGCAGTGGCAGCGGTTCGGTGAACGTGGCCAGCATGGGCCGGGACTTCATCTACGTCACCACGCTGGGCGTGAACACCAACCAGCTTGCCCGCATGAACAAGCGGGTGCCAGGCACCAGCGCGCAGATTCTGGAAAGCACGCCGCGCAGCACCCTGACCACGGTCGTCACCAGCGCCACCGACATCCACCAGCGATGGCGCGTCACCGGGGTCGGCACGGGCAACCCGGCCTATGCGCTCGACTTCTTCGACGAGGCCGGAGCCACGCTGTTCAGCAGCACCGGTGGCGGTTTCCCCGTCCTGCTGGCCGGCGGCAACAGCATCAACCTGAATGTCAGCGAGAACCGGTCGGTCTTCGTGGTTGCAGACCGCTATGGCGCCAGAGCCTTCGGCAATGCCAACTTCGTGGCCATGGACACCCAGGCGCGGGCTTTCAGAACCGTGGGCAGCCTGCCGGGCACCAGCGAGTTCGGCAGCGACTTCGTCTTCGCCAATGCCAGCGGCGGGCCAGGCAACGCCATGGCCGGCTTTGCAGGCCGTTCTGTCAACGGCGTGGTCCAGGCCGCGGGTGCCAGGGTGTTCAGTTTCGACGCCGCCACGGCGTCCAGCCTGAGATTCGCCACCCAGCAGCAGTAGTTGCGCCCCGGGCAGCAGCACCACCATGCTGTTCAATTCGGCAGCGTTCCTGTTCGGTTTCCTGCCGCTGGTCCTGCTGGGTTTCTTCCTGATCGGGCGCCGGCGGCCGACCTGGGCCCTGGCCTGGCTGCTGCTGGCCTCCCTGTTCTTCTACGGCTGGTGGAACCCGATCTGGCTGCCGCTGTTGCTGGCCTCGATCACGCTGAACCTGCTGGCAGGCAGATCGATCGCCGCCTGTTCACGACAGCCGGGTCGCTGGCTGCAGCCGCGCCACCTGCTGACAGCCGCCATCGTGGCCAACCTGGCGCTGCTGCTGCACTACAAGTACCTGGCGTTTGCAAGTGCAGAGATCTCCGCCTTCTTCGGCCTGGGCTGGCAAACCTTCGAACAGGAACTGCCGCTGGGCATCTCGTTCTTCACCTTCACCCAGGTCGCGTTCCTGGTGGACGTGTACATGCGCAAGGTGGCCGACTTCGACCCGCTGCGCTACGGACTCTTCGTCACCTACTACCCACATCTCATCGCCGGGCCCATCCTGCATCACGCGGAAATCATGCCGCAGTTTGCGCGGCCGGACATCTTCCAGTTCCACGCCTCGAGGCTGGCAGACGGCTGCGTCTATTTCACCCTGGGGCTTTTCAAGAAGGTCGTGCTGGCCGACCAGTTCGCCAGTTATGCCAACCCGGCATTCGACGCGGCCGCCACCTCCGACCCCAGCTTCTTCGAAAGCTGGGGTGCTGCGCTGGCCTACACGCTTCAGCTGTACTTCGACTTCTCCGGCTATTCCGACATGGCCATCGGCCTGGCCCTGATGATCGGCGTGAAGCTGCCACTGAACTTCCATTCGCCTTACAAGGCCAGGAACATCACCGAATTCTGGCGGCGCTGGCACATGACGCTGTCGCGCTTCCTGCGCGACTATCTGTACATCCCGCTGGGCGGCAACCGCCGCGGGCCCTTTCGACGCTACGTCAATCTGGCCCTGACCATGCTGCTGGGTGGCGTCTGGCATGGCGCAGGCTGGACCTTCATCCTGTGGGGCGGCCTCCATGCGGCCTACATGGTGGCGCATGGGCTCTGGCGCGCAGCCCTGGGACGCTGGTCGCCCGACTGGGCGCTGCGGGGTGTGCCAGGCCTGCGCTGGCTGGCCTGGCCCCTGACCTTTCTGGCCGTGGTGGTGGCCTGGGTGTTCTTCCGCGCCGCCGACCTGCCCAGCGCCCTGTCGATGCTGCGTGGCATGGCGGGCTTGAACGGTGCGCTGCTGCCCGACCAGATCATCAGCGCCCTGCCGCCCCTGAGCCTGGTGGCCCAGGGTGCGGGCAAGGTGCCCTACCTGGGTGACGGCACGGTGATGGGCTTCGTCGAGATGACGGTGATGCTGGGTGCCGGCATGGCGCTGGTGCTGTGGGCACCGGCCCTGCACGAACTGCGCAACCGAACCCGTTACCTGCTGGTCGTGCCCTGCGCTGCCCTGGCCTTGCAGCAGGTGCTGTACGGCGGCGCGTCGGAATTCCTGTACTACCAGTTCTGATGCACAAGCTGCTGGCATTCGGCGTGGCGGTGCTGACATCGGTGCTGCTGTACCTGGCCATCTTCTCGGTCGTCGACCGACCCTTGACCTTGGGCGAGATTCCGGAATCGGCCCGCCTGAAGGCTGCTTATGCCAGCAGCCTGCCCAGCCCCAAGCTGGCCATCTGGGCCGGCAGCAATGGCCGCTACAGCCACCGCTGCTCGGCCTTCACGGCCAGCACCGGGCTGCCCTGCGTGAACCTGTCGATGGCCGTTGGCGTGGGCATCGACTTCCAGCTGCTCCAGATCGAACCGCTGCTGCAGCGCGGCGACCTGGTCTACATGCCGCTGGAGTACGAGCAGTACCGGGTCGGCCGGGAAGAGATGGAGTCGGGCGCCGAAAACACCGTGCTCGTTCACCACCGGCAGGACATCCTGTGGACCTTGTCGCCAGCCCGCATTGCCCGCGCCTGGGGTTCCTTCGACCTGCCTTTCCTCATCCATGGCCTGATCGAGACCGGGCTCGACAAGTTTGGCTTCGAGCGCCGCAGTGGCATCGGCAGCCTGTCGCCACAAGGCGATGAAACCGGTCACACCGCAGCACGCGGCCAGCCCTACCAGGCGTTCATCCGCGCCGCCGCCATCGACCCCCGACCGCTGCCCGAGCGCAGCCATGCGATCGACGTGCTCGGGGCCTTCCTGGACCGCGCCAGGCAAAGGGGCATCCGGGTCGTGGGCGGACTGCCGACATTGCCCGACCACCTGCACATCGACCCGGCACGCGACCAACAACTGCGGGCCCTGTTCGAACGCCATGGCCAGCACTTCGTCGTGCTGCCGAACCGGTCGCAGTACCCGCTGGACTGCTTCTTCGACGCCGTCTATCACCTGAATGAGGAGTGTCAGCAGAAGCATTCCGCCGCGGTAGGTCGTCTGCTGGCGCACAGCTTGCCGCCGCCCTGACGGGCGGACGACATGTCTTGTCACGCAAGAGTGGCACGCTTTCGGGAGCCATGTCCACCGCTTCAGCACCCCTTGCGACGAGCCCGCGCTCGCGGGCCATGCCCGTGCTGGTGCAGCTCACCGCTGCAGGCCAGGGGGGTGTTCGCGACTTTCTCGACTGCCTGCGGCAGGCCTGGGCTGCCGAAGGCACGCACACCGAAGTCCTGGTCTTCTCGGAGGCGCTTGCCGGCGAGGCCTCGCTGGCACACCGTTTAGCGCAGCTTGCCGGCCAGGGCCCTTGCACGCTGCTGCTGCACTATTCCGGCTACGGCTTTCACCCCCGAGGCATTTGCCAGTGGCTAGTACGCGAAGTCGAAGGCGCGAAGCTGGCCTTGGGGCCGCGGCTGCGCCTCGTGACCATGTTCCATGAACTCTTTGCTTCCGGTCCGCCATGGCGATCGGCATTCTGGCTGGGCGGTGTGCAGGCCGGCATTGCCGCCCGACTGGCGCTGGCCAGCGACGCGGTCTCGACCAACTCGCAGCACCATGCGCGCTGGCTGCAGCAGAAGGTCAGGCCTGGCACGGCCGTGCAGGTGCGGCCGGTGTTTTCGACCATCGGCGAACCGCTGGTCGTGACCGCCCTCGCATCGCGTCGGCCGCAGCTGCTGGTATTCGGTGCGGCCTCGACCCGCAGCCGCGCCTTGTCGAAGCTGCCCCACCACGCCGAGACCTTGCGTGCCCAGGGCATCACTGAAGTGCTGGAGGCAGGCTCGGGCGCCGCGGTGCCGGGACACTATGCGGCGCTCCGCCACCGCCATGTCGGCCAGCTCGAGGCGCACATGCTGCGCCAACTGCTGGCAAGTTCGATGTACGCCCTGATCGACTACCCGTCAGTGCACCTGGGCAAGTCTTCCGTCTTTGCCGCCTATGCGGCCCACGGCTGCGTGGTGCTGAACACCGCTGGCCCCGGCCCCGATGCCGATGGCCTGCGCGTCGGTGTCCACCACCATGTGCTCGGCCAGCCGGACCGGGGCTGGCCCGCTGAACCGCAGGCCATGGCCGATGCAGCCCGACAGTGGTACGCACAACACCCCATCGCGATGCAGGTGCGCGACTTCGCTCGGCTGTGTTCGCTGCCACTTCGCCCGGAAGAACCCAATGGCTGAGCCGCGCCGCAGGGCACTCATCTGCGGCATCGGCGGCCAGGACGGCGCCTACCTGGCGGCGCATCTGCTGGGCCTGGGCTACGAAGTCTGGGGCACCTCGCGCGATGCACAGGGCTCGGCATTCCCTCGGCTGCACTGGCTGGGCATCCATGAAGCGGTGCAGCTGCGCAGCATGGCGCCCGAGGACTTTCGCAGCGTGTTCGTGGCACTGAAGGCGGCGCAGCCCGACGAGGTCTACTTCCTGGCCGGCCAGTCGTCGGTCGGGCTGTCGTTCGAACTGCCTGCAGAAACGCTGCAAAGCGTGGTCATGGGCACGCTGAACCTGCTCGAGGCCTGCCGCCTGCTGGAGCGGCCGGTGCGGCTTTATCACGCCGGCAGCAGCGAATGTTTCGGCGACACCGGCGGCACCCCGGCCGACGAGTCCACGCCCTTCAGCCCGCGCAGCCCGTATGCCGTGGCCAAGGCATCGGCCTACTGGCTGGTGAACAACTACCGCGAGGCCTACGGCCTGTTCGCCTGCACCGGCATCCTGTTCAACCACGAATCGCCATTGCGGCCACAGCGCTTCGTCACGCAGAAGATCGTGTCGACGGCCTGGCGCATTGCACAGGGATCCAGCGAACGCTTGCGCCTGGGCCGGACCGACATCGCCAGAGACTGGGGCTGGGCACCGGAGTACGTGGTGGCCATGCATCTGATCCTGCAGCAGACCCAGCCGCGCGACTTCATCATCGCCACTGGGCGAACGCACACGCTGCAGGAATTTGTGGCCACGGTCTTTGGCGAGCTCGGGCTGGACTGGCAAGACCATCTGGATCACGCCCCGGAACAACTGCGCCCCAGCGACCTGGGCATCAGCCGCGCCAACCCGGCCTTGGCTGCAGAACTGCTGAACTGGCGGGCCGCCGTCGACATGCAGGGGGTGGTTTCGGGGATGCTGGCACCCTTGCGCGCTCAAGCGGCAGGGCGGCCCCCCGGCTTCGGGCTCTCCGGGACGGCTTCGGACAAGCCGGCCGCGGGCACGGCAGGCGTAGCCTTCGAACGTTCGTAGGCCTTGGCGTCGACCAGCAGCCGAAACCAGAAGGCCTGCAGCACGGCGAAATAGAAGCCTTCGCGCCCGTCCAGGAAGCCCAGCCGCAGCAGATAGCGGTAGCCGAAGTAGGCCAGCGCGCGCACACCCCCCGGCAGGCGGTAGTAGCCCTGTTTCAGCCAGCGGGTTCGTTCGCGCGGGTCGCCGTTCAAACGGCCTTTCAGGACACCGCCCTTTTCATCGTCGCCGCGCGCCACCTCGGCCACTTCGAGGTCGCTCCAGCGGTTATGCCTGGCCGTCCAGTCGGACAGGCTGACGCTGTTCCTGTCGTGCATGCTGCCGCGCAGGCGGCCGGCGGGCGCGTCGGCCACGAAGTGCTGGTCATAGAGACGGTCTTCGCAGACACCATGCCCCGACATGAACAGCCTGAGATGCCAGGGATTGAGGCCACTGTGGCGCAGCCGGCGACCCATGAAGTAGTCGACACGCCTGATCAGGTAGGCGCGGTGACCGGGCGCAGGCAGCGCCACGGTCTCTGCGATGTGCTGCACCGCCGGATCGTCCAGCACTTCGTCGGCGTCCAGGTGCAATTGCCAGCGCGCCTGCGTCGCCACTTCGGCAATGGCCCAGTTGCGCTGTTCGGCGTAGTTCGCGAAAGGCCGCTGCACCACCTTGCAGCCCAGGCCCAGGGCAATCTCCACGGTGCGGTCACTGGAATACGAGTCCACCACCCAGGGCTGCGCACACAGCCGGCAGGCCTGCGCCAGCGTTTCGCCGACGATGGCCTCGCAGTTGTAGGTCAGGACCACGACCACCAGCGGCAGCGGGTCGGGCGCGTTTTCGAGCATCAAGCCTCGGCCTGGGCAAGCAGCTGCCGGCGCACACCCGCGGCATAGGCATCCCAGCTGAACTCCAGCGCCCGCGCCGCAGCGTTGCGCCCCATCCGCGCACGAAGGCCGGGGTCGTCGTACAGGCGCCGAAGGCAGTCCGCGATCGCGACCGGGTCGCGCTCTGCAACGACGAATCCGTCGACACCGTCGCGAACGATGCCGGCGGGCCCGTTGGGCGTGACCACCACGGGCAGACCGCAGGCCATGGCCTCCAGCACCACGAGCGGCATGCCTTCCATCAGCGTCGGCAGCACGAACACGCTGGCCTCGCGGTAGCGCTGGGCCAGCGCCGGCCGGGTCTGGTGCGGCACATGCGTGAAGAACCCGGCAAACGGCTGCAGCGGTTCACGGCTGCCCACCACGTCGCCCACCAGGGTCAGTTCGGTGTCGGGACGGTGAAAGGCTGCGTAGGCGCGCAACAGGTAGGCGATGCCCTTGCGCTGGGTCAGCTGGCCGGCGTAGATCACCCTGAACGGCCGCTCGGCCCTGGGCGGCTGGCCCGCGGGCGCGGGGTGAAAGACCCGCAGGTCCACGCCATAAGGCACGACCGCCAGCTTGTGGCCTGGAACACCTTCGGCCACAAAGCTGTCGGCGGCGAACTGCGAGCCCAGCAGCACCACGTCGGCCAGCGCAATCTCGCGGTCGAGCCGGTCCTCGTGGCCCGGCCCCCAGTCGTCGAAGCCTGGCCAGGTGGCTGCGAAGGCCGGCTCGCGCTGGTTTTCCTCATGGCGGATGCGTCGCCGGGTGCGGTGGTGGGCCACCGGGTAGTTCAGCAGCAAACGGGCCCGCCCCGCCGCGCGCGCGGCCTCGAAGGCCGGCAGCGCAAAACCTTCGTATGCCACGACACACTGGGCCGTGGCGGCAAACCGCTGCCCGTCGTGGGCGACGGCTTCGCGCACGCCCATGCGCAAGCGGTTGGTCCAGCGGTGGCGGGTGTCGTCCGGCAGAAAGGTCGAACGTCCCACGGCCGCCGAAACGATGTCGGCGCAAACGCCGGCCTCGTGCGTCAGGGCCATCAGCGCGGGCTCGTCCAGCCGGCGGCGGCCGAAGGTGCTGGTGTAAAGGCGCCCGGCCAGCGGCAGTGCTGCAAGCAGCCTTTCCCACCACCGCCCCTTGTTCACGTAGGGTCGCACGAACCTGGCCAGATGCCCGCTGTGTGCCAGCGACATGGCCAGGTAGTTCAGCTCGGGGGCGTTGAGATTCACGACCACGACACGGGGCGCGGCAAGAGGGATCATGTGCCGGCATGCTAGCCCAGCAGCACCGCACCACCGGGCCCGGAACAGACCGAAGGCGTGTCTCACGCCCGAAACAATCGCGCTATATCTTCAGAAGCTTTTTCGCTTCGTTCTCAATGAAGATCCTGTTCTGTTCGGTGCCTTTTCGGCCTTCGGTTGGCGGCATAGAAACCGTCTCGGCCGTGCTCGCCGAGCAGTTCCACCAGCAGGGCCATGAAGTCACGCTGGTGACGCATACGGCCGGCATCGACATCAGCGCCGACGAGGAGCCCTACCTCGTGGTGCGCAACCCGGGCGCAGCCCGCCTGTGGGCCCTGGTGCTGGCCGCCGACCTGGTCTTCCACAACAACATCAGCCTGCGCATGGCCTGGCCACTGCTGGTGCTGCGCAGGCCCTGGGTGGTGGCCCACCACATGTGGATTCCGCGCCAGGGCGCAGGCCGGGTCAAGCGCGCGGTGCTGCGCTGGGCGACGAACATTGCGGTCAGCGGGGCGATGGCTGCAGACCTGCCGCTGGCCAGCCAGGTGCTGCCCAACCCGTATCGCGACACGCTCTTTCGCCTGCTGCCCGCTGTCGGGCGTGAACGGGACATCGTCTTCCTGGGCCGCCTGGTCGGCGACAAGGGTGTCGGCGTCCTGCTGGACGCGCTCGGCCGGCTGGCGGGCGCAGGGCTGCGGCCGCAGCTCACCGTGGTGGGCGAAGGGCCCGAAGCTGACGCCCTGCAGGCGCAGGCGCGGCAGCACGGGCTGGCCAATCAGGTCAACTTCGTCGGCGGGCGCAGCGGCGAGGCCCTGGTCAATCTGCTCAACGCACACCGCCTCATCGTCGTTCCCTCCACCTGGGAAGAACCGTTCGGCCTGGTGGCGCTCGAAGGCCTGGCTTGTGGCTGTGTGCCGGTGGTGGCGCGCAGCGGCGGCCTGCCAGAAGCCGTCGGACCCTGCGGCGTGCTGTTCGACAAAGGCAACGCCACCAGCCTGGCCCGGGTGCTGAAGTCGCTTCTTCGGTCGCCGGAAAAGCGCCAGCGCCTGCTCGCGCTGGCGCCCGAGCACCTGGCCCGCCATCGACCGCCGGCCGTGGCGGCGGCCTACATCCGTGTCTTCACCGATGCCTGCCAACCCCGCCGCGCCGCGCTGGCAGCCTAGGCCCGGCGGCCGCCCGGCGGCCGAGCGCAGCCGCGCCCCGGCGCGTGGCGCGGGCGGCCCGCGTGTCGCGGCTGCACCGCTGAACCCGGCCCAGGAACGCGGCCGGCAGACCGTGGTGCGCCTGGTGTTCCTGCTGCTGCTGCTGGCGATTGCCGAAGGCGCCATCCGCAAGTGGATCGCGCCGCAATGGGCCACCTACATTTTCTTCCTGCGCGACCCGTTCCTGTTGCTGACCTACTTTGTCGCCACCCGGCATTCGTTGTGGCCGAAGCGTCAGCTGTTCCTGCAGATCAGTCTGGGCTTGGCCGCCATGGGCGTGCTGATCACGGCGCTGCAGTTCGCCACCGGCGGCCACAGCGAATACCGTGTCGTGCTGGGCATCTACGGCTGGCGCGCCTATTTCCTGTATGCGCCGCTGGCCTTCCTGGTGGGTGCGCAGTTCAGGCATGCCGATGTGAAGCGCTTCTTCAAGCTGCTGCTCTGGCTGGCCGTGCCGATTGCGCTGCTGACGGCGGCGCAGTTCTTTTCACCGGCGAACGCGCCCATCAACGTCGGCATCGCGACGCAGGAAGAATTCCAGTTCAGGGGACCCGGGCTGACGGCCGAGCGCATCAGGCCGCAGGGCCCATTTGCGTCGGCTGCGGCGCAACAACAGTTTGTGGCTGCGAGCTTCGCGGTCCTGCTCGCCTACGTGTTGTCAGCGCGCGGCCTGCTGCCACCGCGCTGGCTGGTGCTGGTGATCACGGGCGCGGGTGTGCTCACCTGCATGGCCTTCAGCGGCAGCCGCGGGCTCTTCATCCAGTGCGGCATTTCCGTGGTGGTGGCGATGCTGGTCGCCATCATCGGCCGCGGTGGTGCACTCAAGGGGCGGGCCCTGGTCTGGCCCGCCGTCCTCACCGTCACCGCGTTGCTGGCTTACCCCGTGGTGTTTCCCGCCGGCTACGACGCCTTCATCGAACGCTGGAACGCGGCCAGCATCACCGAGAGCCAGACCTTCGCGAACACCGCCGTCTTCGGTCGCGCGCTGTACGGCCTGATCGACTTCGTCAGGCTGATCGATGTCGTGCCCTTGCTGGGCACGGGCATGGGTTTTGGCGGCAACGCCGCGATCTCGCTGGGCGTGCTGGTGGATGGCGCCCCACCCCCCTTCGCCGAGACCGACTTCGCGCGCCACATGGTCGACCTGGGCCCGCTGTTCGGCATCATCTACATCGTTTTCCGCCTGGCCTTCGTGGGCTACCTGACGGTGCTGGCCGTGCGTGCCGCACGCCGCCACCGCGACCCGATGCCCATGCTGTTGTGGTCCTATGCCGCCACGGTCATCGTCGCAGGGCAGCTCACGGGCCAGGGCACGATCAACTTCTTCGGCTGGCTGTTCGCGGGCCTGCTGATGGCTTCAGCCAGACCGCGCGAAGGCCTGCCGGCATCCAGGCCACCCCTTGCAGCCCTGCGGCGAACGCCGGCTGCACCAGCCCGAGGTTTCCCTTGAACGACACCATCATGGTCACAGGCGGGGCCGGTTTTCTCGGCTCGCACCTGTGCGAGCGCCTGGTTGCCGGCCGGCGCGACGTGCTGTGCATCGACAACCTGTTCACCGGCAGCCGGGCCAACATCCGCCACCTGCTGCAGAGCGATTACTTCGAATTCCAGCGCCACGACGTCACCTTCCCGCTGTACGTGGAAGTGGGCCAGATCTACAACCTGGCCTGCCCGGCCAGCCCGGTGCATTACCAGCACGACCCGGTGCAGACCACCAAGACCAGCGTGCATGGCGCCATCAACATGCTGGGACTGGCCAAGCGCCTGGGTGCACGCATCCTGCAGGCCAGCACGAGCGAGGTCTACGGCGACCCCAGCCAGCACCCCCAGCCCGAAAGCTACTGGGGCAATGTCAACCCCATCGGCGTGCGCGCCTGCTACGACGAGGGCAAGCGCTGTGCCGAAACCCTGTTCTTCGACTACCACCGCCAGCATGGGCTGGACATCAAGGTGGTGCGCATCTTCAACACCTACGGCCCGCGCATGCACCCGAACGACGGCCGCGTCGTCAGCAACTTCATCGTGCAGGCCCTGCGTGGCGAAGACATCACCATCTTCGGCGACGGCCAGCAGACGCGCAGCTTCTGCTATGTCGACGACATGGTGGACGCCCTGGTGGCCATGATGGCCAGCGACACGGGTTTCACCGGGCCGGTGAACATCGGCAACCCGACGGAATGCACGATGCTGCAGCTGGCCGAACTGGTGCTGCGCATGACAGGCAGCCGCTCGCGGCTCGTGCACCTGCCCCTGCCCAGCGACGACCCCCGGCAGCGGCGGCCCGACATTGCGCTGGCACAGCAGCAGCTGCACTGGCAGCCCAAGGTGGGGCTGGAAGACGGCCTGGCGCCCACCATCGCCTACTTCCGCCAGGTGCTCGAGGGGCCTGCGGCATAAGCCAGGGCGCGGGCCGACCGAACGAACCGCATGCACGACATCGACATCGTCATCCCCTCGGCCGGGCGGCTGCCCGACCTGCAACGCCTGCTTCGCAGCTTGCGACGTTGCTGCGCCGAGTCGATGCCGGGTGTCGTGGCCGGCATCACCGTCAGCGACGACCGCTACAGCCAAGCCGAAGCCCAGCAACTGGCCGACGAGTTTCCCGCCGTGCGCTACATCGCCGGGCCCGCACGCGGGCCGGCGGCGAACCGGAACCATGGCGCAGCACAAGGCCGGGCCGCCTGGCTGCTGTTCCTGGACGACGACTGCTATCTCGAAGCCGACCTGCTGCGGGCCTATCTGACGCAGGCGCGCGAAACACCCGACTGCGAGGTGCTGGAAGGCGCGATACACCCAACCGGCCCGCGGCCGAACGGCAACCACCATGCGCCGCTGAACCTGCACGGTGGTTTCCTGTGGTCGTGCAACCTCATGATCAGGCGGGCGGTCTTCGAACGGGTGGGTGGCTTCGACGAACGCTTCCCCTTCGCCTGCATGGAAGACGTGGACCTGAGCGAACGCCTGAAGGCGGCCGCGGTGCGCAGCCGATTTGTCAGCGACGCCATCGTGTTCCACCCCTGGCGCAGCCTCTCTGAACGCGAACTCACGCGGCAGATCATCTCCCACGCCATCTACGCCGCCAAGCACCCCGCCTTCGTCAGAACCTGGACGGGCCTGCACGCCCTGCGCATGGCCAAGGGGCGGCTCTGGCTGTACGCGGCCGGCGGCTTCGGCACCATTCCCGCGGGCAAGTACCGCACCGTGGCCTATGACCTGCTGGCGCCATTTGCACTGCTGGCCGTGACACGCCTGGCACCGCTGCGCCGCAGCCTGCACCGGCGCTACCAGAACGGCCCCGGTCCGGCCGCAAGCGCATGAAGCCGCTGGAACTTCAGCCCGACTGGGCCGACTCCTGGAAGCTGTCGCATGCCTACGACCTGATGGAACTGTGGGGCGACACGCGCCACCGCGGCTACGCCTATGCCTACGCCAACCGGCGCCAGGCCACGCTGGCCCTGCTGGCTGATGTGCTGGCGCCGGGTGCCCGTGTGCTGGACATCGCGGCGGCACAGGGCAACTTCTCCATCGCCCTGGCCGAACGGGGCTACCGCGTCACCTGGAACGACCTGCGCGCCGAACTCGAGGCCTATGTGCGTCTGAAGCACCGCAGCGGCGAGATCCGCTATGCCCCCGGCAACGCCTTCGAATTGCAATTCGACGAGCCTTTCGACGCGGTGCTGATCACCGAGGTCATCGAACACGTCGCCCACCCCGACGAGTTCCTGCGCCATGCCGCCAGGCTGGTGCAGCCCGGCGGCTACGTCGTCATGACCACGCCCAACGGCGGCTACTTCCGCAACCGGCTGCCGCGCTTTTCCGAGTGTGCCGACCCGGCCCGATTCGAGGCCGGGCAGTTCAGACCCGACGCCGACGGCCACATCTTCCTGCTGCACCCCGACGAAGTTCCGCCGCTGGCTGCGAAGGCCGGCCTCGTCGTCGACCGCTTCGCCCTGTTCACCAACCCGCTGACGAACGGGCATGTCAAGACCGAAAGGCTGTTGCACCTGCTGCCACGCGGCTGGGTCGAAGCCGGCGAACGCCTGAGCCAGTGCTTGCCGGGCCCGCTGGCGCGGCGCCTGCTGGTGCAGATGGGGGTGCGGTTCCGCCAAGGCGCTGCGCCCGCCGGGCCCCAGGCCAGACCATGAAGACACTTCTGAAGAAAGCGACAGCGCGCCTGGGCGGCCATGTCTTCAGCCGCGACTCGCTGCCCACCGGGGTGAACTGGCTGCTGGACATCCAGCGTGGTCTGGCGCTGGACGCAGCACCGGTCTGTTTCGACGTGGGGGCGAATATTGGGCAGACTGTTGCAGAGTTGCGGAAGGCATTTCCCGATGCGTACATTCATGCGTTCGAGCCGTTTCAGGCAGCCCTTGCGGGACTTAGAAGCGCGGTTTCGGCAGACCACAAGGTCACCGTGGTGGCTCGGGCCATGGGTTCAACACCCGGCCAGATAAGTGTGCCGGCCAATCCGGTGTCAGTGTTCAGTTCGCTGGCTCATCACGTCGAGCGCCCCGCGGCAAACACCACCGAATGCATCGAGGTCGACACCATCGATCGCTACTGCGCACAACAGGCCATCGACCACATCGACATCCTGAAGAGCGACACGGAAGGCTATGACCTCGAAGTACTGCGTGGCGCGTCCGACCTTTTGTCGAAACAGCGTGTGGCCTACGTCTACGTTGAAGTGACATTGCTGCCAGCCAACCGCCAGAACAGCCTGTTTGGACCCATCTTCGATCTTCTCGAAGCGCATGGCTATCGGTTCCTCGGCCTGTACGAGACGTTTCCCCTCCATTTTTACGACGAGCCGATGGTGTTCTGCAACGCACTCTTCGTGGCCCCGTCGGTGCGCGAGCGCTCCCTGGCTCGGCGCCGTGCCGCAGCCGTGGCCAAGGCTTGAGCCGGTCACGATGCCCAGGTTCCACGTCTCGGCAACCCGACCATGAACCTGGTGCTCTACACCCACCCCGACTGGATGGGTTTACAAAGCCAGAAGCACCTGGTGCGCATGATGTCCGTTGCCTTCGAGGCCCGCGGCCATCACGTGCAGGTTCGCAAGCCGACGCCGCGAGCGCACCGCTGGGCCACCACGTCAATCACCGCCTCACGTTGGCCGGGCTTGGCGCGGTGGGCCAAGTGGGCGGGTTATGTGGACCAGTTCATCCTCTTCCCGCGCGAGCAACGCCGTGCCATCGTGGCCGACCCGCCCGACACGCTGTACGTCTTCTGCGACCAGGCGCTGGGGCCCTGGGTGCCGCTGGTAAGCCATCGCCCGCACCTCGTGCATTGCCTGGACCTGCTGGCGCTGCGCTCGGCGCTGGGCCTCATTCCCGAGAACCCGACCTCCTGGTCGGGGCGGCTGTACCAGCGCTACATCCGCTCTGGCTTCAGGCAGGGCCGGCACTTCATCTCGATCTCGGCGAAGTCGCGCGACGACCTGCACCGCTACGGCGGGGTGCAGCCGCAAACCTCCGAAGTGGTGTACCTCGGCCTGAATCATCCGTACCAGGCCCTGCCGCAGCACCTGGCCCGGCAGCGTCTGGAGGCCGGCGGGTTGGAGGTACCTGCCCAGGGCCTGTTGCTGCACGTGGGCGGTGGTCAGTGGTACAAGAACCCGGCGGGCGTGCTCGCCCTATACGCCCAGTATGTGCAGCGCCGCCAACGAGGCGGCCTCCCCGTGCAGGCCTTGTGGATGGTGAGCCCGCCGCCGACCGCAGACCTGCAAACCCTGGTGGCCGCGGTGCCTGCGCCCGGCAGCGTGCGCTTCGTGCGCGACCTCGAGAACGAGCAGCTGGAAGCCCTGTATGCCGTGGCCGATGCTCTGCTCTTCCCCAGCCTGGCCGAAGGTTTCGGCTGGCCCATCGCCGAAGGCCTGGCCTGCGGCTGCCCTGTCATCACCACCGGTGAAGCGCCCATGAACGAGGTCGGCGGCCCGCACGCGCACTACCTGCCGCGCCTGGCCGCGCGATCCGACATGTGCACCTGGGCGGCACAAGGCGCGGTGCGGCTTTGCGAGGTACTGGACCGCGCCGAGCCCGAGCGTCAGCAGGCCTGTGCGCAGGGTGTAGCCTGGTCGCGCCGCTTCGATACAGGGCAGGCCATCGAAAGCTATCTCGACATCTATATTGCCGTGATGACTGCTGAACGGTCGGGCCACAGGGTTCGAGCCGCCAACTTCGACCCAGATTTGGACCAATGAAGATCCCGCCTGACCTGATCATCGTAGTACCCGCATACCCTGACGTGATGGCGCAATGGGAGAGCTTTGCTTTCTCTAACAACGTGGCCGGGTTTCAAGGCCGCCCGTTAGTCTTACTGTGTCACAAAAGTAACTTTGCGCTTGCTCTGCCGCAGCAGGGGCACTGCCCGAGGCGAGCGATCAGCGTGTAGCTCAGTAGGTGCCGTAGTGTCGTGATCGAATGATCCACGTGCCGCTGCGCGCGCAGGGCTGCCGCGGGGGATGTAATCCGCGGGAAGCGGAGGCACTTGGCGTTCGATGAAGTTTTTTTTGCCGCCGACTGGCTTGTCGGCAGTGAGTCTTTCGGCCATCAGGAACCCGTAGGCCGCGATGCTCAGACTGGCATGGTGGTGGAACCCTCGCCACCCTCGGCCTTCGTAGTGCCCAAGCCCGAAGTCCTGCTTCAGATCCTGGTAGTCGCGCTCGATACGCCAGCGCTGATGAGCGGCGCTGACCAGTTCGTTGATCGGCGTGTCTTCGGGTAGCGTGGACAGGGCGTATTTGCTCGGCTCTTTCTCATGTGCGGGCCACTCGATGAGCAGCCACTCCAGCGGCCGCAACCGCGCCTTGCCGGCGTT
Organism: Burkholderiales bacterium Ga0077543; assembly: GCA_001464055.1. Classification (GTDB taxonomy): domain Bacteria; phylum Pseudomonadota; class Gammaproteobacteria; order Burkholderiales; family Burkholderiaceae_C; genus Rubrivivax. The sequence continues at coordinate 103,756 of LNET01000026.1, forward strand.
GCCGCCGGCGTGGCGCACGCGCAGCGCTGCGAAGCGTCCGCTGAGCGTCTCATTGGTGCCCTCGCGCCAACTGATCGTATGGAACGCCTGCGCCGGCAACGACAGGGCCAGCGCCTTGACGCTCATGGGCTGACGCCGGGCGGTGCGCCGCGGCATCACCGGTGGGCGTCCCGTGCCGCTGTAAGGCTTGGGTGGCAGTGGCTCGACCCCAGGGGGCCAGACCACAACCGCCGAGGTCACGCCTACTGCGTACAGCAGACCCATATCGCTCAGCGCCTGACGAAACGCGGTGTCCACGCCATAACCAGCGTCCGCCAGGACGCAGTGGTGCGGCGCCCCTTCGGCCAGCAAGGTGCGCAGCTGTGTCAGCGCGATCTGCGTCTTCGTGGCGAAGCGCAACTGCTCGGGCACACCGGCCTGTTGTCTGCGCACCGAGTCCGCGGCCCAATCCTCGGGCAGATAGAGTTGCCAGGCCACCGGAACGCTTCCTTGGTCGCAGGCCAGCGACACGCTGACCGCAACCTGGCAGTTGTCCTGCTTGCCCAGCATCCCGCAGTACTGCCGGGTCACACCCACGGAGTGCTTGCCCTTCTTCGGGAATCCCGTGTCATCGATGATCCACCAGCCGCCGCGGCTGAAGTCCATCTGCGGCACGACCCACTGACAGACCCGGCGCAGCATCTCGCGGTCGGACCATTCGGCCTTGGCCACAAAGTGATGCAGAGCTTGATGTCGGGCGCTGGCGTGCAACGGATCAACCCGCGCTGCCATCGGCTCCACGCTCTTGCGGGCCAGCGGAAGCATCAGCCCAGTGCAGTAGCCCTTGAGTCCTGCGTGGCGGTCCAAATGTCCAAGGCCTGCGGACAAGTGGTCCATGTAGTGGTCAAACCGTTCGCTCGCGCCCATCGTTCCTCATGTGAAGAATGAAGAGGCGTGCATAGTGCCATGCTTTTAGTGACACAGTAAGATTAGGGAATCGCTGATCAACTCGATTTCTGAGTAGCTGCAGCCTGTCTTTGATGACTTTCACTGCGGCTGAAGCGCTGCGCGGGTGCGCCGAAGGCCATTTGACGGCCCAAAACGGCCGTCTTTCTGCTGATCTTCAACCAGCAGACGCACTGACCCCTTGGGCCATCAATCGGCGCCTGGCCAGGTACAGGTTGGCCAGTGCAGCCTGCACCTTCGCGCGAGCCTGGTTCTTGGCAATGCCGCGGTAGCTGACCTTGCGGTAGCCGAACAGGTTCTTGATGACGTGGAACGGGTGCTCGACGATGGCCCGCACCTGCGCCTTGCGGCGCTCGTACCACTCGAATATGGCCTTGCGCGGGCCCTCCGGCATGGCCTTGAGCTGGCCCCGCTTCATGGCGATGCACCAGTCGATGTCCGGCTGCAGGCGGCCTTCGGCCTGGGCCTCGGTGATCTCCACCCGCTTGTCCATGCCGGTGTAGCCGCTGTCGCCGTGGACCTGCGTCTCCTGGCCGTGCAGCAGTTCGTGGGCATGCACGACATCGGCTTCGTTGGCTGCCGTGCACACCACGCTGTGGATGAGCCCGGACTGCGCTGCCACTGTTCCCCCTTCTTGGCCTGGTGCATCTCGGGGTCGCGCTTGCCTTCTTCGTTCTTGGTGGAGCTGGGTGCGGCAATGATGGTGGCGTCCACCACCGTGCCCTGGCGCATCAGCAGGCCTCGCTCGCTCAGGTGCGCGTTGACCTCGGCAAGGATGGCCGCCGTCAACTCGTGCTGCTCCAGCAGCCGGCGGAATTTCAACAGCGTCGTGGCGTCGGGCACATCCTCGACGCTCAGTTCGATCCCCACGAACTCGCGCATCGCCTGGCTGTCGTACAGCGCGTCTTCTAGCGCCTCGTCCGCCAGCGTGTACCACTGCTGCAGGCAGTACATGCGAAGCATGCGGGGCACGCCGATCGGCGGGCGGCCCACCCTGCCGCTCTTGGGGTAGTGCGGCTCGATCAGCGCCTCAAGCCGTGACCACGGCACCACCGCGTCCATCTCCGACAGGAACTTCTCCCGCCGCGTCTTGCGCTTCTTGCCGGCGTACTCGGCACTGGCAAAGCTGGTCTGTTTCATGTCAGGATCTTCGCAAGATGCGGGCCTGTTGAACATCCTGGGTCGCCCGAATAAATCAGCGCTTCCCTAGCGCATGACAGCCGACAAGGGCCAACAAGTCCTGTCGGGGATTGCCAGGCTGCCGATTGCGGTGGACCGGGTGGGTGCGCCGCCGCATGAGCTGCTGGCGCTGGCCTTGCGCTTTGGCTCAAGCAGCTATGACGCTGCGAGCCTGGAACTGGACTTGCGGTTGCAACTGCCCGTGGCTACGGTGGATGAGGTGCTCAGGGAGGCCGCGCTGGCAAGTGGGTTGGTGTTACCGGATTGATTGCCTAGAACGGGTCTATCGACGCGTACCCGCGCACAGTTCCCGATGGGTCCAGCAGCACGATCCACGTCGAGCGCCTGGATACAAGCGGCAACCA
>LNET01000027.1 GCA_001464055.1 Burkholderiales bacterium Ga0077543
GGCCGGTCAGGTGCCCCAGGCACCTGACCGGCCGCGGGCGGGGGACATGAACGGAGGGGGCCACCCGGCTCTCCCAGCCCACGGGACCCAGTCAGAGTGCAACGTCCGCTACGAGCCGCCAGCAGCCACTACCGTTCCTTGATGTACGGCCGCCCCAGCGCCTTCGGTGCCACCGCCTTGCCGATGAAGCCGGCCAGCAGCACGACGGTCAGCACGTAAGGCAGGGCCTGGATGGCCTGCACCGGGACCTCGGCGCCGCCCAGGAAGGCCGGCAGCGTCGCGCCTTGCAGGCGGATCGACACGGCGTCGAGAAAACCGAACAGCAGGCAGGCCCACAGCGCGCCGACCGGGTGCCACTTGCCGAAGATCAATGCAGCCAGCGCCATGTAGCCGCGGCCCGCGGTCATGTTCGGGATGAAGCTGGGGTTCTGGGCCAGCACCAAGTAGGCGCCGGCCAGCGAGCAGACCACGCCGTTCAGGGCCAGCGCCTGATAACGCAGTGCCTTCACCGACACACCCGCGGCATCGACCATGTTCGGGTTCTCGCCCGCCGCACGCAGGCGCAGGCCGAAGCGCGTGCGGTACAGCAGCCACCACACGCCCACCACCAGCAGCAGCGTGGCATAGACCATCCAGTTGTGGCCGAAGAAGGCCAGCTGCAGCGCTTTGCCCACCACGGGAACCTGCGCCACCCATTCGCCTGCGCCCACGAACCACCGGTCCAGCCGCACGCTGTCGGGCAAGGGCGGGGTCTGCCCGCCCTGGTTGAACCAGGCGATGCCCAGCACCACCGTCAGGCCGGCGGCCGTCATCGTGATGGCCATGCCCAGCACGACCTGGTCGCCACGGTGGCTGACGCAGGCATAGCCGTGCAACATGGACAGCGACACGCCCACCGCCACCGCCGCCGCCAGCGCCAGCACCACCGAACCCGAGACCACGCCCACGCTGGCCGCGGCGAAGGCCGTCATCAGCATCTTGCCTTCCAGGCCCAGGTCGATGACACCGGCGCGTTCACACAGCACCCCGGCCAGCGCGCACAGGATCAGCGGCACGCTGACGCGCAACGTGCTGGCCACCAGCGTGCCGATGAAGACCTCATCCACCCGCGGCACCCGCTTTCGAGGCCGGCGACACGGCGCGCCAGATGCGCGCCAAGCCCGGGGCGGCCACCTGCGCCATGGCACCGGCAAACAGCACGATCAGACCCTGCAGCATGAACACCATGTCACGCGAAAAGCCGTTGATCTCGAAGGCCAGCTCGGCCCCGCCCTGGTACAGCGCACCGAACAGCAGCGCCGCCAGCACGATGCCCACCGGGTGGTTGCGCCCGATCAGGCTGACGGCAATGCCGGCGAAGCCCGCCCCGGCCACGAAGTCGGGCAGCAGCCGGCCGTGCACGCCGGCGATCTCGTTCACCCCGACCAGGCCGGCCAGGGCTCCCGAAGCCGCCATCGACACGACGATCAGCCGCTTGGGCTGCAGGCCGGCATACAACGCCGCATCGGGCGCAAAACCGACCGCCCGCAATGCATAACCCGGCCTCGTCTTCCACAGCGCCAGCCAGACCAGCACCGCCGCGGCCACGGCCAGCAGCACGCTGAGGTTCAGCGGCGTGCTGGGCCATTCAATGCCCAGCCAGGCCAGTGCTTCGTGCATGCCCGGCAGCTTCGCGCTGTCGCCGAAGGAACGGCTTTCCGGCGTCATGTTGCCGGGTTCCTTCAGGGTGTTGACGAGCAGGTAGCTCAGCAGCGCGGCGGCAATGAAATTGAACATGATCGTCGTGATGACGATGTGGCTGCCGCGCCAGGCCTGCAGGGCGCCTGGCACCGCCGCCCAGACCATGCCGAACAGGGCCGCTGCCAGCACCATGAGCGGCAGCATCAGCCAGGCCGGCAGCACATGGGCGAAGGCCAGCGCCACCACGCCCGCACCCAGCCCGCCCATGATGGCCTGGCCTTCGCCGCCGATGTTGAACAAGCCGCCATGGAAAGCCACGGCCACGGCCAGGCCGGTGAAGACGAAGGTGGTGGCGTAATACAGCGTGTAGCTGATGCCGGCCTGCGAACCGAAGGCGCCCTTGATCAGCAGTGTCAACACCTGGCCGGGCTCGAAACCCACCAGCAGCACCACGCCAGCGGCCACCAGCAACGCAAAGGCCAGGTTGACGGCGGGCAGCACCGCCACGTCCAGCCAGCGCGGCAATTCCACCGGCTGGCTCATGCGGCCGCCTGCTCGGGTTCGGCGGCGCCGGCGCCGCCCATCAGCCGGCCGATCGCGCTTTCGCTGCATTGCTCGATCGGCAGCTCGCCCGCCACCCGGCCGGCGTTCATCACGATGACGCGGTCGGCCAGGGCCAGGATCTCGTCGAGTTCTGAACTGACCACCAGCACCGCGCCACCGGCGTCGCGCATCGCGCGCAGCCGGCCGTGGATGAATTCGATGGCGCCGATGTCCACCCCGCGGGTGGGCTGGCCCACCAGCAGCACCTGCGGTTCGGTGCCGGTGGCGAAGGCCTCGCGCGCCAGCACCAGCTTCTGCTGATTGCCGCCGCTGAACTTCGACGAGCGCAGCGCCGGGTTGCGCGGGCGCACGTCGTAGCGATCCATCATCTGCGCGCAGTCTTCGCGCATCACGCGCTGGCGCATCCAGCCCAGGATCCCGCCGCCGGCATAGCGGGCGCGGTCCTGGTAGCCCAGTGCTGCCGACTCCCAGGCGTCGAATGGCAGCACCAGGCCGCGGCGGTGGCGGTCTTCGGGCACATGGGCGATGCGCAAGTCGCGTGCCTGGCGCGTGCTGATCCACCGCGGCGCGCTGAAGCTCTGGCCGCCCACCTGCAGTTCGCCCTGGTGCGGCACGCGCAGGCCGCTGAGCACGTCGAGCAGCTCGCTCTGGCCGTTGCCGGACACGCCAGCGATGCCAACGATCTCGCCGGCACGCAGCTGCAACCCCACGTCGGCCAGCCGGGCCACGCCGAGCTCGTCGGTGACCCCCAGGCCGCTGGCCTGCAGCAGCACGACGCCAGGCTCGTGCCTGGCCGCACCCGGCTTTGCGCTGCGGCCCAGGTTCACGCGCCGGCCCACCATGGCCTCGGCCAGGCCGTCGATGCTGGTGTCGGCAATCGCGGTGTCCAGCACCACCTTGCCGCCGCGCATTACGGTGACGGCATCGCACAGCGCCATGATCTCCTTGAGCTTGTGCGTGATCAGCAGGATGGTGGTGCCGCGGGCACGCAGCTGGCGCAGGGTGACGAACAGCGCTTCGGTTTCCTGGGGCGTCAGCACCGCAGTGGGTTCGTCCAGGATCAGGATGCGCGCACCGCGGAACAGCGCCTTCAGGATCTCCAGCCGCTGGCGTTCGCCCACCGGCAGGTCTTGCACCAGCGCGTCCAGGTCCACGCGCAGGCCGGTGTCGTGCATCAGCGCGTCCAGCCCGCTGCGCACTTCGGCGCGCGCGGCTGACAGGCGCCAGCCGGGTTCGGCACCCAGCATCACGTTGTCCAGCGCGCTCAGCGTGTCGACCAGCATGAAGTGCTGGTGCACCATGCCGATGCCCAGCGCGATGGCCTCGCGCGAGCCGGGAATCTGCGCCGGCCGGCCTTCGATCTCGATGCTGCCGCTGTCGGCCTGGTAGAAGCCGTACAGGATGGACATCAGCGTGCTCTTGCCCGCGCCGTTCTCGCCCACGATGCCGTGCACGGTGCCAGGGTGCACCGTCAGGTTCACCTGGTTGTTGGCGTGCACAGCGCCGAAGCGCTTGTCGATGCCGCGCATGCAGACCGCGGCCTGCTCGGCCGGGGCCGGCGACGTGCCAGGCGGCATCACTTGCAGGCGCTGGCGACCATGTAGTCGATGACCTTGATCTTGCCGCTGACGATGTCGGCGCGCGCGGCGTCCACGGCCTTCTTCATCTCGGGCGTCACCAGCTTGGCATTGTTGGCGTCGATGGCCACGTCCACGCCGCCTTCCTTGAGCCCCAGCGAAGTGACGCCGGGCGTCACGCCCTTGAAGGCGTTGTAGACAGCCACGTCCACGCGCTTGACCATGCTGGTGAGCATGGTGCCGGGCTGCAGGTGGTTCTGGTTGCTGTCGACCCCGACGGCGAGCTTGCCGTTGTCCTTGGCCGCCTGGTACACGCCCATGCCGGTGCCGCCAGCGGCGGCGAAGATGACGTCCACGCCGGCCGCGAACTGCGCCTTGGCCAGTTCGGCGCCGCGCGCCGGGTCGTTCCAGGCGGTGGGCTGGGTGCCGGTCATGTTGCCGGTGACGGTGATCTTGGGGTTGGCGTACTTCGCGCCCTGCTCGAATCCGCACTGGAAGCGGCGGATCAGCGGGATGTCCATGCCGCCGATGAAGCCGACCTTGCCGCTCTTGCTGGCCATCGCGGCCATCACGCCCACCAGGAAGCTGCCTTCGTGTTCCTTGAAGGTGATGCTCTGCACGTTGGGCAGGTTCACCACCGCGTCGATGATGGCGAACTGCAGCTTGGGGAAGTCCTTGGCCACGCGTTCCATCGTGCTGCCCATGGAAAAGCCGATGGCGACGATGGGCGTGGCACCGCGCTGGGCCATCCGGCGCTTGGCCTGTTCACGCTGGGTGGGGTTGTTGATCTCGAATTCGAGATAGGACTTGCCAGTTTCCTTCTTCCAGCGCTCGGCACCATCGAAGCCGGCCTGGTTGAAGCTCTTGTCGAACTTGCCGCCCATGTCGTAGATGACGGCGGGCTGGGCATGCGCCGCGCTCGCGGCCAGCAGGGCCAGGGACGCGACGGACAAGGTCAGGCTGGAGCGGGCGGCAGTACGCATGGGGCTGGGTCTCGTTCTTGCTGGGTGTTTGCGATGACGTCCTGGCTTTCGTCACCAAAGCGTCGCAGGATAGCAAGACTACGATCTGACCATGAACGCGCACGTCACCACCCCAACCCCCCATTCACGCGCCCTGGCCCTGCCCAAGGTGCTGCTGCACGAACATCTGGACGGTGGCCTGCGCGTGGCCACGCTGCTGCAACTGCTGCAGGAAAGGCAGCTGCCCACGCCCGCGCCCGACGTGGCCGGCCTGGCGGCCTGGTTCGACGCCAATGCCCACGCCGGCAGTCTGGTGAAGTACCTGCAAGGCTTCGGCCTGACGGTGGCCGCCATGGCCAGCCCCGCCGCGCTCGAACGCGTGGCCTTCGAAGCCGCCGAGGACGCTGCCGCCCAGGGTGCGGTGCTGGCCGAGTTCCGCATCGCGCCGCTGCTGTTCGAAGCCCATGGCCTGTCGGGCGAGGTCGCGGTCGAAGCCATGCTGCGCGGGCTGGCCCGCAGCCCGTTGCCACTGGGCCAGGCCAGTGGCCTGATCGTCTGCGCCATGCGGCAGCTGCCACCCGAAGAGACCGAGCGCGCCGCGACACTGGCGCTGCGCTACGCCGGCCAGGGCGTCGTCGGTTTCGACCTGGCCGGGCCGGAATTCGGCTTCCCGCCGGCGCTGCACGCCCGCGCGCTGCAGCGCCTGCGCGAAGAAGGCCTGGCGCTGACCCTGCATGCCGGCGAAGCCGACGCCGCGCCACGTGTGCTGGAGGCCGCGCGCCTGGGCGCCAGGCGCATCGGCCATGGCGTGCGCCTGGCCGACGCCATCGGAACGGCCAGCCAGCCCCTGGTCGACGAGGCCATTGCGCTGGGCCTGCACCTGGAGGTGTGCCCCACGAGCAACGTGCACACCGGTGCCGCGGCCTCGGTCGCCAGCCACCCCATCACCGCGCTGTGGCGGGCCGGGGTGTCGCTCAGCTATCACACCGACAACCGGCTCATGAGCTGCGTCAGCCTGGCCGACGAGGCGCTGGCGCTGCTGGAGCACACCCCGCTGACCGAGACCGACCTGGTGCAGATGGCGCTGCAGGCCGCGGCCCACTCTTTCATGCCGCCCGCGGCGCGCGATGCCGCGGCGCTGGCCATCCGCCAGCGCGCCGCAGTGGTGGGCGTGCCGGTCTGACGCGGTTCAGCCGGCCTCTGCCGCCGCGGCCTGCTTCTCGGCCCAGCGCGCCGCGAACAGGGGCAATTCGGCCGCCGGCAAGGGCCTGCTCATGAAGTAGCCCTGGGCCTCGTCGCAGTCCAGGCTGCGCAGCTGGTCCATGATGGCCTGGGTCTCGACGCCCTCGGCCACCACGCTCAGGCCCAGGTTGTGCGCCAGGTCGATGGTGCTGCGCACGATCTTGGCGTCTTCGGCGTCGCTGGCCATGGCCATGACGAAGCTCTTGTCGATCTTCAGCTCGTCCACTGGCAGCTTCTTCAGGTAGGCCAGGCTGGAATACCCGGTGCCGAAGTCGTCGATCGACAGCTTGAAGCCGGCGGCGCTCAGCGCATTCAGCGTGGCCAGCGCGCGCTGCGGTTCGTCCATGATCGCGCTTTCGGTGATCTCCAGGCAGAAGGCTTGGGGCCACACGCCGTGGCGCTGCAGGCGCGCCTGCAGCTTGGCCAGCAGGTCCTGGTCGAGCAGGTCGCGGGTGGACAGGTTCACGCTCACGCGCTGCAGGCCCAGCGCGCGCAGCAGCGGCCACTGGCGCGCGGTTTCCTCGAAGATCCACAGCGTGAGCTGGCGCACGAAGCCGGTCTGCTCGGCAAACGGGATGAACTGCATGGGCGGCACCAGCCCGCGCTGCGGATGCTGCCAGCGCACCAGCGCCTCGGCCCCCAGCAGGCGGCCGGTCGCCAGTTCGATCTTGGGTTGCAGATAAAGCCGCAGTTCGTCGCGTTCCACCGCCTGGCGCAGTTCGCTCAGCAGCGAGAGGGTCTGCGCGCTGCCGGCGTCGATGCCGGGGTGGTAGACCAGGGCCGAGGCGGTTTTCTGCTTGGCCGTGTACATCGCGATCTCGGCCCGGCTCATCAGCGTGTCGGCAGCCTGGGCGGCATCGGGCACGTGCTCGGGCCAGCAGGCCACACCGAAGCCGGCCGCCAGGTCCACGGTGTGGTCGTCCAGCACGATGGGCTGCTCGAAAGCCGCAGCGATGCGTTCGGCCACGGCCAGGGCCTGGCTGGCGTCGCTGCCGGGCAGCAGCAGCGCGAACTCGTCGCCCGAAAACCGCGCCACCAGGTCGCCGGCCCGCTTCGCATGCTGCGCCAGCCGTTCAGCGACGGCCTTGAGCAGCCGGTCGCCGAAGGCATAGCCGAGCACGTCGTTCACGTGCTTGAAGCGGTCCAGGTCGAGCATCACCACCGAGACGGGTGCCGCAGGACCCCCGTGCTCCGCGGCGGCCTGGCTGGCGCGGATGGCGGCGCCGACGGCGTCGCGGAACTGGGCCCGGTTGGGCAGGCCGGTGAGCCGGTCCCAGTAGGCCAGCTGGCGAATCTCCTGCTGGTGTTCGGCCAGATTGCCACGCATCTGGTCGAAGGCACGTGCCAGGTCGCCCACTTCATCGGCGCGGTCGGTGTCGTCGACGACGCGGCTGTAGTCGCCCCGGCCCAGGCGTTCGCTGGCCCGCACCAGACCGCGCAGCGGCGTGGTGATGCGGCGAGCCATCAGCAGGCTGCCGAAGCCGAAGAACAGCAGGCCCAGCAGGGTGATGCCGCCCAGCACCAGGCGCAGCTGGGCGTAGCTGGCCACGGCTTCGTCGATCGAGCGCAGCAGCACCACCTGGGCGCCGTCCTGGCCGCCGGCCAGTGCCACGCGGCGCAGCAGCAGGCTGGCGTTGCCCACCTGCACGGTGTCGGTGGCCGCGGCCAGCTGGCGGGCGTCGCTGCCGGCGCCGGCGGTGGCGGCCACCAGGGCCGGCCTGCCGTCCCCGGCCTGCGTCAGCAGCGCCACCTGCAGCCCCGACAGGGCATGCATGTCGTCAACGATGGCCTGGTCGACCGGAAAACCCATCAGCACCCAGCCCAGCAGCACCGGGGCGCGCACCGGCACGGCGACGAACTGCACCGGCCGGCCCTGCACCAGGCTGACCATGCGGTCGCGTGGCAGCGCGCTTGCGCTGCCCGGCCCGCCGGCGGCGGCCAGGCTCACGGCGATCCGGCCGAGCTTGGCGGTGTCGCCCAGCTCGCCATCGCGGTCGTGCAGCGCGCGCACGGTACCGTCCAGCTCCACCCAGGCGGTCACGCCCGCGCCGATGCGCTCGCCCACGTTCTCCAGCGCCGAGGCCAGGGTGGCGGTGTCGCCGGCAACCCCCAGGGCCGAGCGGAAGCCGTAGTCGGCCGCGAGCACGCGCGCGGCCTGCACCAGCGACTCGCTCTTTTGCTCCAGCAGCCGGCGCCAGACGCGTTCGCCCACCTGCAGTTCACCCGCCAGCGACTGCCGGGCGTTGCGGTCGACGCTGGCCTGGGTGGCCAGGAAGCCGGCGGCCTGGACCAGCAGCAGCAGCCCCAGCGACAGCCCGACGATGCGGCTGGACAAGCGCCTGGGCGCGATGACGGCAAGCCAGCCCTTGGGCACGGCCTACAACCCGCCGCCGGTCACGGGCAGCACCACCGTGGCCGTGGCCGGCTCGCCCGACACCACCAGTGCCCGCTCCAGCGCCGCCGCACCGGGCGGCATGGCCGGGTGCCAGGCCTTCAGTCGGTAGTTGCCCGGGGGCACGTCGGCCAGGCGCACGCGGCCGTCGGCGCCTGAAAGGCCGTGGTACGGGGTGTCGACCACCACCACCCAGGCGACCATCTGGTCGTGGATGTTGCAGCCCAGCACCGCCACGCCAGGCCGGTCGAACACCACCGCGTTGGCCGGCACGCCGGTGTACAGCTTCAGTTCGAAAGGCTTGGCCGGCGACAGCGAATACACATGGTGACGCACCTTGTCGCGGTTCGGGAAGCTCACGGCGCTGCCGGTGGGCAGCACGGTCACGCGCGGGGTGAAGCGCTTGTCGGCCTGCTCGATTTCCAGGCCGGCAAGTGGCCGGCTGGCAGCCCGGGCGCTGGCCGATTCGAGATAGACCACGGCCTCCAGCAGGGGCTTGCCGTCCTGCCCGTTCAGCTGCAGGTCCACCGTGGTGGCGCCAACGGGCAAAGCCGCGCCGGCGGTGACGGCAGCCAGCAGCAGCATCAGGGCGAACGAGGGGCGCGTGGCCAGTCGCGAGAGTGGGCGCAGGAGGGGGCGCATGGCGGAGACGAAGTGGTGCGAAAGCGGGCGGGCGGGCAGGCAGGCGGGCAGGCAGGCAGGCAGGCGGATGAACGGGCGGGCGGGACACGAATCCCGCGCTCACCCGCCTTTTCGGCAGCCCGACGGGTTCGCTTGAGGCCCACGCGGTTTGCGTCGCGCTGCATCGGCAGGTTCAGGGCAGGGCCACGGGGGTTCGCCGCCGTCGCCGCAAGCCCGGGCGCCGCTGCGGCCTGGACTGGGGCAGCCTGCGGCCCCGGACGGTGCCGCAGGCTGCCGTCTCAGGGCTTAGGCGCCGTTGCCGAGGGCAGGGGCGTCACCAGCACGTGCAGCAAGGCGGCGGTCTCGGCGTCGGGCTGGCCGCTGTAGTCGGTGGGGCGGTAGCGCATCTGGAACGAGGCCGTGACGTTCTTCAGCTCTTCGTCGAACACGCCGCTGGCCTTCAGTTCATACCCGTGTTTCGTGAAATTCTGCTGCCACCACGTGGCGTCGGGCGGCGCGGCCTCGAACACGGCGCGCTGCGCGGCCACCCGCGCGGCGTCGGGCCAGGGCGGGGTGATGCCGAGCTCGGAGAACAGCTTCCACGGGAAGGTGGGGCCGGGGTCCTGCTTGGTCTGTGGCTGGATCTCGGCATGGCCCAGGATGCGCTCGGGCTTGATCTGGTAGCGGCGCACGATGTCCTGCACCAAGGGCACGAGCGCGTCGATCTGCCCCTGCGGGAACGGCAGGTACTCGCGCCTGCCGTCGGGCAGGATGCGCGCACCCGGGTGCACGATCTCGATGCCGATGCTGCTGGCATTCAGCATGCGGTTGCCCTGCCAGCTGCTGCGTCCGGCATGCCAGGCGCGCTGGAACTCGTCGACCAGCCGCATGATGCGCGGCGAGGCCTCGTCGGTGATGAGGTAGTGCGAGGACACCTGCTGCTCGGTCAGCACGCGGATCGAATTCGGCAGGTCGAGCACGGTGTAGTGGATGATGAGGAACATCACCCGGCTGTCCTGGCCGCGGGCGGTGCGGCTGATGTCGATGGGGATGCCGCCCGGGGTGGTGAAAGGCACGTTGACGGGCACGGGCGGCGCCACCGCCGGGGCGGCTGGCGTCACCGGCGCAGGAACGGGCGTCGCAGCGCAGCCGGCCAGCACCGCCGCAACGGCGATGGGCAGCAGCCGCATCAGTGCGCCGTGCCGGCCGGGAAAGAGTTTGGAAATCATGGGGATCCTTCGGTCACAGGCGGTACGGCGGCCAGCACCGCGGCCAGGCGATGGGCAGCTTGCTGCAGGCGATGGGCGTTCGTGCCTTCGGGCAGGGCGGCCCGCAGGCTGGCTTCGATGACCGGATGCAGGTCGAACACCCGGCCGGCCAGCGCCAGCGGCAACGCGCCGAAGCGCTGTTGCATGCAGTGCGCCAGCCGGGCGAGTTCCTGCCCGGCCTGCCGCAGCAGCGCCAACGCCCCTTTATCGCCTTCCTGGGCGGCGGCGGCCACGGCCAGCGCCAATGTACCGACTTCGCCGCGGCTGGCGCCGTACACCCTGGCCCGGGTGTGGGACCAGTCGCTGCCGCCCACCGCGGCAAACAGCTGCCGGCCCAGCGCCATGCGCTGGCCGGCGCCGGGTTCGGCGTCCTCGGCGCGCCAGACCCGGCACAGCGCCTGGCGCGCGATCCAGTGGCCGCCGCCGGCGTCGTCGATGACGGCGCCGCGGCCACCCGCGCGGTGCAGCTGGCCGTGGCCGTCGACGTGGGCGGCGATCGACCCGGTGCCGGCATAGACCACCGCGCCCGCGCCCGGGGCGAACGCGGCATGGCAGGCGAGTTCGATGTCGCTCATCAGCCGCACTGCCGCCGCTGGCAGGCCGAAGGGTGCGGCCAGCAGCTGATGCAGGGCGGCGGCGTCGGCCGTGGCAAAGCCGGTGAGACCGGCGACGATGCGCACGGGTTCGCCGGCATGCCCTTCGAGCCGACACCGAAGCGCAACGTCGGCAACCAGCGCGGACACGGTCCGGGCCAGCGTGGCGCGGCCGGCGGCATCGGCCAGCAGCAGGCCGGAGACCCCGTCGACCTGGCCTTCGGCGCGCACCTGGCCAGCCTCGTCGGCCAGGGCCCAGCGGGTCTGCGTGCCGCCGCCGTCCAGGCCCAGGCCCCAGCCCGGAGGCGGCGCCGGCCTGTCGGCGGCAGGGTGCAATTCGGTGGTCACGGCGGACATTGTGGCCGGGCCGTCGGGCCGACAATCCCGGGCATGAGCCGACGCCTGCCAAGCACCCCCTTCGCCCTGCTGGCGGCCCTGTGGCTGGCCGGCTGCGCCACGCCCATGGCACCGCCGCCGCTGGCCGACGGCACCCTGCCCGCCCCGGTGGTGCAAGCCATGGCCCAGGCCGGGCTGGCCGCCGACAGTCTGGGCGCCGTGGCCCTGCCGCTGGACCATGCGGCCAAAGCCTGGCACTACCGCAGCGGCGTGCCGATGCAGCCGGGCTCGGCGATGAAGCTGGTGACCACGGTGGTGCTGCTGGACCGCCTGGGCGGCACCCACACCGGCCACACGCGGCTGCTGGCCGCCGGCCCGGTGGTGGGCGGCGTGCTGCAGGGCGACCTGGTGCTGCAGGGCGGCGCCGACCCCGACTTCGGCATCGCCCCCTGGTGGCTGCTGCTGCGCGAACTGCGCGACCAGGGCATCACCCGCATCAGCGGCGATCTCGTGCTCGACCGCCACCGCTACCGCCCGGCGCGGCTGGACATCGGCGTGCCGCCTTTCGACGAGCGACCCGAGAGCTGGTGGAACGTGATCCCCGACGCGCTGCCCATCGACCTGGGACTGCAGACCCTGGAACTGGTGGCCGACCACAGCACGCTGCGCGCGCGCGTCAAGCCGGCACTGGCCGGGCTGCGCGTGGACACCAGCCGCATGGCCTTGAACGACAAGCCTTGCACGAACTGGTCAGACGACTGGGTGACGCCGCTGCGCCTGGACGAACCGGGCGCCGCACCCGCTGCAGCCCCTGGCGCGGTGCTGGTGCTGCAGGGCGCCTTCCCGCGCGGCTGCACACGCAACGAAAATCTGCAGGCCGTCGACCGCACGCGCCACGCCGGCCTGGTGTTCGCGCAGACATGGCGCGAACTGGGCGGCCAGTGGGACGGCCGCGTGCGCGAGGCCGATGCCGCTGCGCCCGAGACCCTGGTGGTGCTGGCCCAACACCGCTCGCGCCCCTGGGGCGAGATGCTGCGGACGATGGTGAAGACCTCGGACAACACGCTGGCGCGGCTGGCCTTCCTGGAGCTCGGCGTGCCGGCCATGGCCGCGCAGCCGCAGGCCACGACCCTGGACCTGGCACGCCAGGCGGTACAGGGCTGGTACGCGCAGCAGGGCATCGAGGCACCGGGCCTGGTCGTGGACAACGGCTCGGGCCTGTCGCGCAGCGAACGCATCAGCGCCCAGACGCTGGCGCAGACCGTGGCCTGGGCCTGGCGCAGCCGCCACGCGCCCGACGTGCTGATGACGCTGCCCGTGGCCGGGGTGGACGGCACCATGCGCAACCGGCTGAAGGACAGCCCGGCCGCCGGCGTGGCACGGCTGAAGACCGGCACGCTGCGCAATGTGCGCGCGCTGGTGGGCGTGGCGGTGGACCCGCAAGGCCGGAGCTGGGCGCTGGCAGCGATGATCAACAGCGACGAGCACATCGCTGCCGGCCGCGCGGTGCTGGACCTGCTGGTCGACCGTGTCGCGCGCGGCGACCTGGCGCGGCCCGGCCGTTGATGCGCGGCCCGGGCGGGCCGCATCCTCCAGCCGCAGCCGGCTCAGGCCGGCACGGCCATCGACCCGACTCAGGCCGTCAACCGCTCCGGCGACAGGTAGGCCAGCCGGTAGGTCTCGAAGTCCACCGTCCCGGCGGCTTCGAGCGCCAGGCGCTCGGCCACCGACTCACGCGTCATGGCTTCGAAGGCGGCCTGCTGCTCGGCCGGCCAGGGCAAGGCCAGAAGATGCTGGTGGGTCTGCTCGGACTGCGCGCGCAGGAAGGCGGTGTAGCTGCCGCCGAAGTCGCCGGCCATGGTGGCCAGCGCGCGCGCCGAGGGCAGGCTGTCGGGCGTGGCGATGCCGGCGCGCGCCGCGGCCAGGGCTTCGCCGTAGGCCGTGGTCGCATGGGCCTCGTCCAGGGCCAGGGCGATCGGGTCGCAATCGGCCAGCAACTCGGCCGCCCAGTCCATCAGCAGCACGGGGCGCCCATGGCGTTCCAGAGCCAGCCCGGGCTCGCGGCCATGGCTGGCGGCGCGGTGCTGGTTGCGGCCGAGTTCGGCAATCTCGGCCGGTGTGTCGCGCGGGCTGTCGGCCAGCAGGCAGTGCAGCAGGAAGATGTCGAGGAAGCGGATGGTCTGGGCCTGGATGCCTACCGGCACGAACGGGTCCAGGTCCATGCAGCGCACTTCGACATATTCCACGCCGCGCTCGCGCAGCGCGTGCAGGGGGCGTTCGCCGCTGCGGATGACGCGCTTGGGGCGGATGGTGCCGTAGAACTCGTTCTCGATCTGCAGCAGCGTGGTGCCGAGCTGGTTGTATTCGCCGCCCAGGTTGCGCACGCCGATCTTTTCGTAGGGCGGGTAAGGCTGGGTCAGCGCAGCGTGCAGGCTGGCGGCGTAGCTGTCCAGGCTGTTGTAGCTGACGGCCAGCGCCGCCTGGGCGTCGCTCTGGTAGCCCAGCCGGCCCATGCGCAGGCTGGTGGCGTAGGGCATGCCCAGGGCACCGGCTTCGGCCCCTTCGCGATCGGCCAGCTGCTGCAGCGGATGGTCGCGCCCGGCCACGAAGCTGGGACAAACCGCCGGGCTGGCCCCGAACAGCACCAGCAGCAAGAAGGCGTGGCGGCGGAAGTTGCGGATCAGCGCGAAGTGTTCTTCGTTCGTCAGCCCGGGCAGCGACCAGTTGTAATGGATGCCGCTGATGGTCTGCATGCGCCGGCCGTAGCGGTGGCCCAGGCCCATGCGGTAGACGCTCTTGGCCCGCGCGACGTTGCTGCTGCCATAACGGCCCAGCGGGATGGTCTCGTCGGTGGGCAGGCCGCAGGGCATGCTGCCGACCCACAGGCGTTCATCACCCACGCCGGCCAGGCTGCGCACCACGAACTGGTGAATGCGGGTCAGTTCCTCCAGGCAGCCCTCGACATCGGCGTGCACACCGGTGATCAGTTCGAGCTGACTTTCGCTGAAGTCGGTGGTGATGCGCGGGTGGGTCAGTGCTGCACCCAGGGCCGCCGGGTGCGGCGTCAAGGCCAGCTGACCGTTGGGAAGTGAGCGCAGGCTTTCTTTTTCGATGCCGCGGCGCATGGCGCGCAGGCGCTCGGCCGGCAGGGCCTGCAGTCGTCGTTGAAGCGTCATACGAGGGTGGGCGACAGGTGAGCGGGCCGCAAGGTTAAGCGCAAGCCGGTTTTTCCGCTGGCGAGGCCACGCTTGACCCGGAACTGAAGCGCGCCGCCACCTGGACGGCCCTGCCTAGCAGCGGGCCAGGCGCGGCAACCAGAATCAGCAGGATGAATCCCCGTCGACGTTTCATCCTGGGCACCCTGGCCGCTGGCGGCGCGCTGGCCGTGGGCTGGACACTGCTGCCGCCGCGCCAGCGCCTGACCACCGCCGAGCCACTGGCCACCGCCGCTGGCGAACACGCGCTGGGCGGCTGGCTGAAGATCGGCAACGACGACCGCATCTGGGTGGTGATGCCCAAGTCGGAGATGGGTCAGGGCGTGCACACCGGCCTGGCCATGGTGCTGGCCGACGAACTGGACGCCGACTGGGCGCGGGTGGAGGTCACCGAAGCGCCGATCGACCGCATCTTCAACAACCAGGCCACGGTGCTGGAGAACCTGCCCTTCCATCCCGAAGACGACAGCGCGATCAAGCGCGGCGCGCAGTGGCTGACGGCCAAGACCATGCGCGAGATCGGCGAGATGGTCACCGGCGGCAGCAGCAGCATCAAGGACCTGTGGGAACCGATGCGCCAGGCCGGCGCCAGTGCCCGCGCCATGCTGCTGGCCGCCGCGGCCCAGGCCTGGGGCGTGCCCGTGACCGAGCTGCAGGCCGCCCGCGGCAGCGTCAGCCACCCGGCCAGTGGCCGCAGCGCCCGTTATGGCGAGCTGGCCGCCGCCGCCGCCCGGCTGCCCCTGGACAGCAGCACACCGCTGAAGACGCCAGCGCAGTTCACCCTGATCGGCCAGCCGCTGGCGCGGCTGGAAACCCAGGCCAAGAGCGACGGCAGCGCGGTCTTCGGCCTCGACGTCCGCTTGCCCGGCATGCTGTACGCCAGCGTGGTGATGTGCCCCACCCTGGGTGGCCGGGTGGCCGGCTTCGACGCCGCCGCCGTGCAGGGCCTGCCGGGCGTGAAGCAGGTGGTGGCGGTCGACGGCCACCAGGGCGGCACCGCTGGCGTGGCGGTGGTGGCCGACAGTCCCTGGCGCGCCCTGAAGGCGGTGCGGGCGCTGCCCGTGCAATGGCAGGACGACCCGGCCAGCACCCCCGCCGCCGGCTACGACAGCCAGGAAGGGCTGGAAGCGCTGGCGCGACAGCTGGACGGCGACACCGGCACCGCCTTGTTCAGCCGCGGCGACGCGGCTGCAGCCATGAAAAGCGCAGCCAAGACCGTGCAGGCCGAGTACCGCGCGCCCTACCTGGCCCACGCCACGCTCGAGCCGCAGAACTGCACCGTGCAACTGCAGGCCGACGGCCGCGCCACGGTGTGGGCGCCGACGCAGATTCCCGGCATCGCCCGCGACGCCGTGGCCCGCGTGCTGGACATCGCGCCCGAGCGCGTGACGCTGCACGTCACCCTGCTCGGCGGCGGTTTCGGGCGCCGGCTGGAGGCCGACTTCATCGCCCAGGCCGCGGCCATCACGCGTGCCGCCAGCGCCGCCAACCCGGCGCTGGCGGGCCTGCCGCTGCATGTGTTCTGGAGCCGCGAGGAAGACACCCGCCACGACTTTTTCCGCCCCGCCGCCGTGGCGCGGCTGCAGGCCGGGCTGGACGCGCAAGGCCGGCTGCTGGCCTGGCAGCAGGTGTCGGCCGGCCCCACCATCCTGCCCAAGCTGATGCAGCGCCACTTCGGCCTGCCCGCAGGGCTGGTGGCGCTGTCGCCCGACAAGACCGCGCTCGAAGGCGCCTTCGACCAGCCCTACGAATGGCCGGCCGCGCGCATTGCGCACGCCGCCGCCGCCAGCCCCATCCCGGTGGGCTTCTGGCGCGCCGTGGGCCATTCGCACCAGGCCTTCTTCAAGGAAGCCTTCCTCGACGAAGCCGCCCACGCCGCCGGGCAGGACCCGCTGGCCTTCCGTGCCGCGCTGCTGCAGCAGCACCCGCGCCACCTGGCCGTGCTGCAGGCCGCCGCGAAGCTGGCCGGCTGGGGCACGCCATTGCCCGCTGCGGCCGACGGCGCACCGCAGGCCCGCGGCATCGCGCTGCACCACAGCTTCGGCAGCGTGGTGGCGCAGGTGGCGCAGGTGTCGGTGGGGCCGGACAACACCCTGCGCGTGCACCACGTGGACTGCGCCATCGACTGCGGCACGCCGGTGAACCCGAACCTGATCCGCCAGCAGATGGAAGGCGGCGTGCAGTTCGGCCTGTCGGCCGCGCTGCATGGCGGCGTGGACATCGTGCGCGGGCAGGTGCAGCAGAGCAACTTCCACGACATGCCGCAACTGCGCATGGCCCAGGCACCCAGCGTCGCCACCGTCATCCTGCCGAGCACGGCCCACCCCGAAGGCGTGGGCGAGCCGGTGATGACCTGCATTGCCCCGGCGGTGGCCAATGCGGTGTTCGTGCTGACGGGGCAGCGGCTGCGTTCGCTGCCGCTGCGCCTGGCTTGAAGCCGGCCGTCAGGCCACCTTCACCGCCGTGCCGCTGACGGCCACCATCATCATCCCGTTGGCTTCGCCCATCACTTCGTAGTCGAAGTCGATGCCGACCACGCCGTTGGCGCCGAGTTCGCGGGCGGCGGCCTTGAGGTCGTCGAGAGCGGCTTCGCGCGCACCGGCCAGCGCACGTTCGTAGCCACCGGCACGGCCGCCCACCACGTCGCGCACGGAAGAGAACATGTCGCGGAAGATGTTGGCACCGATGATGGCTTCGCCATTGACCAGACCCAGGAAGCGTTCGATGCGCACCCCGCCCACATCGGGCCCGGGCACGATCGTGGCCAGGAAAAACTCGTCGTCGGATTTCGAGAACCAGCCCATGTCGGTCTGCCTTCGGCGGTTGAACAGGCCCTGACGATAGCCGCGCGCCTAGACTCGGGCGCATGCACGCCTTCCCACGCCACCATCCGAACACGACCGCCCGCGCCCGGCCACACGCCACCGGCCGCGGCCTCGCCCGCCTCGCCGCGGTCTTCGTCCTGGCCTTGGCCACCGGCTGCGCCGTCACGCCGCCACCGCAGGCCTTCGACCCCTGGAGCGAAGCCTTTGCCGCCAACTGGGTGCGCCTGTCGCCCGAACGCGCCACCTTCAGCCAGTACTTCCGCGGCGCCGAACAAGACGCGCTGGACAGCCAGCTGAGCCCGCAGACCACCGAACGGCGCGAACGCGAACAGGCCCTGGCCCGGGAAGGCCTGGCCATGCTGGACCGCTACCTGGCCAGCAGCCTGTCGCCAGACCAGCGCACCGCTGCGCTGACCATGCAGTGGAGCCTGCAGCGCAGCCTGGCCGGCGCCGAATTCGAAGACCTCGCCTTCCCGTTCAACCAGCTCGGCGGCCTGCAGGTGCGCAGCGTCAACCTGCTGACGCAAAGCCACCCGCTGCGCCGTCCCGGCGACGTGCAGAGCTATCTGTCGCGGCTGTCGCAGCTGCCGGCACGCGTGGACGAGGCCATCGCCCGCAGCCGCGCAAGCGCCGCGCGGGGCGTGCTGCCGCCGCGCTTCATCCTGGAACGCGCTCGCGGCCAGCTCGAAGCCTTCCTGCAGGCCGAACCGTCGGACAACCTGTTCGTCACGGCGCTGGCCAGTCGCACCGAAAAGATGGCCGACCTGTCGGTGCAGGACCGCAGCCTGGCGCTGCAGCGGGCGCAAACCCTGGTCACCGACGGCGTGCGCCCGGCTTTCGAACGTGCGCTGGCGCTGCTGAACGAACTGCACCCGCGCACCACCGACGACGCCGGCCTGTGGCGCCTGCCCGGCGGCGACCGCGCCTACGCCCAGGCGCTGGCCGCGAACACCACGACGAGGATGACGGCCGAGGAGATCCACAGCGTGGGCCTGCGCGAAGTGGCGCGCATCGAAAGCGAGATGGACCGCCTGCTGAAGACCCTGGGTCGCAGCCAGGGCAGCGTGCGCGAACGAATGGCCGCACTGCGCACCGAACTGCAGCCGGCGGCCAGCCCCGACCCGCGGCCCATGCTGCTGGCGCGGTATGCCGACTACGTGCGCGAAACCCAGGAACGCGCCGCACCGCTGTTCAACATCAAACCGCGCGCGCCGGTGATCGTGCAGCGCGTGCCGGCGCTGACCGAACGCACCGCCAGCGCCTACTACACCACGCCCACGCCCGACGGCAGCCGCCCGGGCATCTTCTGGGCACCGCTGCCCGGGCCCACGTTCAACGTCATGGGCATGAAGAGCCTGGCGGTGCACGAGGCCGTGCCGGGCCACCACTTCCAGCTGGCGCTGCAGCAGGAACAGGCCGGGCTGCCGCGCTGGCGCCAGCAGCGCATCTTCGGCGGCGGCAGCGCGCATGCCGAAGGCTGGGCGCTGTACGCAGAACGCCTGGCCATCGAACAAGGCTGGTACGAAGGCGACCCGCATTCCCTGCTGGGCGCGCTGGACGCGCAGCTCTTCCGTGCCCGCCGCCTGGTCGTCGACACCGGGCTGCACGCCAAGCGCTGGACCCGCCAGCAGGCCATCGACTACGGCATCCCGGTGTCTGAAGTGGAACGCTATGTCGTCAACCCGGGCCAGGCCTGTGCCTACATGATCGGCATGCTGCACATCCTGGCGCTGCGCGACGAGGCAAAGACCGCGCTGGGCCCGAAGTTCACGCTGCCGGCTTTCCACGACGTGGTGCTGAAGACCGGCTCGGTGCCGCTGGACGTGTTGAGTGATGTGGTGCGGCAGTGGGTCAAGGCGGGTGGCCCGGCGGCGTAGCGCAAGGACGGGCAGTCTTGGCGGTTGGGCACGGATTGCGCAGTGGCTGGGATGGCTGCTGACGACCCCGAGCAGGCCTACGTCCCCTCTTCCTTGCCGCCGTGGAGCCGCCACTGGGCGATCGCGGCGGAGGCTCGCCAGTCATTGGCATAATCTGCCAATGCTGTTCAGGCGAGCTTGTACTCGCCCTTCCGGGAGTCGATGACATGCCAACCCGCAATGTGGTTCTGAGCGAGCACCAGCAGCAACTCATAGAAACCTTGGTTCGGTCTGGCCGCTACCAAAACGCCAGCGAGGTTCTGCGCGAAGGGCTGCGCCTGCTCGAGGACCGAGATCGACTTGAGGACACAAAGCTGAGGGCTCTGAAGCAGGCAGCTCGCCAGGGCTGGGCGGATGTTTCGGCGGGCCGATACTCGGACGTTGCCGACGATCAGCTCGAAGACTTCGTCGGACAACTCGGTCGTCGCGCTGCGCAGCGTGCAAAGCCTGCGGATTGATGTTTCGCTATCGGCTGTCGGAAGCCGCGCAGGGCGATATCGTCGACGTCCTTGCCTGGACGCATGAGCGGTTCGGTGAGTCTGCCCGACTGCGCTATGAGAGTTTGATCGTCGCCGCACTCCGCGATGTGGCAACCACGCCCGAGAGACCGGGCAGTCTCGCCCGGCCTGAACTTGGCGCAGGTGTTCGATCCTGGCACCTGCGACTGAGTCGGGCTCATGTTGAGCCCGGCGTGAACGTCGTTCGCCGACCGCGGCATTTCCTTGTCTACCGCTGTGAACCCGGCATCGTCGAGGTGGGTCGGGTGCTGCACGACGCCATGGAATTGGCACAGCACCTGGACCCCGATTCATCCTGGCAGTAGCCACCGCAGCGCGTCGATCAATAGCTTCATCTTGCTGAGACTCGGTGGATATGCGGCCATGCAGGCTCCCTGTGAATCGCCAGTGGCTGGCGACTCTTCATGGCCGACAGCAGGACCAGGAAGGTTCCCGCGCCCAGCAGCTCCCTGTATGGGTCAGTGGACGTCTTCCTCGCACTGATGGCGTGCGCCGATCAGCAGCACCAAGCCGGGCGAGCGGATGTCGAAGCGCAGGATGTGGCCGGTGGTGCCGAACGGGATGATGAGTTCGCGCAGAGTCGGCCGGGCTCCGACCTTGCGATAGCTGTACGGCGTCGTCGACAGGTGGCTCGATGCGGCTTGCCGGATCACCCCGATCGCCTCGTCAGCCAGGTCGAGATCTTCGAGCGTTTCGGCACGATCGAGCAGGAAGTCGTAGAGCCGCATCAGGTCTTCTTCAGCGCCCTGCGTGAACTCGACGGCGTAGCTCACCCGCCCAGTTGCTTGCGACGCTTGGCCAATCCGGATTCAAGCTTGGCGATGACCTGGGCGGCGGGGATGGCGACGCCTGTGCGCTCGTACTCGGCCAGGGATGCGTCGCATCGCGAAGCGAAGCCAGTCTGGACGCGCCGGCACTCGACAGCGTTCGAGCGGCTCGCAACTCACTGAAGCTGCGATTTGTCACCGAAAGCTCCTGGCCACGAAGGGCCGGCCAACTAGATTTCTTCGGCCTCGACCTGCAAGCCGCGCCGCCGCCCGCCCTGGCAGGCCACGCTGACGACCAGGCGCAGCGCCTGCCCCACCGGCACGGTGCGGGTGAAGCGGTAGTCCAAGCCATCCCAGGCGCCCGGGTTCTGGGTGGGCACGCGGCGTTGCCACTGCTGGGCGCCGCCGGCCAGCACGGTCATCTGGTGCCAGGCGCCGGGCTGGGGCTCGCGCAGGCCCACCGTCATGGCGCAGCTGATCTCGAAGCGGCGCTCGCGCCGGGCGTCGGCGGGAATCGTCAGTACCGCTTGCGCTGCGTCGCCAGCGTCGATGGCCCAGCGTTCGGGCTT
Source organism: Burkholderiales bacterium Ga0077543 (assembly GCA_001464055.1). Lineage (GTDB taxonomy): Bacteria > Pseudomonadota > Gammaproteobacteria > Burkholderiales > Burkholderiaceae_C > Rubrivivax. The sequence goes on from LNET01000027.1 coordinate 21,046, forward strand.
GGGGGTTTCAGCGGGAGCGGGGGGCTTGGCCATGGGGGGCGGATTCTGCCTCGGCGCCGAATTGCCTGCCGACGCTGGCCAACGCCTGGCGCAACTGCACCAGCAGCGGGCCGTCGCCGCCGGGGGTGGCCTGGGCCGACAGCACCAGCTGCAGCGTGGCCCGTGTCATCGCCACGTACAGCAGGCGCATCGCCTCGGCCAGGCTTTCGTCGCGCAGCGGCAGGGCATGCAGGCCGGCCACGCAGACCAGCGCAAATTCCAGGCCCTTGGCGCTGTGCATCGTCACCAGCTTCACGCTGGGCTTCTGCCAGTCGAAGCGGCGGAAGGCCTGGCTTTCCATCGACTGCACGGCCAGGCCGCGGCGGCGCAATGCGGCTTCGATGGGGCGCATCTGCGTGCGTGTGCGGCACAGCACCGCCATCTCGTTCAGGCCCAGGCCGTCGGCATGGGCCTGGGCCAGGCGCTCGGCCAGCAGCTCGGCTTCTTCGAGCGCGTGGCGGGCTTCCACCAGCACCGGCAGCGGGCCGCGGCGGCCGGCGGTGGCCGGGGCCACGCGGGTGAGCTGGTCTTCGTCGATCTCGGCCTGGGCGCGCTCGCCTTCAGCGCCCAGCAGTCCTTGGGTGCACTGCATCGCCAGCGCCAGCACCTCGGCGGTGTTGCGGTAGTTCAGGCGCAGCACGCTGGTGCGGCCACGCGCTTCGATGCCCACGCTGCTGAAGTTGAACTTGCGCTGGCGCGCCTGCTGCAGCCGGTAGATGGACTGCGCGTCGTCGTACAGCACCAGCAGGCTGCGCGTGGCCGGGTCGACCATGCGCGCGGCAATGCGCAGCCAGGCATCCTCGAAGTCGTGGGCTTCGTCGATGAGCAGCGCGTGGTACTGGCCGCCCGGCACACGGCCAGTGTCCACCGCCTGTTCGACCGACTGCGCCAGCGCCTGGAAGTAGGCCTCGCCGCTGAGCGCCTGGCGCGGCGGTGAACCCAGTTGATAGCTGCGCACCAGGTCCTGGCACCAGCTGTGGAAGGTGCGCACCTGCACCCGTTCGTCGACCCCGCGCTGGCGCAGCAGCGCGTCGATGCGGTCGGCCAGTGTGCGGTTGAAGCACAGCACCAGGATCGGCCGGTCGGGCCGCGCCGTGCCGGCGAGGAACTGCGCGCGGTAGATCAGGATCATGGTCTTGCCCGAACCCGCGGCGCCGTGGATCACGCGGTGGCCTTCGCCCAGCGTGCGCGCCACCTGTTCCTGCTGCAGGTCCATCACCTGCATCAGGTCGGGCAGGCGTGGCGGCTCCCGTTCGCCGAAGTCCAGCGTGGCCTGCTGCGTCAGGCGCACTTCGGGAAACAGGTGCCAGCGCACGCGGTCGCGCTGCGGCAGGCTCAGGGTGTGCGGGTAGCTGATGCTGAACATGCCCCACAGCCGGTGCTGGAAGGCTTCTGCGACGACGCTGTCGTCCAGGTCGTCGCGCAGCAGGGTGCGCTCGGGCGGGAACAGGGTGTCGAAGTCCTCGGCCCGGGTCAGGTCGGCACGCTTCAGGCCCGACATCACCACGCCCCAGCCATAGGGAAACAGCAGGCGGCCGGCAAACGGTCCTTCGCCATGCACCAGGGCCGGGTCCTGCTGCATCAGGGCCACCAGCTCCATCGCGTAGTCGCGAGCCTGGCGCAGCGGGTGGGCCTGGGTGACGGGGCCGCGCGTGGTGTGCAGTTCCACTGCGTCGCGCGTGGCCCGGCCCAGCGTGGCGCGGCGCCAGTCCTTCACTTCCAGCAGCAGCACGCCCCAGCGCGGGCTGAGGATGACGAAGTCGGGCTGGCGCGCCTTCGGGCCCAGCGGCACGTCGTGCCAGACGATGTAGTCGTCTTCCAGGCAACGTTTCAGCTGGTGCAGCACGCGGCGCTCGCCGGCGTTGCAACGCGCGTCGATCTGGCTCAGGCCCTGGGGAAACACCGCCATCGGCGTGATGCAAGTCAAGACAAGGGAAGACTGGGACTCTACGTGGCTCGGCACCGGCGACAATCCAGCCCCCGCGGTGCCAATGCCCATCCATGCAGCCAGCAGACAAAGATTCGATTCCGGCCCCGCCGAACCCCGAGGGCCAGGACACGCCGGCCGCCTTGCCGCATGCCATTCCGGCCAGTGCCGAAGTGGCAGCCGAAGTGACAGCCGATAGGGCAGCCGATACAGAAGCTGGCATGGCGACTGACGCGGCGGCCGGCGAAACCGAGCTCAACGCAGCCGAGATTGCCAACGCCATCGCCACCGACAGCGCCACCGACAGCGGGGCGGCAGACCATGCCGACTCGTCTGCCGCCGCCGCCACCGCCGACACGCCCGTGGCCACACCGGCCCCCGCCGACCTGTCGCCGGCGCAATGCTCGGCCCGCCTGGCGGCGCTGTTTCCGGCGCTGTTCAACCTGCAGCAGCCCAAGCCGCTGAAGTTGCGCGTCCAGGCCGACATCCAGGCGCGGGCGCCTGGCGTGTTCACGCGCAAGACGCTGTCGGCCTTCCTTCACCGCTACACCACCGGCACGCCCTATGTGCTGGCACTCACCCGCGAAGCGCAACGCTACGACCTGGACGGCCAGCCCGCCGGCGAACTGGCCGCCGAACACCGTGAAGCCGCGGTGACGGAGCTGGCGCGGCGCCGGGCCATCGTCGACACCCGGCGTGCCGCCGAACAGGCCGCCCGGCGCGAAGCCGAAGCTGCCGCCCGCCAGCAGCACGAGGCCGACCAGCAGGGCCGGCGCGAACGTGCCTTGCTGCTGCGCGCCTTCGAGACCAGCACGCTGACCCGCGCCAACTTCTGCGCCCTGAAGGGTCTGGTCGACGCCGATCTGGACGGCCTGCTCGCGCAAGCCCGCCAGGAAGCCGCTGAACGCCCGACCTGGACCGCCGAGCCCGAGCCCGGGCCCGGCCAGGCCAGGCCGGGCCGTCACGGGCCGGGCGGCCCCGATGCCCGGAACACCGCGAACGCCCCCAACACCGGCCGTCACCCCCCAGGGCACCGCCGAGACGAAGGCGGGCGCGGCCCGCGTCAGGCCGATGGCGGACGGGGCGGGGCCGAACGTCCGGGTGGACCGGGAGGTTCGGGCAGACCGGGTGGTTCGGGTCGGCCTGGTCGGCCTGGTCGGCCCGGTGGGCGCAAGGGGCCGCCCCGGCCCGGCGGCTGATATCGCTGCGGCGCCTGGCGCCTTCAGCCGTCGAGCCAGCTTTCTGGCGCGGCGAACGCCGCTTCCAGCCCCTGCAGAAAACGGCCGGCGTGCACCCCGTCCATCAGGGCGTGATGCACGTCCAGTGCCACCGGCAGCCATTGGCGGGTGCCATCGGCGTCGATGCGGCCGAAAGCCACGCGCGGCACCGAATCCAGGCCCTTCAGCGGGCGGGCGTGGGCAAAGCTGGTGAAGTGCACCCAGGGCAGGGTGGTGAAGTACATCAGCGCGGCGTCGGCGTCTTCCGGTCCGGGTGGGGGTTCGTGAAACCCCGGCGGGCCGTCGCGCACCGCCTGCATCGCCTGCCCAGCTTGCGCGCGGAAGTCTGAAAACCCCGCCTGCCAGCGAAGGTGAGCGAAGCCGAAGCTGTCGTCGCCGCGCAGCACCGTGGTGCTGGCGTCGACACGCCCATGCACGCGCACCCTGGTCAGCTCACCCTGGCCTTCCAGGCGCAGGCGAAAGGGCAGCTGTTCGTTGGCCAGGCGCAAGGCGGCGTGGTGGCAGGCCAGGCTCAGGCCCCCGGGCCGGGCCTGTCGCGCCAAGGCCGCCTTCAACGGCGCCACGTCGAGCCGGGTGCACAGGCTGAAGAAGGCCTGCTCGAAGCCGAGGAAAAGTGCATAGGCATCGCGCCTGGGCCAGCTGGCAGTGTCCAGATAGTTCGCCATTGCGGCATCGTAACGACGCGGGAACCCGCGACGCCCGTTCGGGTCCCATAGGGTGAGCTAATCGCCTTTATGACGCCAATCAATCATTCAAATGCTGCAGTGCGCACAGAATTCCGGTTGCTGTCAGATTTAACCTCCTGTTCCCCTGCAACCCCACCGAAAGGATCCTCATGTCCCTGATCAACACCCAAGTCATCCCGTTCAAGGCCCAGGCCTTCCACAACGGCAAGTTCGTCGAAGTCACCGATGCCAGCCTGAAGGGCAAGTGGTCGGTCCTGATCTTCATGCCCGCCGCCTTCACCTTCAACTGCCCCACCGAAGTGGAAGACGCGGCCGAGAACTACGCCGAATTCCAGAAGCTGGGCACCGAGGTCTACATCGTCACCACCGACACGCACTTCTCGCACAAGGTCTGGCACGAAACCAGCCCGGCCGTGGGCAAGGCCAAGTTCCCGCTGGTGGGCGACCCCACCCACACCCTGACCCGCGCCTTCGACGTGCACATCGACGCCGACGGCCTGGCCTACCGCGGCACCTTCGTCATCAACCCCGATGGCGTCATCAAGACCGCCGAAGTGCACAGCAACGAAATCGCCCGTGACGTGAAGGAAACGCTGCGCAAGCTGAAGGCTGCCCAGTACACCGCCAAGAACCCCGGCCAGGTCTGCCCGGCCAAGTGGAACGAAGGCGCCGCCACGCTGACCCCGTCGCTCGACCTCGTGGGCAAGATCTAAGCACTTTCTTCAGCTACCTAGGACATCCCGCCATGTTGGACAGCAACCTGAAAGCCCAGCTCAAGGCCTACCTTGAACGTGTCACCATGCCCATCGAGCTGGTGGCTTCGCTGGACGATCGCCCGGCTTCGGCCGAGATGCATGAACTGCTGGAAGACGTGGCGGGCTTGTCCGACAAGATCACGCTGCGGCTGGACGGCAGCGATGCGCGCCGCCCGTCGTTCAACATCTCCCGCGCCGGCGCCCAGATGGGCGTGCGCTTTGCCGCCATCCCGATGGGGCATGAATTCACCTCGCTGGTGCTGGCCCTGCTGCAGGCCGGCGGGCACCCGCCGAAGGTCGACGCCGACACCATCGAGCAGGTGCGTGCACTCGACCAGGACATGGTCTTCGAGACCTACATGTCCCTGACCTGCCACAACTGCCCCGACGTCGTGCAGGCCCTGAACCTGATGGCGGTGCTGAACCCGCGCATCAAGGCCGTGGCCATCGACGGCGGGCTGTTCAAGGACGAAGTCGACGCCCGCCAGATCATGGCCGTGCCCACCGTCTTCCTGAACGGCCAGCCCTTCGGTTCCGGCCGCATGGAGCTGGGCGAGATCCTGGCCAAGGTCGACACCGGCGCGGCCGCGCGCGACGCTGCCAAGCTGGCGTCCAAGGAAGCCTTTGATGTGCTCATCGTCGGTGGCGGCCCTGCCGGCGCTGCCGCGGCCGTGTATGCCGCGCGCAAGGGCATCCGCACCGGCATCGTGGCCGAGCGTTTCGGTGGCCAGACGCTGGACACCCTGGGCATCGAGAACTACATCTCGGTGCTGGAAACCGAAGGACCGAAATTCGCCGCCGCGATGGAGGCGCAGGTGCGCCACTACGGTGTCGACATCATGAACGGCCAGCGCGTGGCCAAGCTGCAAGCCGCCGGCGACCACGGCGGCATGGCCACCGTGAAGCTGGAAAACGGCGCCGAACTCCAGGCCCGCACCGTCATCCTGGCCACTGGCGCGCGCTGGAAGAACGTCAACGTGCCCGGCGAAGCCGAATACCGCACCAAGGGCGTGGCCTACTGCCCGCACTGCGACGGCCCGCTGTTCAAGGGGAAGAAGGTTGCCGTCATCGGCGGTGGCAACTCCGGCGTCGAAGCCGCCATCGACCTGGCCGGCGTGGTGGGCCATGTCACCCTGCTCGAATTTGCCGATGGCCTGAAGGCCGACGCGGTGCTGGTGAACAAGCTCAAGAGCCTGCCCAACGTCACCATCCACACCAGCGCGCAGACGACCGAGATCACCGGCGACGGGCAGAAGGTCAACGGCCTGAAATTCAAGGACCGCCCGAGCGGCACCGAACACACGGTGGAACTGGCCGGCGTGTTCGTGCAGATCGGCCTGGTGCCCAACACCGACTTCCTGAAGGGTACGGTCGAGCTGTCGAAGTACGGCGAAATCGTCATCGACGTGAAGTGCGAGACCAGCCTGCCCGGCATCTTCGCCGCGGGCGACGTCACCACTGTGCCCTACAAGCAGATCGTGATCGCCGCCGGCGAAGGCTCGAAAGCAGCGCTGTCGGCTTTCGACCATTTGATCCGCACCCCGGCACCGGCCGAAGCCGTCGCAGCCTGATCGCCCCAAGCTCGACGCCAGCGGCGGCTACCATGGGCGCAGGAATTCTCCCTGCCGCCCGGGTCGCGCGACGATGCCCTTGCTGAACACCGACCCGGCGAACCTGCCGGTCATCGCCCACGCCATCCAGCTCGCGGTGGCGCCGGTGTTCCTGCTGACCGGCGTGGCCGCCCTGCTGGGCGTGATGGCCACAAGGCTGGCACGCATCATCGACCGCGCCCGCCATTTTGAAAGCGCCTGGCACGGGCTCAGCGACGACAGCCGCGTGGTCGCCAGCCTGGAACTGGTGACGCTGGAACAGCGGCGCGTGGTCGCCAGTTGGGCCATCAACTTCTGCACGGTGTCGGCCCTGCTGGTGTGCCTGGTCGTGACGCTGCTCTTCGTCGACGCCTTCTTCGCCACCGACCTGAAGACGCTGGTGGGCCTGCTTTTCATCGGCGCGATGCTGTGTCTGATCGCCGGACTGGGCTGTTTCCTGCGGGAAGTGACGGTGGCAACGCGAACCGTGCGCGTATTGACGATGCGGCCGCGGGACTGAACGGCCGCGGGTGCGGCGGGCTCAAGCTGGCCCGGCCGTTGCCGAAAGCATGGCACCACCGCAACGACCGTCGTGAGACAGCCAGCATGAACGCACCCGTCGAACTGAGATACCGCCTCATCACCCGCAGCGACATGGACGGCCTCGTCTGCGCCGTGCTGCTGAAGGAACTGGGCCTCCTGGGCGAGATCGTCTTCCAGCACCCCAAGGACATGCAGGACGGCAAGGTCGCCGTCACCGACCGCGACATCATCACCAACCTGCCGTACGTTCCGGGCTGCGGCTTGTGCTTCGACCACCACGCGTCTGAACTGCTGCGCAATGGCGAGGCCCACCCGGAAAACTACATCCTGCAGCCGCAGGCCAAGAGCGCCGCCCGCGTGGTCTACGACCACTACGGCGGCAAGGCCCGCTTCACGCGCATCAGCGACGAGATGATGGACGCCGTCGACAAGGCCGACAGCGCCGGCTTCAGCCGCGAAGACGTGCTCGACCCGAAAGGCTGGGAACTGCTCAGCTTCCTGATGGACGCGCGCACCGGGCTGGGCCGCTTCCGCGACTTCCGGGTGTCGAACTACCAGCTGATGATGATGCTCATCGACTGCTGCCGCGACATGCACATCGACGACATCCTGGCCCTGCCGGACGTGAAGGAACGCGTCGAACTGTTCTTCGCGCAGCACGCGCTGTTCCGCGAGCAGCTCGCGCGCGTGGCCGAAGTCCACGGCAAGCTGATCGTGCTGGACTTGCGCGAAGAAGCCGTCATCTACGCCGGCAACCGCTTCGTCGTCTACGCCATGTACCCGCAGTGCAACATCAGCATGCACGTGATGTGGGGACGCGAGAAGCAGAACACGGTCTACACCGTGGGCAAGAGCATCTTCGACCGCAGCAACCCCCTGAACGTGGGCGAACTGATGCTGCAGCATGGCGGTGGCGGCCACGAAGCCGCGGGCACCTGCCAGGGCGCCAACGCCACGGCCGAAGCGCTCAAGCGCGAACTGGTCGGCTCGATTCTGAAGCTGAGCGACGCCCGCTGACCCGCCAGGCAGGCTCGGCCGAAGCGCCCCCTGAGCGGGGCGCCTGCCTCGCTGGGAACCCGCGCGCGCCCTGGCACGCCCAGCCTGGACGCAAGGTCCAAGGCAAGAAGACCCTGCAATTCCTCACATCTTCGTTGCCGGCTCTGGAATACAACTCGGGAGTGACGATGACGACCCCTTCCTTGCGGCAGGCGCCAGCCCGCAGCGCGGCCATTGGCCAACGTTGCTGCCCGTGCGCCTGAGGCATGGCCGTGCCGACCGTCGAGCCCCGGCCCGTGCAGCGGCGTGACGAAGCCGCTGCGCCCGGTGCACCCAGTGCCGACGACGCCGAGTTCGCGGCCATCCTGCAACTGGCCGAGCACCCGCACCCCGACTCCGAGACGCAGATGCGCAGCAGGCTGGCCCGCGCCGAGGCCGCGGGCCAGCCCTGGCATCTGCACTACCTGCAGGTGGCGCTGGGCCGGGTGCTGTCCATCAAGAGCCCGGAGGCGGCCCTGCCGCTGGGCCAGGCGGCGCTGGCCGGCATGCGGGCGCTGGGCTCGCGCGACGGCGAGGCCAAGGCGCTGAATGTCATCGCCCTGGCCACGCGCGAGTCCGGCGACCTGGCCGAATGCCTGCTGGCGCTGGAAAAGGCGCTGGAAATCCAACGTGAACTGGGCGACCTGCCCGAGATGGCGCGCACGCTGGCCAACCTCAGCGTACCGCTGGAACGCGTGGGCCGCCGCGACGCCGCTCTGCAGTGCCTGGAAGACGCGGTGGAGCTGCTGCGCGACACGCCCCACCGGCTGCGCCTGGTCACGCAGAACAACGCCGCGGGTGCCCTGGCAGCGCGCGCCCGCAGCGAACGCGACGAAGGCCTGCCCCGGGCCCTGTGGCGCCCGCATGCCGAACGCGCCATCGTGCTGGCGCAGGCGCTGCTGCAGAACCCGCTCGAGGAGCTGTCCGCCGCATTGAACCACCCCAGGTACCCGCAAGGCTGCATGGCCCGCGCCCTGGTCGTGCTGGACCGGCTCGACGAAGCCCTGCCCCTGCTGCTGGAACTTCAGGCCATCTACCGCGCCGACGACAACACCTATGCCCTGCTCTACGTGCAGCTCGACCTGGCCCGCGCCTGGCTGCAGTCGGGCCGACCGGGCGAGGCCCGGGCCACGGCCAGCGAAGCCCTGGCCCGCGCCGAGGCCCAGAACTTCGACAACACCATCGAAGACCTGAACCTGGTGCTGTCGCAGGCCTGCGAAGCCGAACAGGACTTCCGGGCCGCGCTGGCGGCCTTCCACGCCTACCACCGCATGAAGATGCGCGGCGCCACCGAACGGGCCGAAGAACGTGCCCGGTCGCTGGCCGTGCGCCTGGACACCGCGCGCGCGCAGCGGGAGTCGCGCCGCGACGCGCTGACCGGCCTGCTGAACCGGCGCGGCTTCGACGAGGCCCTGGCCCGCGCCCTGAACGGCGACCCCCACCCTGCAGCCGAGTACGACGACCCCGACGGCGCCAGCCAGCGGCCGCCGCTGACCCTGCTGGTCATCGACCTGGACCACTTCAAGGCCGTGAACGACCGCGACGGCCATGCCCGCGGCGACCAGGCCCTGGTGCTGCTGGCGCAGCTGCTGCAGCGCCACTGCCGGCCTCAGGACCAGGCCGCGCGGCTGGGCGGGGACGAATTTGCGCTGCTGGCACAGATGAGCCCTGAGCACGCCCACGGCGTCGCCGAGCGGGTGCGCCAGGCCCTGCGCAACGACAGCCTGGCGCGCTGGCCGGCCCGGCCGCCCCTGACCTTGTCCGTCGGCATGAGCCCCCTGGCCAGCCCCGACACCGCCGAGGCCCTGCTGTCGCGGGCCGACGCTGCGCTCTACGCCGCCAAGGCGGCCGGCCGCGACACCGTGCGCAGCGCCTGAGCGCTGACCACCCCCCGGCGCTGGCTTCAGCGCAGGCGCAACACCTCTTGCGGCAGTACCGCTGGCGCCTGGTGGCCCCAGCTCTGACGCAAGTAAGTGGCCACTGCGGCCACCTCGCCCGGGTTCAGCCGACCCTGGAACGGCGGCATGCCGTGCGGCTGCGGGTGCCCGGCGGTGGTGGGCGGAAAACCCCCGGCCAGGATGGCGCGCAGCAGGTTCGTCGGCGGGTCCATCGTCACGGTGCGGTTGCCGGCCAGCGCCGGGTAGGCGCCGGGCAGGCCTTGGCCCTGGGCGCCGTGGCAGTCGCTGCAATCGCGTTCGTACAGGCGTGCGCCTTCCGTCAGCACGGCGGGGTCGGGGGCCTCGCGCGCGGCCGGCGGCGGCACCGGCCGCTGCGGCAGGGCCTGCAGGTAGACGGCGATGGCCTCCAGGTCGGCCGCGTGCAGGTGCTGCGTGCTGCGGAACACCACCTCAGCCATCGGCCCCAGCACCGAGCCCTGGGGCGCGACGCCGGTCTGCAGCAGCGCCACCACGTCGGCCCGCGGCCAGTGCGCCACGCCCGCCTGGGCCGGGTCGGCCAGCGACGGGGCGTACCAGTTCTGCTGCGGGATGGCGCCGCCGGCCAGGGCCGCGTCGTCGCGCGTGGCGCCCAGCAGGTTGCGGCCGGCATGGCAGGCGGCGCAATGGCCCAGGCCCTGAGCCAGGTAGGCGCCGCGATTCCACTCGGCCGACTGGTCAGGCCGGGCTTCGAATTCACCGGGGCGAAAGAACAGCGCTCGCCACACCGCCAGCACCAGCGTGCTGTCGTAGGGAAAACGCAGCGTGTGCGCCGGGTTGGGCTGGCGCACGGCCGGCAGGGTGCGCAGCCAGGCGAACATCGCGTCGGCGTCGGCGCGCGTCACCTGCGTGTAATGCGGGTAGGGGAAGGCCGGCACCAGCAGCCGGCCGCTGCGCGAGCGGCCGTTGTGCAGCGCGCGCCAGAAGTCGCCGGCCGACCAGGCGCCCAGGCCGGTTTCGGCGTCGGGCGTGAGGTTGCCGGCGTACACCGTGCCGAAAGGCGTGGCGATGCCGCGCCCGCCCGCATACGGCGTGCCGCCGCGGGCGGTGTGGCAGCCGGCGCAGTTGCCGGCCAGGGCCAGGTAGGCGCCGCGGGCGACGAGCTCGGGCGTCACCGGCACGCTGCTGGCCGCGCCCGCGGCGTGGTGGTCGCCCCGCAGGTTCTGCCAGGCCACCCAGGCCGACAGCGCCAGCAGCGCGGCCAGGGTGGCGGCAGCGGCGCGCCAACGGCGGCGCGGCGGGTGCGGCGACATCACGGCCCCGCGCTGCCGCAGGCCTGCGGCAGCGGTGCCGGCAGCGCAGCCGCGGGGCGGCTGTCGGCCGGCAGCGGCTGCAGCGCCAGCCAGGCGGCCACGGCGGCCAGGTCGGTGTCGGAAAGGCGCCGGGCGATGTCGTGCATGCAGTCGGGCGCGCTGGCGCGGCGCAGGCCCGAGCGCCAGGCCCCCACCTGGCCCAGCACGTAGGCTGGCGGCAGGCCCAGCAGGCCCGGCAGGGCCGGCAACACGCCCGTCAGCGCCGTGCCGTGGCAGGCGGCGCAGGCGGGCAGGCCGCGGGCGGGGTCGCCCTGCCGGGCCAGCTGCTCGCCGCGGCCCAGGTCGGCGCCGGGCACCGCCTGGCGCACGGCGGCGGCCGACAGCGGAGGCGGGTAGGGCAGCGCCAGCCCCGCGAAATGCGCGGCGATGTCGCGCAGGTAGGCGTCGTCCATGTGCTCGACCAGGTGGGCCATGGTCGCGTTCTGGCGCCGCCCGTCGCGGAAATGCTGCAGCTGCGCCAGCAGGTAGCCGGCCGGCTTGCCGGCGATGCGCGGGTGGTAGCCGTCGGGCCCGGCCACGCCCGTGGCGCCGTGGCAGGGCGTGCAGGCCTGCATGCGGCGGGCCATGGCGGGGTCGGCGGCGGCGGGCGGCACGGCGGCAGCCAGGGCCAGGGCCAGCATCAGGCGCAGCCTGCGCACCGGCCCGGGACGGGCCGCAGGGCGAGTTTCACGAAAAAGCACGGGGACGGCGGAACACGAGGAGATCGCCCGAACTATCGCCGATGGCGGGCCGGCGCCGGCCCGCGGCACCCAAAACCGGGGGACGGCGGCGCGAAAAACGGGTAGCCGTACCCACGACGCCGCGCGAGCCGCTCGCGACATTGGAGTCCCCGAAACCCGAATCAGGAGAATCCCCATGCGCCCTCTGACCCTTGCCGCCACCCTGGCCAGCGCCTTCATCTTTGCCACCCCCGCCGCCCTGGCCGCCAACCCGACGGCCGTGCTCGACAAGGGCTTCGTCGAATACACCGGGGTCGGCCCCGTCGGCAACAACGGCCTGCAGGACAGCGCCAACTTCTACTGGTTCTTCGAAGGCAGCGGCACCTGGGAAGGCCAGGCCGTGAACAGCTGGTTCCTGATCTGGGACGCCGCCAGCGCCGCCACGGTCAGCGGCAGCGTCAGCTTCGACGCGCCGATCCTGTTCCGCCACGACACGCGGGCCGAGCTGATCGCCACCGCCGCCTTCAACAAGCCCGGCGTCACCTACGACTACAGCAACCCCCAGGTCGGCCTGGAAGGCGAAGACCGGCCCGGCACCAGCGTGGTGGGCAACGTGCTGAACCTGGTGTGGACGTCCACCAACCCCGGCGACCACGTGCGCGTGATGACGGCCGTGCCCGAACCGGGCACCTACGCGCTGATGGCGCTGGGCCTGCTGGCCCTCGGCCTGCACCTGAACCGGGCGCGGCGCGGCCGGGCGCTGGAAACCCCCCACGCCGCCTTGCGTTGATCAGGAGAGCCTCGTGACGCACGCAGCCACCCCCACTGGCCCTGCCCGTTCCACGTCCCCCGGCCGCAGGCGGGCTGCCGCCCACCAGCCCACACCCACCCGCCTGGCCATGGCAGCCGCACTGCTGGTGCTGGCCGGCCTGCCCAGCACCGCCTCGGCGCAAGGCCGCCACCAGACCGTGGTGCAGAGCGGCCAGGCCGCCCCGGGCACCACGGCCAACGTCTTCATGTCGTTCGGCAACGATCTTCAGTTCAACGACGCCGGTCAGGTGGCTTTCCTGGGCAACTTCGGCGCCTTCGGGACGGCCAACAACCTGTACCGCGGCAGCGGCGGCGGCCTCGAGCCCATCGCCCTGGTCGGTGCGGCGGCGCCTGGCACCGGGGGCGGCACGCTGTCGCGGCTGCATATGAGCAGAGACCGAGGGATGAACAGCACCGGCCAAATCACGTTCTCTGCCGACATCGCTGGCGGCAGCAGCGGCCGGGCCATCTTCGGCAGTGGTGGCAGTTTCGGCGCGCTGTCGGCGATCGCGGTCCCGGGTCAAGTTGCGCCCGGAACCCATGGGGGTCGTTTCTCGTCCCTCCAAACCGCGCCCGGTCTCAACGACGCTGGTGAGCTCGCATTCCAAGCCGACGTCACAGGGGGCAGCAGCACCAGCGGACTGTTCCGCTGGGGCAGCAATGGCCTCGCGGCCGGCGTGCTCGCCGGCCAGGCCGCACCTGGGGGCTCAGCGGGCACCTTCTCTGTCATGAATGACGCGGCGCCCATCAACAACAGCGGCCAGGTCGCCTTCTGGGCAGCGGTCGAACGCCCCGGCAACCCCATCCAAAGCGGCATCTTTCGCAGCCAGGCCGACGGCAGCGTCATCGGCATCCTCCGACAGGGCCAGCCCGCCCCGGGTGCCGGGCTGGGCACCTACGGAACCGTCCTCTTCTCAGCCGCCAACGATGCCGGTCAGTCGGTCTTCTACGCTGGGTTGAACGGGGGCAGCAGCGCTGGGGGCGTGTTCATCAGCAATGCCAGCGGTGACGCGGTCGCGCCGGTGGCCACGCTGGGCCAGGAGGCCCCGGGAACCGGCGGGGCCACCTTCACGTTTCTGGATGTCTCCCAGCCCGTGCTGAACAACGCAGGGCAGGTGCTGTTCCATGCCCGCTTGAGCGGCGGCAACGACGTCCAAGGCCTTTTCAGCAGCGCCGGCGGCAGCGGTGCGCTCACGGCGCTGGCCCTGCCGGGCCAGGCAGCACCCGGGGCCGGGGCAGGCACGTTCGAGACGTTCAGCAGTGCGTCGCTGAACGAGCGCGGCGTGGTCTCGTTCATCGCCATCCTTTCCGGCGTCGCCCTGCCCCCCAGCACGCCATTCTGGTTCCCCATGGGCCTGTTTCTGACGGACGGCCGCGAGACCCTGGCCGTCCAGCGCGGTGGTTGGACGATGAACGGCAAGACGGTACAAAACCTCAGCAACGGTGTGTCCCGGGCCAACATCCACGGGCAAGTGGCCTACCGCGCCGAGTTCACCGACGGCAGCAGCGCCATCCGCATCTTCACCCCTGAATTGCGCTGGCGCGAGACCTTCGGCGCCAGCTGGGACACGGCCGAGCACTGGACCCTGGGTACCGCCCCGGCCTCGGTGCACGACGTGCGCATCGACCCCGCCACGGCGCTCACCGTCACCGGCCCGGCGGGGCGGGTGGACGTGCGCTCGCTCACCGTGGGCGGCGGCGTTGGCAGCGCCACACTGCGCCTGGCCGACGGCACGCTGGCCAGCGACCAGGCCGTGCAGGTGGCCGGCAACGGCGCGCTGACCGGTCGCGGAACCCTGCAGGCCAACCTGATGAATGCCGGCAGGGTGCGCACCGAGGCCGGCCAGACACTGGAACTGGCCGGTACGGCCCACACCAACGCCGGCAGCATGGACGTGCAGGGTGTGATGCGCGTGCGCGGCACGCTGTTCAATCAGGATGGGGCCCAGATCGGGCTGGATGGCGGCCGCCTGGAGTTGAACGACGGCCTGCGCAACCGCGGGCTGCTGCAGGTGGAAGCCGGCGGCGGCCAGGTCTTCGGCGCCATCGACAACCTGGCCGGCGGCCGCATCAGCTTCACCGGCGACAGCCAGGCCATCGTGCACGGCGCGCTGCAGGTGCGCAGCGGCGCCGAGCTGCGCGTGGCCCCGGGGTCGACCGTGCAGTTCCAGGGGCCGGTGGACCAGGCCACGGGCTCGGTGTTCAGCGGCGGCGGCAACAAGCTCTACAACGGCGGGCTCAGCGTGGGCAGCTCGCCCGGCTTCGGGCTCGACGCCGGCAACGTACGCTTCGGCGCCGGCAACGTCTACCTGGCCGAGATCGGCGGCACGCGCGCCTGCACCCTGGCCTGCGACGGCAACCCGGCGCTGGCCGACCTGGGCTTCGACAAGTACGTGGTCGAAGGCACGCTCATCCTGGGCGGCACGCTGCGCCTGGTGTCGTGGAACCAGATGGTGGCCCAGGAAGGTGACTCCTTCGACCTGTTCGACTGGGGCACGCTGCAGGGCCGCTTCGACAGCATCGACGCCAGCGGCCTGAGCCTGGCCGCGGGCACGCTGCTCGACTTCTCGCGCCTGTACACCACCGGCGAGGTCGGCGTGACCGCCGTGCCCGAGCCCGGCACCTGGGGGCTGATGGCCGCCGGGCTGCTGGGGCTGGGCCTGCGGCTGCGCCGGCGGCCGGCGCGCTGAACACCGGGCGCCCGCAGCCCGCCAGGCCGGGCCCCGGCGCGGCCCGGCCGGCCAGGCGCGCGGCAGGGGCCGCGCGGCGGTGGTCAGGGCGCCAGGTCGTGGCGCGACCGCGCGCCCAGCTTGGCCAGGATGGCGGCCACGTGCTTTTCCACCGTGCGCTCGGAGCGGCCCAGGCGGGCCGCGATCTCGGCATTGCCCAGGCGCTGGCGCAGCAGCGCCAGCACCTCGCGTTCGCGCGCGGTCAGCCCGTCGGGGTCGTGGCGGGCAAGACCCGGGGCGCCGCGCACACCGGGCCGGGTCGCAGCAGGTGCGGTGGCGCCGCGGCTGCGGGCCTGCGCCCCCGCAGCGCCCAGGCCCTGCAGCAGGCCCTGGGCCTGGCGCTGCTCGGCCGCGCCGCCCTGCAGCAGCGCCAGCGCCTGTTCATACGGGCAGCCCAGCGCCTGCCAGGCCGCCCCGGCGCCGGCCGCGTCGCCCGCCAGCTCCAGGCCGAAGGGCTCGGGCAAGCCCGCCGGCAGTCCAGGCGGCACCCGGCCCGTACCGCGCCGCGCCCAGCAGGCGATGTGGCCAATGCGCCAGAGCTCGCCCACGCCCAGCGCCGCCGGCAGCGCCGCCAGCGCCAGTTGCCCGGCCTGTGCCGTGTCGCCCTGCAGCCAGGCGGCTTCGGCGCGCACCACGCCCGCGGGCAGGAACCAGGGCGCCACCGTCAGGCGGCGCGTGCCGGCCACGATGGCGGGCCAGGGGTCGGGCGCAGCGCCGGGCGCCGGCAGCCGGGCCTCGCGCAGGTCCAGGAGCGCCAGCAACAGGGCCGAGACCTCGTCCTCGCGCGGCGAGGGCAGCGGCTGGGCGCGCAGGCGCTGCAGCTGGGCGCGGGCCTCGGCCCAGCGCCCTTGCTGCATCAGGCCCAGCGCCAGGCGCACGCGCAGGGCGGCGGCAAACATGTCCTGGTCGCGCGTGGCGCACCAGTCCAGGCCCTGGGCCACCCAGTCGTGCAGGCGCTGGTGCTGGTGGGTGATGAGCGCCAGCCCGGCCAGGTTGGTGTAGGCCCGCGCCACCTCGCCGTCGTCACGCTGCGCCAGGCCCAGGGAGAGGCCGCGTTGCAGCCGCTGCCAGCCGATGTCCGCCTGGCCGCCCAGCACCTGGGCGGCGCCCAGGGTGTTCAGGGTGTAGAGCCGCTGGGCCGAGTCGCCCCGGGCCTCGAACACCGCCAGCGCAGGTTCGCCCCAGGCGGCGACGCGCTGGGGCTGTTCGTCCATCAGGTGCAGTTGCGCCATCGTGGCCTGGGCAACGGCCCGCTCGTGGGCCAGGGCATCGTGGTGGGCCGCGGCGGCGGTGTCGGCCTGCTGCAGGGTCTGCAGGGCCTCGTGCACCCAGGCCATGCCCTCGGTGATGGCCCCGCGGTGCCAGGCCATGCGCCCCAGTTCGCGCTGCGCACGCGCCACGCCCAGCGGCTGCCCGGCCTGGCGCTGCGCCTGCAGGGCAGCGCGCCAGGCGGCGTCGGCTTCGTCCAGCGCATAGATGGCGCTGCAGGCCTGGGCATGGGCTTCGTGCCAGGCGGCCAGCTCGGCCACCGGCACCGGCAGGCCCTGCGCGCCCTGCAGGGCCATTTCGTACAGGGTCTTGGCCTGGCGGTGGGCACCCAGGGCGGTGGCTTCGCGGGCGGCCATTGGCGCCAGGGTCTGCACCGCCGTGCGCAGGCCGGCCAGCCGGGCATGGTGCACGCGCCGCAACAGTGCCGCCGGCTGCTCGCCCAGCCCTTCGAACAAGGCCTGGTGCCAGGCCGCGGCCTGCAGCGGCGGCACCGCCTCGGCCACGGCCTGGCGCGCGATGTCGTGGCCGAAGCGCAGCCAGGGGCCGTCCTGTTCCAGCCAGCCCGTGTGCAGGGCCGCGTCCAGGTCGGCCGGCGTCGCCGCCGGCAGGCAGCTGGGCAGCAGGGCGTCCAGCAGCGACCTTTCCAGGCCGCGCGGCGACAGGCTGATCAGCCCCACCAGCTCGCGCGCGGCCGGCGGCAGGGCGGCCACGCGGGCCAGCACCACGTCACGCACGGCCAGCGGCAGGTGGCCGGGCGGGGCGGCCAGCAGCTGCGTCACGAAGAAGGGGTGGCCCTGGGTGGCGCGGTGCAGGCCGCCGGGGTCGCGACCGGCGGCCAGCGCCAGCTGCGCCACGGCCGCGGCCGACAAGGCGGGCAGCGACAGCCGCGTGCTGGACTGAGCAGGCAGCCCGGCCAGCAGGCTGCGCACCGGGTCGTCCAGGGCGGTGTCGTCGCGCAGGGCCAGCAGCAGCAGGCTGCGCGTGCCTTCGATGCGGCGCGCCAGGAAGCCCAGCAGGTACTGGGTGGCGCTGTCGGCCCATTGCAGGTCGTCGATCACCAGCACCAGTGGCCGCTGGCGCTGGCGCAGCAGCGCCAGCAGGCCCTGCGCCAGCGCCGGCCCGCCGCGGCCTTCGCGAATGGCCTGGGCCAGTTCGGGGGGCAGGGCGTCGATGAAGTCGACCAGCGCGCCCAGCGGCGGGGCCGAGACCAGGGCTTCGCAGCTGCCCCACAGCCAGTCGGCGCCGCCAGCGCTGGCAGCACGGGCGGCGCGCAGCAGGCTGGTCTTGCCGAAGCCGGCTGGGGCCTGGACCACCACGGATTGGCCGCGCGGCCGGGGGCCTTCCAGGGCCCGGATGGCCTGGTCCAGCTGCGTGAGTTCGGCAGCGCGTTCCAGCAGGCCGGGTGGAGCAGTCATCGGCGGCCAAGTATGCCCGGCGCCCTGCAAGCCGCACGAAGGCACCCCCCGGACGGGGGCGTGTTCCAGTGCCCAGCAGGGCTGGCGCGGTCAGTAAGCTACGGCTTGGCCTGGCCATGAATTCAACCCCCGACCTGCTCGAACGCGACGCTGCCCTGTCCGCCTGGCAATCCGCCTGGCAAGCCTTGCAGCGTGGCAGCGGCCATTGCGTCGTCGTCAGTGGCGAAGCCGGTGTCGGCAAGACCAGCCTGATCGCGGCGGCCGAAGCACCACAGCGCGCGCACATGCGCTGGCTGAAGAGCCGCTGCGACGCGCTGCACACGCCGCGGCCGCTGGGCCCGCTGGTCGACCTGGTGAACCTGGACGGCGCCTTCCCGCCGGCCGTGGTGCAGGCCCTGCAGGCCGGCCACACCTACAACGGACTGTTTCCGGCGCTGCTGCAATGGCTGCGCCAGCAGCGGCCGGGCGTGGTGCTGGTGATCGAAGACCTGCACTGGGCCGACGAGGCCACGCTGGACAGCATCCGCTACCTGGCACGGCGGCTGGCCGACGCGCCCTTCGTGCTGGTGCTGTCGCTGCGCGCCGAACAGCTGGACGCCAACCCGCCGCTGCGCCAGACGCTGGCCGCGCTGGACACCAGCGCCACCACGCGCATCGAACTCGCGCCGCTGTCGGCCGCGGCCACGGCCGAGATGGCACGGCGCAGCGGCCGCAGCGCCCAGGGCCTGCACGCCCTGACCGGCGGCAACCCCTTCTACCTGCAGCAGTGGCTGGCGGCACCGGCCGACACCCTGCCCGGTTCGCTGCGCGACGCCGTGCTGGCGCAGCTGACGCTGCTGTCCGACGCCGCCCGGCAGGCGCTGGAAGTCATCGCCTGTTCGCCCGGCGGGCTGGAACTCGAGCACCTGCAGGCCCTGGACCCGGCCGGCCTGAAGGCCCTGCAGCAGCCCAGCGCGGCCAGCCTGCTGCAGACCCGCCTGCCCTGGACCGGCCTGCGCCACGAACTGGCGCGGCGGGTGGTGGAAGAAGCCTTGCCGCCGATGCGGCGCTGGGACATCCACCGCCAGCTGCTGCAGCGCCTGCAGGACCAGGGCGACAAGCCTGAACTGCTGGCGCGCAAGGTGCACCACGCGGCCGCCGCGGGCCTGTCCGGCGAGGTCTTCCGCATGGCCCCGCAGGCCGCGCGCGCGGCCGAGACGGTGGGCGCCAACCGCGCAGCGGCGCGCCTGCTGCAGCTGGCGCTGGACCACGCCGACGGCGCCAGCCCGGCCGATCGGGCCGGCCTGCTCGACCGGCTGGCGCTGCGGCTGCATGCGGTGCAGGCCTCTGCCGATTCCCAGGCCGCCCGGCGCCAGGCCATCGAGCTGCTGCGTGCCAGCGGCGACAGCGCCGGCGCCGCCTACCACCAGGCCCTGCTGGCGCTGCAGCTGGCCCAAGGGCCGCAGGCCATGGACCACGCCCGCGAAGCCGTGGCCACGCTGTCGCAGCAGGGCACGGCGGCGCAGCGGGCCATGGCCCACGGCGCACTGGCCATCCTGCTGGCCAACACCGGCCGTGGCAGCGAAGCCCTGGAACATGCCCGGCACGCCGCCCTGCAGGCCGACGGCTCGGGCGACGCCGACTGCCGCATCCACGCCGGCAGCATTGCCGCCAGCGTCGAGCTGAGCGTGGCGCCCACGCCCGAGGCCTACGACCGGCTGGCCCAGCGCATTGCCGACGCCATCGCGCTGAACCAGCCCAACCGCGCGGGGGTGCCCATGGTCAACCTGACCAGCATCGCGCTGGCCCATGGCGAACATGCGCGGGTGCTGGCCGTCACCGAAACCGGCCTGGCCTATTGCGCCGAACGCGACATGGACATGGTGCGCGCCAACCTGGTGGTGCGCCGCGCGCTGGCCCTGGGCGAGTGCGCGCGCTGGGACGAACTGCTGGCCACGCTGGAGGCCCTGGACACCATGCCCGCCCCGCCGCTGCGCCAGCTGCGTTCGGCCGCGGTGCTGCGCGACCGCGTGGCCGGGCTGCGCGGCACGCCGGCCGACGCCGACACCTGGCGCGGGCATGTGCACGCGGTGCTGCAGGGCCAGTCCGACCTGATTCCGGCCTTTGCCTACGTGGCCGCCGCCGAAGCCGCCTGGCTGCGGCAGGACCTGGAAGAAGCGGGCCGCCTGGCCCAGGAAGGCCTGGCCGACGCCGAAAGCGCCTGGCTGCGCGGCCAGCTGCGCAAGTGGCTGCGGCTGGCCGGCGGCACCTTGCCGGCCGAGACCCTGCCACTGCCGGCCCCGGCCGCCGCGGCCGAGGCCGGCGACTGGCAGCGGGCGCACGACTTGTGGCTGGCTCATGCTTGCCCTTTCGAAGCGGCCCTGGCGCTGGCCGGCGGCGACGCGGCCGCACAGCAGCGGGCCGTGGCAGCCTTGCTGGTGTTGAATGCCGACGGTGCCGCGCGGGTGCTGCGCCGCCAGTTGCAGGCCAGCGGCCAGCGCAGCGTGGCCCGGGGCCCCTATGGCCACGCCCGGCGCGACCCCCATGGCCTGAGCCAGCGCGAACGCCAGATCGCCGAGCTGCTGGCCGAAGGCCTGAGCAACCCGCAGATCGCCGAACGCGTGCACCGCTCCGAACGCACGGTGGAGCACCATGTCTCGGCCGTGCTGTCCAAGCTGGGCGTGGCTTCGCGTGCTGAAGTGGCTGCGCGGCTGCCGGCGGCAACGGCTGCCGAGACAGCCGCGGCCCCGAAACCGGCGCGCCCGCCGGTCAGCCGCGGTCCTGCAGCCGGCGCCTGAGGCCGGGCGCGCCCAGCAGCGCCAGCAAGCCCAGCCCGGCCAGCGTGGCCGCGCCGGGTTCGGGCACGGCCGTCACCAGTTCCGCCCCGGCGATGCGCAGGTTCACCGACCACTCGTAGTTCGAATAGGTCACGTTGCCATAACCGTCGGGCGAATTGGCCATGCGGTACAGGCCGGCCGCCAACGTGCCGGACTGATTCCAGACCCGGGTTTCCTGCGGGCCGATGAGAGGCGTGCCGCCGAAGGTGAGGAAGCTGTTCCAGCCCGAGTAGTTGGCCCAGGTGGTGCCGCCGTCCGGCGAGAACTGCAGCGTCGTGATCTGGCCCTTGGCCGAGCGGCCGTCGGCGCTGAAGGGCGCGGCTTCCGACAGCGAGAAGCTCAGCACCAGGGTGTTCAGGCTTTCGTAGGGGTGGTCGACGGTGGTGAAGCAGTCGCAGTTGTCGATGTTGTCGCCCAGGCCGGCACGGCCGAACGTGTCCAGCTCGAACCGCGACGCGGCCTGCAGCAGGACGCCGCCATCGGCCTGCGTGGTCTCGAAGGTCTGGCCGATGTCCCAGCGGGCACGCAGGTCGGCATAGAAGAGGAACTGCGCGTCCGAGGCGAACTGACCGGTTTCCTCCCTGAGCTCCAGCGCGGCCGGCGTCAGGCTGCTGGACGTGAGCGTGCCGGCGTTGATGCGGGCCGTGGCGATGCCGAAGCCGTTGCTGATGTTGTTCAGGCTGACCTGCGACTGCCGCGCCGTCAGCTCGAACTGCGGCGCGGCCCAGGTGCTGCCGGTGGCGGCGGCCAGGGACAGGACCAGGGCACAGGCGGCCGCGCGGGCGGGCCCGTGGCGGCGCAAGCTGGTGGTGTCGGATGAGTGGCGCATGGGAACTCCTGAAGATGGGTTTTGGAGAAGTCCATGCTAGGAATCGACCCCCGGCCCCGCATGGGCGGCGCCACCCAGTTTTCGCCAACCGGGGGCCCAGATTTCGCCGGCACCTGCAGCCCCGGCCCGCGCGTGGCATCCTCCGCGGCCTTCGCCTGCCCATGTCACCTGCCCTGAACCCCACTCCCGACGAAGTCACCCGCCAACGTTCACTGGCCAAGTACCGGCAGCGCGCCGCCGCCTACGACAGCACCTGCGGCCCCACCTGGGGCATCCGTGAACGCTGCATTGCCGCGCTGCGGCTGCAGCCCGGCCAGAGCGTGCTGGACGTCGCCTGCGGCACTGGCCTGAGCCTGCCGCTGCTGCGCAGCGCCGTGGGTGGCGCCGACGGCTGCCAGGGCCAGGTCTTCGGCTTCGACCACAGCTCCGAGATGCTGGTGCAGGCGCGGGCGCGCGTGGCCACCGCCGGCTGGGACAACGTGACGCTGTTCGAGACCGCAGCCCAGGCCCTGGCCTTGCCGCAACAGATGGACGCGCTGCTCTTCCACTACACCCACGACATCCTGCGGTCGCCCAGCGCCTTGCGCCAGGTGCTGGCCTGTGCCCGCCCCGGCGCACGCGTGGCCATCGCCGGCATCAAGTACTTCCCGGTCTGGCTGGCGCCGCTGAACGCCTGGGTGTACTGGAAGAACCATGGCTACAACGGCGCCCCGGGCGAACTGCGCAGCCCCTGGGACCGCGTCGCCCCGCACCTGGCCGACTGGCACTTCGAAACCACCCAGTGGGGCATGGGCTACATCGCCAGCGGGACACTGCGCGCGCAGCCCGCGTCCTGAGCCGGCCCGGCCGGTGGCTGCGGCCGGTGCCGGGCGGCGTGCACGGCCTGAAGGCACGGCCGCTGCAGGCGTTTTCCGAGGCTCCCCAGCGCAAAGGACCCCCTATCCGCGTGGGTTTCGCCCGCAAGCCGGCGGGCATTGCGATTTGTCAATGCCAGGGCCAGGAAGGGCTGCAAATTCGGCCCGGAGCGGGCTCGACCCGCTTCCATCAATCCCTGGGAGTTCTCAGATGACCATCCTGCATCGCCAAGCCGCGGCCTTCGTCGGCATCCTCTGCCTGGCCGGGCCCGCCTGCGCCGGCTCCATCACCGGCTGGGACGGCCGCAATGTGCTGACGACGACCGACGACCCCAAAGGCGGTGGCTTCAGCACCGTCTACGACCGCGCACCCACCGATGCCGGCGCCATCAGCCATGGCCGGATGGTCTTCGACGGCGTCGAGGCCGTGGCACCGGGCATGCGCATCGAGAACAACGCGCCGCCGTCGGTGCCGCCGACGCCGGGCAACGTCGACAACTGCCTCATGGCCTCGTCGTCGGCTTCGTGCAACAGCGAACGGCAGAGCGGCAAGCGCTACAAGCTCGACCAGACCGGTGCAGGCTCGATCGACCTGGTCCTGGGCCACGACCCCGCCGGCTCGGGCTTCGTCGCGCCCAACAACGGTCTCGTCAAGGTCTACCAGAAGTACGGCAACGACACCGGCGGCAACCTGTCGGGCTTCAGCGTGCGCCTGGGCAGCGGCGTGGGCGCAGGATTTGCGCCTTCCGGCATCGACGACGGGCTGCGCATCATCGACTACGGCGCCAGCCCGAACAACAGCCAGTTCAGCGCGCTCTTTGCCAACGGCCTGTTCGGTCCGGTGGACGAAGAACACCCGCTGACCGGCTACTTCAGCCCCGACCGCGCCGGCTTCAGCCTGGTGCTGACCGGCCAGGACAGCTTCCAGTCGGCCGCGGCGTTCGGCGCCTACGCGCCACTGTTCGGCGACTGGCTCAGCTACACCCAGGCCCCCACCGGCTACTTCTTCGACAACGACGGCGACGCCAGCACCGACGCCCTGCTCGTGGCGCACCGGCTGGCCAACGGCAGCTGGGTGCAGAACCGCAGCCTGGCTGCCGACGGCAGCGTGGTCACGCTGGCCTACGGCAACGACGGCACGGCCTTCGCCAGCCTGGACCAGCTGCTGGCCGCGCTGCCGGCTGGCCTGGTCGGCTGCGCCGGCGCACAGCCCGGGCAGGCCTGCCTGGCGGGCGAGGGCGCGATCGAAGACCTGGCGAAGTTCAACCTGACTTTCGGCATCGACCCCAGCGGCTATGCCGGCGACGAGTTCAGCCTGCGCGTGACGGCCGTGCCGGAGACGTCGACGAAGCTGATGCTGGCCCTGGGCCTGCTGGCCATCGGCGCGGCGCGGCTGCGGCGCAGCCGCGACTGAACCCGGGCGCCGACCCGACGCCCTACAAGCCCTTGGCCTGAAGCCCTGCAAGACTTGTCAAGGATGCGGCGCATCATGCGCACATGAGCATCCGCCACCTCGACTCCTTGTTCGACCCGGCCTCGGTCGCCGTCTTCGGCGCCTCGCTGCGCCCTGGCAGCGTGGGCAGCACGGTCTGGCACAACCTGCGCACGGGCACGTATGCCGGCAAGAACGCCGGGGCGCTGTGGCCGGTGAACCCGCGCCACGACCGCCTGGCCGACGCCGCCTGCTACGCCGACGTCGCTGCGCTGCCGGCCACGCCCGAGCTGGCGGTGATCTGCACGCCGCCGGCCACGGTGCCGGCGCTGATCGACGCGCTGGGCCGGCGCGGCACGCGCGCCGCCGTGGTGCTGACGGCCGGATTCAGCGCCGCCGACAAGCAGGCCATGCTGGACGCCGCCCGCCGCCACCTGCTGCGCATCCTGGGGCCGAACTGCCTGGGCCTGCTGTCGCCGCACATCGGCCTGAACGCCAGCTTCGCCCATGTGGGCGCGGCCCCGGGGCAGCTGGCTTTCGTGTCGCAGTCGGGCGCGCTCGTCACCGCGATGCTGGACTGGGCGCGCGGGCGCGGCGTGGGCTTCTCGCACTTCGTGTCGCTGGGCGAAAGCGCCGACGTCGACTTCGGCGACATGCTCGACTGGCTGGCCAGCGACGCCAAGACACGCGCGATCCTGCTCTACATCGAATCGGTCAGCGCCACGCGCAAGTTCATGTCGGCGGCACGCGCAGCGGCGCGCAACAAGCCCGTCATCCTGGTGAAGGCCGGGCGTTCGGCCCAGGGCCAGGCCGCGGCCGCTTCGCACACCGGTGCGCTGGCCGGCTCCGACGCGGTGTTTGACGCCGCCGTGCGCCGCGCCGGCATGCTGCGCGTGGACACGCTGCAGGAGCTGTTCGACGCCGCGCTGACGCTGGACCGGCTGGCCGGCGGCCCGCCGGGCATCGCCCAGGCCCTGGAAGTCACCCAGGTCACCATCGTCACGAACGGCGGCGGCGCGGGCGTGATGGCCGCCGACGCCGTGGCCACGGCCGGCCTGGGGCTGGCGCCGCTGTCGCCGGCCACGCGCAGCGCGCTCGACGCAGCGCTGCCCGCCAACTGGTCGCGCGGCAACCCGGTGGACCTGATCGGCGACGCGCCAGAAGCGCGCTACCTGGCCGCCTTGCAGGCGCTGCTGGCCGACCGCGACGCCGGCATGCTGCTGTTCACGCACGCGCCCACGGCCATCGTGCCCAGCGCGCGCATCGCCCAGGCCCTGGTGCCGCTGCTGCAGCCGCAGGCCACCCGCGTGGTCAGCGCCTGGCTGGGCGGCGAAGCGGTGGCCGAGGCGCGCCAGGTGTTCCAGCGCGCCGGCCTGGCCTGCTACGACACGCCCGAGCAGGCCGTGGCCGCCATCGCGATGCTGGCGACCTGGCGCCACAATCAGGCGCAGCTGCTGCAAGCCCCGCCGGCCGACGCCGGCCTGGCCGCGCCCGACCTGGCGCCGGCGCGCGCCGTGATCGCCCAGGCCCTGGCCGAAGGGCGCGAGATGCTCAGCGAACCCGAAGCCAAGGCCGTTCTGGCCGCCGCCGGCGTGCCGGTGGCGGCCACGCGCCGCACCGGCCTGTCGGCCGACGAGGCCGTGGCCGCGGCGCTGGCCATCGGCTGGCCGGTGGCGCTGAAGATCCTGTCGAACGACATCTCGCACAAGAGCGACTCGGGCGGCGTCATGCTCGACATCGACGACGAAGCCATGCTGCGCGCGGCGGTGGCCACCATGCTGCAGCGCGTGCGTGCGCACCAGCCCGCGGCCGTGCTGCAGGGCTTCACGGTGCAGTCGATGGTGAAACGGTCGCAGGCGCTGGAACTCATCGTCGGCGCGAACCTCGACCCCTTGTTCGGCCCCGTCATCCTGTTCGGCCAGGGCGGCACGGCGGTGGAAGTGGTGGCCGACACCGCCCTGGCGCTGCCGCCGCTGAACCTGCCGCTGGCCCAGGCCCTGGTGAACCGCACTCGCATCGCCCGGCTGCTGCGCGGCTGGCGCGACGTGCCGCCGGCGAACATGCCCGCGGTGCTGGACACGCTGATCGCCGTGTCACGCCTGCTGGCCGAACTGCCCGAGGTGGTGGAACTGGACATCAACCCGCTGCTGGCCGACGCGCGCGGCGTCATCGCGCTCGACGCCCGGGTGCGGGTGCGGGCCGACGCGCCGGGCGGTGCCGCGCGCTTTGCCATCCGCCCCTACCCGGCGGAACTGGAAGAACACTGGGACTGGCAAGGCCAGCCGGTGCTGGTGCGGCCGATCCGCCCCGACGACGAGCAACGCCACCGCCGCTTCCTGGAACGGCTGGACCCGGAAGACATCCGCATGCGCATCTTCTACAGCCGGCGCAGCATCGAACGCAGCGAACTGGCGCGGCTGACGCAGATCGACTACGAACGCGAGATGGCCTTCATCGCGCTGGACGAAGCGGGCGAGACGCTGGCCGTGGCGCGCGCCGTGGCCGACCCCGACAACGTCGACGCCGAATTCGGCATCGTCGTGCGTTCAGACCTGAAAGGCGGCGGCCTGGGTGCGCGGCTGATGCACAAGCTGGCCAGCTACCAGCACGGCCGCGGCACGCAGGCGCTCACGGCCCTGGTGCTGGACGAGAACAGCCGCATGCTGCAGCTGGCCCAGGAGATGGGCTTCAGCATCGGCGAACGCAGCGCCGACGGCACGCGGCCGCTGCGGCTGCAGCTGTAGCCCGCCCGCGCAGAAAGTCGCCTCGAGGCCCAAAACCACAGATCTAGTAAGCCCAAAAAAGGGCCGTGGCTTGGCTTCTGTTCAGGCCGACGCTTCGGGGTCGTCTCCCCTACATTGGTATTGCCCAGCCACTGCGGGCAGTTCAATTGAGGGAAAAATGTCCGACGCTTTCAACCGAATGAAGCTCGCCACGCGGTTTTCCACCGTGTTCGGCGCGATCCTGGCCATCTTCGTCGTCGTGGTGGCCGTGGCGGGCTACAGCTCGCGGCAACTCGCCGAAGCCGAACGCTGGAACACCCACACCCACAAGGTGATGAATCTGGCCCAGGACAACCTGGCCGCGATGATCAACATGGAAACCGGAGCCCGTGGTTTCCTGCTGGCCGGACAGGACGCCTTTCTCGAGCCCTGGAACGGCGGCCAGGCGGGCTTCCGGGCCTCCTGGGAAACGCTGAAGACGCTGACCGCCGACAACCCGGCGCAGCAGAAGCGGCTGGACGAGATGCTGCAGCGCCGCAATGAATTCGTGGCGGTGGGCGAGTCGCTGATCCAGGCCCGCCGCGGCGCGAAGTTCGCCGACGGCAGCATGGAGGCCTTCTTCGGCGAATTCGCCAAGGGCCGCGACAAGGCGGCCATGGACGGCTACCGCGCCCTGAACCAGGCCTTCTACGACGCTGAAAGCGCGCTGCTCGCCGTGCGCGCCAGGCAGGCCGAGCAAAGCCACACCGCCATGAGCACCGCGCTGCTGGGCGGCCTGGCCCTGGCCGTGGTGGCGGCCAGCGGGCTGGGGCTGATGCTCACCAGGGCGCTGTTGCGCCAGCTGGGCGGCGAGCCGACCGACGCCGTGGCCCTGGCCGAAGCGATCGCCAGCGGCGACCTGAGCCACCGCGTGTTCGTGAAGCCGGGCGATACCGCCAGCATGATGGCCCGCCTGGACGCCATGCAGCGCAGCCTGGGCCAGGTCGTGGGCCAGGTGCGCCAGAACTCCGAAAGCGTGGCCACCGCCAGCGCCCAGATCGCCCAGGGCAACCAGGACCTGTCGGGCCGCACCGAAGAGCAGGCCAGCGCGCTGCAGCAGACCGCCGCGACGATGGAACAACTGGGCACGACGGTGCGCAACAACGCCGACAGCGCACGCCAGGCGAACCAGCTGGCACAGAGCGCCTCGGCCGTGGCCGGCGAAGGCGGTGATGTGGTGGGCCAGGTCGTCACGACGATGCGCGGCATCAGCGAGAGCAGCCGCAAGATCGGCGACATCATCGGCACCATCGACGGCATTGCCTTCCAGACCAACATCCTGGCGTTGAACGCGGCGGTCGAGGCCGCTCGCGCCGGCGAACAGGGTCGCGGCTTCGCCGTGGTGGCCGCTGAAGTGCGCACCCTGGCGCAGCGCAGCGCCGAGGCCGCCAAGGAGATCAAGACCCTGATCGGCCACAGCGTCGAACAGGTCGAGCAGGGCACCGCGCTGGTGGACGCGGCAGGCCTGAAGATGGGCGAGATCGTCTCGTCGATCCAGCGGGTCAGCGACATGGTGGCCGAGATCAGCAGCGCCAGTGTCGAGCAGAGCTCGGGCGTGCAGCAGGTGGGCCACGCGGTGACGCAGATGGACCAGGCCACGCAACAGAACGCGGCCCTGGTGGAAGAAAGCGCTGCGGCGGCCGAGAGCCTGAAGTCACAGGCCCAGGCCCTGGTTCAGGCGGTGTCGGTGTTCAAGCTGGCCCCGGCCTGAGCCGGCACGGCCGGCCGGTGCCGCGCCGGCCTGCGCTTCAGGTGGGCGTGGGCACGCCAGCGTTGCGGTCGTACTTCAGGAAGTACTTGCGCGCCAGGGCCACCAGCTGCGCCTCGGTGGGGTGGTCGGTGGTTTCGTAGGCCACCACCTGCCTGGCGGTTTCGGGGCGGTGCTTCTTCGCGTAGTGCTCGA
Source organism: Burkholderiales bacterium Ga0077543 (assembly GCA_001464055.1). Lineage (GTDB taxonomy): Bacteria > Pseudomonadota > Gammaproteobacteria > Burkholderiales > Burkholderiaceae_C > Rubrivivax. Next base: position 49,583 of record LNET01000027.1, read on the forward strand.
AGTCCTTGAGGCCCGTGCTGGGGCCGGTGACCAGCACTTCGGCGATGCCGGCCAGGGCGTCGCACACCTCGCCGAAGAATTCGTGTTCGGTGCGCACCGCGCTGCCGCGCTGCTTGGTGTGGTGGCTGTGCGCCTTCACCTTCTGCGACTGCACATGGGCTTCGTCGAACTGCAGGATCTGGGCGCTGTGGTGGTCGATGGCGACGACGGCATGGAACAGGGTCATGGGATGGGTCCTGGTGAAGAAAGGGGAACGGGAGGAGGGAACAGGAGAAAGCGGCAAAAAAGGGCGGACCCGGCGATGAACCGGCCCTACCCGGGCAGGCGCCGTCCACCGGGCTTCGCTTCGCGCGCGGTTTCGCAGCCCACGCAACGCAGCGCCCAGGGTTCGACCTTGAGCCGGTCGAAGGCAATGTCCTGCCCGCAGTCTTCGCAGACGCCGAAGTCGGCTTCTTGCACCCGCTGCAGGGCCCGGCTGACAGCCCCGAGTTCCTGGGTCTCCATGTCGGTGATGGCCAGGTCGGTGGCCCGCGCGTTGTCGCGCTGCGGCGCGTCGTCGCCGTCTTGCAGCAGCACTTCGCGGGCGTGGGCCACGCGCGACAGGCCTTCGTGGTGTTCGGCCAGGCGGCGGTCCAGTTGATGCTGGCGCTGCACCAGCGCGGCTTCGAGCAGCGCACGCTGCCCGGCGGTGAGTTGGGATGTCATGGTGGTCTCCGTCTGCGGGGGTGTCGCCTCGTGCGACCCTGGACACCATGCTGCGCCCTGTGCCGGCCTCAGGCCTTGCGCTCGGTCAAGGCGGGCTCATTGCAGCTCGGCCGGGCCAGGGCCTAGACCAGGTCCAGTTCCGGGTAGCGGCGGAAGATGCCGGTCTCGTTGAAAGGCAGGCGGCGGTCGCTGGCCAGGTAGGCGGCCACGCGCGGCAATGCGGCCACGCGTTCATGCACCTCTCGCAGCGCCGGCTTGCCGCGCAAAGCGCGCTGCGTGGCGTTGGGGAAGGCGTAATTCAGGCCTTCGATCAGCTGGAACAGTGACAGGTCGGCATAGCTGAGCTTGCCGCCCACCAGCCAGCGTGGCCCGGCCGGGTTGTGCTTGGCGATGTGGTCGAACCAGGCCAGGTACTTCGGGATGCGCGTGCTGCAGAAGGCCAGCGCACGGCGCCGGGCCTCGGGCCGCTGGTCTTCGTAATGCAGGTTGACGTCGACCGGGTGGTGGGTGTCGTGGGCTTCGACCACGATGTCGGCGATGGTCAGCTGGATCTGCTGGGTCCACACCCGCGCCTGTTCGCTGCGCGCCACCAGCTTCAGCTCCGGCCCCAGGTACTGCAGGATGGCGGCGGTCTGGCCGACGACGAACTTGCCGTCGCGCAGGTAGGGCGGCGCAAACGGACGGTGCGGGTCCTGCGTGTCCGCCAGGCCGCGCAGCAGGGCTGGCAGGCCCTGGCCGGCGGTTTCGCTGCCGCGGGCCATGTCGGCGTAGGGCGCACCGGCAGCTTCCAGCGCCAGCCGCACGAATTCGCCGCGGCCTTGCAGCGTGGGCCAGTAGTACAGCTCGTAGGCCATGGCGTGGTGGCCGCCGTTCAGGCCACGACGTTCTTGATGGGATGGCCGGTGGCGATGAGTTCGTCCAGCCGCTCCAGCAGCACCCGCCCCGGCTGGGCATAGGGGTCGAACGACGGGTGCTGCATCGGCACCACCGGGCTGCGGTCGGACAGCACCACGTGCGCCATCGTCCAATTTCCGAAGCGACGCTGTTGAATGTCGTCGACCAGCAGCACTTCCAGGTCCTTGTGGCGCGTGTCCTGCGCAATCCGGCCGTACAGCCGGTTGACGGCACTGCGCTCGCCTTCGAGCACTTGCAGGAAGAAGCCCTGGCCCTGGCAGAGCACGCCGGTGATGCCGTTCCTGGCGTTGAAGTCCAGCGCCGTGGCCAGGATGGAGCTGGTCATCATGGTGGTCTGCGGGCCGACGGATCGGCTCAGGTAGAGCATTCGGATCAGCATGGGCAGGGTCGGGTTCCGGAAAACAGGCGGGTGGTCGGAAAGATGCCGGGACAAGCAGGCAGTTTAGCCAGACCCGCCTGCCCTGCCGGCGCAAAAGCATCGCGTCGAACCCCTACCATGCACCATGTCCCCACCCGACCAGCGCCCCGACCCCGCCACCGTTTCGCGCATCGTCGAGATGGCCTGGGACGACCGGACCCCGTTCGAAGCCATCCACACGCAGTTTGCGCTGGACGAGGCGGCCGTCATCACGCTGATGCGCCAGCAGCTCAAGCCAGGCTCATTCCGCCTGTGGCGCCAGCGCGTGCGCGGCCGCAGGGCCAAGCATGCTGCCCTGGCCCAGCGAGACACCGATGCCGTGCGCGACCTGAAGCAGCGGGTGGCCTGAAGGCACCGTGCGGTTGTGGCCAGCCACGCTGGCCAGCGGCACGCTGACGCAGACGTCGCCCTGCAGCGCCACCATGGTTCCGGTCTGCCCGGCGCGCAGCAGCTGCGCGGCGTGCCAGCCGAAACGCGTGGCCAGCACGCGGTCGTAGGCGGTGGGCGAACCGCCGCGCTGCACATGGCCCAGCAGGGTGGTGCGCACCTCGCTTTCCAGCCGCGGCTGCAACTGCTGCTGCAGCCATTGGCCCACCCCGCCCAGGCGCATCGGGTCGGGGCTGTCGGCCAGGATGGCCTGCACCGTCATCGCGCCGCCCTGGGCATGCGCGCCTTCGGCAATGGCCACCAGCGTGGCCAGGCCGCGCTGTTCGCGAACGCGGCAATGCGCGGCCACGGCCTCGACGCTGAAGGGCAGTTCGGGCAGCAGGATGACGTCGGCACCGCCAGCCATGCCGCCTTCCAGCGCAATCCAGCCGGCATAGCGGCCCATGGTCTCGGCAATCATCACCCGGCCATGGCTGCGGGCGGTGGTGCCCAGGCGGTCCAGTGCTTCGCTGACCACGGCCACGGCGCTGTCGAAGCCGAAAGTGCGGTCGGTGAGGGGCAGGTCGTTGTCGATGGTCTTGGGCACGCCCACTACCGGCAGGCCCAGGCCGGAAAAGCGGTGGGCGATGGCCATGGTGCCGTCGCCTCCGATGGCCACCAGCGCGTCCACCCCCAGCTCCGCGAGATAGCCCATGGCCTGGGCCGAAACGTCGGCGCCACCGGCGGCGACATGGTGGAAAGGATCGCAGCGGTTGTGCGTGCCCAGGATGGTGCCGCCTTCGGCCAGGATGCCGGCAACCCGGTCCCGGTCCAGAGGCAGCGCCTCACGAGTGAGCAGCCCGAGGAAGCCGCGCCGGATACCGGTGACGCGGGTGCCGGGGTCGCTGGTCAGGGCCAGCGTGACGGCGCGGATGACGGCGTTCAGGCCGGGGCAGTCGCCGCCGCCGGTGAGGATGGCGATGTGCATGGCCGAATCATCGCCTGCGCACCCGGCTTTTCGTGTTTACCCTGAGTACGAAAACCACCCTGATGGCGCTCTGTGAACCCGGGCCGCGCGATTGCGGCTTGACTGCAACCACTGGAGCTTTCATGCGCAAACTTCTCATCGGCACCCTGCTGGCCCTCGGCGCGGCAGCCTCGGCCACGGCCGCCGTCAACTGCGGCAGCTTTGCCAACAACACCATCAACAGCTTCGTCAACGACGACGTCGAGGCCATCGGCATCACATGCACCATCGGCCCCAGCGGCTCGGTCAACGGCAACCTGACGCAAACTGGCGAGGGCAGCATCGTCATCCGCGGCCGCATCAACGGCGGCGTCACCGAAGCCGGCAATGGCGACATCGTGGTCAATCGCGGTGCCAGCATCGGTGGCGACGTGTCGGAGTCCGACGGCGGCAACGTCGCGGTGCGCGGCGGCGCGGCCATCGAAGGCGTGATCGAGGAAGCCGGTGACGGCTCGGTCAACATCACCGTCGACGTGCCCGGCCTGGTGAAGGGCGACGTCTACGAGAACGGCAACGGCGGCGTCACCGTGAACGCCCTGGCCGGCAACTTCGAAGGCTCGCTGGTCGAGACCGGCCCGGGCAACGTGACGGTGACCGTGGGTTTCGGCCTGTCGTTCAAGGGCGACGTCGAGGAACACGACGGCGGCAGCGTGACGGCCACGGTGAGTGGCTTCTTCGAAGGCAACCTGCGCGAGCACCTGGCCGGCAATGTCGTCACCACCGGCCCGGGCGTGTTCAAGGGCAATTCCGAGCACCAGCTGCCGGGCAGCTGCAGCAACGGCATCCTGAACTTCCAGGGTGCAGCCTGCAACCTGCTGTAGTCACGCAGGCGGGGCGGCCATAGGGACGCCCGGCCGCCCGATGGGGGATGCCGCTGCTGACTCAGGTGGTGGTTCTGCGCAGGCTGGCCTTGGTCAGTTGGAGTTCGACGAGGTTCGGCGTGAAGTGCAGGCCGATGTCGCTGGTGCCCGGCACGATCCCGAGACTGGTCTGGGCCACCCCTGCGGCCGTGGTCTTCAAGCCCATCGGCACCACGTCCGCGCCTTCCAGGTGCCAGACCTCGTGCCCGCCCGTGCAAGGCCGCACCTTCAGGTCCAGGGTGGCCACGATGCCGACGTCGTAACCGTTGTCGGTCATGTTGAAGATCACGCCGTTCTTGACGGTGTACTCGCCGGACTGGTGGCCGCTGTCGACGATGCTCGCCGTCAGACTCTGCAGGCCACCGTTCGACAGCACGACCAGTGTGTTCTGCGAGACGGGCTGCTTGCCCACGCCATAGGTGTTCTTCAGGTTGGCGGCCTGCGGCGTGTGCTTCGTGTATCTGCTCTTGTTCATGCGGTAGGCCCTCACGCGGGCATCGAACACCGCGTAGCCTTCATCCACCATCGCCTGCAAGGTCGGTGAACCGCCCATCACGAACAGGTGCTTGTTGGCGAAGCGGTTCTGCGTCGCGTTGTTGACCCAGTAGAGCGTCATTGGAAGTGCTTTCGTTGGTGGAACACGTGCGTCAGGCACGCGCTGAAGCCTGTTCCAGAGTTCGGTCGTGAAGCGGGGCTCACCATGATTCTGCGAGCGCAGCGCGCAGCCGGCGGCGACATCTGGCACCAGGGCCGGGCGGCATAGGTCCTTGACGACCTCGGTGGCAGTGTGCTGCGCGGCGGCAGCGCGTCACGGCACCCCTCGCGCCCGCGCGCTCAACCCGAGTTCATCGACGCGAACAGCGCCAGCACGACGAGCGCCAGCACCACCGCCAGCGCAATCTTCAGCGCGGAGAACGGCCGGTCGCCCTCGACCTCGCCGCTCTGGCCGTTCACCACCACGCGGTAAGGCTTGCCGCCGAAGCGGTAGCTGCCGATCCACACCGGCAGCAGCAGGTGCTTGAAGCGGATGTCGTCGACCACCGTCTGGCGGCCGTGGATGCGCTGCTGGTCGCCGCCGATGTCGCGGCGGATGGCGTTGTCGATGGCACCCTGCATGCGGCCACGGGCTTCGGCGAAGCCCTGTTCCAGCCCGTGGCGGTAGACCTCGACGCTGAAGCCGGCCAACAGGTCGGGGGCGGGCGGGCGCAGCGCCGCCAGGTTCCAGCGGTCGAGCACCCGCGCCAGGTGCGCCGGGATCGACGGCGAACCCACCACCAGGATGTCGTCGAAGCCCACCGGCACCGCGCCGGCCGCGGGCGTCCAGTCGACCACCGTGCGCCGGGCGTTGGCGCCGCCGCGCTGGTCGGCCACCTGGCGCTGCACGCCGCGTTCACCGCGGTAGGTGGTCAGGGTGCTGGCGTCGTAGGTCCACCAGGGCAGGTAGACGCCGCGGATGCCGTCGGCCTGGCTGACGCTGCGCTTGAGCGCATTCGGCGCGAACCAGCGGCTGGCCACCCAGCGTGCGAACACCTGCTGCGCGGCGTTGCGGTCCAGCGCGAAGGGCAGCAGCGCCTGCGGCTGGATCAGCCGTTCCACATGCACCTGGTCGAGCAGCAAGGGCGTGGCGCAGAAGGCGCAATGGTCGCCCACCACATGGCCGTCGAAGCGGGTCTGCGCGCCGCAGGCCGGGCAGTCGACGACCTGCGCTTCCAGGCTGGGTTCACGCGCGGCCAGACGGCGCAGGGCGTCTTCGTAGTCCTGTTCGTGCAGGGCCAGGGCCTGGGCGTCGGCGGTGGGTGGCGGCAGCAGCCTGGCGTGACCGCAGGCGGCGCAGGCCAGGGCGCAGCGGCCGGGGTCGAAGGCCATGCTGGCGCCGCACTGGGGGCAGGGGAAGGCCTGGGGTGCGGCAGGGCGCGGCTCAGCCGAATGGGCTGGTTGGGCCGACGGGGCGGCAGCGACAGGGTTTGCGGGGCTTGCGGGCATCGGTGGCAAGTGTGCACCCGGTGCCGGGGCCTGCCCCAGCCGGCTTGGCAGGCTTTCAGCCCGCTTCGGCAACGCCCAGGCGTGGCGCGAAGTCGGTGTCGCGGATCTGCAGGTAGTCGTCGGTGGTGAAGCCGTCGTGGTCGTGTGCCAGCATCATCATTTCCTCGAAGATCTCGGGGAAGGCGCTGGTGGGGTAGATCTCGACATGCTCGGTGCGCGCCGTGGCCGTCCAGGGCCGGCCGGCCTTGGACGGCAGCATCACGCCGGCTTCGACGAACACGCAGTATTCGCCGGCGTGGAACAGGTCGCGCGGGGAGTGGTATTCGCCGACCTCGACGCCGTCGATGACGAGCACTTCGTAGTCGTCGACCTTCTTCACGCCGTCAACCTTGCGGACGGTGACCAGCTTGCGCATGCAGCGACTCCCACGGATGGCCTGATTGCCGCAGATGCTAGCCGAAAGCCGTGCTACTTGATCGCCGTCTGGTCACCGCCCGTGGGGACCGTGGCTTCGGCCTTCAGGTTGCCATTGCGCACCAGCATGTAGGCAATGATCGCCGTCTTGGCAGCGTCGTCGATCTTCGCCGGGTCGTCGAAGGGCATCAGCAGCTGCACGTAGTCGAACAGGCCCTTGGCGTTGCCGAACTTGGCCAGGTCGTGGCCGGGCCCCCAGATCGGGCGTGGAAAGACGCTGGCGTCGCGCCCCATGACGCCATGGCACTGCGCGCATTGCTGCTGGTACAGCTTTGCGCCCGCCAGCACCTGCGCGCCCGCGCCCGCCGGGGGTGCGGGCGGCGGCGGGCTGGCGGCGGTGGCGTTGGCGGCCATCGCCAGGCCCGCCAGCGCCCAGCCAAGCAGCGCCGCAGGGCGGGCGGCCTTCTGGGGCAGCCCTGTCATGCGACGCGGATGCGGAACTTCGGGACGGCGCCGTTGGCCATGCCCAGCTGGTTGAAGGGCACGGTCTCGGGCTGGACGTTGCCGGCCATGTCGATGCCGCGGGTTTCGATGACGTGGTCGCCCGGACGCGCGTCCCAGTGGAAGTCGAATCGCACCCAGGTGTAGCGGCCCAGGTTCGGACCCTGGATGTGCGCACGCTGCCAAGGGCCGCGATCGACGCGATATTCCACTTCGCGAATGCCGTGCTGCGGCGCCCAGGCATAGCCCCGCACCAGCTGCCGCCCAGCACTCATGCGCGGCCATTCGCCGCGCTTGAGCGGGTAGTTCGCCGGCACCGAGGGGCTCTTCTCCAGCACCAGGGGCACGGTGATGATCGTCTTGATGGGCATCCAGGTGACCATCGGCCCCTTGACGTCGGCGGCCGTGATGCCGCCGATGAATTCGTCGGTGGCGCCCACCGCGGGCGCGGCATAGTCGGGGCCGATGTAGACCTCGCCCCGGGTGTTCAGGCGGCACCAGTGCTGGTGGGTGTCCACCCGCATCTCGGTCAGCCACTTGATCGACGCAGTGCCGCCCCAGCCCGGAACGACCAGGCGCACCGGCGCGCCATGGTCCGGCGTCAGCGGGTTGCCGTTCATCCTGAAGCACAGGCCGATGTCGTCGGCGCGGGAAACGATGTCGGCCACGGGCATGGGCCGGCCCATGTCGGCCCCGTCCACGCCCGACCAGAACAGCGCAGACTTCGCGTCCTTCTTCAGGCCCACCAGCCCGAAGATGTGCGATAGCGGCACGATCTGCCATTCGGCCTGGCCGATGGCGCCCAGCACCCAGTTGCCGCCGGCCACCTGCATCTGGTCTTGCTGTTCCCAGAACAGGCTGCGGCCGTTGCCATGGCATTCCATGGTGGCGATGACGGTGCGCGAAGGCATCTTCACCAGGTCGCCGTAGCCGATGTCGATGCTGCGCTCCAGGCCGTTGCCGTGGATCTTCATGCGCCACTGCTTCGGATCCAGCACCGGCTTGGCCTCGACCAGCGGCGTGGGGTAGTGGTTGCGGACGTAGAACTCCTCGATCGGCGTGATGAAGGTGTTGAAGTCCCAGTAATTGCCGCTGCGAACGGTGGCGCCGATGTTGAGCAGGCGCGAGTCGTCCTTCAGCAGCGCTCGGCGCGGGGGCGCGGCCGGGGCAGCCGCAGGAGCGGGGGCAGGGGTCTGCGCCTGCGCCACCCCGGGTGCTGCCGCAGCAGCACCGAAGGCGGCTGCGGACACGAAGAAGCGCCTGCGGTCGGACTGGGGCCCGATCTGGAGTGCTTCTTCAACCAGGGCGCGTTCCTGCGCCTGCTGCTGCTGTGATGCCATGTCGTGTCTCCTGCTGGTGAGCCGGACTCGGGTAAATGCTTGTGGCCCGGCCCATGCCAAACCGCAAGATGCAAGCCAAAGCCGCAGCCTGGAGAACGCCATGCCAAATGGGAAGAAGACGTAATGAATGGCCGTTCATGGCGCGCAGACGCGTTACGGAAAAGTAACCGGCGCACCTGTCTGCGTGGCTTGGCCGGGTTCGTCGGCAGCGCCATGCTGCTGGCGCCGGCGCGCCCGGCCACCGTGCTGCGCTTCGGCACGACACCGGTCTTCCTGAACGAACAGATCGGTCTGCTGGACCGCTGGCAGCGCCACCTGGAAAAGCGGCTGGAACGTCCGGTGCGCTTCGTGCAGCGTGGCAGCTACCGCGAGATCGTCGACCTGCTGCTGGGCGACGGTGTCGAGGCCGCGTGGCTTTGCGGCCACCCGCTGGTGCTGCACGAACAGCGCCTGGCCGTGGTGGCCACGCCGCGTTACCAGGGCGCGCCGCTGTACCGGTCGCACCTGATCGTGCCCGCCACCGACACCTCGACGCAACAGGTCACCGACCTGCGGGGCCGGGTCTTCGCCTACAGCGACCCGCTGTCGAACAGCGGCTATCTGGTGCCCGGCGCCGAGATCGCGGCCAGCGGCGCCAACGCGTCCACGTTCTTTCGCCGGACGTTTTTCACCTTCAGCCACCGCAAGGTGGTGGACGCCGTGCGCGCCGGCCTGGCCGACGGTGGCGCTGTCGACGGCTATGTGTGGGACACGATGGCTGCGCAGCAGCCCGACAGCGTGGCTGGGCTGCGGGTGGCCTGGCGCTCGGCGCCGCACGGCTTTCCGCCGGTGGTGGCCAGGCGCAACTGGCCCGGTACCGAGATGCGGCAGCTGGCCGACACCCTGCTCGGCATGGGTCGCTGGCCAGAGGGCCAGGCCGTGCTGCAGCGGCTGAACATCGACGGTTTCGAGGAACCCCGGGCCGGGCAGTTCGACAGCATCCGCGAGCTGCTGCGCATGACCGGGCGCGGCGGCTCATGACGATGCGGCTGCGCGACCTGAGCTGGCGGCTGCGTGTGCCGCTGGCCATCACCACGGTCATCCTGGTCACGGAAGTGGTGGTCACCACCCTGCTCGTCACGCGCGCCTTGTCCGACGCCCGCAGCGACCTGGAAGCCAGCGCCCGCAGCCTGACGACGGTACTGGCGCGTTCGCTGCGCGACCCGCTGCTGCGCGACGATCTGTGGCTGGCTTTCGAGGTGGTGAGCACGCCGCTGGCCGCGCGCGACAGCGACAGCCCGCTGCAGGGGGTGGTGGTGCTGGACGCGGTGCAGCAGGTCTTCGTGGCCAGTGAACCGCGGCGTGTGCCGGTATTGACACCCGCGGCGGAACTGCCCGAGCCACTGGCCGGCATCGCTGGCCGCGCCGCCGCCGACGCCGGCTTCCACTTCGCGCTGGGCCAGGGTGCGGCAGGGCCGGAACTGGCCGCGGCCGGGCCCATCCTGGCCGAGGACGGCAGCCGCCTGGGCACGGTGGTGCTGGACTACGACGGCGCCGTGTACGCCCGGCGCCTGCGCTCGGCCGTCGTCGAGGTCGCCCTGGTCAGCGTGCCCGGCCTGCTGCTGCTGGTGCCGCTGGGCTGGTATGCCGGCAAGCGACTGGCCGAACCCCTGGTGCAGATGACCCAGGCCCTGTCGCGGGTGAGCCACGAGTCGCCAGAACAGGTGCAGCGGCTGCTGCCTCCGGAAGGCGGCGACGAGATCGGCCGCCTGTCGACTCAGGCGCGCCAGATGCTCGACGGCCTGGCGCGCAAGGCGGCACTGGAAGCCGAGGTCATGGCCTCGGAACGGCTGGCGGCGGTGGGGCGGGTGTCGGCGGCCATCGCCCACGAGATCAACAACCCGCTGGGCGGCATGCTCAACGCCATCGACACGGCCATGCGCCATGGCCACCCCGACCCCGTGTCGCTGAAGACCTTCGGCCTGCTCCAACGCGGCCTGCAACAGATACGTGCCACGGTGGGCGCCTTGCTGGTGGAAGCGCGGTTCGACTCGCCCCGGCTGAACGGCCAGGACTGGGACGACCTACGGCTGCTGATCCAGCCCGACGCCGCCAGGCACGGGCTGCAGCTGGGCTGGCAGATCGAACCCGCGGCCAACCTGGAAGCAGCGCTGCCCGGTCACGAGGTGCGCCAGCTGGCGCTGAACCTGTTGCTGAACGCCATCGCGGCCGCCCAGGCACCGGCCCGGCCGGACGCGGCATCGAACAGCGGCGCTGCCGTCGAGTTCACGGTGGCACGATCGCCGGGCCTGCTGGCCGTCGTGGTGGGCAACACGGGGCCTGCCCTGCCACCCGACCGGTTGGCGCGCATGTTCGAGCCTTTCGTGGCGACAGGTACCGGCGCCCGTGCAGGCGCGGCCGGCGGTGGCCTGCACCGGCACGGCCTGGGCCTGTGGGTGTGCTGGCAGATCGTGCAGCGCCTGAAGGGCAGCATCGACGTGGCCAGCGACGGAGAATGGACGCGCGTGTCGGTGGCACTGCCGGTGCCCGACGCCCTGCCTGAAGGATGAACCCGTGCCGCAGCTGCTGCTGATCGAAGACGACCCCATCATGGGCGAGTCGCTGCTCGACCGTTTCGAGCTCGAAGGTTTCGAGGTGCGCTGGTCGCAGACCGTGGAACAGGCTGCCGTGCTGCTGGAGCAGTCGGCCTTCGACGCCGTGGTGAGCGACGTGCGCCTGCCCGATGGCTCGGGCGAGCGCCTGTTCGAAAGCCGGCTGCGCAGCACGGGCCCCTTGCCGCCCTGGCTGTTCATCACGGCCTTCGCCTCGGTCGATCGGGCCGTGGCCATGCTGCAGGCCGGTGCGCGCGACTACGTCACCAAGCCCTTCGACATTGCCGAGCTGGTGAGCAAGGTGCGCGCTGCCGTGGGCAGCCAGGGAGAAGCGACCCCGGCCCCGTCCGGCAGCGAATACGGCTGCACCGAAGATGGCCCTGGCGAGGCAGCGCTGGGCCCGTCGACCGCGATGCGCCTTCTGGCCGCGCAAGCGCGCAAGCTGGCCCTGCGCGCGCGCACTGTGCTCATCACCGGCGAAAGCGGTGTCGGCAAGGAAGTGCTGGCGCGCTACCTGCACGGCCTGGCGCATCCGCAGGGCGCTGCGCCTTTCGTGGCGGTGAATTGCGGGGCCATTCCCGAAACCCTGATCGAAGCCGCGCTGTTCGGCCACGAGCGTGGCGCCTTCACCGGCGCCGACCGCCAGCGCCGCGGCTACGTCGAACAGGCGCAGGGCGGCACCCTGTTCCTGGACGAGATTGCCGAACTGACACCGGCCATGCAGGTGCGGCTGCTGCGGGTGCTGCAGGAACGCCAGGTCCAGCGGCTGGGTGCCGAGGCACCACTGGACGTCGACCTGCATGTCATCTGTGCCACCCACCGCGACCTGCAGCTGCAGGTGCAGCAGGGCCGCTTCCGCGAAGACCTGTACTACCGCATCCACGTGGTGCACCTGCGCGTGCCACCGCTGCGCGAAAGGCCGGGCGACGTGCTGTGGCTGGCCCAGCGCTTCCTGCTGGAGCAGGCCCAGGCCGGCTTCGAGGCGCCCCGGCACCTGACAGCCAGTGCCCGCGCCGCGCTGATCGGCCACGCCTGGCCAGGCAATGTGCGCGAGCTACAAAACCGCGTCGAACGCGCCTGCGTGATGGGCGAAGGCCCGGAAGTTTCCGCGGCCGACCTGTTCGAGGAACACGAGCCCGCAGCCCCAGCCGCCGACCTGCCCACGCTGGAAGCTTTCATGGCCGAGGCAGAGAAGGCCTACCTGGTGGCCGTGCTGGCACGCTTCGATGGCCGCGTGGGACTGGCCGCCCAGGCGCTGGGTGTTTCGCGCAAGACGGTTTGGGAGAAGAGCCGGCGTTACGGACTGCGGGCCGACGACTGAGTCAGCCGGCAGGCGCGCTCACGGGCTCAGGTCGTGGTCGGCTTCAGCAGATGCGCAACCGCCGCGTAGCCTTGTCCCGAGCTGACTGCCTCGATGAAGGCGTCGGCAGACTTGATGCCGATGTCGGCGTAGGCCGTCGACATCCCGACCATGATCTCATCGATCTGGCGGCCCTTGGCGACATGCATCTGCGTCCAGGAGAACCACATGCGCTTGACCTGTTCTTCCTGCGACAGGCGCTTCATGCCCTCGGGGAAAGGGCAGGAATTGGCGACGAAGGGCTGGTGGTCGATGGCACCGAAGCAATGCGCCATCTTCGGAATGGTGTCGCTTTCGAAATTGACGTGCAGCTTCTTGTCGTCGTCGTAGTCCAGGCGCCAGCGGTTGCCCCGCCCGTTGCGCCCGGCGCCCAGGTTGATCTCTTCCTTGAATCCGATGACGAAGCCGGCCCCGATGAGGTTCTTCGACCGCGCCTTGCCGAAGTAGGGGTAGCGCATGGCATCGGTGTCGACCTTGGGCATGTCGATGGTGGCCCCCTTGTTGTTCGGGTCGGGCACCTTCAGCTGCGCCGTGGCCATGCAGGTGATGACCTGGGTCAGGGTGGTGACGCCGGGACGGCAGCGGGGACAGATCAGTTCGGGCATTTGCAACTCCTCGCTCGGGTGGCGAATTCTGAATGTGGCACGGGTTCTCGGCCAGCCCCTGGCTCATGCAGAGGGTGTATCGGGAAGCTCAGGCAAAGCCGTTCGCGGCCGGCGCTGCAGACGCAGGCGTCGGCCCGCCCACAGCCCCATCGCGCCCATGGCGAACAGAAGCGCGCTGCCCGGCTCGGGCACCGGCGCGAACACCAGCTGCAGCTCGCTGCCGTCCAGCGCCAGGGCAAAGCTGCCGCCGCCGGTCGGGCTGGCAAAGCCGCTGGTGTCCAGCGCCAGCCGGCTCGGGTCGAAGCCCTGCACCCCGCCGGCTGCGCGCGCAATCGTCCAGCTCCAGGGCTGCAGGGGGTCGAAACCGGCCAGCGGCCCGGGCGCCAGGCCATCGCCCAGGGTGAAGACGCTGATCGTGAAGCGGCTGTTGGCGGTGGTGCCGGCGGCGATGTCGAGCGCGCCGTCGACGGCCCACAGGTCCCAGTCCACCCCCGCGCTGCCCCCTGCCGCGGCCAGTTCGACGATGTACGCTCCGCCGGCCCCCCAGCGAACCGGCCCTGTCTGCGCCGTGCCCGGGCTGTTGCCGGGCGAGAAGCGCCCGCCGTCGTTGACCGTGACCGGCCCGAAGCCGCCCGCGCCCTTGGCCAGCCCGCCGAAGTTCACCACCAGGGCGCCGTCCAGCGTGCCGTTGTTGACCAGCAGCCCACCGTTGAGCTGCACGCTGGTGCCGGCCAGCGCGCGCAGCGTGCCCCCCGGGGCGGCGGCGCTGCCGATGGCCGTGCGGCTGCCGCCACCCAGCAGCAGGTTGGCGCCGCCATGCTGCAGCGTGCCGCCCGGCAGCACCTGCACTACCCCGCCCGAGCTGAGGCCGCTGGCAAAGGTGGACCCCTCCACCGTCAGCGTGCCCACGGTGTTGCCGCCCTGGTTCCAGTTCAGCACCCGGCCTGCCGCGTTGACCACCGTGCCGGCGTTGGCCACGCCCACGAAGGTGCTGCCCGAAGCCGGGGTCAGCGTTGCGCCATTGCCCACGCTGCTGCCCACCAGGCGCTGCACGGCGCTGATGTCGTGCTGGCCCGGCCCGGCCAGCAGGCCGCCCGAGACCGTCGGTGCGGTGTAGACGATGCGGCCGCCCTGCTGCGCCGTCAGCACCGCCTGGCCGAGCGTTGGCGTACCCAGCCGCAGCGTGCCGGTGCCGCTGGCGGTGTATTCGCTGGCCGCGCTGTTGGGCATGACCAGCTCGCCGGCGTCGACGGTGACGGCGCCGGTGAAGGTGTTGCTGCCGGCCAGCACCTGAGTGCCCCCGCCGCTCTTCGACACGCTGCCGGGGCCCGAGATGTTGCCGGCGAACGTGGCGACCCCACCCGTCAGGGCCAGCGCGGCGCCGCCGGTCGGGTCGCGCGCCAGCCGCACACTGCCGGTGGAGGCGGGGGCCGACAGGAGCTGGCCGACCGACAACTGGCCACCGTCGACGGTGATGACGCTGTCGTCGCCCCAGAAGTCGAGCACGCCGACGGTGACCACCCCGCCGGGGCCGACCCTGAGCAGGCCCGTGCCACCGGACTGGCTGGAACTCAGCCCACCCATGCCGAGGAAGAGGGTCTGCCAGCTGGCGCCTTCGCCGCTGACACTGCCGCTGCCATGGCTGCCGGCCAGCGTGCCGAGGACCGCCGCCACACTGTTCACGCTGCCGCCGGCGGTGACATCGATGACGCCGCGGCTGCCATCGCCAAAGCCGGCGATCAGGTAGGTCTGGGCGGCAAATGTGGCGCCATTGCCCACTTCGAGCCGCCCCGCGTGGCGGATGCCCACCAGCGCCTGAAACCCGGTGGTCACGCGGGTGCCTGCGCCCGACAGCTGCATCTGCGTGCCTTCGCGCCCGTCCACCAGCGCGGTGCTACCGGTCACGTTCAGCTGCGTGCCACCGCGCACGCTCAGGTTGGCCCCGCCGCTGGGGCCGGCCGTCTGGTCGCCCACCACCAGGGCCTCGCCGCCTACGTCCAGCGTGAGCGAGCCGCCGTCCAGCACCACACCGCCCTGCAGCACACGCAGCGCGTCCAGCGTCGACGTTCCGCCGAGCTGCAGCGTGCCGGTGCCGACCTTGGTCAAGGTGCCGGTCGTGGCGGTGAGGTTGCCGGTGTAGGCGGCCAGCGTGTTGTTGCTGCCGCCCACCGTGAGCTGCGTACTGCCCAGCGTGAGCGCGCCGCTGCCGCTGAGCCCGCCCAGGGTGATGCTGTTGGTCTGCGACAGGTCCAGCCCGTTGGCCGCCTGGACCGTGACATCGGCCGCCTGCAGCGCCAGGCCGTCCCTGATCCGCACCTGCCCCTCTTCGACGACGACCCGGCCGCCGAAACTGCTGGCTGCGGTGAGGCTGAGCACGCCACTGCCGCGCTTGGTCAGCAGCGGCTGGAATGCAGCGTTGGTGTTGGCGCTGGCCAGCGTGCCGGTGAAGGTGGCCGAGCCGTTGCCCTGGTAGACCAGGCTGTCGACGATCTGGATGTCGTTGGCGATGCTGACCGCGACGCTGCCGTCGTGCTGCAGGCGTGGCGTGCTGCCGGCAAAGCGCAGCGCGCCGCCACCCAGACTGAAAGCGCCGGCGTTGCTGGCGAAGCTGAGCGAATTCAGCTGGAACACCGCGGCCATGTTCTGCAGCGGATTCAGGCGCACCCCGCCGGCAAAGGTGACAGCGGTGCCGGGCCCGCTGACGGGCCGCGTGAGGCCGGCCCAGTTCTGCGCCTCGCCCCAGTTGTTGGTGAAGCCGGCGCCGGTCCAGGTCTGTGCCTGGGCTGGCATGAGCGCCGTGCCGGCGAGCAGGCAGGCCAGCGCCAGTGGGCGAAGGCCGGCGTGAAGCCGGGTGTGAAGGCAAGGGTGAAGCTGCGGTTGCAGGGGCAAGGCGGTGGCCGACATGATGGCGTTCCAGGTCCGCGTTGGGGTTCGCGGCGTGGCGCTATTGCAGGGCGCGGGCGGCGGGCGCGCCATACGCAGATGAGCGTAGCGGCTGCCGGCAAACGCACTGTCGACCCTTCTTCAAAAGACAAAAAAACGCGCCCGAAGGCGCGTTCATGCTGGCGTGGCGCTTGGCGCTGGTCTTCAGCGTGCTTGCCGTCGACACAGCTGCGAGCCGATCACCAGCAGGCCGAGGGCCATCAGGGCGTAGGTGCCCGGTTCCGGGATCGGGGCCAGGAACACCCCGCCAGCAGCCGCGATCTGGCTCTGATACGGCAGCACGCCGGTCCACCACGAGATGTCGCCGTAGCCGCCAGCGGCGAAGGTTCCACCCGACAACACCCCCATCACGGCCCATTGACCACCGATGAAGCTCAGCATGGGACCACCGCTGTCACCCGAGGCCACGGAGGCTTCAATGGCCGTGGGAACGGGGCTGCTGCCCAGCCAGCCCAGGGTGTTGCTGGTGCCGGCCGGGTTGTCGAAGTCGGTGGAGAAGATGTTGCTGGTGTTGTTGTAGACCGAAGCGCTGTCGACCGCCTGGCCATAGCGCTCCAACACGTTGGTACCGCCACGACGGATGCCGTCCGAGCCCGTGGCGCCCGTGCTGCCGAGGCCGCGCCGGCCGTAACCCACCACCACCACCTCGGATCCCACCAGCGCCGTGGTGTCGGGCGTCAGCGCGAAGGGCGTTGCGATGCTGGCGGGCACGGCAGAGCCCAGCGTGAGGATGGCGATGTCGCCGCCATCGAGCAGCGGAGAAAAGGAGGTGCCGCCACCCGGGAACAACACCGACTGGATGACAAAGGAGTTGCCAGCCGAAGGGGTGTCCAGCGATGCGCCGAATCGCACCAGCTCGCCCACAAGAGGGCCGCAGTGCCGCGCCGACAACACCGTCGTCGGCGATATCAGCACGCCCGTGCAGAAGTTGAAACCCGAAGGCGTGGCCAGTGCGGCGATGCCGTTGAACGCCGTGCCAGCGACGAAGGCGGCCGCGCCGGCGAGACCCACGTCATCGCGGATCGTGACGAGCGGCGCCACGCCTTCAGGGGTGAGCCCGACCTGGTACGGCCCGTCGTAGCGGCCCGTGGAAGCCTGCGCCACCGCGCCAGAAAGTGCCAGGACAGCGACCAGCAAGCCGCTGATCAAGGGTTGCGCAGGGATCATTGGGCTTCCTCCTCGTTGATGGATACTTTTTGGGCGCTGTCTGGTTGCGACGGCGACGTGCCAGGCATTATCAGCAGGGCTTGCGGCTTGCAGGTCGATGAACCCGATGCGGGTGATGCTCGCCCCCGCGACCCAAGGTCGGGTTAACCTGCAGATGCGGCAGCCGCCCGCGCGCGGAGCCGGGCATACGGTGCAGGTCGGTAGATTTGGGGCGTGGTCAGCGCACCCGCGTCAGGCCGTCGAAGACTGCTGCGAGCGTCGCGTGGGCTCGTTCAAGGCGCTCTTCGCTGGCGTCGCCCTCGGCCGCCCAGAACGCGAGATTGATGGTCGCGCCGTTCAGCAGGTGCGCCAGCGCCTCGGCATCGGGCGCACGGATCCGGCCGCTGTCGACGAAGCCCTGCAGGTCGGCCAGCATGTCGCCGAAGCCCGACTCCATCAGGATGTCGATCGCCTTCATTCCCAACACGGCCGGCGCGTCTTGGAAAAGGATGCGGCTGCGGTCGGGCCGCAGCACCGCATCAAGGTAGACGTGAAAGCAGGCACGGAAGCCCTCCCAGGCATCGGGCGTGGTGTCCCGGACAGCCTGCATCTCGCCACCCATCTCAGCGTCGATCTGGCGCAGAACCGCCTCGAACAACCCCGCCTTGTTGCCGAAGTGATGGTGCAGCGCGCCGCGCGTGACCCCCGCCTCGGCCGCCAGCGCATCCAGCGAGACCTCTGCAAAGCCGTCTGCAGAGAAAGCCCGATGCGCGGCAGCAATCAGCCGCTCGGTCGTGGCTTGCGCGGCCTGGGCACGGGTGGTTCGGATCTTTGACATACGGCTCGTATGAACTAGCTACAATGGCATACGAAGCGTATGTCAAACCCTGCCAAGGGCGCAAGATGCCGAAGCTGTCTCACATTCGCCGCGAGGTGCCCGCGATCCTGGCGCTGGCCATCCCCATCGTGGCGGGCCTGGGCGCGTCGACGCTGCTCGGCGTCACCGACGCGGTGATGCTGGCCCCGCTGGGGCCTTTGCCTCTGGCCGCGGTGGGCATCACCAACGCCGTGGCGATCGTCCTGTTTGCGGCGGTCTATGGACTGTTGTCGGCGATGTCGGTGCGGGTAGGCGCAGCGCACGGCGCCAGGCAGGGACGGCGCATCCCGGCGTTGTTGCGCAACGGCCTGGCCCTGGGCGCGATCGTCGGCACGCTGGGCACGGTGGTGATGCTGGCGGCCTGGCCCCTGCTGCCCTGGCTGGGCCAGCCGCGCGAGGTGCTGGCGATCATGTTTCCCTACTGGGTGGCGATCGCCGCGCTGATGCTGCCGTTTTCGCTGCTGCTGGTGTTCAAGGCCACGTTCGAGGCGGTGGACCGCCCGTGGCTCGGCACAGGCTTCGCCTTTCTGGCGGTCGGGGTCAACGTGCCACTGAACTATGCGCTGATCTGGGGGCTTGGGCCCTTGCCGCAGCTGGGGCTGACGGGCGCAGGCATTGCGTCGCTGGTGGCCGAGACCCTGGCGCTGGGGGCGGCCTGGTGCTTCTGGCTGCGGGCGCGGTCGATGCGGCGGTTGCGCGTGCGGGCAAGCCTGAGCACAGCGGAGATCGCCTCCGTCGCCCGCGAGGGGGCGCCGCTGGGGTTGATGTACGTGGCCGAAACAGGCGCCATGGCCGTGGCGACTTTGATGATCGGCACCTTCGGCGCTGTCGCTCTGGCTGGCAACCAGGTCGCGATGTCGGTCGGCGGGCTGCTGTACATGGTGCCGCTGGGTGTGGCCGGGGCGGTGGCCATCCGCGTGGCGCAGGAGCGCGGTGCGCGCAACGACGCCGCGCTGCGACCGATCGCCTGGGCCGCGCTGGCACTGGCCACGGTGTGGCTGGCAGGGGCGGCAGCCGTCCTCGGCCTGCACGGGCGCACGATCGCCGGATGGATCACGCAGGAGCCGGATGTCATCGCGGTAGCGGCAGCGCTGTTCTTCGTCTTTGCCTGCAGCCAGGTGATGGACGGCGTGCAGTCCGCCATGACGGGTGCCCTGCGGGGGCTTTCGGACACAGCGTTCCCGGCCTGGCTGTCGCTGCTGGCCTATTGGGCCCTGGGTCTGCCACTGGGCTGGGCGCTGGCGCACCCCGCCGGGATGGGGCCGGCCGGGGTCTGGACCGGCTTCATCGTCGCGCTGGGCCTGGCGGGGCCGTTGTTGGTGTGGCGCTTTCTTCGGCAGACGACCCCGACGAGGCTCGAAGCTCCAACTGCGGAAGTGGTCTGAAACGGGCCGGCATCAGGGAATTCGTGCACACCGTGGGTCGCGGCACCTTCATCAAGGTGCCTGTCCTGGCCAGGAAGCTGGACAAGGCGCCGGGCTTCGGCCAACCATTGCTACAGCCGCACGTCGAGCGAGACGTTCACCTGCGGCCCGGTCTTGCGCTCGATGCGTGTGAAGTCGCCGCTGGCCAGCAGCGTGGTGGTGGTGCCGTTGGGCGGCCCGAAGGCCTGCGCGCCATGCGACACCGCCACCCGTCCCTGCAGCCCGGGGCGGAAGACCCACTGGCCGTACACGTCCACCGCATGCGTGCGTGAACGCCGTTGCGCCTGCGTCTGCGTGAGCTGAGTGTCGTACTCCGGGTTCAGCGTCAGGCTGCCACCCACGGTCAGCGGCAGGCCTGCCATGCGCTGGTCGAAGCCCACCGTGGTGGTCCAGGGCTGTTGGCCATCGAGCCGGTTGTCGGGGCCCGACAGCGCCGCCACGCGGGACCGGTACAGGTTCAGCGAGCCGCGCAGGTTCAGCGTGCTGGCCTTGTCCACCAGCGCCGGCAGCAGTTCGGCGGCGCGGCCCTTCACTTCGAGCTCGATGCCGCTGGTGGTGGCGCTGGAGAAGTTCTCGGGGCGTGCCACGTAACGGTCCACCGTGGCCCAAGGCGCCGGGCCCAGCCGGGTGACGGTGCGCACCACGTCGGTGATGCGGCGGTGGAACAGGCCCACGCTCCACAGGCTGCCGCCGGCGCCGTAGCTTTCGAACGCGATGTCCAGGCCGGTGGCGAGCTCGGGCCTCAAGCCTGGGTTGCCTACGCGGTCGGGCAAGACTTCGGTGTTGATCCGGCCCGTGTCGGCGTATTGGCTGGCCAGCACCGGCCGCGCCAGCAGCTGGCTGATGTTCGGCGCCTTGTAGCTGCGCGTGAGGCTGGCGCGCACCAGGTCGCGGCCCTTGGCGTCGAACTTGTACGTCAGGTGGGCCAGGGGCGACAACACGCTGCTGCTGCTGTTCAGCACATCGCCCGTGTTGCGGCTTTCGGTGTCGATGCGTTCGTGGCGCAGGCCCATGTACAGCTGCCACTGCGGCGAGATCTCCCATTCGTCCTGCACGTAGAAGGCCTGGCGGCGCACGCGGGCGTCGAAGGGCTGCCCTTCCACCGCCGCCAACACCGGCCGGCCGTTCTGCGTGGTGGTGCGGCGCTCGCTGCGTTCGCGCTGCTCCAGGTCCCAGCCGGCGGTCAGGCTGTGGGCTTCGCCCAGCAGCAGGCTGTACTTGCCCGCCTGTGTGATGCCGTCGTCGTCGCTACCGCCCACCGAGCGCTGCGTCTCCAGGCCGTTGCGCAGGTTGGTGGCGTCAAAGGTCGACCCGGAATGGTTGACGCCGGCGCGCAGTTCGATGCGCTGGTCTTCGGTGAAGCGATTGACCCAGGTGAGATTCAGCCGCCGGTTTTCCCAGGTGCCGTTCTGCGCCTGGTCGTCGTCGAGCACGGGCTTGCCGCGCAGCACCTGGCTGCTGAGCTGGTTGCTGTTGTTCCAGTAGCCCTTCTGCAGGAAGGTGGCCAGCGACAGCGTCTGCTCGTCGGCGATCTTCCACGTCAGCCGCGGCGCGAGGTTGTAGCCCCAACCCCAGTTCTGGGGCCGGCCGGTCTGCACTGCCTGTGCGGTTGCGCCGTCGGTGCCGGGGCCGCGCCGTTCCAGCGTGAAGCGGCTTTCGCGCCGCCATTCGAACAGCGACACCGGCAGCGAAGCCGACAGCGCACCCTTCGATTCGCCGAGCGTGAGGTTCAGATTGCCCATCGGGCGTTCGCTGCCGTCGCTCAAGCCCAGCCGCAGGTCGCGCTGCGAGCGGCGCGGTGGTTCCTTCAGGATGATGTTGATCGTGCCGGCGATCGCCTGCGCGCTCTGCTCGGCCGTGGGCGCGCGCAGCACCTCGATGCGTTCGATTTGCGCCGGGCTCAGCTGGTCGAGCTGGAAGCCCTGCGGCATCGGGTCGCCGTTGATCAGGATCTGCGTATAGCCCGCGCCCAGACCGCGCATGCGCGGGCCGTCGCTGCCGATGCCCACGCCGGGCAGGCGCCGCATCACGTCCAGGGCGTTGGTATCGCCGAACTTGTCGAGTTCTTCGCGACCGTAGATCTGCTTGGCCACGCGGGAAGCGCGGCGCAGGTCGGTGCTGCCTTGCCGGCCGGTGACCTCCACGCGCTGCGCGGCGCTCGGCTGTGCGGCGCTGCCGTCACCCTGGCCGGGCGCCGCGATGTCCTGGGCCAGCACCGCTGCGGGCGCAAGCAGCCAGAGCGTGCGGGCCAGGGTCGTCAAATGGCGGCTGGCCGGCGCGGCGAAAGAGGGCGTGGGCGTCAAGGTGGGCTCCGGGTGGGGTGCAGGCACGGCCCGGGCTGGACCGTGGGGTGCACAGAGCGGGATGTTGACGCAGATGGGCTGCCGCGGTGGCGGCATGCGACGGGCTGAGGATAGGTACGCTGGAATGCTGGCGGCGCGGGACACAGGTTGGTGCGGCGCCTTCTTGTGGAGCCACCCGGGGTGACGGCTGTGGGCTCGATTCACCCGTCACGGCAGTGTCGACGCCCGACTCGGTCAGTCCCGCTTCAGGAGTTCAATGAAGGTGGGGTTGAGGAAGATTTTTTCGCGCCCGATCTTGTGCTCGCGGAGGATGCCAATGGCAGCCAACTGCTTCAAATAGACGCTGGCGGTCTGGCGCTTGGCCAGACCCGCTTCCACGACATGCGTGATGCGGCAGTACGGCCGCACGAACACCAGTTCTGCCAGCTCGCGTGAATAGATCTGGCTCGCGTCTCGACGCATCCGTTCGGTGGTTTCCTCGAGTAGACCACGGACAGCCAGGATCTTGTTCATGGTCCAGCGTGCCGTCTCCGTCACGCCGCCCAGCATGTAGAGGAGCCAAGGCTCCCAAGACCCGGTCTCGGTGACGGACTGCAGGCCGCTGTAGTAGTCGGCCTTGTTCCTGAGGATGTGGCGGCTTAGGTAGAGCACGGGGATGTCGAGCAACCCCTGCTCGACGAGGTAGAGCAGATTGATGACCCGTCCCGTCCGGCCATTGCCGTCGGTGAACGGATGGATCGCCTCGAACTGGTAGTGGCCGGCTGCCATGCGCACGAGTGGGTCGATCTCTGCGGTGCCGGGCAGCGTCCCGTGCATCCACTGCTCCCAGTTCGCCAGCTTCTCGCGCAACAGGCTTTCGCCCTCTGGCGGGGTGTAGATGACTTGGCGGGTTCTGTCGTTGCTGAGCGTGGTGCCGGGCGTCCTGCGGATATCCATGTCCACACCCTTGATCGCACGGCAGATCTGCACCACCGTGTTGGTCGACAGGGGGCGCGCCTTCAGCGCCTGGTATCCCTCCCACAGCGCAGTGCGGTAGCGCAGCGCTTCCTTGGTTGCGGGGTCTGCCTCGCCTTCGTTGACCCCATCGAAGAGGAACATCTGATCCGTGGTGGTCACGATGTTCTCGATCTCGCTGCTGGCCTGGGCTTCCAGCAGTGGGATGGTGTTGACCAGCACCCCCTGGTTCGGGATCAGTTGCCCCGCGGCCTTGAGCTCGGCGACGGCAGCGCGTGCTGCGATACAGGCCTTCAGCACCAGCCTCGACTCGAGCTCCGCGCCAGGCGGAAGGGCCGGTAGCTCGTTGTAGGGTTTGGCTGGGTTGAAGGCCATGTGTCGACAAACAGGTTGGCAGTCGATCTAGCTGGGGGACATGTGTATCCGATCGACATGATGCCAGAACATGTTGATTTTCTGGTCGCGAATCGACACGTCGTGGCGATGTGTCGATTCGGCGGTGGCTGGCAAGGGCCTGGCCCCCAAGGTTCACGTTTGGAGCCCGCTCAGGCGTTGATCAAGAGCTCACTCGCTTTCAGCCAAAGCTTGCTCGGTAGGTCACCGCATCCAACAAGCAATGGTCTTCCACCGGACCAGACAATTCGAAGAGCCTTGGTGCTGCCCGGAAGTCGAAAAGTCGATAGAGCCTAAATCGAGATCCTTGACTCCGGGCAAACCGGGTCTCGTTGGCGGAGGCGTAGAACGGCGTGCGCTGGCCAAATGCCGTTGTCTTGACCTCGATATAGCGCTTCTGTCCATCGAGTTCGAACGACTCAATGTCATAGCCAAGCCCGTCACCTTCATCGACGGAAACATGCCGTACCTTCTCTGCCAGCTGGCCGGCACCCTGTTCCCGAAGGCGCCAACGTTCAAAGGCCAGCGCGAAGACTTCGCCAGCCTGACCCAGCGAGCGATTTTGAGCTTCGCGCGCAAAGTAATCGCGCTTTACGGGCGGTCGCAAATACGCGGGGGTTGGCTCAGACACACCGATGTCCTTCTGCGGAACACCCGCCAGCACACGCGAGAAATCAGCCTGATCTGCTGCAACCGCTGGTCGCTCAACTGCGGACAACGTGACCTCATCCAACTCACGCCGTTGCGACACGTGGGCTTGAACCACATTGACCAACATCGAGCGTTGAAAGTTACTGCGAGGTTGATAGCCGCGGATGTACGGATAGCCCAGCTCCAGCATCACAGCACTGATATTGGCGTGCTTGAATTCGATGGATCCCTCGCTGCGACCACTCAGGTGCTGCTGCAGTTGCCGACGATGCGCCGTCTTGTTGTAACTCTGGCCTGTCAACTCACACAGAAGCATTGAAAGATAGTCGGCAACGATCAGATCAACTTCTTCGCGAGCCCAGTCCTCACCCGCAATTGACTCCAGTCGCCGAACGCTGAACCCCAACTGTTCGAGACGGCGGACCACCGTTGCGATACCACCGGAAAACTCCGAAGACTTGAGGGCTGGCGGCCTCAAATCTGAAGTGCAACACCCATCGCGTAAGGTGTGCACATGGATCAGACGACGCAGTACCGCCAGCTTCAGCCCGAGGACCGGATGACGA
>LNET01000028.1 GCA_001464055.1 Burkholderiales bacterium Ga0077543
ACGCCACTTGCCGCCTTGTGCGATGAAGCGGTCGGCGGCGTCGTGGAGATCCGCGGGATCTTTCCGGGGGGCCAGCACGGGATCGATCACCGAGGCTGCAAGGGCGTACTGCTGCTTCCTGATGCGTTCAATGTCGACCCGACCTTGATCGTCGAACGGCAGGACGAAGTACACACGCCGGACCACCTGCACCGGAACGCGGTCGCGGAGTTCGACGATGATTTCGGCCACTCGCGCGCGCTGACCTGCCAGTTCCGGCATCGAATGGTGAAGCGGGTCTCGCACCAGCCGCTCGAACATGCTGCTCTTCATCCGGACAATCCCGTCCTGTTTGTCGACGAGGTAGCGACGGCAGGAAAGACTCACGGCGCCACCATGGTTCAGTTCGAAGCGTCCGGGCGGTCGCTGAGATCCCAGAGGGTTCCCTGCCAGTTCGAAATGCGGCCCTCGGCATTGCACCGCGGACACGACCAGACAATCGCATCGTCCTGGGCACGCGCGATCAGGACGTCCACCTTCTTGCACTTGAAGCAGTTCGCAGCAAGGACGCCAGTGTCCTCGTAGTCAGTGGCGTAGGCGATCACGCCAGCGTGGAAGTCCGCCATCGCTTTGGCGGAGCCGCGCGGCGGGGCAATGGCGCCCTTGTCGTCGAGGAAGTGTCGTGCGTCGGTGATGTACATGCGGGGTGGCGTCCATGGCGCCCTGGATGCGCCGGCCTCAAGAATGGCACATCCCGCTCGGCGAGGGGCCACAGCGCGCGGCGGGCCCTCAAAAAGAGCAGAAGTTGTCCGAAGCATTCAAGAGCATACCGCCGCTGCCGAAGATCCACTCTGCGTCGCGGGCTGGTGCAATTTTGGATGCCGAAGACCTGTCGTTCGCCGGTACCGGCAGTCGGCCAGGAGCGGTCCTTGGTTCGCCGGCAGCGTCGACGTGCCAATGGCCGGTGTCCAGGCAGTGCCGACACGAACCCGAGCTTTTCTTCATCCTGCCTCTCAGATCAGGGCGCTCAACAATGGAGTCGTTGCTGACCGTCCTTTGCTTCTTCAACGCTTCTTTGCCGGCAGGACGATCGATGATCATCGAAACTCGAGGGTTTGCCCCGGCGGTCCGGCGGGTTCCCGGGATACCTTCTTGCAGCGTGAACTGATAACCTCGTTCACCCTTTGCAAACTTGGTTTCCATGGCATCGCTACCCGATTGCTGCGTCGTGTTGTTGGGCACCAACGAGCTGGCCGACCGTGCCTTGCACCGCCATCTGCGCGGCCACTACGCGGTGCACTGCGTCGCGCGCATCGCCGACGTCGAGAAACTGGCGCTCGACCACCCGCCCGATGCCGTCGTCTGCGAACAGCAACTCGATGACGGCCGGGGTGTCGATCTGCTGCACCGAATGCGCTTCGCGTACCCGCATGCGGTGCGCGTGCTGCTGCTGCAAAGTGCCCGGCGCGAAGAGATGGTCCGAGCGATCAATGATGCGGCGGTCTACCAGGTCGTATCTCCGCCGTTCGAGCCCGAGCAGCTCATGCTTGTCCTCAAGCGCGCGCTGGAGAGCAGAGAACTCTCGCGCCTGCACCGCTACCTGAGCCGGGAGCTGAAGTTTGCCGACGACGTCATCCGGCACGAGAACGACCGCATGTCGCGCACCTTGCAGGAAACCTATCAGTTCGACACCATGGTGTTCGTCAGCGACAAGATGGCCGAGGTGTGCAACACCGCCCGCAAAGCCGCCTTGACCGATCTGCCCGTGCTGATCGAAGGCGAGACGGGCACCGGCAAGGAGCTGATGGCCAAGGCCATCCACCACTTCAGCGCCCGCAAGCAGCAGACCTTCCTGGCGCAGAACTGCGGCGCGATCACCGATGACCTGCTGCTGTCCGAACTGTTCGGCCACAAGCGGGGCAGCTTCACCGGGGCCATCAGTGACCGGCTCGGACTGTTCGTCGCTGCCCACCAGGGCACGGTGTTCCTCGACGAGATCTCGGACATCTCACCCGCCGTGCAGGTCGGGTTGCTGCGCTTTCTGCAAGATGGCGAGGTCAAGGCCATCGGAAGCGACAGCACGAAGCACGCGGACGTGCGCATCATTGCGGCGAGCAACCGCCCGATCCGGCAGTTGGTCGAGGAAGGCAAGTTCAGGCGCGACCTGTACTACCGCCTCAAGGGTTTCGAGATCTCGATTCCGCCGCTGCGCGAGCGGCCGGAGGACATTCCGGTGTTGACCGATTTCCTCATCAAGAAGTATTCCGAAGTCTTCAGCCGCAACATCCCGGGCGTGGCGAGCCAGGCGCAGCAGAAGCTGCGTTCCTACGCGTTTCCCGGCAACGTGCGCGAACTGGAAAACGAGATCCGCCGGACCGTCGCCACGGTCGAGAACGGCGAGTTCATCACGCTGCAGCACCTGTCGGCCGAGATCGCCCGCGCGCGGCCGCGGCCGGACCGCGCGTCGCCCCAGGCCGTGACGCTCGACGGGCGCACCCTGAAAGATCGTGTCGAACAACTCGAAGCCGCACTGGTTCGCGCCGCGCTGGAACGCCATCAGGGCAATCACACGCACGCGGCGGATGAGCTTGGCCTGTCACGCGTCGGTCTGAGCAACAAGCTCAAGCGCTACGGTATCGAACGCCCGGGCCGGCCGGAAGCCGCGTGAGTGACGCTGACGACCCAGTCGACCCCGGCGCAGCCGAGCGCTTCGTGCGCTCCTTGGTGGCGCCGGCCAAGCCAATAGGCGGCTACCGCGAACTCGGCACCACGGCCCTGGCTGCGCGGCTGGGCCTGCCGGACGACAAGCTCAGCGGCCACTGGTGCAGCCGATGCCAGGGCATCTGGTGGGGCTGCACGCTGGAAGTGGAGTGCCCGGTCTGCGGCAACCGCCGAGGCTGAACCGGCCAACGCTGCGCTGCCGAACACGGCGCACGAACCGGATACTTGCTTGTCAATTCCCCGCCTTGCAAACCATGTTTGCAGCGCCGCGAGGCCGGATTCGACGCGCGGAATCCGGCCGTAGCCCGGTGAACTACGGAGATACCCGCAGCCCTTGAAAAGTGGCACGTGAAGTGCAAACAGATCCGGCGCCAGCAGCCCGCTTGGGGCCTGCCGCAAGCGCTTCACCCCTGTTTTGTTGGGTCCGAAAAAGGAGATCTTCGATGGCCAATCTTTTGTGGTTGCAAGGCGGTGCCTGTTCGGGCAACACCATGTCCTTCCTGAACGCGGAGGAGCCCAGTGCCTGCGATCTGGTGACCGACTTCGGCATCAACGTGCTGTGGCACCCCTCGCTAGGCGTCGAACTCGGTGAGAACCTTCAGAAGTTGCTGCGTGACTGCGTGTCCGGCGCCGTGCCGCTGGACATCTTCGTGTTCGAGGGCAGCGTCGTGAACGCACCTAACGGCACCGGCGAATGGAACCGCTTTGCCGGCCGGGCCATGAAGGACTGGGTGAAGGAGTTGTGCAACGTCGCCAAGTTCGTCGTCGCCATCGGCGACTGCGCCACCTACGGCGGCATCCCAGCAATGGCGCCCAACCCGAGCCAGTCCGAGGGGCTGCAGTTCCTCAAGCGCGCGCACGGGGGCTTCCTCGGCAAAAGCTGGGTGTCGAAGTCCGGCCTGCCGGTGATCAACGTGCCGGGCTGCCCAGCGCACCCGGACTGGATCACGCAGATCGTCGTCGCCGTCGCCACCGGCCGCGCTGGCGACATCGGGCTGGACGAATTTCAGCGCCCCAAGACCTTCTTCCAGAGCTTCACGCAGACCGGGTGCACACGCAACATGCACTTCGCGTACAAGGTTTCGGCCACGGCCTTCGGCCAGCGCAAGGGCTGCCTGTTCTACGACCTGGGCTGCCGCGGCCCGATGACCCATTCGCCGTGCAACCGCATCCTGTGGAACCGGCAGTCGTCGAAGACGCGCGCGGGCATGCCCTGCATGGGCTGTACCGAGCCCGAGTTCCCGTTCTTCGACCTCGCGCCGGGCACCGTCTTCAAGACGCAGACCGTCATGGGCGTGCCCAAGGAATTGCCGGCAGGGGTGGACAAAAAGGGCTACATCGCACTGACCGGCGCGGCCAAGAACGCGGCACCGAAGTGGGCCGAAGAAGACATATTCGTCGTCTGAGCCGACCACAGCACAACAGGAGACATCGAATGAACAAACTTCCCCTTCGCGGCGTCGCCGCCCTCGCGCTGATCGGCTTCGCCGGTACGGCCGCTGCGCACACCGGGCACGGCGGCGAAAGCTTCTTCGCCGGCCTGGCCCATCCCTTCGGCGCGGACCACCTGCTGGCGATGCTCGCGGTCGGCCTCTGGTCGGTCTTCGCCTTGCCCACCGCGCGGGCCTGGATGGGGCCGGCGGCCTTCATGGCGGCACTGCTAGTCGGTGCCGCCGCCGGCGCGGCCGGCGCTTTCGGGCCGCTGGTCGAAGTGGCCATTGCCTGCAGCGTGGTCGTCCTCGGCGCGATGCTGGTGGTGGCGCGGCGCATGCCGCCCGCGCTCGGGCTCGGGCTGGTGGCGTTGGCTGCCACGCTGCACGGCCTGGCCCACGGCGCCGAGGCGCCGCAAGCGGCCGGCTGGGCGGGCTACGCCACCGGCTTCCTGCTCACCACCGCAGCCCTGCATTTCGGCGGGCTGTTCACCGGCCTGGCAATGCGACGCGCATTCACCGCGCGCGCCGCGCAGTTGGCCGGCGGCCTGGGCCTCGCCTGTGGCGGCGCCGGTCTCTACCTTCTCAGCCAATTCTGAACCTGCACCCCATCAGAGGCCCCACCATGACCGTACAGACACTCGACATCTCCCCCGTCGGCCGCGTGGAGGGCGACCTCGACATCCGGGTCGACATCCAGGACGGCCACGTCGTCAACGCGTGGACGCAGGCCGAGCTCTTCCGCGGCTTCGAAGTCATCCTGCGCGACAAGGATCCGCAGGCCGGCCTGGTCGTCACGCCGCGCGCCTGCGGCATCTGTGGTGCCTCGCACCTGACCTGCGCCGCCTGGGCGCTGGACACCGCGTGGCAGACCGAGGTGCCACGCAACGCCATCCTCGCGCGCAACCTCGGCCAGCTCGTCGAGAGCCTGCAGAGCCAGCCGCGCTACTTCTACGGCCTGTACGCCATCGACCTGACCAACAAGAAGTACAAGAACAGCAAGTACTTCGAGGAAGCCTGCCGCCGCTTCGCGCCCTTCACCGGCACCTCCTACGAACATGGCGTCACCATCTCCGGCAAGCCGGTGGAGATCTACGCCTTGCTGGGTGGCCAGTGGCCGCACTCCAGCTACATGGTGCCCGGTGGCGTGATGTGCGCGCCGACGTTGACCGACGTGACGCGCGCCTGGGCCATCCTCGAGTACTTCAAGATCAACTGGCTCGAATCGATGTGGCTCGGTTGCTCGCTCGAGCGCTACGAGCAGATCAAGTCCTATGACGACTTCATGGCCTGGCTCGACGAATCGCCGAAGCACGCCAACTCTGACCTCGGCTTCTACTGGAAGATGGGTCTCGACATCGGGCTCGACAAGTTCGGCGCCGGCGTCGGTAAGTACGTCACCTGGGGCTACCTGCCCCACGAAGACAAGTACCAGAAGCCGACCATCGATGGCCGCAACGCCGCGCTCATCATGAAGAGCGGCGTCTACGACTCGGCGACGGACACGCACTCGTTGATGGACCAGAAGTTCGCGCGCGAGAACCTGACCCACGGCTGGTACGACGAAGGCACGGCCGACTTCCACCCCTTCGACCGCACCACCAAGCCGATCCAGAAGAACACCATCGACCACAACGGCAAGTACTCGTGGTCGTCGGCGGTGAGCCACGCCGATTTCGGCCGCCTCGAAGCCGGCCCGTTCGCCCGCCAGCTGGTGGCCGGTGGCAAGCACGGTGAATCGTGGCAGCACTACGACCCGCTGGTACTCGACATGTTCAAGAAGATGGGTGGCGCCAGCGTCCACCTGCGCCAGATCGCGCGCATGCACGAGACCATCAAGCTCTACCGCCAGGCCGAACACTGCCTGCGCGAGTTCCGGCTGAACGACCCCTGGTACATCAAGCCGCGCGAACGCGACGGCCGCGGCTGGGGCGCCACCGAAGCCATCCGCGGCGCGCTGTGCCACTGGATCGAAGTCAAGGACGGGAAGATCAAGAACTACCAGATCATCGCCCCGACCACTTGGAACGTCGGCCCGCGCGACGGCCAGCAAGTGCGCGGCCCGATCGAAGAAGCGCTGATCGGCACCCCGATCGCCGACACCCGCGACCCGGTGGAGGTGGGGCACGTCGCGCGCTCCTTCGATTCCTGCCTCGTCTGCACGGTCCACGCGCACGACGCGAAGACCGGCCAGGAGCTCGCGCGCTTCCGCACCGCGTAGCATCCAGCGCCAGGGTTCTTTCTGTTTCTCAAGCCGAGGGAACAAAAAATGCCAATCGACCTCGACGGGAGCATTCGCGCCCGGATGACCAAGCTGATGGCCGACGGTCTGAAGACCCAGACCGAGCCCTTTCCCTACACGACGGAAGACTTCACGGCGCTGGTGGACGAATGCGGGGCACTCGACGCCGACGACGTGGTGGGCAAGATGGTGCTGACCGGCTGGATCGACAAGCCCTACGGTGAAGATAGCATGCGCTGCCAGGAGTGCATGTACTACCTCGTTCACCGCAAGTGGTGCGACCTGCCGGAACTCGACCTGCCGGCCGAGCCCGATTGGTGGTGCCGGCTCTGGCGCATCTGACGCGCACGACCGGGAGTTCCGCCATCGACGAGCCCGCGCTGCTGGCGCACATCGAAGCCCTGATGGTCGGTGGACTCGCGACCGCATGGAAGACGCGGGCCTACACCTCGGAGGAAGTGAACGCGGTGACGGGCCGCCTGCAGGCGCTGGAGCCTGAGGATCTGGAGGGCCGCCTGGTCGTCGCCGGCTTCACCGAGACGCCATACGTGGCACCGGACGATGTCGACGCCATCGAGCAAGCCTGTGCCACCTGCATGTACTTCGAGCGCCACCGTGGCTGGTGCAACCTTGCGGAACTGATGCTGCCGGTGAAGCCCGAGTGGTCCTGCATCCTGTGGCGGATCTGACCGCGCCGGCCGCACCCAGCCTCGTCGTCGTCGGCTGCGGCAACCTCAATCGCAGCGACGACGGCGTCGGCGTGCGCGTCATCCACGCCTTGCGCTCGCGCTGGGCGGACGGTGTGCCCGAAGGCGTCAGGCTCTTCGATGCCGGCACGGGCGGCATGGAAGTGATGTTCCAGGCGCGCGGCGCCAGTGCCTTGCTGATCATCGACGCCTGCAGGTCGGGCTCGCCGCCGGGCGCCGTGTTCACGCTGCCTGGCGAAGAGATCGACGGTGCGCGCG
This sequence comes from Burkholderiales bacterium Ga0077543, assembly GCA_001464055.1. Lineage (GTDB taxonomy): Bacteria > Pseudomonadota > Gammaproteobacteria > Burkholderiales > Burkholderiaceae_C > Rubrivivax. The sequence continues at coordinate 7,338 of LNET01000028.1, forward strand.
AGCCGACCTACAGCCTGCACGACTTCCGCTGGGACCACGCGATCTACGCCGGGCGGCGCATCTTCGGTGCCGCCTTTCCGAGCGACCTGACGGTCTACCTGATCGAGGCCGAATCGCTGGCGCTCGGCACCGAACTCAGCGCGTCGGTGCAGTCGGCGGTCGGCAATGTCTGCGACTTCATCGAAGAGCGCGTGCGCCGCTGGTGCGCCCAGGCGGTGTGAGCGGGCAGGTTCGCATCGGCGACGGCCGCGTGCGGCTGCCGCGCGCGATCTGCGACCGCTACTTCGCCGGTGCCAGCTCGGCCGCCCTGCTGGAACGCGACGGCGAGGTCTACCTGGTGCCGCTGGCCGGGCCGAGCGCGGGCGGGCTGCTGCTCAAGCAAACCAATGCCCAGGGCGACCGCGTCTTGCTCGCCCCTGACTTCCTTGCTGAGCGTGGCCTCGGCCAGTTCGTGGCCGAACGCACGTTCGACGTGCGCTGGGTCGATGAAGCGGGTGCCTTGCTCATCGAAGGCCTGGGAAGCTCACCCACCGGCTGAGCTGACGCCGGAGCGCGCTGCAAACTTGCTTTGCGCTCGCAAACCTGATTGACGGCGACAGGGTCGCTGAATACATTGGGTTTTCCTTGAACGACTGCAGTCGGAGCCGGCCGTGCAAACACTCTCCCAGTCACAGCTCGACGCCGCGCTGGCCGCCGCCGACGACGCCGACGCGTCGCCCGAAGAGCGGGCCGAGATGCTGATGGAAATTGCCATGGGCATGCAGCAAAGGCCGAAGTCGGCGCAGCAGCTGCACGATGCGGTGGCGCTCTACGAAAGAGCACAGCAGCTTGTGCCCGCCAGCGCGCCGCTGCTGCGGGCCCGCATCACCGCGCGGATGGGCACCGCGCTTCAGGCCCTGCAGGATGGCGGCGCGACCAGCCTGGATCGCGCCCAGCAGTGCCTGCACGACGCGATCGAGGTCATGCAACTGCACGGCCAGCCCGAGGAAGTGGCCGAAGCCGAACTCAACCAGGGCCTGGTGCTGCAGGCACTGACGGGCATGGGGCGCGGCCGCATCACCGATGCCATCGCCGCCTACCACCGGTCGCTGCGCACGTTCACACGCGAAGGCTATCCGCAGGAATACGCGGTGCTGCACAACAACCTGGCGATCTGCTATCTGTCGATGCCGGCCACCGACGAGCGTGGGCGCATGCGCGAGGCCCTGGCGGTGCAGTCCTTCGAAGAGGTGCTCAAGGTCATCAACCTGATCGACCACCCGAGCGAATACGCGATGATCAACAACAACCTCGGCAACGCGTTGCAGTACGCCAGCAGCAGCCATGTGCTCGAGAACAACCTGCGTGCGCTGGCGGCCTACGACGAAGCGCTGAAGGTGCGCAACCCGCGTGACACGCCGCTCGAATACGCCAACACCATCGCCAACAAGGCCAATGTGCTGCGCAACCTGGTGCCCGACCCGGCGCAGGCGGGCAGCGACGCCGCAGACCCGCTGGCCGACGCGCTGGCGCTGCTGCGCGAAGCGCAAGGTCTTTTTTCATCGCATGGCGATGGCGAGAAGGCCGCGATGATGCAAGAGGCCGTTGACGACGTCGAGCACGAGCTCGCGCAGCGCCGGCTGCAGTCCCACTGACACTTTCAACCTCCCTGGAGTCACCCGCATGACGGTCACGAGTCTTCTGCTTTTGTTCCTGCTCGCGCTCGCGCTGGCGCTCGCCGCCGGCGCCGCCAGCGGCATGAAGATCGGTGCCGAAGCGCTTGGCAAGGAACTCGCTGCGATGATGGGCGCCTTCTTTGGCCCCACGGCCGTCCTGCCAGCCGCCGTGGTTGGCTTGGCGATCCTTTACTTCACCCGCTGAGGTTGCCGTGCTGACCATGTTCCTGAATGCCGTGAAGCTGTTCTTCGCGGGCAAGTTGTTTCGTGATGGCCGTGCCGTCTTCAAGCAATGGTTGAAGGGGTTCGCGCTGAGCCTCGCCATCCTGCTGGTGGTGGGCTGGCTGGTGTCGCCGCTGGTCGGGGTCGTCGTGGCTGCATTGGTCGGCGGCTTCGCGCAGCCGCTCTTGTTCAAAGACCTGAAGTACGCCTGAACGGCCGGTCGCCATGACTGCACGCGACGGAACCCTGGACCACAAAGCGGCCGAAGCCGACTCGGCCGCCGAACTGGCGCGCCGGGCCGCCGAACTTGCGCGGCTGGAGGCTCTGGCCGAGGGCTGGGAGCCGGGGCAGCAGGCCGTACTGTCGGCACTCAAGACGGGCATCGAAGCGCTGAATGCCGAAGCCTTCAAGCGCCTGATCCGCAGCGTCAAGAGCGACCCGGCCGCCATGCCGGCACTGCGACAGGCCGTGGCCGACCCCTTCGTCTACCAGGTGCTGCTGTTTCACGGGCTGGTCAAGGAGCCGATCGAGACCCGCGTGCGGCGGGCGCTCGATGAGGTGCGGCCTTCGCTGAAGGAGCATGGCGGCGACGTCGAACTCGTCGCGGTCAAGCTGCCGGACACGGTGGAAGTGCGCCTCGTCGGTTCCTGCCAGTCCTGCCCGTCGTCGGGCGAGACCTTGAGCGAAGGCGTCGAGAAGTCGATCAAGGCCCTGTGCCCCGAGATCACCACCGTCACGCGCGTGAGCCGTGGTGCGCCGGAACTCACCGCCGACGGTGCGCAGGTGGTTCGCTTCGTCAGCCCCTTCGCGCGCCAGCAGGATGCCGGCTGGGTGGACGTCTGCGCCGTCGGCGACCTGACCGACGGCGGGCTGGCTGTGCGTTCGGTGGAGGGGCGCGATGTGCTGCTCTACCGCCAGGGCGATCAGGTCTCCTGCCTCGACAACGCCTGTGCCCACATGGGCATGCCGCTGGACGGCGGCCAGCTCGAGAACGGCACGCTGCGCTGCCCGTACCACGGCTTCGTCTACTTGCTGGAAACCGGTGAATGCCTGACCGTGCCCGAAGTGCAACTGGCCGTGCATGCCGTCAAGGTGGTTGGCGAGCGCGTGGCCGTGCGGCTGCGCCGCTGAGCCGCTGAGCCGCCGGACCTCGCCATGAGCACGACCACCACCCATGTGTCGCTGGCCCCGGCCGCCCGCCGGGCGCCCGCCGCAGCCGTGTCCTGTGCGCCCCTGCTGGCCGAGCACGGTGCGCGAGTCATCCTCGGCGCCACCGACGACCCGCTGGGCATGGCCTTGCCCGTCGTGCCATCGGCTGCGTCGATGTTCGGCCCGCGTGGCGTCTGCGCTGCACCCGACGGGTCGCTCTGGGTGTCCGACACCGGCCACCACCGCATCCTCGGCTGGCTGCGCACACCCGAGTCCGACAACGCGCCGGCCGACATCCTCTTCGGCCAGCCCGCCTTCGACCGCGAAGGCCGCAATGCTGGCGGCAACCCCGGCGCCGACACCCTCAACGTGCCCACCGGCATCACCGCCTGCGGGCCAGACGGCGCAGGCCTCGCGGTGGCCGATGCGTGGAACCACCGCGTGCTGATCTGGCACCGCCGTCCGACGGCCTCACACCAGCGGCCCGACGTGGTGCTGGGCCAGGCCGACTTCGACCAGGGCGTCTCCAACCGCGGGGCCGACCGGCCGAGCGCCAGCACCCTGTTCTGGCCCTACTGCGTGGCCTGGGATGAGGGCCGGCTGTGGGTGGCCGACACTGGCAACCGACGTGTGCTGATGTGGCAAGGCCTGCCGCAAGCGAACGGCGCGCCGGCGGCGCTGGTGCTCGGCCAGGAAGACTTCGACACGCGCGACGAAAACGGCGGCGGTGCGCCCACGGCCAGCAGCATGCGCTGGCCGCACGCCATCACCTTCCCGGCCGGTGGCTTGTGCATCGCCGATGCGGGCAACAACCGGCTGATGCGCTGGCTGCGCGTGCCGCAGACGAACAACGCGCCGTCCGACGTGATGGTCGGCCAGGCCGGTACGGCGCTCGTCGAACACAACCAGGGCAGCTACTACCCGGATGCGGCCTGCCTGAACATGCCGTACGGCGCCGCCGTCGTCGATGGGCTGATCGCCGTGGCCGACACCGCGAACTCGCGCCTCCTGGCCTGGCGCATCGCCGACCTGACTGCGCACGGCGCCACCGCGCACGCCCTGGCCGCCCAGGCCGACTGGAACAGCAAGGGTGACAACCGCTGGCTGCCGGCCGCGCGCAACAGCGTCTGCTGGCCCTACAGCGTGGCGCTGGCGCCGGGTACCGCCGGCGCGGGCCACACCCTGCTGGTTGCCGACTCGGGCAACAACCGCGTGATGCTTTGGCCGCTGGAGTCCGCACGGTGAACGACACCCTGGTCGCCGAACAGATGCGGGTGCGCGGCACGGTGCAGGGCGTAGGCTTTCGCCCGACGGTCTGGCGCATCGCCAGCGAGCTCGGCATCGTCGGCTGGGTCGCGAACGACGCGCAGGGCGTGCTGATCCACGCCGTGGCGCCGGCAGCCGGCCTCGACGCTCTGGCTCGCCGTGTGCAGGCCGAAGCGCCGCCGCTGGCCCACATCAGCGCCTTCGAGCGCACCGGCATGGGCCTGCCCGCCACCTTGCCGGTGGCTTTCGTCATCGGCCACAGCGACGCTGCGCAGCAGGGCGGAACATCGGCGCCCCGCGAAGCGTTTTCCGCTGTCGCGGCCGACGCTGCCACCTGCGCCGCCTGCGTGGCCGAGATCTTCGACCCCTTCTCGCGCCGCTACCGCTACCCGCTGACCAACTGCACGCACTGCGGCCCGCGCCTGAGCTTCGTCACCGGCGTGCCCTACGACCGGCCGCGCACGACGATGGCCGGCTATGCCCTGTGCGCCGACTGCCAGGCCGAGTACGACACCCCTGCCGACCGCCGCTTCCACGCCCAGCCCATCGCCTGCCACGTGTGCGGCCCGAAGCTGACCCTCAAGCGCATGGACGGCCGCGCCTTCCCCATCGACAGCTACACCTTCCTCGACGACTGCGACGCCGCCGGCACCCTGCTCGCCAAGGGCTACATCGTGGCGATCAAGGGCGTCGGCGGTTACCAACTGGCCTGCGACGCGACGCAGCCCGCCGCGATCGAGCGCCTGCGCCAACTGAAGCGCCGCGAAGCCAAGCCCTTCGCGCTGATGGCTGCCAACGTCGAAGCGGTGCGTGTGTGGTGCCAGGTGAGTGAGGCCGAAGCCCAGGCCCTGCAAGGCCCGGCCGCACCCATCGTGCTGCTGGCCCGGCGCAACGACCTGCCGCGCACCGCGCCGGTCGACGCGAAAGACCTGCGCATCGCCCCGGAGGTCGCCCCCGGCCTCGACACGCTCGGCTTCATGCTGCCGGGCAGCGGCGTGCACCACCTGATCCTGCGCCGTATGAAGCGGCCGATCGTGCTGACCAGCGGCAACCTCAGCGACGAGCCGCAGGCCATCACGGTCGAGGAGCTGGCCGCGCGCTTCCCCGAAGGTATCGACTACGTGCTCGACCATGGCCGCGCCATCGCCCGGCGCGTCGACGATTCGGTGCTGCGCGTTATCGACGGCGCGCCGCAATTGATGCGCCGCGCGCGAGGTTTCGCGCCCGTGCCCATCGTGCTGCCTGCCGGATTCAGCGCCGCGCCGGCCGTCCTGGCCCACGGGGGCGAGCTGAAGAACACCTTCTGCCTGCTGCGCGATGGGCAGGCCATGCTCTCGCCGCACCTCGGCGACCTGGCGGACGCAGCGACGTATGCCGATGCCGAGCGCGCCCTGGCCGACCTGCAAGCCTATTTCGCTTTCCAGCCGCAGCTTCACGCCTGCGATGCCCATCCTGAGTACTTGTCGTCCAAGCGGGCGCGCCGCGCGGTGGTCGAACGGTTGGAGGTGCTGCACCACCACGCCCATATCGCGGCCTGCCTGGTCGACAACGGCTGGCCGCTGGATGCCGGGCCCGTCGTCGGCGTGGCGCTCGACGGGCTCGGGCAGGGGGAGGGCGGCGCCCTGTGGGGCGGCGAATTCGCGATCGCCGACTACACCGGCTTCGAGCGCGCCGGCACCTTCAAGCCGGTCGCACTGCTGGGCGGCGAACAGGCCATGCGCGAGCCCTGGCGCAACACCTACGCGCACCTGATGGCCGAACTGAAGTGGCCATCGTTCGCGATGAACTATGCCGAGCTCGAACTCTTCGACTTCCTGAATGGCAAGCCGCGGGCGCTGCTCGACGGCATGCTCGCCAAGGGCGTGAATTCGCCCCTGGCCTCGTCGTGCGGGCGCCTGTTCGACGCCGCCGCCGCCGCCATGGGCCTGTGCCGCGAACAAACCGCCTACGAAGGGCAGGGCGCGATGCAGATGGAAGCCCTGGTCGATGCCGAAGTGCTGCAGTACGAGGACGACGAACTCGCTTACCCCTTCGGCATTCCGCGCCTGCCCGGCAGCCGCCTGCCCTACATCGAGCCGCTGGCGATGTGGACGGCCCTGCTCGGCGACCTGGTGCTGAAGACGCCGGTGCCGACGATGGCGGCGCGCTTCCACAAGGGACTGGCGGCGGTGATCTGCAGGATGGTCGACAAGCTCGCGCAAGCCCACGACGCCTACCACCCGCTGCGCCACGTTGCGCTCAGCGGCGGCGTGTTCCAGAACCGCGTGCTGCACGAACGCGTGGTCCAACAACTTCGCGCGGCCGGCTACACCGTGCTCGTCCACCGCCAGGTGCCCTGCAACGACGGAGGGCTGGCGCTGGGCCAGGCCGCCGTCGCGGCCGCTCGGGCACTGAGATCTTCAGCTCAGGAAACCGCGCCATGTGCCTAGGCATCCCCGGTCGCATCGTCGAGATCACCCACGCGGCCAACAAGCTCGCGATGGTCGAAGTGCTCGGCGTGCGGCGCGAAATCAACATCGCCTGCGTCGTCAACGACGAGCACCCGGTGGACGGCTGCGTCGGCGACTGGGTGCTGGTCCACGTCGGCTTCGCGATGAGCCGCATCGACGAGAAGGAAGCGCAGCTCACGCTCGACGTGCTGCGCATGCTGGGCGAAGCGCAAACCGAGATCGACGCGATGCGCGACAGCGACGCTGCACTGGCCGCGCGATGAGCGTCGAGGCGCAGCTCTCGGGCCTGTACCCGCACCTCGCGGGGCCAGGGGTGCGCGTGGCCGAGCCCACCGCGCTGCACGCCGGCCTGCTCGATGCGGTTCGCCTGAAGGCCGCCGACAGCTTGGCGGTGAAGCAGCAGTTCTTCGCCCTCGAAGCGCCGCGCATCGTCGAGGCCGCGCGGCTGCTCGCCGCTAGCTTTCGCAGCGGCGGGCGGCTCTACACCCTGGGCAACGGCGGCTCGAGCTGCGATGCGGCGCATCTGGCGGTCGAGTTCCAGCATCCGGTCACGGCGGGGCGGCCGGCCTTGCCGGCGGTCAACCTGAGCCAGGACATGGCGATGATCACCGCCGTCGCCAACGACATCGGCTTCGCCCACGTCTACACGCGTCAGGTGCTGGCGCACGTCGGCGAGCGCGACTGCGTGGTGGCCATCTCGACCAGCGGCAACTCCGAGAACCTGCTGGCGGGTCTGGCCGCCGCCAAACGGCGCGGCGCGACCACGCTGGGCCTGGCGGGTGGCGATGGCGGGCGCATGGCCGCGAGTGCGGACGTCGACCTCTGCCTGGTCGTCGCGACCGACAGCATCCACCGCGTGCAGGAAACGCACGTGGCGCTGTACCACATCCTGTGGGACCTGACGCACACCCTGCTCGCCGACGACCGCGCGCCCGACCGCGCATCACAGGGCGAGATGCGATGAAGTACGCCGACGAGTTCCGCGACCCCGACCTGGCGCGCTCGCTGGTGGCCGAGGTGACCCGCCTGGCCGATGCGCTGGCCGCCGGCAAGCCGCGCCCGCTGCAGGTGATGGAGGTCTGCGGTGGCCACACCCACACCATCTTCCGCTACGGCCTGAAGGATCTGCTGCCGCCCAGCCTGGAATTCGTGCACGGGCCAGGGTGCCCGGTGTGCGTGCTGCCGATGGGCCGGGTGGACGACTGCGTGGCGATTGCCGAGCACCCGCAGGTCATCATGACGACCTTCGGCGACGCGATGCGCGTACCCGGTTCGAAGAAGAGCCTGCTGCAGGCCAAGGCCGACGGCGCCGACGTGCGCACCGTGTATTCCCCGCTGGACGCGTTGAAGCTCGCGCGGCTGCATCCGGACAAGGAAGTGGTGTTCTTCGGCCTCGGCTTCGAGACCACGATGCCCAGCACTGCGATGACGGTGCTGCAAGCCGAAGCGCAGGGCGTGCGCAACTTCTCGCTGTTCTGCAACCACATCACCATCATCCCGACCGTCAAGGCCATACTCGATTCGCCCGACCTGCAGATCGACGGCTTCCTTGGCCCGGGCCACGTCAGCATGGTGATCGGCAGCCGGCCCTACGACTTCATCGCGAAGCAGTACGGCCGCCCGCTCGTGGTGGCGGGCTTCGAGCCGCTGGACATCCTGCAATCGCTGTGGATGGTGCTCAAGCAGATGAGCGAAGGCCGCAGCGAGGTCGAGAACCAGTACAAGCGCGTGGCCCCCGAAGGCGGCAATGCGGCCGCGCTCGAGGCCATCACCCGCGTGTTCGAGCTGCGCGAATTCTTCGAATGGCGCGGCCTGGGCTCGATCGACCATTCGGGCGTTCGCATGCGCGCCGCCTACGCCGCGTTCGACGCCGAGCGCCGCTTCTCGGTGCCCAACCTGAAGATCGCCGACCCGAAGAGCTGCCAGTGCGGCGAAGTGCTGAAGGGGGTGATCAAGCCCAACCAGTGCAAGGTCTTCGGCACGCTGTGCACACCCGAGACGCCGATGGGGGCGCTGATGGTGTCCAGCGAAGGCGCTTGTGCGGCGTACCACCAGTATTCGCGCATGGCCTTCGTCAAGCGCGACTCGGCCCCGGCCACCTGAAAGCCCGACCATGGCGACCCTGCGGGACAAATCCATCACCATGGCCCACGGCGGCGGTGGTCGTGCGATGCGCGAACTGATCGACAAGCTCATCGTCCCCGCCTTCGACAACCCGAAGCTGGCGGCACTGGAGGACCAGGCCTGCGTCGGCCTCGCCGGCCTCGCCGAGCATGGCGACCGGCTGGCCTTCACCACCGACAGCTACGTCGTCGCGCCCCTGTTCTTCGCCGGTGGCGACATCGGCAAGCTCGCGATCTGCGGCACCGTCAACGACCTGGCGATGGCGGGTGCGGTGCCGCTGTACCTGTCCTGCGGGTTGATCATCGAGGAAGGGTTTGCCACCTCGGACCTCGAGCGTGTGCTGGCCAGCATGTCGATAACCGCCCAGGCCGCCGGCGTGCAGGTGGTGACGGGCGACACCAAGGTCGTTAACCGTGGCGCCGCAGACAAGCTTTTCATCAACACCGCCGGCATCGGCGTGGTGCCGCGTGGCGTCAACATCTCGGCCACGCGCGCGCGCCCGGGAGACGTGGTCATCGTCAATGGCTCGCTCGGCGACCACGGCGTGGCCATCCTCGTCGCCCGCAACGAACTCGAACTGCACAGCAGCATCGCGAGCGACTGCCAGCCGCTCCACGGCCTGGTGCAGGCGATGCTCGCGGCATGCCCCGACATTCACTGCCTGCGCGACGCCACGCGGGGCGGCCTGGCCACGGTGCTCAACGAGTTCGCCGTCAGTTCGCAGGTCGGCATCCGCCTGCAGGAGCGCGCCCTGCCGATCAAGCCAGAAGTGCGCGGTGCTACCGAGATGCTGGGGCTGGACGTTCTCTACATGGCCAACGAAGGCAAGCTGGTCGCGGTGGTGCCGCGCAGCCATGCCGCTGCCGTGCTGGCGGCGATGCGCGCGCACTCGGCCGGGGCAGACGCTGCCATCGTCGGCGAGGTACTGGCCGAACCGGCGGGCCACGTGGTACTGAACACCGCATTCGGCGGCGAGCGCGTGGTCGACATGCTGGTGGGCGAGCAATTGCCGAGGATCTGCTGATGCACGAACTCGGCATCACCCGCAGCATGGTCTCCATCGTCAGCGAACGGGCGCAGGGCCAGAAGGTGCTGCGCGTGACGCTCGAGGTCGGCCGCCTGTCGGGCATGCTGCCCGAGGCCATCCGCTTCTGCTTCGACGTCTGCATCCAGGGTACGCTGCTGGAAGGTGCCGCGTTGCACATCATCGAAACCGAGGGCCGGGGCCACTGCGCTGCGTGCCACGCCGAGCCGGTGATGACCGCGCCGCTGGGCCGCTGCCCCGCGTGTGGCGAGCCGACCCTGCGGATGGTCGCCGGCACGGAACTCAAGATCAAGGAAATGGAGACGGAATCATGTGTGTGACCTGCGGATGCGGCGACGGCGAGACGACGATCACCCCGGTGGCCGAGGGGCACGACCATGACCATCATCATGGCCATGGCGACGATCACGGGCATGAGCACAGCCACGATGGTCATCACGCGCATGGCCACGAGCATCACGAGCACGGTCACAGCCACGGGCACACCCACACCCATGCCGACGGCACGACGCACACCCACGCTCACGAGTCGGCGCATGCGCATCCTCACCCGCACGGTCTGCAAGTGCCCGGGCGCGACACGCAGACCATCGCGCTCGAAACCGCCATCCTCGGCAAGAACCAGTTGCTGGCCGAACGCAACCGGGGCTGGCTGGAAGGGCGGGGGGTGCTGGCGCTGAACCTGATGAGCAGCCCGGGCTCGGGCAAGACCACGCTGCTGGAGCGCACCATCGGCGACTTGAAAGGCGCCCTCGATATCGCCGTCGTCGAAGGCGACCAGGCCACGCTGAACGATGCCGAGCGCGTCCGAGCCGCAGGCGCGAAAGCGGTGCAGGTCAACACCGGCACGGGTTGCCACCTCGAGGCCGACATGCTCGAGCGTGCGATGAAGCTGCTGGCGCCGGCCGCCGGCTCGCTGCTGGTGATCGAGAACGTCGGCAACCTCGTCTGCCCCGCGCTCTTCGACCTCGGCGAGAAGGCGCGTGTGGTGATCTTCTCGGTGACCGAAGGCGAAGACAAGCCCTTGAAGTACCCGCACATGTTCAACGTGGCCGATGTGCTGCTGCTGAGCAAGATCGACCTGCTGCCGCACCTTCGGGTCGACCTGGCCTTGATGATGGAGAACGCGCGAAAGATCAACCCGCGACTTCGCATTTTCCCGGTTTCCGGCTACACCGGGGAGGGCATGCTGGCGTGGTATTCATGGTTGCGTGAGCAGTTGGCCAGCGTCACAGGCGGCCTGGCGACCCAGGGCAGCCCCCTCGAAGATCGGCGCCCTCTCACCGGCCTGGGCGAATCTCCGGTTCCAAGATAGACCCGCCATACACCCGCAGGTCCGCCACTGGCTGCTGTGGGTCGGCTCCTGCCGACCGTCCTCGCGAACTCGGCGCCCGACAGCAGTCAGTCAGACTAATGTTCCCCGCAGTTGAACTGCCAGCCTCGAAGATTCAGCCTGTCCAACCTGGCGGGAGCGCGCGCGGAATCCCGCCGGCCGTGATTCGCCTGGATCAGGGCTGCCTGAGCGTGAACCGACGCGATCGGTCGAGCGTCTCGAACACCACCGGGTTGTCGGTCGTGTTGAGGCGCTCGCCGGTGGCCAGGCGGTAGGAGGGCAGCCCCCGCTCACTTGCCGTATCGCCAGATGGCGGCGTGGCGGGTGCCGCCCAAGTCCTGATGATGATGCAGGCCTCACCGCGAGGCCCCTTCGCTTCAAGCCGTTCGGTGTCCGCCATCAGGTGGCCTCCACTCCGAGAGCTCCATCACCGCTGCGGCGTGTCGGGCCATGAGTCATGGCGCGACGGGACCGGCATCGAACACTTGCGCGGGCGCGAGCCTGACCAGCGCGGCAGCGGCCTCCGGCGAACCGTTGAGCCAGGCATCGACGTCGTCCAGTTCGACAGGCACCACCGACCGCTTGTCCTGCTGGTCAGGGCCGAGCTTGGAATCCGGCTTGTGCATGCGGTTCATCAGCGGGTGAAGGTCGGCGTTCAGCGTCAGCATCGTGTAGCTCTCGACGACTTCGCCCGTGGTCTTGTCGGTCCAGGTGTTCCACAGCCCGGCAAGCCCCCACGGCGCGCCATCGGCGCGGCGGAAGCGCCACCAGATGTTCTTGCCCGACTCCCAGTTCGGCTCGTCGAAGGAGACGGCCGGGATGATGCAGCGCTTGCCGTAGGTCCA
>LNET01000029.1 GCA_001464055.1 Burkholderiales bacterium Ga0077543
CTGCTTCACCGGCCTGATCCTGGCGATGGCGCCGATCGACATCCAGCTGCATGACACCTACTATGTCGTGGCCCACTTCCACTACGTGCTGGTCGCAGGTTCGTTGTTCGCGCTGTTTGCCGGCGTGTACTACTGGGGGCCGAAGTGGACCGGTGTCATGTACTCCGAGACCCGCGGGAAGATCCATTTCTGGGGAAGCATGATCTTCTTCAACATCACCTTCTTCCCGATGCACTTCCTGGGTCTGGCCGGCATGCCGCGGCGCTATGCCGATTACCCGATGCAGTTCGCAGACTTCAACCTGATCGCGTCGGTGGGCTCTTTCGGCTTCGGCCTGATGCAGGTGTACTTCTTCGTGTTCGTCGTGGTACCGATGATGCGCGGCAAGGGCGAGCCTGCGCCGCAGAAGCCTTGGGAAGGCGCCGAAGGTCTGGAATGGGAAGTGCCTTCGCCCGCGCCCTTCCATACCTTCGAAACTCCGCCCAAGCTGGATGTCAGCGCCACGCGCATCATCGGCTGACGCTCAACACGGAACGCCGCCCGACACCATGGATGCCCGTCAACAGCGCAAGGCCAACATACGGCTGGGCTTGATCCTGGCTGTGCTTGCCCTGGCTTCGCTCGGTGGCTTCGTTTACAAGATCGTTTCTCAGGGGTCCCAGTGATGCGTATCGAAAACCGCCGCATGCTGGGCAAACTGCTGGTCATCACCGTCGTGATGTTCGGCTTCGGCTATTCGCTGGTGCCCATGTACCGGGCGATTTGTGAAGCCCTGGGCATCAACGTCCTGACCCTTCACGAACAGCGCATGAGCAGTGGCAACTGGTTCAGCAGCAGCCACCGCGCTGACGCCAGCAAGCTGAACACGCAGGTGGATACCAGCCGCCTGATCACAGTGGAGTTCGATGCCAACTCCCGCGGCCCCTGGGATTTCAAGCCGGCGCAGCGCTCGATCCAGGTCCACCCCGGCGAATTGGCCACCGTGATGTACGAGTTCCAGAACATCCAGAACCGCACCATGGCCGCGCAAGCCATTCCGAGTTACGCGCCCAAGCAATCCAGTGCGCACTTCAACAAGCTGGAGTGCTTCTGTTTCAATGAATACGTGCTGGCACCGGGTGAGAAGAAGGAATGGCCCGTGGCCTTCATCATCGACCCGAAGCTGCCCCGGGACGTGACCACCATCACCCTGTCCTACACCTTTTTCGAAGTGGGCGGCAAGGTGCCTTCAGCGCCTGCCGGCCAGTTGGGGGCTGCCAGGGTCGTGCCTCTTGCAGAGGGCAGGCCGCTGTGAGCGAGGGCCTGAAAAGCGCGGTCCAGCGCCAAGGTTCTTTTCTGCAAACGGTGCAGGCGGTAGCCTGGTCGTTTTTCGGCGTGCGCCGCAGGGCTGATTGGGAGCAGGACCTCAGCAAGCTCAATCCGGTGCATCTGATCCTGGCCGGACTGTTGGGGGCCGGGCTGTTCATAGTGGGGCTGGTGTTGTTGGTGCGCTGGGTGATCCACAGCGGCATTGCGGGCTGATCCCGTGCACCGTCCTTTCGATATGCGACGCAAGGGCTGAATTTCTCAGCCGTACAGAAAAAGACCACAGCTTTTTTTCGGAGCAAGACTGACATGGCAGCCACCACGCCCGCGGGGTCTACCCCGTACTACTACGTCCCGGCACCCTCGCGCCACCCGGCGGCAATGGCCTTCGGCTTGTTCCTGGTCATCATCGGCGCCAGCCAGTGGATCAATGGCTCGGGTTGGGCGGCCTATGTGCTGGTGGCTGGCCTGGCCGTCTGGCTGGGGGTGATGTACCAGTGGTTCAGCGAGGCCATCCGCGAAAGCGAAAGCGGTCTGTATTCGGACCGCATCGACGTGTCCTTCCGCTGGAGCATGAGCTGGTTCATCTTCAGCGAATTGATGTTCTTCGCCGCGTTCTTCGGGGCGCTGTATTGGGCGCGGGTGCATTCGGTGCCTATGTTGGGCAACCTGGACCACCAGATCCTATGGCCTGACTTCAAGGCCATCTGGCCCAGCGCCGGCGGCGGCGTCACTGCTTCGCCGGCCGGCATCGTCGAACCCTTTGCCACCATGGGCCCGTTCTGGCTGCCCACGATCAACACCGCCTTACTGCTGACTTCGGGCGTGACCCTGACCATTGCGCACCACGCCTTGATCGCAAACCAGCGCGCCAAGACGATCTTCTGGATGTGGATCACGGTTGCACTCGGCGCCATCTTCCTGATGGTGCAGGGCTACGAGTACTACCACGCGTACACCAACCTGAACCTGAAGCTCACCTCCGGCATCTTCGGCAGCACTTTCTTCATGCTGACCGGCTTCCACGGTTTCCATGTGTTCGTGGGCATGTTGATGCTGCTGTTCATCACCTTGCGGTTGATGAAGGGCCACTTCACACCCAAGCGCCACTTCGGTTTCGAAGGTGCGGCCTGGTACTGGCACTTCGTCGACGTGGTCTGGCTCGCCCTGTACGTGGTCGTCTACTGGATGTAAGACCCGCGTGGCCTGAAGCACTGCCGAACGCCGCGTCAGCGGCGTTTGTCTTTTCTGCTCAGGCGGGGTGGACTGAACCGCTGGCGTCGGCCAACGCTCCTATCACTGCCCGACGGGCAAGCCCGTCGGCTTCACCCAGCCCATGTACCAGCTGAACAGGATGAACAGGAACAAGGCCACCGAAAGCGCCACACGCAGTGCCAGGGCACGGGCCATGCGGTTGCTGCGCTGGTCTTCGCCGTCGCCGCTCTTTCGGAGCATGAACAAACCTGCACCGGCAAGGGCCAGCAGCACGCCCACGAGCATCACGATGAACAGGCTTTTCATGTGCAGGGATTATGGGCCGCGGGGGCATCGGTGCGCTTGACCCGGGCCACTGCACTGCTATTGCTGGCAGCGCTGATAGGCATTGCGGTGACAGCACGACTGGGGGTGTGGCAGCTGGACCGGGCGGCGCAGAAGAACGCGCTGCAGGCTGCGCTCGACGAGCGTCGTGCCCTGCCGCCCTTGGACCCCATGGCGCTGGCTTCAGACCCGGTGCAAGCCCAGCAGCAGCACCATCGGCGCATCGTCCTGGCGGGGCGTTGGCAGGCCGACGCGACGGTTTACCTCGAAAACCGCCAGATGCAGGCTCGACCGGGCTTCTTCGTCGTCACACCCTTGCTGCTGGAAGATGGCACCGCGGTGCTCGTCCAGCGCGGCTGGCAGCCCCGTGACCTGCTCGACCGGACGAAGGTGGTGGTACCGCCAACGCCGACAGAGCGCGTCGAGGTGTCCGGGCGCATTGCCCCCCCGCCGGCGCGGTTGTACGAATTCGAAGCGGTCGTCAGCGGGCCCGTACGCCAGAATATAGAGCTCGACGCTTTTGGCCAGGAATGGGGGCTGAAACTGCGTCCCTTGTCGCTGCTGCAGGAAGCTGAAGGCCCGTCGACCGACGGTCTGTTGCGTGAATGGCTGCCCCCTGCCACCGGCGTCCACAAGCACTACGGCTACGCCTTTCAATGGTTTGCGCTGGCTGCGCTGATCCTGGGTCTCTATGTCTGGTTCCAACTCATCCGTCCCCGACGCAGGCTCTGAGCCGCTTGCCATGACCGTGCACGAACTCGTCGCACCCGACCTCGAGGCCGACCGCCGCCGCACGCGCATGGGTCGGTTCAAGATGTTGATGGTGCTTCTTGTCTGTGCCGCGCCAGTCATCGCTTCCTACTTCACCTACTTCGTGATCCGGCCGGAAGGGCGCACGAATTACGGCACGCTGATCCTGCCCACGAAAACGCTCACCGACGCCCTGGCCTTGCGCACGCTGGATGGCCAGCCGGTGACGGCCAGGTCGCTGACAGGGCAGTGGCTGCTGGTGGCCGTAGGCCCCAGCACCTGCAACGAAGCCTGTGACAAGCGCCTGTTCATGCAGCGCCAGTTGCGCGAGATGCTCGGCAGGGACCGCGATCGGCTGGACCGTGTCTGGCTCATCACCGACGGCCTGCCCCCGGCACCGGCGCTGCGCGCAGCCGCCGAGGCGCCGCCGGCGCTGACCATGCTGCTGGCAGATGCCAGCGCCACGGCGGCCTGGCTGCAGCCCGAGGCCGGCCGCGCGCTGGAAGACCATCTGTACATCGTCGACCCGATGGGCGAATGGATGATGCGCATGCCGTTCGATGCCGACCCGTCGAAGGTGAAGCGCGACCTTGCCAAGCTGCTGCGCGCCTCTTCTTCCTGGGACGAGGCTGGCCGCTGACCGTGGACACCAGCGTTCCCCTGGTCGACCTGGCGCCAACCCTGAGGCTTCTGCTGCTGGCGGCGGTGGTGGCCTTGCTGCCCTTGTCCTGGATATGGTTGCACCGCCGGGGCGCCGACACCCGCAGCCGACTGGCGGCACTGACGGCGCTGACCCTGTTCCTGACCTTCGATCTCATCGTCTTCGGCTCCTTCACGCGACTGTCCGACTCGGGCCTGGGCTGCCCTGACTGGCCTGGCTGCTATGGCGAGGTCAGCCCGTTCGGCGCACGCTCCGACATCGCGGCGGCCGAAGCCGGGATGCCGGGCGGGCCGGTCACCTGGTCCAAGGCCTGGATCGAGATGATCCACCGCTACCTGGCGATGACGGTGGGTGCGCTGATTCTGGTGATGGCAGTCACCGCGTGGGTCGAAAGGCGAAGCCTGCCGTTTTCGCCCTGGTGGCCCACGTTCACGCTGGTCTGGGTCATCGTGCAGGGTCTGTTCGGGAAGTACACCGTCACGCTGAAGCTCTACCCGGCCATCGTCACGCTGCATTTGCTGGGAGGGCTGACGCTGCTGGCTTTGCTGGCCGTGCAGCACAGCCGCTTCGTCCAGCAAGGCAGCGGGCGTATCGGCCCTCTGCTGAACCTGCCCCGCGGGCTGCGCAGGCTGGCGGTGGTGGCGCTGGCGGTGCTGATGCTGCAGATCGCCACCGGTGGCTGGGTCAGCACCAACTACGCTGTACTGGCTTGCCAGGGGTTCCCGCAATGCAACGGTCAGTGGTGGCCAGCGATGGACTTCCAGGAGGGCTACACGCTGTTGCGCCACCTGGGCCGCACGCCCGACGGGGGCCTGCTCAGTTTCGAGGCGCTGGTGGCCATCCAGATGGGCCACCGCCTGTGCGCCCTGCTCGCAACCCTGGTGCTGGGCTGGCTGGCCTGGCGCCTGTGGCGCGGCGGCGAAGGCCGGTACTACGGCGCGGGCCTGGCCGCCCTGTTGCTGTTGCAGCTGGTCAGCGGCCTGTCGAACGTCGTGCTCGGCTGGCCGCTGGTGGCGGCGCTGGGCCATTCAGCGGGTGCCGCGGCGCTGGTCTTGCTGTTGACCCTGGTGCTGGCGCGCAGCGCAGCTGTGCAGGGTGCACGAGCGCCGGCATCGCATCGCAAAGATCACGAAGCCGCGCCCGCCTAAAATCGATCACGATGTCTCAAGCTCTCGCGGCCCCGGCCGGCTCGCCTTCCCGCACCGCCCAGTTCTACGCGCTGACCAAGCCGCGCGTGGTTCAACTCATCGTCTTCTGTGCCTTGATCGGCATGCTGCTGGCGCAGCCCGGCCTGCCCGATCTGGGTCTGGCGGCAGCCGCGGTGGCCGGCATCTGGCTGGTGGCCGCTGCGGCGGCGGCCTTCAATTGCCTGGTCGAGCAGCACATCGATCGCCGTATGGCGCGTACCTCATGGCGGCCCACCGCACGGGGCGACCTCAGCGCGCGCCAAGCGCTCGTCTTCTCGGCCGTGCTGTGCGCGGCAGGCAGTGCGGTGCTGTACCTGTGGGTCAATCCACTGACGATGTGGCTCACCTTCGCCACTTTCGTCGGCTATGCCGTCATCTACACCGTGGTGCTGAAGCCTTTGACGCCGCAGAACATCGTCATCGGCGGTGCTTCCGGCGCGATGCCGCCCGTGCTGGGCTGGGCCGCGATGACGGGTCAGGTCGGGGCCGAGTCGCTGATGCTCTGCCTGATCATTTTCTTGTGGACGCCGCCCCATTTCTGGGCCCTGGCGCTGTACCGCGCCGAGGACTACCGCAAGGCCGGCCTGCCCATGCTGCCCATCACCCACGGCCCGGAATTCACCCGGCTGCAGGTGCTGCTGTACACCATCGTGCTGTTCGCCGCGACGCTGCTGCCCTTCACTTATCGCATGAGCGGCTACCTCTACCTGGCGGCCGCCCTCGTGCTGGGCGTGTGGTTCATGGCCTTGGCCTGGCAACTGTGGCGTGAATACAGCGACGCGCTGGCCCGTCGCACCTTCCGCTTTTCCATCTGGCACCTGTCGCTGCTGTTCGCGGCGCTGCTGCTCGACCACTACCTGAACCCATGGCTCACCAGACTTCTCGGCGCCTGACCCTGGCCGGTGCGCTGTGCCTGCTGGCAGCCCTGCTGCCCCTGGCGGCTTGCGATCGAGCCGGTGGCCCGGCAGCCACATCGGCTACGTTCAAGGCGGTCGACATCACCGGTGCCGACTATGCGCGTGAACTGAAATTGCCCGACGCCGATGGCCGTCTGCGCGATCTGGCCGAGTTCAAGGGCCGGGTCACCGTGGTCTTCTTCGGCTTCGCCCAATGCCCCGACGTCTGCCCGACCACCCTGCTCGAACTGGCCGAGGTCAGGAAAAGGCTGGGTGCCGACGGCGAACGTGTGCAAGGCATCTTCGTCACCATCGACCCCGAGCGTGATACGCCTGAAGTGCTGAAGGCCTATGTCGACAACTACGGCGCCGGCTTCGTGGCCCTGCGTGGCACGCCCGACGAAACGCGGGCCGTAGCCAAGCATTTCAAGGTGTTCTTCAGCAAAGTGCCCGGCAAGACCGAGGGCAGCTACACGATGGACCACACCGCCGGGTCCTATGTCTTCGACACCCAGGGGCGGATTCGGCTGTTCACGCGCTATGGCACCGGCACGGAAGCGCTGGTGCACGACCTGAAGATCCTTCTCGCCGAAGACGCCTGATGTCCCGTCGAGAAGGGGGCGAAGTCGTCAGGCCGTCGCAGTTTCGAGCGTCTTGCGCATCTTCTTCAAGGCGGCCACCTCGATCTGGCGGATACGCTCGGCGCTGACGCCATACTCGGCCGCCAGGTCGTGCAGCGTCATGCCGCCAGAGGCGTCGTCGTTGACCTTCAGCCAGCGTTCTTCGACGATCCGGCGACTGCGCGCGTCCAGCACCTCCAGCGCCTGCTGGATGCCGTCGGCCGACAGCCAGTCGCGGTGACGGGCTTCCAGCGCGCGCGTCGGTTCGTGCGTGTCGTCGGCGAGATAGGCGATCGGGGCGAAACTTTCCTCGCCGTCGTCGGCTTGCGGCTCCAGCGCGACATCGCCACCCGACAGTCGGGTTTCCATCTCGATGACTTCTTCTGCCTTCACGTTCAGCCGCTCGGCGACATTGGCCACTTCGGCCGGCGTCAGCGTGCTGCGGTGGGTGTCGTCGTCACCGGCCTCGCTCTTCAGGCCCTGCTTCATCGAGCGCAGGTTGAAGAACAGCTTGCGCTGCGCTTTGGTCGTGGCGAGCTTGACCATGCGCCAGTTCTTCAGGATGTATTCGTGGATCTCGGCCTTGATCCAGTGCAGCGCATAGCTCACCAGGCGCACGCCCTGTTCGGGGTCGAAGCGCTTGACGGCCTTCATCAGGCCGATGTTGCCTTCCTGGATCAGGTCGCCGTGGGGCAGGCCGTAGCCCAGATACTGGCGCGACACCGAAACGACCAGACGCAGGTGCGACAACACCATCTGCCCGGCGGCCTGCAGGTCGCCCGTGGCCTGGAAGCGGCGGGCGAGCGAGGTTTCTTCGCCCTGGGTGAGCATGGGCAGGCGCCCGACGGCCGAGATGTAGGCGTCCAGGTTGCCCAATGAAGGCACCATGGCCCAGGGGTCGCGAACCGACAGGGTGGTGGCCGGGAAGACAGTCGTAGCAGTGGCGGCGTTCATGTTCATGCTGCCTTGGGATGCCGGCAAAGGCGCCGAGTTCCAAGAATATTAGCACTCGATGGGCGAGAGTGCTTAAGCGCTTGGATCCGACCGGTGAAAGAAGCCGCAGGTCTTCAGCCCCAGCGCGTTTCCAGGCTTTCCAGCGCGTCGTCGAGCAGATCCAGGAAGCGCGGAACGTCGATCGGCTTGGTCACGTAATGCAGGGCACCCGTCGTCAGGGCCTCGGCCATGCGCGCGGCCGTCGCGTCGGCCGACACGACGATGACGGGAATCTCGGCCAGGTCGGGGTCGCTCTTCAGGTGGCGCAGCAGTTCCAGCCCGCTGACATCGGGCAGGTGCATGTCCAGGAGCACCAGGTCCGGCCGGCTGCGGCGAATGTTTTCGAGGCCATCCAGGCCGTTCACCGATACATCCATCTGCACTTGCGGCCTTTGCAGCAGCACGCCCCGCATGACTTCGACATTGGTCGGGTTGTCTTCCACGTAATGCACGCGCCGCTGCTGGTAGGGTGCGTTGAAGGCTGCTTCCTGCGGGGCTTCAGGCAGTTCGGCCGCATCGGCGGCGGGCAGGCGCAGGGTGAAGGTCGAGCCCTTGCTGGCCACGCTGCGGGCTTCCAGCGTGCCACCCATCAGTTCCACCAGGCGCCGGCTGATGACCAGGCCGATGCCGGTGCCTTCGATGTCGCTGGTCTCGCGACCCAGGCGGTTGTAGGGCTGGAAAAGCCCCGACAACTGCTCAGGCGTCATGCCCAGCCCGGTGTCGGTGACGGCGATCACGACACCGCCTTCGGGGCCGGGCCGGGCGCTGATCCATACGCGGCCATGTTCGATGTTGTATTTGACGGCGTTGCTGAGCAGGTTCGTCAGCACCTGCTTCAAGCGGGTGGCGTCGCCCAGCACCGCCGGAGCTTCCGGGGACAGGCTTTCTTCGATGTGGATATCGCGCTGCTCGGCCTGCGCCGACACCAGCGCCCGGGCACCCTGCACCAGCGCCGCCAGGGCCACCGGCTCACTGCTCAGGCGCACCGCACCTGACTCGATGCGTGCCAGGTCCAGCGTCTCGTTGATCATCTCCAGCAAGTGCCAGCCGGCGCGCTGGATCTGCTGGGTCCATTCCATCTGATGGCGGGTCAGGCCGGGCTCTCGGTCCAGGCCCAGCAGCTGGGCGAAGCCGATCATGGCGTTCAGCGGCGTCCGCAACTCGTGGCTCATGCGCGAGACGAACTCGCTCTTCGCGCGACTCGAGGCCTCGGCTTCCTGCAGCGCACGTTCCGAATCGCGCAGCCGCATGTGCTCGCTGATGTCCTGCACGACCCCGACCCGCCGGCCTTGTTCGTCGTGGCCTTCGCGCAAGGCCGTGGTGCTGACCTGAACCCAGACCGAGCTGCCGTCGCTGCGCTGCAGCCGCAGAGGCCGCTTTTCCGAAGCCCCGCGTGGCAATGCCAACGCGTCTTCGGCCAGATCGTTCGGCCCGGCCTCTTCGCCCCGCTGCGCCAGCCGCTCGTCAGGGTGCATCAGGTCGACCAGGGTCAGGCCACGCAACTGCTCCGCCGTCTCGCCGAGCATCTCGCAAAGCCGCGGATTGCATTCCAGCAGCCGGCCGCGGGCGTCCAGGAACATCACGCCGATCGGCATGTGGTTCAGGATGCTGCGCAGCCTTTCCTCGCTGTCGGCCAGGGCCATCTGGGTCTGGGTGCGCTCCGAGACCTCGCGGCGCAGGTCGGCGGTGGCGGTACGAATCGCCATCTGGGTGCGGCGGCTGTTGCCGGTGACGACGAGCAGCAGCGCACCGAGCATCGCCACCGCTGCCAGCACGGCCAGCGACAGCAGCAGCGTGCCTTCGCGCTGCTGCAGCGGTATCGAACCGGGGGAACTGTCCACCCTGAGCTCGAAACTGCGCCCGCCGATTTCCAGTGTCCGCGCCGTCTGGAAGCTCAGTGCGGGCGGGTTGCGAGCCTCGCACCCGGCGGGGCCGGCAATGCGCCGCTGCGTCGTGTCGGCCTCCGGGTCGACCAGGCACCATTCGAGGTGGTCCTTGCCGGGTGCAGCCAGACCTTCCAGCATGGCCTCTGCCCGCAGGGTAACGAAGACGACGCCCCGAAACGAGGCGTTGCGTTCCGGGTCGGAACGGGGCTCGCCCTCGTACAGCGCCTGGTAGACGACGAGACCGATCTCGCCGTCGGCCGTTGCCTGGGTGAGCTTGAAGCCCACCGTGGCCGCTGGCTGTCCGCTGCGGCGGGCCTGGAGCACGGCGTCGCGGGTGGCCGGAATCGACAGGGTGTTGACACCCAGGGCCATGGCGTTGCCGTCCATCGGCTCGATCAGGCGAATGGCCAGCACTTCGTCGTCGCTGGCCAGGGCCGCGCCGTTGTCGCGGTGGAATACCCGGTAGCCGGGCAGGCCGTTGTCCCGAACCGCGGCTTCGAAGCGCTCGATGTCCAGCCTGGGGACACGCACGCTGTAGCCCATGGCCTGCAACTGGCGCGGCAGCGCCAGCCACCAGCGTGAAGCGGCCTGCAGTGCCGTGCTGTCCAGGATCGGCTGAGCCCGCGCGATGCCGTGCAAGGCCTGCAGCGCATAAAGCGGCACCTGCAGCCGCGATTGCGCGTCGCTGGCGAGTCGGTCGGCGTCGCGTTCGAACTGGGCGCGCAGATGCTGCTGGTCCAGGGTCTCCAGCTTCAGCAGTGCCGTGGCTGTCAGCCCCATGGCCAGCAGCAGCGGCAGGCCCACGGTCAGGCGGCGAGCCCGCCAGTCGCCGCGCGGCTGGCCGATCAGGGTCAGCACGGCGGGCGTGGCAATGAGCACGCCCAGCACGTCGCCCGTCCACCACGTCAGCCAGTTCTCCTTCCAGCCGTCGGCCGCAATCGTGCCCGTGGCCGTGAGCGCCAGGGTCGCGACGCTGGCATTGACGACGCAGGCCACGGCAGCGCCCAGCAGTCCGACCAGGGCGATGTCGCGGGGCGAGTTCAGCACCATGGGCTGGCTGACGAAGCGCTTGACCAGGCTGGCACCCACCCAGGCCTGCGTGGCTGCGCCCAGGCCGAGCAGCAAGGGCAGGCCGACGAGCAGCCAGGCCGTGGCCTGGGGCTGGCGCGTGCCCAGGAAGACGCTGACCAGCAGCGCCCCGAGCGCCACGCCCGGCAGCGCCCGGTGGCCCCAGGTCAGGACCGCCGCCAGGGCAATACCTGCGGATGGGTACAAAGGCGACGCATAGCCTGGCGGGCCCGCGAGCAGCAAGGCCGCGATGCCCACCGCGGCATAGGCCAGGGCCGTGACCAGGAGCGGCCACAAGCGGCCGTCCTTGCGCCGCGGCCGCCGTGACGGCGCGGGCAGCCCCAGCCGTTCGGAGCCCAGATCGACGTCGACGTGCACGGTCATTGAAAGACTGTATCCCTCAGTTACCGCGGGTGCCGGGCACTAGTGCACTGTTGCACTCAGACGTTGAACAGGAAGTTCAGGACGTCGCCGTCCTTCACGACATATTCCTTGCCCTCGGCGCGCATCCGGCCGGCGTCTTTTGCGCCCTGCTCGCCGCGGTGGGCGATGAAGTCGTCGAAGGCGATGGTCTGGGCGCGGATGAAGCCGCGCTCGAAGTCGGTGTGGATCACGCCTGCAGCCTGCGGCGCAGTGTCGCCGATGTGGATGGTCCAGGCCCGGACCTCCTTCACGCCGGCGGTGAAATAGGTCTGCAAGCCCAGCAGCTTGAAGGCGGCGCGGATCAGCCTGTTCAGGCCGGGTTCGTCCTGGCCCATCTCGGCCAGGAACATCACCTTGTCCTCATCTTCCATCTCGGCCAGTTCGGCTTCGGTCTTGGCGCAGATGGCGACCACGGGCGCGTTCTGCTTCGCGGCATATTCGCGCAGGCGGTCCAGGAAGGGGTTGTTCTCGAAGCCCGATTCGGACACGTTGCCGACGAACATCGAGGCACAGCGGCTTCAGGATGAGGAGCTCTTCCTTGCCGAAGGCGATACCGCGCACGGGCTGGGCCTGGTCCAGCGCCGCCTGGCACTTTTCCAGCACCTTCACCAGCGCCGCGGCCTCCTTGTCGTTGCCCGAACGCGCTGCCTTCACATAGCGGTGCAGGCTTTTCTCCACCGTGGCCAGATCGGCCAGGCAGAGTTCGGTCTGGATGACCTCGATGTCGCTGATGGGATCGACCTTGCCGGCGACGTGGATGACGTTGTCGTCCTCGAAGCAGCGCACCACGTTGACGATGGCGTCGGTCTCGCGGATGTGGCTCAGGAACTGGTTGCCCAGGCCTTCGCCCTTGCTCGCACCAGCCACCAGGCCGGCGATGTCGACGAACTCCACGATGGCCGGCACCACGCGTTCGGGCTTGACGATGTCCGCCAGCGCCGCCAGCCGTGGGTCGGGCAGTTCGACGATGCCCACATTGGGCTCGATCGTGCAGAACGGGTAGTTCTCGGCGGCGATGCCGGCTTTCGTCAGCGCATTGAAAAGGGTGGACTTGCCGACGTTCGGCAGGCCCACGATGCCGCACTTCAGGCTCATGATGTTTTGCTTTCGGGGTGGGTGGCGGCGCCGGGCCAGCCGTCAATGTGCCGATTTTCCTACACTCGGCCGGAACAACGGAAAGCCACCATGTCCGACAGCAGCACGCTCATCCGCCCGCACAGCAAGGACCTGGGCGGTGGCTTCACCGTGCGCCGGCTTCTGCCGGCCGTCAGCCACCGCGCCGTCGGGCCGTTTCTGTTCTTCGACCACTTCGGCCCGATCAGCGCCGGCCCGGCCGACAACCACGACGTGCGCGCCCATCCGCACATCGGCCTGGCCACCGTCACCTACCTGTTCGAAGGCGCGATGCAGCACCGCGATTCCACCGGCGCCGTGCAGCGCATCGAACCCGGCGCCATCAACTGGATGACGGCGGGGCGTGGCATCGTGCACTCCGAACGCACACCCGACGATCTGCGCGCCTTGCCGCGACGCAGCCACGGCCTGCAGCTCTGGGCCGGCCTGCCGGCCGAGGACGAGGAGATCGCGCCGTCCTTCAGCCACACCCCGGCCTCGGCCTTGCCGGAACTGGAGGTGGGTGGCGCCCGCCTGCGCCTGCTGGTGGGCAGTGCCTTCGGGGTGGCTTCCCCGGTCGTGGTGCGCTCGTCCATGCTCTACATCGACATCGCCATGGCCGCCGGCGACGCCCTGCCCCTGCCGCTGGCCACCGAGCGTGCGCTGTACGTCGTCGACGGTGCGGCCGAACTCGACGGCCGACCGCTGCCGCCGCAGACGATGACATTGCTGGCGCCCGGCGACGAACCGATGCTGTCGGCCTCGGGCGACAGCCGGGTGATGCTGATCGGCGGCGATCCGCTCGGGCCGCGCCACGTCTGGTGGAACTTCGTCAGCAGCCGCAAGGAGCGCATCGTTCAGGCCGCCGAAGACTGGCAGGCCGGACGCTTCGCGACCGTGCCCGGCGAAACGGAATTCATTCCCCTGCCCGAGCACCGGCCAGGTTGAACCGGCGCTAGACGGCGCTAGAAGGCCCAGCGCGCACGGGCGACCTGGCCCACGCGCAGCGTGCGGTCGAAGCCTTCCAGCACCACGGCGTTCATGCCGAAGGTGATGCCGCCGTCCATGCGCGCGTCGGCGCGGAAGCCTGCCAGCGTGGCACCGGGCTCGGTGCCCACTTCGGCCGTGGCCGGGTCGTTGTTGGGAATGCCGCAGCGCACGCAGGGCTTGGTCAGGCGCAGATGCACCGGACCTTCGGGGGTGTCGATGACGAGGTCGCCGATGTTGTCCTCGTCGAAGGCCTGCAGCCCGTCGATCACGATGTTCGGCCGGAATCGCTCCATCGTCACCGGCGCGGCACCTCGTGCGGCCAGTCGTGCATTCAGGTCGGCCAGCGAAGCGGTGCTGGCCACGAGCAGCGGGAAGCCGTCGGCAAATGCCGCCTCGGCGGCCTGGCCGGCGCTCCACTTCGGGTCGGCCAGCCGTTTTTCCTCGGGATCGAATCGCGCCAGCCGGGCTGGCTGGCCCAGGTAGTCGCTGAACCACTGGGCGGCCAGCGGGCCCATGTCGTAGGCTTTGACGATGTCGTCCCAGACCCGCACGCGGGTGGGTTCCTCCACCGTGTCCAGGCGCAGGTGCAGGGCCAGCATGCCGGGTGCGCGCAGCACCAGGTCGGCATGGCGCAGGGTGGGCATCACCAGCGCCAGTCGCGGCAGTTCGCGCTGGGTCAGCATTTCGCCATCGGGGTCGACCACCATCCAGGCACGGTCCAGGTCCAGCCCCGTCTCGACCAGAAGTGCCTCGCTCACTGGCAGGCCACCACAGCTTTTCAGCGGATGCAGGTGCAGGCTGGCCACGGTGCAGGTCAGGTCTGGGGCGTCTGTGTCGGGCATCACGGAAAGTCTCGCGTAGGCAGGGGCGGCATCAGGGCTTCAGCCGCAGGCGGCGATTGTGCCGTGAGCCCCCTCCCTACAATGCCCGGATGACGGCTCATGACATCGTGGTGCGCGGCGCTGGCGCCGTAGGCATGGCAGCCGCCCTGGCGTTGTCGCGTCAGGGTTTGAACGTGGGCCTGGTGGCCGCGCCTGCCCGGCATTCGCCCGATGTGCGCGCCTACGCGCTGAACGCCGCCTCGGTGGCCCTGCTCGATGGCCTGAAGGTCTGGCACGCGCTGCCCGCGGACGCCCGCACCGCCGTGCACGACATGCGGGTGGAGGGCGACGCGCCGGGTGCCGTGCTGGAGTTTTCGGCCTGGACGCAGGGTGTGGCCGAACTCGCCTGGATCGTGGACGCCGCCGAACTCGACCTCGCCCTGCAGGCTGCCGTGCGCTTCGCGCCGCATGTGACGATGGCTGGCGAAGAAGCCACTGCCCCGCTGCAACTGCTGGCGGAAGGCCGTGATTCCGCCGCCCGTCAGCGCCTGGGCGTGCGCATGCCGCGCCAGGCCTACCAGCAGCGCGGTGTCGCGGCACGGCTGCAGACCGACAGGCCGCACGCAGGCCAGGCCAGGCAATGGTTCCGCAGCCCCGACGTGCTGGCGCTGCTCCCGCTGGACCGGCCCCTGCCTGGCAGCAGCTTCGGCCTGGTCTGGTCGCTGCCCGACGACCGGGCCGACGCACTGATGGCCCTGCCCGACGCCGACTTCCAGACCGCCTTGATGGACGCCACTGGCGGCGCCGCTGGCCAGCTTCGCCTGACCAGCGAGCGGGCGCAATGGCCGCTGGTGCTGGCGCGTGCCGAGCAGGTCTGCGGCCCCGGCTGGGCGCTGCTGGGCGACGCCGCGCATCTGGTGCACCCGTTGGCCGGCCAGGGCCTGAACCTCGGCCTGGCGGACGTGGCGGCGCTCGCCCGCGTGGTCGCGGCTCGCGAAAGCTGGCGCCAGCTGGGCGACCCTCGCCTTCTGCGCCGTTATGCCCGGGAACGTGAACTGCCAACCCGTGCGATGGGCCAGGTCACCGACGGGCTGCTGCAACTGTTCGCGTCAGAACAGCCCCTGGTCAAGGAACTCCGCAACCGCGGGCTGAGTCTGGTCAACGCCCTGGGGCCATTGAAGCGCGCGTTGACGGCGCGCGCCCTCGACAGCTGAGCTCCCTTCCGGCACCGCGATTCACTCCGACCCTTCAGAGAAACCCCATGAAACTGTTGCTCCGCCTGCTGCCCGCCGTCGTCCTGCTGTGCCTGAGCGCTGGCGCTGTGGCCCAGGAGGCTGCCATCCGCAAGAACCTGGCTGAGCGCCTGCCCAAGCTGCCCAAGATCGACGAGGTCACCCGCTCGCCGGTGCCCGGCCTGTTCGAGGTGCGATTCGGCGGCACCCAGATCCTGTACAGCGACGCCAACGGCGACTTCATCTTCGTCAACGGCTCGCTCATCGACGCCAAGACTCGTACCGATCTGACCGAAGAACGCATCGAGAAGCTCAGCGCCATCGACTTCAGCGAACTGCCGCTGAAGGACGCCATGGTGGCCCGCCAGGGCACGGGCGCGCGCAAGATGGCGGTCTTCGTCGACCCCAACTGCGGCTACTGCAAGCGTTTTGAGCGCGACCTGACGACGGTGAAGGACGTCACGATCTACACCTTCCTGATGCCTATCCTGGGGGCCGATTCAACGGCCAAGTCGCGTGACATCTGGTGTGCGAAGGACGCGCAGCGGGCCTGGCGCGCCTGGATGATCGACAACGTGGTGCCGCCGAAGGCTGCAGCCAACTGCGACAGCGAGGTGCTCGAACGCAACCTGGCGCTGTCGAAGAAGCACCGCATCAACGGTACCCCGGCCTTGTTTTTCGAAGATGGTTCGCGCAAGCCCGGCGCCTTGCCGCCCGACCAGGTCGAGCGGCAACTGGCCGCCGCCGCGAAAAAGCCCTGACTCCAGAACGTGAGCTCGAACACCGCTGCGGCCCTGTCGCCGGCCGCCCTGCAGCTGGGCTGGGCAGGCATCCTGCCGTTCGTCGCCGGAGCGCTGCTGATCTGGGGCGTGTCGGCCGAAGCCCATCCCTATGTGGCGCTGGGCTTGTCGGCTTACGCAGCTGTCATCGTCTCCTTCCTCGGGGGCATTCACTGGGGCCTGGCGTTCCGGGAGACACCGCCGCCGCCGGCCTTGCTGGGCTGGGGTGTGCTGCCTTCCCTGGTCGCCTGGGTGGCGGTGATGATGCCGCCCAGCGCCGGACTCGTGATCCACGGCCTGATGCTGCTGGCCTGCTACGCCGTGGACCGCCGTGTCTACCCGAAGCACGGCGCTGCGCACTGGCTGCTGCTGCGG
The DNA here is from genome assembly GCA_001464055.1 of Burkholderiales bacterium Ga0077543. Taxonomy (GTDB): domain Bacteria; phylum Pseudomonadota; class Gammaproteobacteria; order Burkholderiales; family Burkholderiaceae_C; genus Rubrivivax. The sequence continues at coordinate 16,639 of LNET01000029.1, forward strand.
TTCCGACTGAGCAGCGTGGCCGCGCTCTGCTGCTTCCTTGGTGCCGCTGGCGCCTGAAGCGCGGTGGGGCCGTGCCGGCAAGCCGGCCGCCTGGGCGCTGTTGACGGCGGTCGTGACGCTGGCCCATCTGTGGCTGGCCGGACGCGTCATGCCCGACAGCCTCGGTGCGGCTGCAGACCGGGCGCCGGTGCGCATCGAGGTGGCCTTCGTCACTGAACTGGCACCAGCGGCGCCGCCTGCTGTCGCGCCGCGACCCGCGCCGGCTCGGCGAGCCGCGGTGGCACCCGCGCCCGCGCCCGCGGCTTCCGCGCCCGATCCGGTGTCGGCCCCCGAGCGCTTGGGTTCCGATACCGCTACGCAGACTGAACCAACTCCGCCTCCACCCCCGCCGGCTCCCGGCCCGACGTCGCCCACGCCGCCCGTTGTGGGCGACGCGGCCCCGTCGTCAGCTTCCGCAGCAGCTGAGCCGATGCCGGCCCTGGCAGCGCTGCCGGCGGCTTCGGCCCCGGCTTCTTCGTCGGCCGTTTCCGCCCCGGCCTTCGAATGGCCACCGTCCACACGCCTGAGCTATCGCCTGACGGGGGACTTCCGCGGCCCGGTCGAAGGTCAGGCGCAGGTCGAGTGGCTGCGGGACGGCCTGCGTTACCAGGTGCACCTGGACGTGGCCGTGGGCCCGTCGTTCGCGCCTGTGCTCAGCCGCCGTACCAGCAGCGAAGGCCTGATCACCGCCGAAGGCCTGCGCCCGGAGCGCTTCGACGAAGCGACGCAGGTGCTGCTGCGCGAGCCGCGGCGCCTGCGCATCGACATGGCCGGGCCGGTGGTCCTCCTGGCCAACGGCAACCAGACTGCCCGCCCCGATGGGCTGCAGGACACGGCCAGCCAGTTCGTCCAGTTGTCCTGGCTGTTCACGAACCGGCCCGAGCTGCTGCGCTCCGGGCAGACCCTGAGCATGCCTCTGGCAATGCCCCGGCGGGTGCAGATGTGGCATTACGAAGTGGGCGAGACGCTGGTGCTCGACACCCCTGCCGGCCCGGTCGAAGCGGTGCACGTGCGTCCCCGGCCCGAAGTGGCGAACATGGCGCGTCGTGGCGGCGAGCTCGTGCCGGAGGCCTGGTTCGCGCCCAGCCTGCAGTACCTGCCGGTGCGCATCCTGATCCGCCAGGAAGGAGGCAACTTCGTCGACCTGACGATGGAGCGGCTGCCGCAGCAGGCTGCGCCTGGACGATGATTCAGATGTCGGCGAAGCGCGCGACGTAGGCCTCGGCGGCCTGGCGGCCGCGGGTGTTGGCGATGACCTGCGCGCCCAGCAGCACGGCCGCGCGCAGTTCTTCGGTGGACCGCGACTTTTCGATGCGCATGGCCACGGCTTCGGCCATCGGGCCCACCTGGTCGGTGAGCAGCCGAACGGCGTCGCGTTGCAGCATGGGCAGCGGCAGCGGCATCGGGCGCATGCCGTTGGCAGCGCCGGGCAGCGGGGGGCCAGCCGGTACCGGTGCGGGTGCCTGTGCAGGTGCAGCAACCGGTGGCGTGGCGGGTTGGGGTGTCGGGGCAGGGGCTGAATTGCTTGCCGTGTACTGGCCGCCTGCGCCATTCGTTCCCACGACTTCGATGAAGCCCTGCGCCAGCAGCATGGCAAGGGTCTCTTCAGGCGCTTGCAGCAGCAAGGGGCGAAGCTCGGCTTCACTGCGCTTGCCGTCGACCATGATCAAGGCCGTGCGCAGGCGGGGCGGCAACTTGTTCGCCCGAGTTTCGATCTCTGCCTGGCCCTTGGCTGACTTGCGGTAGATGCTGGGCATGTGCTCGGCGGCGGTCCGCATCACTGCGAAAAACGGCAGCTTATAGTGATTCCGGACGCGGCGAACGTTGCAAATGACCGGCTTTGGCGCAGCCTTTGCCGCGACCACCCACCCCACCACTCCCATAGCGAGAACCTCATGAGCGAAGCCCTGGTCCTTACCGATGTCCGCGGCGACACCGAACGCCGTGTCGGCCTGATCACCCTGAATCGCCCCAAGCAGCTCAACGCCCTGAACGACGCGCTGATGGATGAACTGGGTGCTGCCCTTCAGGCCTTCGAGCAGGACGAGGGCATCGGCTGCATCGTCGTCACCGGCAGCGAGAAGGCCTTCGCCGCGGGGGCCGACATCGGCGCGATGGCGCGCTTCAGCTACATGGACGCCTACAAGGGCGACTACATCACCCGCAACTGGGAGACGCTGCGCCAGGTGCGCAAGCCGGTGATCGCCGCCGTCTCGGGCTTCGCGCTGGGTGGCGGCTGCGAACTGGCCATGCTCTGCGATTTCATCATCGCCGCCGACAGCGCCAGGTTCGGTCAGCCCGAGATCAAGCTGGGCATCATTCCCGGTGCTGGCGGCACGCAGCGACTGCCCCGGGCCGTGGGCAAGGCCAAGGCCATGGACATGGTGCTGACCGGGCGCATGATGGACGCCGCGGAAGCCGAGCGCGCCGGTCTGGTGAGCCGGGTGGTGCCGGCCGACAAGCTGCTCGAGGAAACCTTGGCCATCGCCAGCCTGATCTGCACCATGAGCGGGCCGAGCGTCATGCTGGCCAAGGAGTGCGTCAATCGCGCCTTCGAGAGCGGCCTGGCCGACGGCGTTGCCTTCGAACGCCGCATCTTCCATTCTCTGTTTGCCACCGACGATCAGAAAGAAGGCATGGACGCTTTCGTCAACAAGCGAAAGCCGGCGTTCAAGCATCGCTAGGGAACAGTGAGGCTTGCAGAGTTGCTTTATTTGACAATGGTCTATTCCAGAACCAGCCATTTTTCTCCTGGGTGCAACTATCTACAGTTCAACCCATGGACAGCGCCGGTTCCGCATCCACCGACAGACGGTCCCCCAACCTCTCGGATGCGACAAGGAAATTCACCATGAAGAAGATTGCTTTTGTTGCCTACCCCGCCATCGTCGCCCTGTCTTTGCTGGCCGGTACCTTGGCCCATGCTCAGAGCGAAAGCCTGAATCTGGCACCCACCGGTCCCTCGGCCAGCGGCTTGACCCGCGCCGAAGTCCGGGCCGAACTGTTCAAGGCTCGTACCGACGGCTCGCTGCGTGTCTGGGAGAGCAACTTCAGCCCGCTGCTGGTGGCAAGCTCTTCGCAGCGCACGCGCGCCGAAGTTCAGGCCGAAGCGGTCGCGGCCAATCGCAGCAACCATGCGGCGCGCTGGTACGGTGAGGACAGCGGCTCGATTGCGATGAGCCACCCTGGCGAAGCCATCGGCGGCCAGCCGGTTTTTGCCAAGGTCATGCGCAAGGCGCGTTAAGCCAGTTTTGCCGCCCGGTGCCTGCGTCAGGGCACCAGCCACCGGCCACCGGCCGCGTCGAACATGGCGCGCCGGTGGCCTTCGGCGTGCAGTTCCAGCCAGTCGACCGACAAGACCTGCGCCGTGACCATGGCGAAGTGGCCGCGCTCGGGCGCGGGCCGACCAGGCATGTCCCCATCCAGCGGGCTGCCCGGCGCCAGCGGGCTCAGGTAGTCCTGAGCCGCCGGCGACTGCTTCAGCCGGGCCCAGCGCGACGCCACGGCCAGGCCTTCGACGTGCACCTGCAACTGCACGCGCACACGCAGCTGCCAGGACAGCCGCTTCGACCACATCGCCAGCGTGCCCAGGGGGTGCCTGGCGATCTGTGCCACCTTGGCCGAGCGGCAGTCCGTGAACAGGCGCAGCTCGCGCGCATCGCGGTCGGTTTCCCGCAGCACCACGGTGCGCGCATCGGCGGCGTCGCCGTCCACGGTGGCCAGCACGGGAGTGCGCCATTCGTGATGCCGGTCCAGCGGCGCCCGAGCGAGTTCGCGCCACAGGCCGGCCTCGATCTCCGGCAGCGACTGCAACCGCGTGCCGTTCACGGCCACCCTATTCGCGCCGCAGCGCTGGAAACAGGATCACGTCACGGATGCTCGGGCTGTCGGTCAGCAGCATGATCAAGCGGTCGATGCCGATGCCGCAGCCGCCTGCCGGGGGCATGCCGTATTCCAGGGCGCGGATGAAGTCGGCGTCGTAGTACATCGCCTCTTCGTCACCGGCGTCCTTGTTCGCCACCTGGGCCTGGAAGCGCGCGGCCTGGTCTTCGGCGTCGTTCAGCTCGCTGAAGCCGTTGGCATATTCCCGCCCGGTGATGAAAAGCTCGAAGCGTTCGGTGATGGCCGGGTTGGCGTCGCTGGCGCGCGCCAGCGGGCTCACCTCCACCGGGTAGTCGATGATGAAGGTGGGTTGCCAGAGCTTGGCCTCCACTGCTGCCTCGAACACGCCGAACTGGAGTTCAGGCAGCTTCCAGTGCGCTGGCGCGTCGACGCCGGCGGTCCGCAGCCGTTCGCGCAGCAGCGCTGCGTCGTCTGCTTGTTCAGGCCTCAGGCCGGCATGCTCGACCAGGCTGTTGCGCACGCTCAGCCGCGCAAAAGGCTGGTCCAGGTGCACCGGCTGGCCGGCGTAGCTGATGGCGGCACTGCCCGTGGCCGCACGTGCCGCATGGCGCAACACCTGTTCGGTGAAGTCCATCAGGTCGTGATGCGTCCAGTAGGCCGCGTAGAACTCCATCATCGTGAATTCCGGGTTGTGCCGGACGCTGATGCCTTCGTTGCGGAAGTTGCGGTTGATCTCGAACACGCGCTCGAAGCCGCCCACCAGCAGGCGCTTCAGGTAGAGCTCGGGCGCGATGCGCAGGAACATCTGCTGGTCCAGCGCGTTGTGGTGGGTGGTGAAGGGCTTGGCGTTGGCGCCGCCCGGGATGGGGTGCAGCATCGGCGTTTCCACTTCCAGGAAGCCGTGTTCGACCATGAAGCCGCGGATCGAACTCACCGCCTTGCTGCGCGCGATGAAGCGCGAGCGCGCGGTGTCGTCGGTGGCCAGGTCGACGTAGCGCTGGCGGTACTTCTGTTCCTGGTCGGTCATGCCGTGGAACTTGTCGGGCAGCGGGCGCAGGCTCTTGGTCAGCAGGCGCACCTGGCTGGCCTTCACCGACAACTCGCCGGTCTTGGTGCGAAAGAGCGTGCCTTCGCAGGCCACGATGTCGCCCAGGTCCCAGTGCTTGAAGGCGGCCAGAGCCTCGGCGCCGATGGCGTCCTGCGTCACGTACAGCTGGATGCGGCCGTGGGTCTTGCCGGTGGAGCCGTCCTGCAGCGTCGCGAAACAGGCCTTGCCCATGATGCGCTTGAGCATCATGCGCCCGGCGACCTTCACGGCCACGCCCTGGGGTTCGAGTTCCTCGTTCGGCACCTCGCTGTAGCGCGCCTGCAGGTCGGCAGCGTGGTGCGTGGGCTTGAAGTCGTTCGGGAAGGCCACGCCCTGGGCGCGGATGGCGCGCAGCTTCTCGCGGCGCTCGGCGATGAGCTGGTTCTCGTCGGCGGCGGGGGTGTCGGTCTGGGGAGGGGTGCTCATGCGTCGACTCGTTGGAATTGACGCAAGTTTAGGCGGGGCCGCTCCAGCCGGCCCGGGCCCCTTGCAACGGGCGCGCGCAGCCGGCGTTGCGACGGGCTCAGCCGCGGCGGCGCCGCGCCACGGCCGCCACGGCCAGCAAGCCGCCCAACCACAGCAGTGCCGTGGCGGGTTCCGGCACGGCAGTCAGCGGTTCGAGGTAGCGCCCGCCACCGGTGTAGACCTGGGTGCTGGCCCCGGTGCTGATGTTCAGCACGAAGGCACCGGCGCCACTGGTCCACATCAGATTGCCATTGCCCAGCTGCGCTACGCCACGTGCACCAGGGGCCGCGTAGCTGGTGACGACGCTGCCGTTGGCGGGGTTCAGGCGCATGATGTTGTTGGAACTGAAACCGGCGACCAGGATGTCGCCATTGCTGGCAAAAACCATCTGCTCGGCGAAGTTCAGTGTCGCGCTGTTGTGGAAGGTGCCCTGCGGCGTGCCGGTCAGGCTGTAGCGATGGATGTCGTCATTGGCCGCCGAGGAAGACACCAGCAGACCGCCCTGGAAGGCGAGCACGCCGAAGGGGCTGGGCGCCGTGGTGCCGGTGGCGAAGCTGCCCATTGGGGTGCCGCTGGTGTCGAACATCATCACCGACGGCCCGGGGGCACCATTGGCCGTACCCGCGTTCGTGACATACACAGTGCTGCCCACCAGGCCCATGCCGCGCAAGTTGTCCAGGCCGCCAGTGGCTCCGCCGCCCAGCTGGCCCAGGAAACTGCCGTCCACGCTCCAGCGCGAGACACGGTCGCCCAACTGCTCGCTGATCCAGATTTCGTTGCCTACGCTCAGCGCGTGCAGTGGCGTGCCCCCGGCCAGGCCAAAGAGCTCGGCGTTCAGCAGGCTGCCGTCGGCAGCGCTGAAGCTGACCAGACGATTGTTGGTGGAATCGGGCATGACCAGCACCTGGGCCTGTGCGGCCAGGCTGCCCAGCAGCAGGCCCAGGGCGGCACCCGCGAAGATCAGGGCGTGGCCAAGGCGGCGCAGACAATTCGTTGAAGCGTTCATGAGAAAACCTCCGGGATTGGCTTCGGGGGAACAGCATCGCGCTGGACCAAGGTAGACGGTAGGGCGTGGCGGCGCGCTTGGGTAGGCTCCGCGCATCGCGGCCCCCTTGTTCGAGGGGGAGTGCGCTGCTCTTTCCGGCGCAGAAGGATGGTGCGCTCCACCGCCTGGCTTGCCGTCTGCGCGCCGTCGGGCCAATCCGCCGCCCGGCCCTGACCAAGGGCAGCGCCTTAGAATCCGGCGCTTTGCGCGCCCCTGCCGATGCCTGCCGATTTCCCGATCACCGACCGCCCCGTGCGCTTTGCGCTGGTCGGCTGCGGGCGTATCTCGGCCAACCACATCGAAGCCCTGCGCCGCCATGCCGGCCGGGCTGAACTGGTGGCGGTGTGCGACACCGACGCTGCAGCCCTGAGCCGGGCTTCGGCCACCACTGGCGCACCGGGCTTCGCTTCGCTGGACAGCCTGATCGCCGGCTGCGACTTCGACATCGCCGCCCTGTGCACTCCCAGCGGCCTGCACCCGCGGCAGGCGCTGCAGCTGGCGCAGGCCGGTCGCCACGTGCTCAGCGAAAAGCCCATGGCCACCAAGTGGGACGAAGGCATGGCCATGGTGCGCGGCTGCCGCGACGCCGGCGTGAAGCTCTTCGTCGTCAAGCAGAACCGGCTGAACGCGACGTTGCAGCGCGTGCGCGAGGCCATCGCCCAGGACCGCTTCGGCCGCATCCACATGGTCGTCGTCAACGTGTTCTGGACGCGGCCGCAGAGCTATTACGACGAATCGCCCTGGCGCGGCCGCTGGGACATGGACGGCGGCGCCTTCATGAACCAGGCCAGCCACTATGTCGACATGGTCGACTGGCTGGTGGGCCCGGTCGACAGCGTTCATGCCTACACCGCCACCCAGGCGCGCGCCATCGAGGCCGAAGATTCGGGCGTGATGAGCCTGCGCCTGCGCGCCGGCGGCATGGCCAGCATCAACGTGACCATGCTCACGCACGGCCAGAACTTCGAAGGCAGCCTCACGATCCTGGGCGAACGCGGCACCGTGCGCGTGGGCGGCGTGGCTGTCAACCGCATCGAGCACTGGGCCTTCGCCGACAGCCGCCCCGAAGACGCCGACGTTCAGGCCGCGAACTACGCGCCGGCTTCGGTCTACGGCTACGGCCATCCGCTTTACTACGCCAACGTCATCGACACCCTGCGTGGCCAGGCGCACGCGCAGGTCGACGGCTACGAAGGCCTGCGCAGCCTGGAGGTGGTGATCGCCGCCTACCGCAGCGCCCGCGACGGCGTGCGCGTGGGCCTGCCGCTGGTGTTTTAGGCGTGGCCGCCACCGTCCACCCCAGTGCCATCGTCGACGCCGGCGCACAGCTCGGCGAGGGCACGCACGTCTGGCACTTCGCCCATGTCTGCGCCGGCGCGCGCATCGGGGCGGGCTGTTCGCTGGGGCAGGGCGTGTTCGTCGCCAACGACGTTGTCATCGGGCGCAACGTGAAGGTGCAGAACAACGTCTCGGTCTACGACGCAGTGACGCTGGAAGACGAGGTGTTCTGCGGCCCCAGCATGGTCTTCACCAACGTGCACAACCCGCGCGCCGCGGTGCCGCGCAAGGCCGAGTACAGGCGCACCCTGGTGCGGCGCGGGGCCACGCTGGGGGCGAACTGCACCATCGTCTGCGGCACCACCATCGGCGAACACGCCTTCGTTGGTGCCGGCGCCGTCGTCAGCCGCGACGTGCCCAGTTTCGCCCTGGTGGTGGGCGTGCCGGCCCGGCGCATCGGCTGGATGAGCCGCCATGGCGAACGCCTGGCCCTGCCGGCCAGCGGCGAAGGCAGCGCCGCCTGCCCGGCCACGGGCGAGCGCTATCGCCTCAGCGGCGACACCCTCGTGCTGGAAGGCTGAAGGCTCATGCAGTTCACCGACCTCAAAGCCCAGTACACCGCGCTCAAGCCGCGCATCGACGCGCGCATCCAGCAGGTGCTGGACCATGGGCAGTACATCATGGGCCCGGAGGTGGCCGAGCTCGAAGCCGCGCTGGCCGCCTTCACCGGCGCCAGGCACTGCATCACCGTGGCCAGCGGCACCGAAGCGCTGCTGATCGCGCTGATGGCGCTGGACCTGCAGCCCGGCGACGAGGTCATCACCTCGCCCTTCACCTTTGCCGCGACGGCCGAGACCGTCGTGCTGGCCGGGGCGAAGCCGGTGTTCGTCGACGTCGAGGCCGACACCTGCAACATCGACGTGTCGCTGATCGACGCCAAAGTGACGCCGCGCACGCGGGCCATCATGCCCGTCAGCCTGTACGGGCAGGTGGCCGACATGGCCGGCATCAACGCCATCGCGGCGCGCCATGGGCTGGCCGTGATCGAAGACGCCGCGCAGAGCTTCGGCGCGCTGTACCAGGGCCGGCGTTCCTGCGCGCTCAGCACCTTCGGCGCCACCAGCTTCTTCCCCAGCAAGCCGCTGGGCTGCTACGGCGACGGCGGCGCGCTTTTCACCGACGACGACCGCCTGGCCGAAGCAGCGCGGCAGATCCGCGTGCACGGCCAGAGCGCCCGCTACCACCACACCCGGCTGGGTTTGGGCGGGCGCATGGACACGCTGCAGTGCGCGGTGGTGCTGGCCAAGCTGGAGCGCTTCGACTGGGAACTGCAGCGCCGCGCCGAACTGGGTGCGCGCTACCGCATGCTGCTGGCCGGGGTGCCGGGCCTGGGCCTCGTGACGGTGCGGCCCGACCGCGACTGCGTGTACGCCCAGTTCACCGTGCGCGTCGAACGGCGCGCCGAGTTGCAGGCTGCGCTGAAAGCTGCCGGCGTGCCCACCGCCGTGCACTACCCCAAGCCGCTGCACCACCAGCCCGCCTACGCCAGCCACTGCTGCCCCGACTGCTGCCCCGTCAGCACCCATCTGGCCGCCCAGGTGCTGAGCCTGCCGATGAGCGCCGACCTGGCCGAGGCCGACCAGGACCGGGTGGTCGCGGCGCTGCGCGGCGCCCTGGCTTGATCCGCCGCCATGCGCTGGCCGTCGGCCTGCAGGCCCTGGGTTCGGCCGCGACGGTGCTCGTCGTGATGCTCGTGGCGCGCCGCTTCGGCCTGGAAGCGCAAGGCCGTTTCGGCCTGCTGAAGAGCTGGATGGACATGGCGGTGGCGCTGGGCCTGCTGGGGTTGCCTCAGGCGCTGTTGCACATGGCCTACCACGGCAATGAAGCGCCCGGGCGGCTGCGCGCTTATGCCGAACGCTATGCAGGCGTTGTGCTGCTTGTCGCGGTGGCCGCCGCCGCCCTGGCGTCGCTGGGGCCGGCGCCCTGGCTGGCCTGGGCGCTGCTGGCGGTGCCGGGGCTGGTGCTGCATGGCCTGCTGCGGTCCTTGCTGCTCAAACCCGCCGGGCCGGTGGCTTATGCGCTGGCCACGGCCGCGCCGGCGCTGGCCTTGCTGCTGCTGGTGGGCGTGCTGGCGCTGGCGGGCTGGCCGGCCTTCGGCCCGGCATTGGTGATGGCCTCGCTGCTGGCGGCGGGCGTGGCCTGGGTGATGCTGTCGCGCGCAGGTCTGCGGCGCGAGCCCGTGGCCGGGTTGCAGCCGCCCACGGGCATCCATCTGCATGCTTTCGTTCAGAACCTGTGTGCGGCCGCGCAGGTGGCGCTTCTGCTGGCGCTGCTGGGCGGCTTGGGCGCGTCGGGTACGGCGCTGGGCGAGGCCTCGGTCAGCCTGCTGGTGCTGCAACTGTTCGGCGTGGTGGCGGCGTATCTGGCGCCGCTGGTGTACGACCAGGCGGCGCGCGCGGCATCGGACCCGCTGGTGGGCCTGGCCACGCAAGCATTGCACAAGCCGGGGCTGGCGCGGTCGCCGGCCTTTCGCTGGGCTGCGGCACTGGCATCTGCCGCGCTGGCAGCCTGGGCCCTGCCCTGGCTGTTGACGCTGGCCCTGCCGCAGGCAGGCGCCAGCCTCCTGCAGGCCTGCCAGTTGATGGCCGTGGCGGGGGTCTTGCTGTTCGTCAACCGGCTGTGGGCCACCCAGCTGCAGGCGCGTGGTGCATTCGCCCTGCTCAGCGCGCTGGGCGTGCTGCGTCTGCTCACCAGCTTGCTGGCGTTGTGGCTGTTCTGGGCCAGGTTCTTGCCGGCTGGACCTGGCGGTCCGGAGTCGGCTGCACTGGCTCTGTCCGCTGCCGTTCTCGTCGCCGAATTGCTGGTGCTCCTGCCCACCGCCGTGGCCGTGCGCCGCCATGGGCTCGCGCGGTGAATCGGACCCACGTCGCCCGGCGGCGCCGCCTGTCCTTGGCCTTGATGCTGCGGCGCCGTCTGCTGCGCCGGCTTCTGGCCGCGCGGCCAGCCGCGCACGCGGCACCGTTTGCGGTGCTGCCGGGTGACACCGTGTCCGAAGAGGTGCTGGTGGCTGGCGTGTATGAAGCCGAACTCTTGGCGGCCCTGTTCGACGTGCTGCTGGCCGACCGCCGTGCGGCTTTCCTGGCCGGCGCTGCCGTCGATGTCGGCGCCAACATCGGCAATCACAGTCTGTTCTTCGCCGCACGCTTTGCTGCCGTGCATGCTTTCGAGCCGAACCCGCCGGCGCTGGCCCTGCTGCACTGCAACGCGGCGCTTGCCGAAGCCGCGCACCTGCACGTGCACCCCTTCGGCCTGGGCGACCGCGACGCGCAGCTGCCCTTCCTGCAGAACATCGACGGCAACCTCGGCGGCTCGGGCTTCGGATTCGCCGGTGTGCAGGGCGGGCGTGCGCGCCTGTGCGAACTGCGCCGTGGCGACGGCGTGCTGCCGCAGGCCTTGCGGGGCGTGCCGCTGGCGCTTCTGAAGATCGACGTCGAAGGCGCCGAGTTGGCCGTGCTGCAGGGCCTGACCCAGACCATCGCCCGCGACAAGCCGGTGGTCGTGTTCGAAAGCAACCGCGCCGCCGGCCCGCAAGGTGGCGCGCAGGTGCTGGACTGGCTGCGTGCCCAGGGCTACAGCGACTTCCACGCGGTGGAAGACGAAAGCGCGGGCGCCCCGGCCTGGCGCCGGCTGGTGCTGCGCCTGCTGCGCGGCGAACGCATTCGCATTGCGCCCTTGGCGGACTTGCTGGACCGGCCTTACGCGATGCTGGTGGCCAGGCCATGAAGCTGCTGCTGCTGGGCGCGGCCAACTCCATTCACCTGCAGCGCTGGGCCAATGCGCTGGCCGCAGCAGGTGTGGAAGTGCATCTGGCTTCACAGCATCGCCCGTTGCCCACCGGCTGGAACCCGCGCGTGCAGCAGCATGCGCTGCCGGTGGCTGGCGGCAGGGGCTACCTGTTCAACGCCTGGGCACTGCGGGGCCTGATGCAGCGCCTGCGTGCCGACCTGCTGCACGCGCACTATGCCAGCGGCTATGGCGTGCTGGCCACGCTCAGCGCCTGCCGGCCCAGGCTGGTGTCGGCCTGGGGCAGCGACGTCTTCGAGTTCCCTGATCGTTCGCCGCTGCACCGCGCGCTGCTGCGCTGGGTGCTGCGCCGCGCCGACGCGCTGGCCTGCACCAGCCAGGCCTTGCGCCAGCGGGTGCTGATGCTGATGGGCAAGCAACCGCACAGCGTGACCGTGACGCCTTTCGGTGTCGACCTGATGCCGGGTGCAGCCCGTGGCGATGGTGCAGCGACCTCTGGCGCCGGCCTGTGCGTCGGCACGGTCAAGGGCCTGGCCCCTGTCTATGGTGTCGACCTGCTGATCCGCGCGTTTGCGCGGCTGCTCGATGCGCGTGCAGCGGTCGCGGGGGCGGGGCAGGCCGCAGTCCCGCTGCGCCTGCGCCTGGTGGGCGACGGCCCGCAGCGCGCTGAGCTGCAGGCCCTGGCGGCCGGGTTGGGGGTGACCGCGCAGGTCGACTTCGTCGGCGCGGTGGCCCACGCCCAGGTGCCCGACGAACTGCGCCGGCTCGACGTGTTCGTCGCGGCCAGCCGCCAGGAAAGTTTTGGTGTGGCCGTGCTCGAGGCCTCGGCCGCCGGCCTGCCGGTGGTCGTCACGCGGGTGGGCGGGCTGCCCGAGGTCGTCGACCCCGGCGTCACAGGCCTGCTGGTACCCCCCGATGACGTAGCCGCGCTGGCCGCCGCCATGGGGCAGTTGCTCGACGACGCCAGGCTGCGCCAGCGCATGGGCCAGGCCGGCCGCCACTGGGTGGCTGCACACTACGCCTGGGCCGACAGCGTGCAGACCATGCTGGCGCTGTACCAACGGCTGCTGCCCGGCCGCCCATGAACATCCTCTATCTCAATCACTACGCCGGGACCCCTGCGCTCGGCATGGAGTACCGGCCGTACTACCTGGCCCGCGAATGGGTTGGCCGTGGCCATGCCGTGATGATGCTGGCGGCCGACTTTTCGCACGTGCGCACGCGCCAGCCGCTGCCGGGCGACGAAGTCGTCGACGGCATCGCCTACCGCTGGTATGCCACGCCGCGCTACCGCGGCAATGGCTGGCGCAGGTTCTGGAACATCGCGAGTTTCCTGCGTGCGGTCTGGGCCGACGCGCGGACCATCGTGCGCGACTTCAAGCCCGATGTCGTGATCGCCTCCAGCAGCTACCCGCTGGACATCTGGGTGGCGCGCCGCCTGGCGCGGCGTGCAGGTGCGAAGCTGGTGTTCGAGGTCCACGACCTCTGGCCCTTGAGCCCCATCGAGCTGGCCGGGATGTCGCGTTTTCATCCTTTCGCGATGTTGTGCCAGCTGGCCGAGGACGCCGCCTACCGCGATGCCGACATCGTCGTGTCGATGCTGCCCGAAGTGCATGCCCACATGGCCGGGCGCGGGCTGGACCTGCGCAAGCTGCACATCGTGCCCAACGGCATCGCGCTCGACGAATGGCAGGACGAGACCCCGCCCTTGCGCGAAGACGTCGCGGCTGCGATGCAGGCGGCGCGCGCGCGCGGCTGCACGCTGGTGGGCTATGCCGGGTCGATGGGGCTGCCCAATGCCCTCGACACCCTGCTGGACGCTGCCGTCCTGCTGCAGCAGGAGCACAGTGCCCTGCACTTCGTGCTGGTGGGCGATGGCCATGAGCGTGAACGCCTGGCTGCCCGCATCACCGCACTGGGCCTGACCAACGTCACCCTGCTGCCGCCGATCCCCAAGGCACAGGTGCCGGCGCTGCTGGCAGCGGTCGACATGGCTTACATCGGCTGGCAACGGGTGCCCATCTACCGCTTCGGCATCGCCCCGAACAAGCTGATGGACTACATGATGGCGCGCGTGCCGGTGCTGCACGCCGTGGAAGCCGGCAACGACCCGGTGGCCGAAAGCGGCTGCGGCCTGTCGGTGGCGCCCGAGGACGCCGCCGCCAGCGCCGATGGGCTGCGCCGTCTGGCGGCCTTGCCGGCCGGGGAACGCCGCGCGATGGGTGAACGCGGCCGCGCCTTCGTGCTCGCCCGGCACACCTACCCGGTGCTGGCGCAGCGCTTCATCCAGGCGGTGCAATGACTGCCATCGGCCGCCACGGGGCAGTCATCGCGCGCCATGCGGTACGCGGGGAGCTCCATTGACCCCGGGCGACGAAACCTCTGCCCTGGCCGCGCGTTATGCACGCCGGCAGGCCGCTGGCCTGTCCGACCGCTACAGCCCGCTGCGGCCCGACGTCTGGCAGACGCTGCAGGAACGCCAGCGCGGGCTGATCGCCCTGCTTTTGCAGGCGGGCTGGTCCGACCCGGCCCCGTTGCGCCTGACCGAGGTGGGCTGCGGTGGCGGCGGCAACCTGCTCGAACTGCTGCGCTTGGGCTTTCGGCCGGAACATCTGCAGGGCATCGAACTGCTGCCCGAACGCCATGCCCAGGCCCGCGCCGTGCTGCCCGCCACAACGCAGTTGTGGCTGGGCGATGCGGCCGACCCGGTCCAGGCCCCGGTGGCCGCCAACAGCCAGGACCTGGTGCTGCAGTCCACCGTCTTCTCATCGCTGCTCGACGACGCCTTCCAGCAGCGGCTGGCGCAGACGATGTGGCATTGGCTGCGGCCGGGTGGGGCCGTGGTCTGGTACGACTTCGCGGTGGACAATCCGCGCAACCCCGACGTGCGCGGCGTGCCCCTGTCCCGCGTGCGGCAACTGTTCCCGCAGGCCCGCCGCTTCATGGCCCGGCGCGTGACGCTGGCGCCGCCGCTGGCCCGCAGGGTGTGCCGGCTGCACCCGGCGCTGTACGGCCTGTGCAACGCGCTGCCGCTGCTGCGCACGCACCGGCTGGCCTGGATCGAGAAGCCCGAATGAATGCACCCTTGAGCAAGCCCGAATCGCCGTTCCTGCCGTCCCTGCCGTTCCTCCCCTTCGCCCTGCCCGAGATCGGCGAAGAAGAGATCGCCGAGGTCGTCGATGCGTTGCGTTCCGGTTGGGTCACCACCGGCCCGAAGACGCGCCGCTTCGAGGACGACTTCAGAGCCTTCCTGGGCGACCCCGGCCTGCACGCGATTGCCGTGAACTCGGCCACCGCCGGGCTGCACCTGGCGCTGGAAGCACTCGGCATCGGCGCGGGCGACGAAGTCATCACCACCACCCACACCTTCACCGCCACCGCCGAAGTCGTGCGCTATCTGGGCGCCGACGTGAAGCTGGTCGACATCGACCCGGCCACGCTGAACATCGATGTGGCCGCGGTCGAAGCCGCGATCACGCCGCGCACCAAGGCCATCATGCCGGTGCACTACGCCGGCCTGGCCGCCGACATGCCGGCATTGCTGGCCTTGGCGCAGCGCCATGGCCTGAAGGTGGTGGAAGACGCCGCGCATGCGCTGCCCACCACGGTGGCCGGGCGGCTGGTGGGTACGCTGGCCAGCGACGCCACGGTGTTCAGTTTCTACGCCAACAAGACCATCACGACGGGCGAAGGCGGCATGCTCGTCACGCGCGACGCGGCGCTGGCGCAGCGCGCCCGCACCATGCGCCTGCACGGCATGAACCGCGACGCCTTCGACCGCTTCACCGCCAAGGTGCCCAGCTGGTACTACGAAGTGGTGGCCCCGGGCTTCAAGTACAACCTGACCGACATTGCCGCCGCGCTGGGCATTCACCAGCTGCGCCGGGCGCACGACTTCCAGAAGAAGCGCGTGGCCCTGGCTGCGGCCTACGACGAAGCCCTGGCCGGGCTGCCGCTGGTGCTGCCGCCGCGCGCGCCGGCGGGCGAGTTGCACGCCTGGCACCTGTACGTGGTGCGCCTGGCCGAAGGCGCTGCCATCCACCGCGACCGCTTCATCGAACGGCTGTTCGACGCCGGCATCGGCTGCAGCGTGCACTACATCCCGCTGCACCTGCACCCCTACTGGCGCGAGCGTTATGCCCTGAAGCCCGAGGCCTTCCCGCACAGCCAGCACGCCTACGAGCGCATGGTAAGCCTGCCGCTGTACACCCGCATGGACCTGCCCGACGTGCGGCGCGTGGCCGCCGCGGTGCGCGCCGCGCTGGCCTGATGCCGGCGATGGCCAAGCGGCTGTTCGATCTGATCGTGTCCGGCCTGGCCTTGCTGCTGCTGTCGCCCCTGCTGCTGGCGGTGGCGCTGTGGATCAAGCTCGACTCCCCCGGGCCGGTGTTCTTCCGCCAGCAGCGGGTGGGCCGGCACGGCGTGCCTTTTGCCATCCACAAGTTCCGCAGCATGCGCGTGGACGCGCCACTGCAGGGCCCGCTGCTGACGGTGGGCGCCGACCCGCGCATCACCCGCGCGGGCGGCTTCCTTCGCCGCACGCGCATCGACGAATTGCCGCAGCTCATCGACGTGTTGCGCGGCTGCATGAGTCTGGTCGGCCCGCGGCCCGAGGTGCCGCGCTACGTTGCCCACTACCCGGGTAGCTTGCGCGACCGGGTGCTGGCGGTGCGCCCGGGCATCACCGACCCGGCCTCGCTGGACTTCATCGACGAAGCCACGCTGCTGGCTGCGGCCGTGGACGCCGAGCGTGAATACATCGACCACATCCTGCCGCGCAAGCTGCAGAGCGCCGCAGCCTATGCCGAACGCGCGACGCTGGCCACCGACCTGGCTGTGCTGGGCCGCACCGTCGTGGCCCTGTTGCGGCAGGCTTTCGCCAGGCCTTCCGCCGCGAGACGCCCCGAAGAACCCAGGCGATGAACACGCCCGACGACTCCAGCGCTGACGCCGCCGCCGAAGGCTTCTGGCAGCGGCTGGACCTGCTGCTGGCGCGGCTGCGCGTCCATCGGCAGCCCCTGTCGCTGCTGGTCGACGCCAGCGTGATCGCGCTGTGCTGGAACATCACCTACCTGTTCCGGCTGGGCTTCGAGCGCTGGGTTTCGGCGCGGCCGGCCTATGACGGCTGGGTGCTCGCCGGTGTGGTGCTGGCCTACCTGATGGCGCTGCTGCTGCTGCGCGTGCCGCAGAGCCTGTGGCGCTTCTCGGGTTTCGGTGAAGTGAAGCGGCTGACCCTGGCCTGCGCGCTGGCGGGCACGCTGGCCGCACTGGTGGTGGTTTCGCTGGGCCTGAGCAAGGTGCCGCGGGCGGTGCTGGCGCTGCACCCGGTGGTCAGCCTGATGGGGCTGTGCATCGTGCGCATCGTCTACCGCATGCTGTACGAACACATGCGTGGCCAGGTCGCTGGCGGCGCCGGTGAAGTGCGGCGGGCCCTGGTGATGGGTGCCGGTGCCGCGGCCCGGCTGCTGCTGGCCAGCATCCGCGCCCAGGGCTGGGTGGTGCTGGGCTTGCTGGACGACGACCCGGCCAAGCAGGGCGCGCGCATCGGCGGGGTGCCGGTGCTGGGGGCGCTGGACGCCGTCACCGAACAGGCCCAGCGCGGTCTGGCCACGCATGTCGTCGTCGCCTTGCCGGGGGCCACGGCGGCGCAGCGCCGGCGCGCCCTGGAACTGGCCAGCGGCACCGGGCTGCCGGTGCTGACGGTGCCGTCGGTAGACGAACTGCGCACCGGCCGCAGCCGGGTGGAGCGATTGCGCGACATCGAACCCGAAGACCTGCTCGGCCGCGAACCAGTGCAGCTGGACGAGACCTGCCTGCGCGAGACCCTGGCCGGCCGCACCGTGCTCATCACCGGCGCCGGCGGCAGCATCGGCAGCGAACTGAGCCGCCAACTCGCGCAGCAAGGGCCGTCGCGGCTGGTGTTGCTGGAGCAGTCGGAATTCAACCTGTACAGCATCGAACAGGAACTCGGTCACGACTTCCCGGCGTTGCCGCTGGTGCGCTTGCTGGGCGACGTGAAAGACCTGGCGCAGATGCGCCAGGTGTTCGCGCAGTGGCGCCCGCAGGTCGTGTTCCACGCCGCGGCCTACAAGCACGTGCCCTTGATGGAAGACCACAACGCCGCGGCCGCGCTGCGCAACAACACCCTGGGCACCTACCACGCCGCCCTGGCCGCGGCCGAGTCCGGCGCCGAGCGTTTCGTGCTCATCAGCACCGACAAGGCCGTCAACCCGACCAACGTGATGGGTGCCAGCAAGCGCGCCGCCGAGCGTGTGCTGTCGGCGATGGCCGTCACCCATCCCGGAACGCGCTTCATGGCCGTGCGCTTCGGCAACGTGCTGGGCAGCAGTGGCAGCGTCATCCCGAAGTTCAAGGACCAGATCGCCCGCGGCGGCCCGGTCACGGTCACGCATCCGGACATCATCCGCTACTTCATGACCATCCCCGAGGCAGCGCGCCTGGTGCTGCAGGCCGCTGCGGTGGGTGAAAGCGGCCAGGTGCTGGTGCTGGACATGGGTGAGCCGGTGCGCATCGTCGACCTGGCGCGTTCGCTGATCCGGCTGGCCGGGCACACGCCCGACGAGATCGAGATCCGCTTCGTCGGACTGCGTCCGGGCGAGAAGCTCTACGAGGAATTGCTGGCCCACGACGACAACACCCAGCCCACCAGCACGCCGCGCCTGCACGTGGCTCTGTTGGGCGAAGAGGCCGAGCCGCTGGCGCCGCTGCTGGCCCTGGCCGCCAGCGCCCAGGCGCTGGACGATGCGCGGGTGCGTGCCGAACTGATGAAGGTGGTGCCGGAGTACCGGCCTGCGCCTGCGTTGCACGAGCCCCAGGCGTCGCAGGCCGGCCTGCGGAGTGGCCGCTCTTGACCCAGCCGCTGCTCAGCGTGCTGATCCCGGCCTACAACCAGCCGGCTGGCGTCGAACGCATCCTGGCGCGCCTGCACGCCCTGGGGCTGCCCGGCGAGATCGAGTTGCTGGTCTCGGACGACTCCACCGAAGACACCGCCGCTGCGCGTATCGCCGCGGCGGTGCAGGCCCTGCCGGCGGCACACTTCGCGGCCCGTCAATACCAGCGCAACCGGCCGTCGCTGGGCGCGGTGCCGAACTGGAACGCGCTGCTGGCCCAGGCCCGCGGGCGCTATGTCTGGCTGCTGCACCACGACGAGGAGCCCGACGAAGCCCGGCTGCTGGCCCCCTTGCTGGCCGAGTTGCGACGCGACACGGCCGAGGTCTGGATCCTGCGATGCCGCGTCCAGCACCGCGTGGGCGAGGCGCCCCGCCTGCACTTCCCGCCGCGTTGGGCGGCGGCGGTGCTGCGCCGCTGGCCGGGTGTGCTGCTGCACCGCAATCTGATCGGGCCGCCGTCGGCGTTGATCGTCCGCGACCATGCCGTCGTGCGCTTCGACGAGAGCCTGGTCTGGCTGGTGGACGTGGAGGCGTTTGTTCGCCTGCTGGTCGGCGGTGTCCGGGTGGCGGCCTGGTCGCAGGGCGGCGTGATGTCCCGTGTCGATGCGGCGAACTCGATCACCGCGACGCTGCGGCCCGGCCTTCGGGCCACGGCGGAACGCGAACTGGCGCAGGTGGTCACAGGCGCGCAGGCTCTGCGCGTGCGGCCCTGGGCTGGCCTGACGCTGCGATCGCGTCTGTTGCGCATGGCGGAAACCATGCTGTGGGCGGGCTGGCGCATCGGCCAGCGGCTGTTTCTTCGAGCCGACAGGTCCTGATTTGGGTCAGCCCGCTTCACCGCCCTGCGTGACCCGATGAGCCGGCTCATGCGCGCCACGGTGCTGGAAACGGCCGTGTTCATCGGTCTGCGGCTGTTCACCGGCCTGGTGTCGTTTGCGCTGTTCGCGCTGATCGCGCGCTGGCTGCTGCCTGCCGACGCCAAGGGCCTGTACTACTTCCTCTTTGTCGCCGGGTTCTTGATGTCGGCCTGGCGCCTGCTGTGTTCGCAGGCGGCGGCGCTGCACGGACCGGAGCGCCGCGCCGACAAACTGCGCAGGGCGCTGCGCGCCTATGCGCTGGTGCTGTGTTCGGCCATGCTCGGGCTGCCGGTGGCTGTCGCGCTGCTGGCCGGACCGTCGCCAGCGCTGTGGGGGCTGCCGCTGGTGGCGCTGGTGATCGTTCTCTGGGGCCTGGACCTGGACCTGCTGCGTGCGGCGGTCGGTCGGCGCAGCCTGGTCGCGCCAGCGGCGGCCGTGGGGGCTGTCTGCGCCATCGCCTGCCTCGCAGCGTTCCGCACGCCGGAAGGTGCCCTGGTCGCCCTGCTGCTGCAGTGGCTGCCCCTGGCCTTGATGCAGGCCAGGCTGGCGTGGCGACTGCGGCGGCGCCTGTGGCCGGCCTTGGGGTCGGTGTGGCGCAGCCGGGGCCAGGGGCTGCCCAGCCTGATGGCGATGGCGCTGTTCGACGGGCTGGTGATCAACGCCCCTTTCTTCCTCGACGCGCGGACTCCGGCCGACGTCGGCATCAGCATCGGCGTCGTCACGCGCATCTTTGTCTCTTCGTTGATGCTCATGCCGCTGGTGATGTTCTGGTCGAACGGTCGGGTGCTCAGCGCGGCCGGGCGGCGGCTGGGCCTGTCGCCGGCCTGGGTGTTCTGGGGGCTGGCACTGGCTTCGGGCATCGTGGCCGGACTGGGGCTGGCGGCCTGCTTCACCTGGCTGGCTGGCCAGCCGCCGCAGAGGGTGGAACTGCTGGCTGCGCTGGCACTGCTGGTGGGTTACTGCAGCTTCGCCACCGTCAGCCGTTACCGCGGTGCTGCTGGCGTGGCTGGTGGCGGGCGGCCAGCCTGGCCACTGCTGTTGCTGCTGGCCCTGGGCAACTTGCTGGCCGTGTCCTGGGCGGTGAGCTTGCCGCAGCCGGCCCTGGCCACGGCCCTGGTGCAGGCCGCAAGCCTGCTGCTGGGCGCGGGGCTGCTCGCTGTCTGGCCCCGACGCCAGGAACTGCCGCGGGGAGCCTCATGAAAGGCATCGTCAGCAACCTCATTGGCGGGCTGGGCAACCAGCTTTTCCAGTTCGCCTGTGGCCAGGCCCTGGCCTGGCGCAGCGGGCTGCCGCTGTCGCTGGCGCTGGACCAGTTCGAGGCTTACCGCCTGCACCAGGGTTACGAACTGGCGCGGGTGTTCACGGTCCAGGTGCCGACGGCGCCGCCCGAGCAGCTCCAGGCCTTGCTCGGCTTCGCCCGTCACCCGCTTGCGCGCCGGCTGCTGGCGCGGCTGGCTCCGGGTCGGCGACTGGGCGGCCGTGCCTGGTTCGAGCCCGCCGACGGCCGCTTCCTGCCGGGTGTGCTGCAGAACCCGGGGCCAGCCTACCTGCACGGCTATTGGCAAAGCGAGCGTTATTTCGCCGACGCGCAGGCGCCGCTGCGTGCGCTGCTGCAGTTTCGCCAGGCGCCTTCGCCCTTGAATGCCCAGTGGCTGGCTCGCATTTCGGCGTGCACCGCAGTCAGTCTGCATCTGCGGCGCGGGGACTATGTGAGCAACCCCAAGAATCAGCGCATCTATGCCGTCTGCACGCCCGAGTACTACCGCGCGGCGATGGACCGGCTGCTGGGCGCGCACCCGCAGGCGAACTTCTTCGTCTTCTCCGACGAGCCTGCCTGGGCGCGCGAGGTGCTGGCCGGTCGTCGCGAGCCCCTGCACTTCATCGAGCACAACCGCCATGCAGACAGCTGGAACGACCTGCGGCTGATGAGCCACTGCCAGCACCACGTCATCGCCAACAGCAGCTTCAGCTGGTGGGGCGCATGGCTGGGGCAGCGGGCAGGGCAGGTGGTGGTGGCGCCGCAGCGCTGGTTCGTCGACCCGGACCGGGGCGCCGACATCGTGCCGGCAAGTTGGGAAAGGCTCTAGACAGGCCGTTGCTTACACTGCGCACCATTGTCCAGGAGCACCCCATGAGCGAAGAAACCCCCATCACGTCGGAATCCGGCGACCTGTTCGGCATCGCCGAAAACACCAGCAACAATTTCCGCGCCATCGTGCATTTCCTGGCGGAACTGCCGATCTATGCCCATCTGCCCCTGTATCGCGTGTTCGACCTGGACCGCGCGCTGCAGCAGGGGCGCGTGATGTGCGCCCGCCGCGACGGCAAGCTCGCGGGCGTGGCCGCGTGGACGCATCTTTCCGACGAGATGGCCCTGCGCTGCATCGCTCAGCGCAGGCTGCCCACCCGTGCCGAGGTCGCCCACATGGGTGATGCCGTGCTGCTGATGGTGCTGGGCACCAACATCGAAGGCCTGGCGGCACCACTGTCGCGTGCGGTCTTTGCAGTGCATGCCGGCCGCATCGTCCTTTACGAGAGCATGCAGGACAGTGCGAACCCCGCTGACCGCTTCATCTGGCTCGACCGTCGTGGCGTGCGCCTGGGTGACGCGCTGGCGCCAGACGCCAGCAAGATGCACTGAAGCCCCCGCTGCTGCTCAGGCCTGGCCGGGCCGCCGCGCCACCAGGTAAGTGATGGCGCCGCGGCCGTGTACGAACAGGTGGCCCAGCGGCTGGCCACGCAGCAGCGCCAGCAATGCCCGTGGCAAAGACGCCAGGGTCTTCAGCGGCGTTCCGGCAGCGCCGCATTCAAGCACCTTGCCGCCAGCGTCGAACACGGCATTGCAAAGTTCTTCGCGTGAGTAAAGGCGCTTGTGCGTCGGGTCGTCGTGGAAGTGGTAGCTGAAGCGGCTGGATGCACGCGCCAGGCTCAAGGCATTCGGAACTTCCAGATACAGCGTGCCGCCAGGGCGCAGGCAGGCCACCGCGTGCTGCACCACCTGCAGCCCGTTGTTCACGTGCTCGAGCACGTGGTTGATGACGATCAGGTCGTAGGCCCCGCGCTCGGCCGACGCCAGCGGGTCCTGCTCCAGGTCCATCAGCGTGAAGCGTTGCATCAGCCCGCGCTCCTGCGCGTCGAAGACTGCTTCGCGGTCCACCCCGTGGTAGCGGCACTGGGGCAGTACCTGCTTCATCTCGAAGGCGCTGCGGTTGGCCACGCCGACGTCGAGCACATCGACGGCGCCGGGGGCAAAGCGCTGGATGTTGAAGAACTTGCTCTTCAGCTGAACGAGCATGAATCGATTCATGGAAACGGCAGCTCGCGCCACGCTGTTCGTGACCGTGTTCGAGGATACAGAACGATACGAGTCTACCCAGACGCGGGTGGTTCCAGCGTGCCGCCGCGCCGCCAAGGCAGGTTGTAGGCCCAGCGCGACACGCCAGCGGGCATCAGGCGCAGGCCGAAGCGCAGCACCGGCACGGCGTAGGCCAGCGTGAACAGGCCGCGCAGCTGGAAGATGCCGCGCAGGTAGCACACCAGCTCGGAGCGCGCCTTGCCCAGGCCGCGGCGGCGCCAGAAATCCGGGGCCACGCGGTACACCAAGAGTGG
The DNA here is from genome assembly GCA_001464055.1 of Burkholderiales bacterium Ga0077543. GTDB lineage: Bacteria > Pseudomonadota > Gammaproteobacteria > Burkholderiales > Burkholderiaceae_C > Rubrivivax. The sequence goes on from LNET01000029.1 coordinate 39,577, forward strand.
TTCGGCCAGATTGTCGAAGCGCAGGCCCAGGCTCGCGCACAGGAACCACATCGCAACGTCCTCGTTGGTGCCTTTCACCGGATAACCGCCCGCCAGCGTCAGCACGCGCGCCCGCATGCACACCGTGGGGTGGGCCACGGGCACACGCCAGTGCATGCGGCGCAGCGCTTCGTCCGGGCCGGCGGCGTAGCGCACCAGGCGCGTGCGGCCGCTGGCTTCGTCGCGTTCGGTGATCGCGGTACCCAGGATGTCGACGTCCGGGTGGGACTGCAGGTGCGCGAGCTGGGCGCGATAGCGTTGCGGCAGCGACAGGTCGTCGGCATCCATCCTGAAGATGAAGGCTTCGCCCTGCAGCCGCGCGATCAACGCATTGAGCATGCGTGCCAGGCCCAGGTTGTGGGCGCTGCGATGCACCTGGAACAGCTTCGGTTCGACGGCCGCCACGGCGTCGGCCAGTGCCCGCGGCAGCGGGCCGTCGACGCCCAGGTAGATGCGCGAGACCACGTCCGCCGGCAGGTCCTGGTCCAGCACCGACTGCACGGCAGCGGTGAATGCCGCCGGGTCGTCGCGTCCGTACACGGACATCAGCGTGGCCACGACCATCGGCGGCGAACCGTCGCGCGTCACAGGGCCTCGACGGCACCGGTGCCGAGCACCGACTCGACGATCACGCGCGCCTGATCGACCAGCACGAGCAGGCAAAACAAGCCCAGGCGCAGGTTCAGGCCGCCCCGCAGCGCCAGCATCAGCAGGCTCACCGACAAGAGCATGTTCATCATCCGCGCAGCGCCCGACACCACGATGGCCGGCATGCCTGCGCCCAGCAGCATCAAGGCAGTGACGTAGATGGCCGGCAGCATCACCAGCGTCACCATGCCCAGCACGGGTCGCAGGTCGCCAGGCAACTGGCCGCGCTGGTAAAGCGAGCGCACCCGTCCCGCCAGGGCCAGCACGCCCAGGCCGTACAGGCCCCAGTAAGCCCACTTCGCGGCCGATATCGTGGCTTCTTCGTCGGCCAGCAGCCCGTACCACTCGTCGACCAGCGCCCGCCCCGCTGGGGTGCCCAGGCCCAGGGTCGAGAGCACGGCCGTGCCCGCCACCGCCAGCATGCCCAGGCTGAGCAGCAGCCACAACTCCAGCCGCACCGCGCCGGCACACATGTGGCGCACGGCCAGCCCGGTCAGCAGCGCCAGCAGCAGCACCACCGTGCCCGAGTGCAGGGCCACGGCGGCAACGAACAGCAAGACCGTGGGCAAGACGCCTGAACGTGCCGGGCTGAGGCTGGTACCGGTGGCAGCGTCGGCGCTGGTGCCAGCCGCAGCCGCGGGATTCGGCCGGTTCAGCAGGACCAGCCCGATCAGCACCAGGGTCAGCGCCAGCCCTTCGCGGATCTGGATCGTGAAGCGCGGTGCCACGAAGGGCAGCAGCCCCAGCAGCAGCAGCGGCCAGCGGTGGCCATGTCCGTCGGCGGGCACGTGGCGGCCGCGCAGCAGCAGGTAGGTGAAGACCGCGAAATACGCCGCCAGCACGAAGCGGAAGGTGTCGTAGCCGTCGGGGCCGAACAGGGTCGACATCGCGCCCATCAGCAGCAGGAACAGCGGGTCGCGGCCCTGGTCGGCCAGCCAGGCGCCGCCGTCCTGGTAGATGGCGGCGTAGCCCAGCCAGTCGGGGTTCAGTTCATCCTGCAGCCAGGCCATGAGCCCCAGCACGAGGCCCACACCCAGCAGGGCCGCCCCCGGCCCGGCCGCCCTGCGCAGGGGGGCGTTCGGCATGGGGCTTTCAGGCGCCGCGCCAGAGGGCGCGCAGCCGTGCGGCGCTGGCCGCGGTTTCCGGGGCGGCTTGCGCCAGGTGCCAGGCATGGCGGATCACAACGCCCACCAGCAGCAGCAGCAGCGCTGCGCCGGCGCCGGCCAGGGCCGTGCGCAAGCGTCGCGGCTTGCTCTTCTTCTCTGGCGGCGTGGCGCTGTCCACCACCTGGATCAGCGCGCCTTCGCGGCTTTCGTCCAGACGCGCCAGTTCGAACTGGCGCGCCAGCAGTTCGAACAGCGTTTCCTGGTACTTGAACTCGCGATAGCGGCCGACATAGTCGCCCTGGCCGGCGGCGGCGGTGGCGGTGTCGGTGGCTTCCAGTCGCGCCAATTCGCTGCGCAGCGAACCGAGCACGGCCAACTGCTGCGCAATCTCGGGTGCGCTGTCGGTGAGCGTGCGGCGCAGGATCTGCAGGCGAACTTCGCCGGCGCTCAACTCGGCCTTCAGCCGCGCAAAACCCTCGGCCACGGCCCTGGGTTCGGCGCGCAAGGCACTGGCATTGAAGCCGCTGGCCTGAAGCGACTGCTGCGCCTGCTCGAGCAGCTTGCGCGTCTGCTGCATCTGGCCTTCGAAGAACGCCCGGCGTTGCTGGGCTTCCGTCAACGCCAGTTGCGAAGACAGGCTGCGCAGTTCCTCGACATGGCGGTTGGCCAGCGCAGCGGCGCGGGCCGGGTCGGTGTCGTCCACCTCGACGCTGATCAGGCCGTCCTTCTTGCCGATGGCAATGCGCACGTTCCTGGCCAGTTCTTCGCGTGTGTCGCTGCGGTATTTCTCGCCATACGCCTGCATCAGCTTGAAGTCGTCGATCAGCTTGTCGGTGATCGTGACGCTTTGCATCAGCGCGACGTACTGGTCGGCTGGCGTGCGCAGCGTGCCGCCTGCGCCGACCAGGCCCGACAACGCTCCCAGCGAGGCCAGCGCCGCCGTGGCCGCGCTCTGCGCCTGCTGTGGCGGCACGAAGCTGGTTCGCGCGGTGAACACCGGGGTGATGGCATAGGTGGCGCCCAGGGCCAGCAGCGCTGCCAGCAGTGGGCCCAGCAGCAGCAGCCAGCGGTGGCGCGCCACCAACAGAACCAGGTCTACCCAGTTCGGGCCGCCCTCGGCGACCGGATGTTCCTGAACGGGGCTCACGTCAGTTCCTGAAGGTGGCAACCGCCGCCAGGCCGATGCCCAGCTGGTAGATGATCTGGGTCCAGTCCTTGGCGCTCTGCACGAAGGTCGTCTTGTTGATTTCCTCGGGCACGAAGATGGTGTCGCCCGGCATGGCCGGAATGCCCTTCAGTTCGCCGCTGCGCCAGAAACTGCTGCTCTGCAGGCCGCTGATGACGCTGCCGTTGGCACGGATGACGAATGCACTTTCGGTGTCGGCGCCACGGGTGGGGCCGCCGGCCAGGCGGAGATAGTCTTCGACCATGCGGCCTTCGTTGAACAGGTAGCTGCCGCCGTTGAAGACGCTGCCGAACACGCCGATGGTGGTGGCGCGCGGCGGGATGTAGAGGCGGTCGCCGTCTTCCAGCGCCAGGTCGGGCAGTTCGGCCTGGCCGGGTTGCATCTGCAGCACCACGCGGCCCGTGGGCTTGATGGCCCGCAAGCGTTCGATGAGCCGGCCCGAGGCGCTGCCCCGGGCCGTCGCGGCCGCAGCCTCGTCGGCGTTGGACGTGCGCTGCGTGGTGGCGGCTCGCGTGAATTCGGTTTCCAGGTCGCGCAGTGCGCGTTCGTAGTTGTCCTGCTGCGTCACGCGCACGCTCTCGCGGCTGAACTCCGCACCGAACAGGAAGGCTGCAGGGGTCAGCCCGCCTGCCGCGCGCATGGCGTCGGCGATCGAGCTGTTCGGTGGTAGCACGTATTCGCCCGGCCTTTGCACTTCGCCGTCGATGCGCACACGCTTGTTCTGGCGCTGGATGGGCAGGCTGGCTTCGACCGCGCTGAAGGCGCGCATCACGTCGCCGTGGGTCAGCGGGGTGTCTTCGCTGGCGGGCAGGGCAAATTCGCGAATGCGCACGTCGCTGCGGTCGCCCAGACGTTCCAGCGTCAGCCGGCTGCGGTCGGCCAGCGCCGAAAAGCCGCCAGCCATGGCGACCACGTCCTTGATCGTCTCGCCCGCCTTGATCTCGAAGATGGCCGGCTGGTTGATGCTGCCGATCAGCGCCACCTGGGGGCCCACCGGCCCGACCTGGATCACGTCGTCGGGTTGCAGCACGCGGTCGGCGCTGCGGTCGCCCTTCAAGAGGAAGTCGTACAGGTCGAAGGTGGCCAGCACCTTGCCGTCGCGCCGCAGCACGACGTTGCGGAAGCTGCCGGCCGGGCTGGGGCCACCCGCATTCATGAGCGCCGCAGTCAGTGTCGACAGGCTGGTGACGCTGTAGGACCCGGGTCGCGCGACATAGCCTGTGACGAAGACGCGCAGGCCACGCAGCCGCCCCAGCGACGCGCTGAGCTCGAAGTTGCGGAAGACCTGGGCCACGCGCCTGGAGATCGTGTCCGACAGGTCGGCATAACGCACGCCCGACACGAAGATCGGGCCGACGCGTGGAATCGCGATCCGGCCGCTGCGGTCCACCACGGCCCGCACTTCGGCGTCGACCGAGCCCCAGAGCGTGACCAGGATTTCATCGCCAGGCTTGATCAGATAGTCGGGCGGGACCAGCGGGTTGTCTTCGGCAGCGCTGGTGTCGTCGGCGCGATTCAGGAAGTCGACACCAAAACGCCTGATGCGCGGCACGCGGGCGAGGTCCTGGCCCGCCTGGGCATCGCCGTCGCCGCGCGATGCGCGTGCCGTGCCCGAACTCGGGTCCAGCAACCTCTGCACGTAGCGTTCGAACTCGCTCGGCGGTGCTTCGGCCGCAGGCGTGGGCATCACTGGCTGGAGCGGCAAATAACCCGGTGCATAGAAGCCAGGTGCGGCCGGCTGGCTGGTCCCACCCGCGTTGCCCGTGCTGGCTGGGGGGACAGCCGGCAGCGCAGGCCGCAGGCGCACCGGACCGCTGGGGTTGACGCTGGCCTCGGGTGTTCCGGTCGTGGCCGTCTGGGCATGCGCCGCTGGCAGGCTCAGGCCCAGCGCCATCGATAGCGCCATCAAGAGCGCCAGGGCCGGGCGCAGGCGGGAGGTGGAGGTCGGCATTCGAAAGAGGAGGACGGGCTGTCGGTGAACGCAGCGGCGCAGTGTACCGGCGGCCCAGGAGTGTTCGACCGGTGGTCTGGCGCCCCCGTCAAGGGGGCCGAACGGGCCATGCCTACAATGAGCAAATGGTCATGTTCGTCACCTGCCTGCTGGCTTTGCTTGCTTCACTGGTCGTGACGACCTGGGTGGTGCGCATCGGCAGCAACGAACCAGGGCGCATGGCCGACACCGATTTTTCAGGGCCGCAGAAATTTCACGAACGGCCTGTGCCGCGCATCGGCGGCCTGGGCATTGCAGCAGGGCTGTGGCTGGCGGCAGGCTGGCTGTGGCTGCAGAACCCGAAAGACCTGGGCACGCCGGCGCTGCTGCTGCTGGCCTGCGGGCTGCCCGCCTTCCTGGCCGGGCTGGCCGAAGACGTCACCAAGCAGGTCAGTCCCGCGCAGCGCCTTTTCTGCACGGCGTTTTCTGCCGGGCTGGCCATCATCGTGCTGGACAACGCCATCACGCGCACCGACCTGCCCGGGTTGGACCTGCTGGTGGTCTACACCCCTTTCGCCGCAGTACTGACCGTGGTAGCGGTGGCCGGCGTGGCAAATTCCATCAACCTCATCGACGGTTTCAACGGCCTGGCCTCGACCTGCGTGGCCATCATGCTGGCCGGCCTGGCCTTCGTCGCCTGGCGGGTCGGCGACACCCTGGTGCTGTCGCTGGCACTGGCCGGCGTGGGTGCGGTGCTGGGCTTCCTGGTCTGGAACTTCCCGCGTGGCCTGGTGTTCCTGGGTGACGGCGGGGCCTACTTCCTGGGCTTTTATCTGGCGCAACTGGCCTTGCTGCTGCTGGCGCGCAACCCGGCGGTGTCGCCGCTGTTTCCGCTGCTGCTGGTCATCTACCCGATTTTCGAAACGGTGTTCAGCATGTACCGGCGCAAGGTGCTGAAGGGCCGGCCCGTCGGCCAACCCGACGGCGCCCACCTGCACAGCCTGATCTTCAGGCGCTTCCTGCGCAGCGATTTCGCCAACCTCGACGTCGAAGAACGCACCCGCCGCAATTCGATGACCTCGCCTTACCTGTGGCTGCTGTCGCTGCTGTCGGTGCTGCCGGCCGTGGTGTTCTGGGACAGCTCGGGCTGGCTGCTGGCGGGGGTGGTGCTGTTCGGTTTCAGCTACCTGGCGCTGTACTGGCGCATCGTGCGCTTCCGCGGGCCGCGCTGGCTGGCAGCAGCGCGCAGCGCCTCGCGCTGAGCCCCGGAACTTCCCGAACCGCTACTTCGTGGGCGTCACCTTGCCGTCGGCGGCTTGCTGAAGCTGGTCGGGCTGGTGCACGCTCAGCATGTCGCCGGTTCGCGTGATCACCTTCATGCCCTGAAGGAATTGCAGCGTGCGCGTCACGGTTTCACGGCTGGTGTTCACCATGATGGCGATTTCCTGGTGCGTGGGCGGCGTCACGATCTCGACAGTCCCGTCCTTGCCTTGACGGGCCAGCAGCAGCAGTTGTGCGCAGACGCGCTGGAACGAGCTGGGCAGGGCCAGCAGTGCGCGGTGACCCGCCGCGCGCCGCATGCGGTCTGCCAGGCGGGTGGCCACGGCCTCGGCGCCGCGGGGTGTCGAGAACATCAGGTCCCGGGCTTGTTCCCGGTCCAGGAAAGTCACCCTGGAGGGCGCCACCGCGATCACGTATTCCGGCGCTGGTTTGCCGTCGATCACCGACAGTTCACCGAAAAAGTCGCCTTCGGTGATGAAGTCAGCGCCTACTTCCTTTCCGTCCAGCGTGAAATTGACGGTTTGAAGGCGGCCTTCGATCAGGAAGCCCAGGCCGGCGTCAGACTCGCCGCGGCGCACGATGACCTCCCGACGCTCCACGCGGCGCTCGGTCATGGTCTGCGCCACTTGAGCCAGCTTGTCGACAGGCAGCTGCTCGAAGAGGCGCAGCCCCTGGAGGATCGGTATCAGAATGGTCATGAGGCGCCGGAACTGTGCCCGCAGGCAAACCTGGCCGTTGTGACGCACAACACAACAGCTTGCCCAAAGCCGGTGCAAGATGCATTGTGACGGCGTGCGGCATGATCGCCTTGCGCGCCCTGCAGGAGATGACCATGAGCTTTCGAACTTCCTTGAACGCCTTGCCGCTGGCCGCAGCGCTGTTGGGGCTGATGGCTGCTTCAGTGAGCGCGCCCGTATTTGCGCGTGACGCCGTCGAGGTCGGCCATGTCAGCCTGCTCATCGGCCAGGCGCGCGTTTTCCGCCCCGACGGTTCTTACCAGACACTGCAGCGTGGCAGCCAGGTGCACGTGGGCGACCGCATCGAGACCTCGGCCAACGGGCATGTGCACATGCGTTTTGTCGACAATGCGGCGGTCAGCGTGCGGCCGCAAAGCAGCCTGGAGGTTCAGGCCTACCACTACAACGCTGCCCGCCCCGAACTCAGCGAAGTCCGCCTGCGGGTGGAAAAAGGCGTGACCCGGTCGATTTCCGGCGCCGCCACCGAAGTCGACAAGTCCCGCTTCAGGCTGAACACGCCGCTGGCCGCCATCGGCGTTCGCGGCACCGACTTCATCGTGCAGACCGACGCCACGGGTGTTCGGGCCACCGTGTCAGACGGCGCCATCGTGGTCGGCGCCCTGGGCGACGGCTGTCTGGCAGCCGGGCTGGGCCCATGCGCCGGGGCCCAGGTGCTGTCGACCGACATGAGCGGCCTGATGGCCGAAATCCGCCAGGGCGAAACCGGCACGCGGCTGGTCCCTGCCGTCGACCTGTCCGTGGCCCAGGCCGGCTCGCGCCGTGAGGCCGATGGCAGCGTTCCGGCCCTGCAGATGGCCCAGGTCCGTGCCTCGGGTCTGGCCGCCGCGAAGCCGACCAGCCTGGAAGTGGAGCGCGGCAACGACACGGCCGCGGCCGAATTGCTGACGCTGGCCGCCGTGCGTGTGCCCAATCTGAACCGCAGCAGCGACCTGGGCGACCAGCTCATCTGGGGCCGCTGGGGCGTGATGCCCGAAGAAGGCGACAAGCTCAGCATGCCCTTTGCGCTGGCCCGACTGGGCCGCCACGTCACCGTGGCCGACGAAGCCGCCGGCCTGTTCCGCGCCGACCAGACCGTTCCCGGCCAGTTGTTCCCCGCGTCGCTGCAAGGCACCGTCGAATTCAGCCTGAACCGCGCCACGGCCGTGTTCGAGCAAGGCAACGTCGTCCAGCCTGCACTCATCAGCGCCAGCAACCTGACGGTCGACTTCACCCGCCGCACCTTCGCCACCGGTCTCGACCTCACCTCGGCTTCGGGTTTGAAGGGCGAGCTTCGGGTCGCTGGCGGAATCCGACCCGACGGCATCTTCACCGTGGCCGACTCCAACCAGTTCGTGTCGGGTGCCTTGTCGCTCGATGGCAAGGAAGCCGGCTATCTGTTCGAACGCCAGACCGAAGGCGGCCTGTTCCGGGGCCGGACGCTCTGGGGTCGCTGAGCCTGAAGCCCACCCCTCCTGACTGAAGCCGGCAATTCACCACCATGCAGCTCTGGCGCAAGCATCCCAGCCTGCTGCGTGTGGCTGCATTGCTGCTTTCCGCGGTGGCGGCCCTGCTGCCGACGGTCCTGGCGCCCACGGCTGTCGTCGGCGTCGAGGAAATCGTCGGTGACGCCTCCTGGCGCTGGGGAGCCAGCAGCCGCGCCGAGAAACGCATCGTCCTCGTCGACATCGACGAAAAAAGCCTGAGGGCCGTCGGTCCCTGGCCCTGGCCCCGGTCGACGGTGGCCGAGTTGTCGTCGCGCCTGTCTGCGGCAGGCGCTGCCGTGCAGGCCTACGACATCATCTTCTCCGACCCCCGTGCCGGTGACGACGCGCTTGTGGCGGCCTGGACCCGTCCACGGTCCCCGGTGGTCGCGGCGCAGCTGTTTGCCATCGAGTCCGGCGCTGCATCGAGCACTGGCGTGGTGTCGGGTGCAGTCAGCACGCCAGGCTGCCCGGCTTTTGCGCCCACGGCTTTCGGCTCCTACGGGCTGGCCCCTGAACTGCTGGCGGCGCGCCCCTCGCTCGGTCACATCACGCCGCGCGTCGACGACGACGGCGTCATCCGGCATGTGCCGGCCCTGATCTGCGACCAAGGGCGCGCCTACCCGACCCTGGCTTTGAGCACCCTGTGGCAGTTGGCGCAGCCCGCAGACCTGGCTTCCGCCCGTTCCAACGCCCCCGACTGGGAGTGGCACCGGGCTGGCGCGGGAGTTCCCAGCCCGTTTCCGGCGGGCCTGGCGCCTGCGGCCTGGCTCAGCTCGCGCAGCCTGCCCGGCGTGGCCGTGCCGCTGGACGGGCAGGGCAACATCCGCGTGCCCTATGCACTGAAGCGCGATGCCTTCATCGCCATTTCGGCCGTCGACGTTCTGCAAGGCAGCGCCGACCTGGCCTTGCTGCGCGGTGCCGTGGCGCTGGTGGGTGCCACGGCCTTCGGCATGGGAGACACCGTCGCCACCCCGCATGGTGCCGTGGCCTCCGGCATCGAGGTGCACACCCAGGGCCTGGTGGGCCTGCTCGACAACCGGCTGGCCTACACGCCCGCGCTGTGGCCCCTTTGGCAGCTGGTCCTGATGAGCGTGTTCGCGCTCTTGCTGCTGGCCCTGGCCAGTCGCAGCAAGGGCGTGCCTGCCAAACGCCTGCCGCTGGTCGGGCTCGTCCTGTCGGTGGGCATCGTCGTGGCGGCGGGGCTGGTGCTGCTGAAGACCAGCCTGTGGTTGCCGTGGCTGCCGCTGGCGGCTTTTGTGCTGCTGGCGTCGATCAGCCTGGCCACCGTCGAACACGCGCTGACCCGGGCCCAGCGCGAACGCCTGTCGGCCCATCTCGGGGCCTACCTGCCGGCGCCGGTGGCCACACGCCTGATGGCCACCGAGCCCAGCGGCCAGCTGCAGCTCGAGGCCAGAACCGTCAGCGTGCTGGTTGCCGACATCCGCAACTTCACGGCCCTGGCCACGCATGGCCAGCCCGACGAAGTGGCCGCCTTGCTGCACGCCTTCTGCTGCCAGGCCGTGGACGTGGTCGAACGCCACGGCGGCGTGGTGGAGAATGTCGTCGGTGACTCCATCCTTGCGGTCTGGCCTGAATCAGGCGGTTCCGAACAGCAGCATGCCCGGCAAGCGCTGGCGGCGGCCCAGGAACTGGTGCGCAGCACGCGCCAGCTCCTGGCCAGCCGCGAGCCGGTTGCCGAGCACAGCCCGATCCAGCCCCTGGCCCTGGGCATCGGGCTCGAGACCGGGGTCGCCATCGTCGGATCGTTCGGGCCGGCGCGCAGGCGCGCGCACGCCGCCCTGGGCGAACCCGTGAGCGTTGCCCACCGCCTTCAGCAGATGACCGCCGACCTTTCCATGCCCATCATCCTTGGTCCGCAACTCGCGGCCCTGCTCGAACCCGATGCCACCGAACCCCTGGGCGAATACCTGCTGGAGGGCTTGGCCAAGCACTACCGGCTGTATGCGCCGCTGGGCTGGTCCGACCTGATTGCCGTCGATTCGCAGTGGGCCAGCACGGCGGCGGGCACAGCTGACAAACAGGCCGAGCCCGCGGAATGGTCGAAATGGGGGGCCACCAGCAGCCCCATCTGGCCGCATTCGACATCCAGCCGACTGCAACAGGTTCTCGGGCGCAGGGGCGCGTGAATCGGCGGTCCCGACGGGACGGCGCCCTTCGCAGGCGTCAGGTTCCTTTCGTGGTGCGTGCGGCGGCCGCAGTGTCGACCCTGGGGCTGGCGTCGATCTCGGCCGTGCTGGCCCAGACGCCCGCCCAGGTGGCCCCCGAACCAGCTGCTGCGCCCAGCCCGCAAGCAGCCGACCCGCGCAGCGAGTGCGCGCGGCTGGCGCCAGCCGCCTGGCCTGGCGGCACCGCCACACGCCGGCTTCACATTGCCAGAATGCGCCTGGGCTTGCGCGCATGCATCGGCGACGCCGACTTCCTGGCCGCTTTCGGCGGCCTGCTGCTCGAAGACGGCGAACACGCCGAGGCGCTGACCTGGCTGGAACGGGCGGTGCTGCTGGACCCAGGAAACCTGGGCGTGCAGGCCGACCATGCGCTGGCGCTGGACGCCCTGGGCGAACCGGCCGCGCTGCGCGAGCTGGCGGCCCGGCTGCTGGTGCGCAGCGACCTGCCGGCGGCGCTGCGCGCCAAGCTCAGCCCGCCTGACGATGCCTCTCGCTTCCAGCTGCCACAGGCCCGACTGGGCGCGCCCCTTGCGCAGCGCCAGACCTGGGGTTTCCAGGGCGAAGTCCAGCTGCAGCTGGGGTACGAAAGCAATCTCGACCGCTCGCCCAGCCTGACGGAACTGACACTGTCCATCCCGGAAGGGCCGCTGGTGCTGCCCGTCATCAGCACACCCCGCAAGGCGGCCGCAAGCCTGGCGTCGGCAGCCCTGCAACTGGGCTATGCGCCAGTCGCGGGCGTGGTGCTGCGCTCGGGTCTGAACATGAATTCGCGACGTTCGCTGGCGGAGCCCGAGACCGACTGGCGCCAGGTCCAGTGGGTACAGCAGCTGGCCATCGGCGGCAAAAGCTGGAGCGGCCTGCTCGACGGCAGTGCATCCTGGGTCAGCGGGCCGCTGAACGAACCTTATCGGCTGCTGCGGCTGGGTGCAGCGTTGGACGCGGCGTCCAACGGCTGCCGGGGGCGGCTGTCCTATGTGCACGAACAGAGGGAGCAGGCGCAAAGCACCCAGCTCGACGCCTCGACCTCCGTCTGGGCAGCCGACATCCGCTGCGCGCTGCCCTTCGCACCGACCTGGGCCCTGTCTGCAGCCTACAGCCAGGGGCAGGACCGTCCGGAATCCGCGACGCGCCCGGGCGGCATGCAACGCTTGCAGGGTGCAGGCCTGCGGCTGGCAGGCCCCGTGGCCGGGCGCACCCAGCTCGACCTGGGCCTGCGTCTGAGCCGCGTCAAGGACGAAACGGGTTTCAGCGCGCTGCTGGAGCAAAACGCCGTGCGCTGGCTGCGGCTGCACCAGTTCAGCGCCGAACTGCAGCAGCCGCTGGACGATTTCGGCTGGAAGGGCTTGTCGGCAACGCTTCAATGGCAGCAGGTGAACCAGGAAAGCAACCTCAAGCTTTTCAGCTACCGCGCCGATAGCGTTTACGCCGGTCTGCGATGGGCATGGTGATCCGGGCTCAAACCGTTGCCGTTTTGCAACAAAAGCACGGTAAACCTGCACTTCCTGCCCCCACGAACACGTGGGGAAGCCAGTTACACGGTGCCATAATCGCGCGGCGAAAGGTAGGAGGTGGTCGTCTTGCAGATGCGTTTCGCGTGTGCATTTCAAAACCAGCTCCTTCTTGTGATCGGCATCACATCGACAAACAGCCGGCCACGGGAAACTCTCAGCAGACGATCAAGGCTTGCACTTCATTCGGTTCAGCGCCAACGCACGCGGGCTCTGAGTCGAGTGTGAGCAGGACAAAGGTCAGTCACATTCGATTTCTTTGCAAAGAAATCTGCATCCGTCAGGTAACTATCTAGGAGCTTCATAAATGGCATTTATCAATACCGTAGTCGCACGCGCCGCAGCCGGGATCTGGGGTCTGAAGTTGGGCTACGCCACGACGCAAGCCGTGCTGGGTCAGTTCAACGCGAACGGTGGCAACCTCGACGTCATCATCAACAACGCGTTCAACGCCAGCTACACGGGCGTGAGCAACGCTGCCGTTGCAGCGATGGTCGTGGGCAACCTGGGTCTGACGGGTGCAGCCGCCACCGAAGCCACCACATTCCTGGTGGCGCAGATGGACTCCGTGGCGCCTACCGCCCGTGGTGCCATCCTGACCAACGCCATCAACCTGTTCGCCGGTCTGGGCACCAACCCCGCCTTCGGCGCTTCGGCCAACGACTTCAACGCCAAGGTCGCCGCTGCCGCTGCCTACTCGGGCACCATCGGCAACCCCGACGCCGTCCTGGGCAACCTGCCTTCGGCCACCAGCTTCTTCATGCTGACCGGCCAGGACAACATCACCGCCACGGCCGGCAACGATACGATCAACGCCTACATCTTCGACAACGCCAACACGCTGCAAAGCGGTGACTTCGTCGACGGTGGTGCCGGTACCGACACGCTGTACGCCGACATGGGGAACTCAGCCACTCAGGCGGTCACCCCCATCACGCGAAACATCGAAACCTTTGTTGTCCGTGCACAGTCCCGTGCAACCGAATCTGGCGACAACAACGTTTCCAACGAGAACCGCGTCACCATCGATGCCGAGCGCATGGTCGGCGTGAACCGCTTCGAGTCGAACAACAGCCGCGCCGACCTCATCGTCGAAGACGTGCGCATCCTGCCGGCGCAGATCACGAAGGACATCACGATCGCCTTCACGCAAAGCGATCCGGGTAACGTCGACTTCGGCGTGTACTTCGACCAGGCTTCGCTGCGTGCCAACAGCACCAGCAGCTCGTCGCTGACCCTGCAGGTCATCGACCTGAAGGCCGCCGGTGCTGCCGCCACTGCCGCCACCCCGCTGCTGGACTCGCCGTACGACGGCATCAGCTTCACGCTGAACGGCACCCTGGTCTTCCTGACCAGCCCGGCCATCGGCAATGCCACCACCTACCCGGCACTGCTGTCCGCCATCCAGGCGCAGCTGGCTGCCAACGTCCTGACCGCGGGTGTCGTCACCGCCGCCCTGGGCAGCACCTTCACGGTGAATGACTCGCAGACCCTGGCTGCCGTCACCGGCACCTCGATCGTGCTGTCGGCCACCAATGCCACCTTCGGCATCGGCAACTGGATCGCCTCGCAAGGCGTGCCGGCCAACTCCAACCTGTTCACCAACCAGTTCGCCGGTTCTTCGGCCACGAACGACCTCGTGACCAGCACCATCATCCTGGACGACGTGGGCCGTGGCAGCACGGGCGGCGACCTGGTCATCGGTGGCCTGTCGGTCGGTGAAACCTCGACCTCGCGTGGTGTCGACCGCTTCGAAATCACCGTTGAGCGCACCAGCCGCCTGCAGAACGTCGACTCGACCAACAACTGGCTGAAGGAAGTCGTTCTGAAGAACGGCACTGCCAGCGGCAACGTGTCGATTCTGGGCAATGCCGGCGGCGCCGTCACCGGTGCCCCCAACAACGCCGCCAGCCAGGCCGGCGCGCTGCCTGGTGCTGTCGCTCAGCACGACGACTTCGGCTTCAACGACGTTCGCCTGATCGACGCTTCCGCGATGCGCGGCACGGTCACGTTCGACGCCGCTGTTACGGCCGCTTCGTTCGCCAAGTACATCCTGACCCGCGACACCCAGCCGAACCCGGCCGGCGACAACACCTCCACCCCGGGCCAGACCACGCAAGTGGCTGACTTCATCTACACCGGTGGTGTGGGCAACGACAGCATGACGGTCGCCATCGACTCTGGCATTGCCAGCAGCCGCAACACCATCATGTCCGGCCGTGAAGACTTCACGTTCAACCTGGCAGGTGGTGCCGGCAACGACACCATCAGCGTCCGCATCGACCCGCTGAATGGTGGCTTCCAGAACTGGTACAACAACCAGAAGCTGAACGCCAACGTCCGCATCGACGGCGGTGACGGCAACGACACCATCCGTACCCCGGGTGCTGGCGACGCCATCATCTTCGGCGGTTCGGGCACGGACACCATCTACGTCGACAACACCGGCACCCAGGCCATCAACCAGGGTTCGGAGAACGACGCAGGTCGCGTCTACGCTGCTGCCGCCGCCGCTGAACTGGCTGCTGCCAACGCTGCGCGCGCGCTGTCGAACAGCACCAGCGCCGCCGTGCTGCAGGCCCGTGAAGTCGCGCTGAACACGCTGAACCTGGTGACGCCCGTCAGCTTCACCGACCCGGCTGTTCCCGCCAACCCGAACCCGGCACTGCCCACCAAGGGCGACCTGGAGACGGCCATCCTTGCCGCGTACAACGCCGGCATCACCGTCGCCGCCCCTGGCGCGCTGACGGCCGACCAGGTGGTGGCCCTGTTCACCGCCTACGGCACGCGGGTTGGATCGGCAGTCACCCCGGCAACGACGGTGATTGGCAACGCCACCTTCACGGCAGGCACGGCACCGGCATCCGCCACGCTGACGCTGGCCGAGTTCACTGCAGGCAACAACCTGCTGGAGTCGTACATCAATGCCAACCGCTCGGCTGCTGCAACCGCTGCTGCTGCTGATGCGGCCGTGGGCACGTACGCTCCGCTGCTGAACGCAACGCAGACCGACGTGGTGAACAACACCGTATTGGTCAGCGGTGCTTACGACGGCGCCGCCAGCGCTGCCGGTACTGCCACCATCCTGTCTGGTCTGCAAGCACTGAATGCGGCTCTGGTCCTGGGTGCGGCGCAGCCGGCCTGGATCGCTGCGCTGAAGACCGCAGTTGCGAACGGTTCGCGCACGGTGGCCGAGGCGCAGGCTCTCGAGACTGCAATCGGTGCCGGCGCTATCGACGCCGCTGACGTGACTGCCATCCAGCTCATCCTGGCTCCGGCGATCAACGCGGCAACGAACGCCAACACCACGGCCCAGGCCAACCTGACCGCTGCGATCAACGCCGACAACGCCGCTGTTCGTACGGCAGCGAACTTTGCCGGTATCGACCCCGTCCTCGCGGACGCTGAGGCGGTTGCTCAGGACGCGGTGGGTTCGGCAGAGGCTATTGCCGCAGCCACTGCAGCAGCCAACGCTGTCACCACGTTCACCGGCACGCCGACCACCGGCACGCTGGGTCCTTTGCTGGCTCAACAGTCGGGCCTCACGGCCCTGAGCGCAGCGCTGGCAGTGGGCGTGAGCGACCTGGACTTCCAGATCATCACCACCAACGCGGTGTTCAACAACGTCATCAACGGTGCGGCCAAGATCGCACTGGACGCTGTTGCAACGGGCGCTGCCGGCGTGCTGACACTGGTCGAAAAGGTCAACCAGGTCGACGTGCAAATCGCGGCGCTGCAACGCACCAGCAACGTTGCGGTGGCCGATGCACAGGCCCAACTGGCGACTCTGCAGTCCATCGCTGCGGCTACGGCATTCGCCCGTGACCAGGCGGTTTCTGCCGCCGAAGGCTTTGTCGCAGGCACCACGGCTGGTACCAGCAACGCTGTCTGGGTGTTGAACACTTCCAACCAGTTGGCAGTGTCGACCGCACCGGGCTCGGGCTACGCACTGGCTGTGAACGATGAGCGCAACATCTTCGATCTGCGCTCGGATCTGAACAACTCGTACAACCTGTTCGCGACCCGCCTGACGGTGGACTTCAAGGGCCTGACTTCGGTGGTGACGGTGCCCAGCACCAACTACCGTACCAGCGACCTGCAGGTGAACCAGGCCATTAAGGACGCCATCAACAACAACGCGGTGCTGAACAAGCTCATCGTTGCGGCTGACGGCCCCGCGAACAGCCTGACCATCACCTCGCTGATCGACGGTCAGGCGACTGAAGCCAACCTGAGCATCACGATTGCTGTCCCCGTCGTGGGTGCTGTGGCTCCTTCCGACATCTCGGCTGCAGCCGCCGTTTACGGCGTTGCTGCAAACGAAGGTGCGGTTCTGGCTGCGATGGCCACTGCGAAGCAGGCTTTCGACACCAAGGGCGACTACACCGACCGCTTCGCCGAAACCGGCGCACTGGGTGGCAACACCGAAGTGCGCGGTGCGGCCAGCGTCAGCACCAGCGACAACACCGTCACCCCGGGTGCTGACAACGACGTCATCGTTCTGGGCACGACTTCGGGCAGCACGGCCCTGTTGTCGAGCAACGACATGGTGGTGTTCGGTGCGGCCTTCGGCAACGACACGATCGTTCACTTCCGCGCCGGCTCGCTGGCTACGGGTGGTGACGTCCTGAACTTCGCTGCGCTGGGTGGCACGACCCTGTCGACCGCGTTCGACGTGAACCGCTCGGTGAACGTGGCTGAAGAAGTCGCGGCCACCAACGGCACGGCCGCACTGGTTGCAGCCCTGTTCACCGACTCGGCCACTGCGAAGACGCACGTGTACATCGCTTTCGACGCTGCCACCAACGTCGGCAAGGTCTATGCCGTGACCGACGCCGCTGGCGTGGGCGCAGGCAGCGTTTCGGCCACCCTGGCCGGCACGATCGACCTGGCCGATACGCTGTGGTCTTCGTTGACCACCGACAACTTCGGCAGCGTCCTGATGGGCGGCTGATCCCGACCGTGATGTCGCCCTCTCCGCCAGGCGGGGGCGACTCACTACAAACCGCGCTGTTCACAGCGCGGTTTTTTTTCGCCTGCTCATTGACCGCGCTCAGAGCCCAAGTCGGACCATCGAAAACGAGGCTGATCACGCGCCAGCCGTTCGTTTGAAACACACAACAGTTTGGAGCAATTCATATAGGAAGCCGTTACACTTGGCTTCCTATATGAATTCCGTGCTCCACATCCGCCTGCAAACCACGCCGGCCCAGCATGCCCGGCTGCTGGAGCTACAGGCTGCCTTCGCGCAGGTCTGCAATGCGCTGGCACCCGTGGTGCAGCAAACCGGCTGCTGGAATCGCGTGGGTCTGCATCACCTGGCTTACCGGGCCATGCGCGAACAATTTCCGGCCCTGGGCTCGCAGATGATCTGCAATGCCCTCTATTCGGTGTCCCGGGCTTCGCGCTGGGTCTATCAGCATCCCAGCAGCCCCTTCAACCTCACCCGTCTGGCGGGCAGGCCTCTGCCCAGGCTGCAGTTCCTGCCGCAGTCGCCGGTCTACTTCGACCGCCACACGCTGAGCCTGCGCGACGGCGTTGCGTCGATGTACACGCTGGACGGACGCATGCGCTTCAACCTGCCTCTGGCACCCGTCGACGAACAGCGTTTTCGTACCGCCCGCCTGCGCGAAGTGGTACTGCTGTTCCGCGACAACCAGTTCCAGCTGAGCTTCACCTTCGGCGACGGCGCCGAGCCATCTGCCAGCGTGCCTGGCGCCGAAGGCGAGGAGGGCGCCGCCCTGTCCACGTCCGAACGCGAAGCTGCAGCCGACGAAATGCCCCATTACCTGCTTGTCCTGCACGGCCCCACCGTGCCTGAAAGCCCGATCCCTGAAGCCGCCAGGCTGCCTGCCGCGCCCCCCCGACAGAACCGAACTGCCCCATGAAACTAGCCTCCACCCCCGAGAGCCGCGCCAGTGGCACGCGCCAATTGCGCGGCGTGCTGTCCGGCCCGCGTCCGCAGTACTGGCAGGCCATTCGCCTGAGCCTCGTCACCGGTGTCCTGGTGCTGGCACCTTCCTGGTACATGTTCGAGGTCTACGGCCGCGTGCTGAACAGCCGCAATGTCGGGACCATGGGCTGGCTGTTGCTGGCTGCCCTGTGCATCTACGTGGTGCTGGAACTGCTGGAACTGGCCCGGTCCAGGGCGCTGCGCCGCGCCGCGGCGGATGTCAATGCAAAGCTGTTGCCGCGGGTCTTCCATGCCAGCTTCACCGCCAACCTGCGCAAGCTGCCCAGCGGCAGCGTGCAGGCGGTCTCCGACGTGAAGACGCTGGCGGATTTCGTGCACTCCCCTGCGGTGACGGGCGTGATGGACCTGCCCTCGTCGCTGCTCTGCCTGGCCTTGTTGTACGCCATGAACATCTGGGTGGGATTGCTCGCCACCGTGCTGGCCTTGTTGCAGCTGGGCATCGGCTGGCTGCAGCATGTGCGCGGCGCGCGGCCTTATGGTGAAGCCAATGGCGCCCAGGCCGCAGCACAGTTGAAGGCATCAGCCACCCTGCGCAACGCCCAGGTCATCGAAGCCATGGGCATGCAGCACACCATGTTCACGCGCTGGATGGCCACGCAGCGGCGCTTCCTGGGCAAGCTGTCGGACGCCTCCGACAGCGCCTCGGCCATGGGCACGCAATCCAAGCTGATCGGGCTGCTGATGGGTTCCCTGCTGCTGGGCCTGGCCACCTGGGCGGCCCTGGGCAACAGCTTGAACGGCGGCATGGCCATGGTCATCGTTGCCAGCATCCTGGGCGGAAGGGTGATGGCGCCGATGGCGCAGATCGTCGGCCAGTGGCGGCAGATCGGGGGCGTGATGTCGGCTCACACACGGCTGGCACAGCTGCTGTCGGATGTCCCTGCACCTGAATTCCAGCTGCCGCTGCCCGCGCCGCAAGGCCACCTCAGCGTCGAGGCCCTGACGCTCACCCCGCCTGGAGCCGAGGCGCCGGTGCTGAAGAACGTCAGCTTCTTCGCCAGGCCTGGTGAGCTGCTCACGGTGGTGGGCCCGTCTGCCGCGGGCAAGAGCACCCTGGCCCGGGCCCTGATCGGCGTGTGGGGCGGGCAAGTCGGCAAGGTTCGCCTGGACGGAGCCGATGTCTACACCTGGCCCAAGTGGGAACTGGGTGCCCATGTGGGCTACCTGTCCCAAGGCGTCGAGCTGTTCGACGGCAGCGTGGCCGAGAACATCGCCCGCTTTGGCCGGGTCGACCTGGACAAGGTGCGCGAAGCCGCCAACCGGGTGGGCATCACGGCCATGATCGAAGCGCTGCCCGAGGGCTTCGACACCCAGATTGGCGCCGACGGTGCCGTGTTGTCAGGCGGCCAGCGGCAACGCCTGGGCCTGGCCCGCGCCATCTACGGTTCACCCAAATTCATCGTGCTGGACGAGCCGAACGCCAGTCTGGACGAAGCCGGCGACCGCGAACTGCAGGCGCTGCTGAAGGAACTGAAGTCCGAGAAGGTGACCATCGTGGCCATCACCCACCGCAGCAACCTGCTGATGGCCGCCGACCGCCTGCTGGTGCTGCAGGACGGCGCGGTGCTGCAGTTCGGCACGAAGGACGAAGTCCTGAACGCCGTCAAGGCCGCCAACGAACAGGCCCTGCGCGCGCAGGCCGCGCGCATGGTGGCAGCGCAGCCTGCGCAGCCCGCGCTGACGACACAGGGAGCCTCGGCATGAGCACGCTGACACCGCGCGCAACCTTGGGTACAGCCGGCGACACGCGCCCTGCTGCGCCCGCCTCGGGCCGGCGCAACAGCATCGACCAGGTGCTGTGGACATTCCGTGGCGAGGTGCTCTGGATCGTCGTGTTCAGCGCTTTTGCCAACGTGCTGATGCTCACCCCCATCATCTACATGCTGCAGGTCTTCGACCGTGTCATGTTCAGCGGCAACATGCTCACGCTGGTGGCCGTCACGGTGTTCATGGTGCTGTTCCTGTGCATCATGTCCTTCGCCGAATGGCTGCGTTCGCGGTTGCTGGTGCGCGCCGGCAACCGCTTCGACGAAGTCCTGAACGAACGTGTGTTCACGGCCGGCTTCACCGCGCAGCTGAACCAGCAGCGCCAGCTGCCCACGCAGCCCCTGAGCGACCTGAACGCACTGCGTCAGTTCCTCACCGGCAACGGTGTCTTCGCCGTCGTCGACACGCCCTGGACCCTGGTGTTCATCGGCGCGCTGTTCCTGCTGCACCCCTGGCTGGGCTGGTTGTCGGTGGTGTTTGCCGTCGTCCAGCTGGTGATGGGCTTTGGCGCTCACCGCATGCAGATGCGAAGCATCAAGGCCGGACAGAAGCTGGGCCTGGAGGCCTCGCAGTACCTGCAGGCCAAGTTCAGGAACGCCGAGACGGTCGAAGCCATGGGCATGCAGTCGAATCTGCGCACGCAGTGGATGGCGCTGAACGAGCGTTTCCTGGAACAGCAGGCGCAGTCGCAGGAAATGGCCGCCCGGGTGCAGTCGGCGATGAAGTGGATGCAATACACCCAGCAGGGCCTGATGCTGTCGCTGGGCGCCCTGCTGGTCATCGACGGCAAGATCAGCGCTGGCGCGATGGTGGCCGCGAACTCGCTGATGGGCATCGCGCTGCGTCCGGTCGGGCTCATCGTGCAAAGCTGGAGCCAGTTCGCCGACGCTCAGGCCTCCTACCGCCGCCTGAACGAGCTGCTCGACGCCCAGACGACGCAGCCGGTCGATCCGCCCCTGCCCGAAGTGCGTGGCCAGATCAGCCTGAAAGGCTTGACGGCCACGGCCCCCGGCCGCAAGACCCCCATCCTGCACGGCATCGACCTGGAATTCCGCGCCGGCGAAGTCGTGGCCATCGTCGGTCCTTCAGGGGCTGGCAAGTCGACGCTGGCGCGCTGCCTGCTGGGCATCTGGCCCGGCGCCACGGGGCAGGTGCTCATTGATGGCCACGACATCCGCGCCTGGCCGCGGGCATCGCTGGGTCCGCAGATCGGTTACCTGCCGCAGGACGTTGAACTGTTCGAAGGCAGCATCGCCGACAACATCGCGCGCTTCGAAAAGATCGACTCGGGCGAAGTCATCCTCGCGGCCCAGGCGGCCGGCATTCACGACATGGTGCTGCGCATGCCCAAGGGTTACGACACGCCCGTGGGCGAGGCCGGCGACACGCTTTCCGGTGGCCAGCGCCAGCGCCTGGGCCTGGCCCGCGCGCTCTTGCGCCAGCCCGCCATCGTGGTGCTGGACGAACCCAGCGCCAACCTCGACGACCAGGGCGAGGCGGCCCTGGGTCGCGCCGTCCAGGCCCTGAAAGCCAAGGGTCGTACCGTCTTCATGATCGTCCACCAGAAAAACCTGCTCAGCCTGGCCGACCGAGTGCTCGTGCTCGACGCCGGGCGCGTCGCGCAGTTCGGCCCGGTCACGGCCGCGCCAGCGCCCGGCCAGCAGGTTCCCGCAGTCAACGCAAAGCCATGAACATCAAAACATCCGAAGGCGGAACGATCGACGTCCGCATGCCCGCCCCTGCCGTTGCCGGCAAGGGTGCCGAAGCCATCGAAGCCGAACGCCTGACCGACACGCGCACGCCCATCCGGCTGGGCTTCTGGTCGCTGATCGTCGGCTTTGGCCTGTTCATGGCCTGGGCCATCTGGGCGCCGCTGGACGAAGGCGTGCCGGCGCCGGCCACGGTGGCGGTGGAATCGCGGCGTACGACCATCCAGCACATCCAGGGTGGCGTGGTGCGCGAACGACTGGTCAAGGACGGCGACATCGTCAAGGCTGGCGACGTGCTGGTCGAACTCGACCCCGCCACTACCCGGGCCAGTTTCCAGAGCATCCGCCAGAACTACCTGTCGCAGCGCGCCATGGAAAGCCGGCTGCTGGCCGAGATCTCGGGCGCCCGCACGCTGGAGTTCCACCCCGACCTGCTCAAGCCCGACGACGCCATGAGCCAGCAGTTCATGACCGTGCAGAAGCAGCTGTTCGAGGCGCGCCGCGCCGCGCACACGGCCGAGCTTGCCGCCATGCGCGAGGCCATCACGAACAACGAGCTTCAGCTGGCCGGCCTGCGCCAGGTGGTGCAGGCGCGCCGTGCCCAGCAGGGCCTGCAGACGCAGCAGCTGGCGGGCGTCAGGGCCTTGGCAGACGAAGGCTTTGCACCGCGCAACCAGGCCTTGCAACTGGAACAGTCGCAGGCCGAGCTGCGCTCTTCGCTGGCCGACCTGGAAGCCAACATCCTGCGTCTGCAGAGCACGGTGGCCGAAGCCCGGCTGCGCATCGCCCAGCGCCAGCAGGAGTACGCGCGTGAGGCCTCGGGCATGCTGGCGGAACTGCGCAGCGAAGTGCAGGCGAACGAGGAGAAGCTGAACGCGGTCACCATCGAGCTCGACCGCATGCAGATCAAGACGCCGGTGGCTGGCCAGGTCATCGGGCTGGCCGTCGGCGGGCCGGGCAGCGTCGTCAGTTCGGGCCAGCAACTGATGGACATCCTGCCGGCCGATGCCACGCTGAAACTCGACGTGAAGATTCCGCCCCAGGTCATCGACCGCGTGAAAGTCGGCAACGAGGTCGAGGTGCGCTTCTCGGCCTTCGCCGCGACTCCGCACCTGGTTGTGCTGGGCCGGATGATCTCGCTGTCGGGCGACGTCGTCACCGAGACCCACAACGGTGTCTCCAACTCCTTCTACACGGCGCGTGTCGAGCTCACGCCCGAAGGCCTGAAGGCCCTGGGCAACAACGTCGTACTGCCCGGCATGACGGCCGACATCCTGATCAAGTCAGGCGAGCGTTCGCTGATGACTTACCTGCTGCAGCCGCTGGTCAAGCGCATCGCAGCGTCGATGACCGAGCAATGATGAAGCACCGCCAACCCCGGGTGCCCCGGCGCCTGCTGTCCATCCGTACCCTGGCCACGGCACTGCTGCTGCTGTGGGCCGCCCAGGCCCAGGCCATGAGCTTCAGCGAAGCCCTGCAGGCGGCGCAGATGAACGACGCTCCGTTCCGTGCGGCGGGCTTCGAGTACGACGCCGCGCGCTACGGCGTGCCGATCGCGCGGGCCCAGCTGCTGCCCGTGGTGGCCTTGACGGCCAACGAATCTGCCGTGGCCGGCTCGCGCAGTTTTCCCAACGCTCAGAACCAGGAAGTGCGCGTACCGCTGGACTACAGAGCACCCCAGGTCAGCCTGAACATGCGCATGCCGCTGTTCAACTTCGACGCAATCAGCGGTTTCCGCCAGGCCCAGGCCCAGTCTGAGGTGGCCGAGGCGGTGTTCCGCAGCCAGGGGCTGGACCTGGTCGAGCGGCTTGCAACGGTCTATGTGCAGGTGCTGGTGGCCGAAGACACGCGTCGCCTGACCGAATCGCAGGTGCAGGCCTATGCCATGCAGGCCGAACAGGCGGTGCGGCGCCTGGACCGGGGCGAAGGCACGCGTGTCCAGGTGGCACAGGCCCAGGCCACCGTCGACGTGGCCCGCACCCGCCTGATCGAGGCCGTCGACCTGGTCGACGTGACCCGCAGCCGGCTGGAGCGACTGACGGGCATCGTCCAGCCCAAGACGCAGATGCTGCCCCCGGCGCATGCGACCGTGCCCCTGTTTCCGGAACGCCTGGGCGACTGGATCGAGCTGGCCATGCGCCAGAGCCCCAACCTGCAGGCCCAGGAGCGCGCGCGCGAAGTGGCGCGCCAGTTCACGCGCCGCCAGACCGCCGGCCACCTGCCCAAGCTCGACCTCGTGGCCAGCGTCGGGCGCAACGAAAACGACGCGTCCAACACCGTGGGGCAGGTCACCTCGATCCGCTCCATCGGTGTCCAGCTGAGCGTGCCCCTGTTCAACGGTGGTGGGGTCGACGCCAGCGTCAAGCAAGCCACCCTGCGCGAGGCGCAGGTCGCCGAGGAACTGCGCCAGGAACGGGAGACCATCGAGGTCGATATCCAGCGTCACTACCAGGCCGTGGTCAATGGCGAAAAGCGGGTGGCCTCGTACCTGAGGGCGCTGGAGTCCACGGCCCTGGCGGTGCAGGGCGCGCGCCGCGCTCTGGAAACCGGACTGGGCACGAACAGCGAGCTGGCCGAAGCCCAGGCCGTGTATTTCTCGGCTGCACGCGACCTGACCCAGGCGCGCAGCGAAACCCTGCTGTCCCGCGTGCGCCTGATGCTGCGCGCGGGCATGCCGATGCAGGAAGTGGCGGCCGACGTCGACCGCTTCCTCGTCGGCGCCGCCGCAGATGCCACCGAACCGAAGAAGCCATGAGCACAGCACAGCGATTCATCACCCGCGGCGGTTTCCTGTTGATCCTGGGCCTGGTCCTCAGCGCCTGCGGTGGCGGCGGCAACGGCCCGTCGATCAGCACCATCTCGGCCAGTGGCCTGGCCTATGCCCGCACGGCCACCATCACCGCCAACGGTTCCGGCCTGGCCGACCCGACGTTGTTCATGACCGTGGAGGGCCTGCCCTGCGAGAACGTCACCCGCTCCAACGGTGCCACCGACTCGCAGGTTCAGTTCAGCTGCCTGGTGCGCGGCGTGGGCGAGATGTCGCCGCGCATCCGCATGTCCGACGGCAAGGAACTGGGCCGGGTGTCGCTGAACGTGCCCCTGCCGCGGGTGTCGTTCGCGATCAGGCGCGATGGCAGCACCGGCAACGTCCTGGTCGAGATCGACCCGCGGCAGGCGCCGCTGACGGCCGCGAATTTCATGGCCTACGTCGAAGCCGGCTTCTACCGCGACACCCTCATCCACCGCGTGCTGCGGGGGCAGATCGCCCAGGGCGGCGGCTACACCTCCGGCCCCACGCCGAAGGCACCGATATTCCCGCCCATTGCGCTGGAGTCGAACAACGGCCTGAAGAACCTGCGCGGCACCATCGCAATGGCGCGCACGGCGCAGCCGAATTCGGCCCAGGCGCAGTACTACTTCAACCTCAGGGACAACCCCGAATTCGACCGCATCAGCGACGAACAACCGGGCTACGCCGTGTTCGGCACGGTCATCGAAGGGCAGGACGTCCTCGACGCCGTGGGCCAGGTGGCGACGACCGCGGCCGACCCCATCCTGCAGAACCTGCCGGTGAACAACGTCGTCGTGACCTCGGTCCTGCAGGTGCGCTGAACACGCCATGGCCGCCACCGGATTCGCCCACCTGATGCTCGCCTGGCCCCTGGCCAAGCGCGACATCCTGGCGCGTTACCGTGGCAGCGTCGCCGGTGTCGCCTGGGCACTTTTGGCGCCGCTGGCCATGGTGGCGGTGTACACCCTGGTGTTCCGCGGCGTCTTCCAGGCGCGCTGGGGCGGCGCCTTGCCCGGGCAGGCCGACGGCTTCGGGTTCGTGATGCGCCTGTTTGCCGGGCTGGCGGTGTTTTCGGCGGTGGCCGAAGTGGCCGGGCGGGCCACGCGGCTGATCCAGGACAACGCCAATCTCGTCAAGCGGGTGGTGTTCCCGCTGGACCTGTTGTGCGTGGGCCTGCTCATGCAGGTGGCGCTGCACATGCTGCTGCAGTTGGGCGTGCTGGCGCTGATGGTGCTGGTGCTGGGCGAAGGCGTGCGCGCCAGCTGGCTGTGGCTACCGCTGGCGCTGGCCTGGACACTGCTGCTGCAGTACACCGTGGCCCTGTTGCTGGCGGCGTTCGGCTGCTACCTGCGCGACCTGCAGCATCTGGTGCCGCTGGCGATGACCGGGCTGCTGTTCCTGTCGCCGGTGTTCTACCCCGTCAACGCCGCGCCGCCGGCACTGGCCTTCATCCTCATGATCAACCCGCTGTCGGCGCCGATCGAACTCTTCCGCATGGCCTGGTTCGGCGACGCCCTGAACCTGCAGGTGGCGGTGGTGCAGGCGGTGGTGCTGGTGCTGGCCTTCTTCTTCGCACGCTGGGCCTTTGCCAGGCTGCGCCCGGGTTTCGCCGACCTGGTATGAGCTTGGCGCCCACCACCGACGACGTCGTGATCGATCTGCGCGACGTGGCCAAGAGCTATTCGCTGGAGTCTCAACCCTGGCGCCGGCTGTGGCAGCAGCTCAGCGGGCGCACGGCCCAGGGCCGGCAATACGACGCGCTGCACCGGGTGGACCTGCGCATCCGGCGGGGCGAGGTGGTGGGCATCGTCGGCCGCAACGGCGCCGGCAAGTCCACGCTGTTGCAGATCGTCTGCGGCGTGCTGCAGCCCAGCCGCGGCGAACGCCGGGTGCAGGGCCGCGTGGCGGCGCTGCTGGAGCTGGGCGCAGGCTTCAACCCCGAACTGACCGGGCGCGAGAACGTGCGCCTGAACGGCCCCCTGCTGGGCCTGTCGGCGGCCGAGGTGAATCGGCGCATGGACGGCATCGTGGAATTTGCCGGCATCGCCGAATTCATCGACCAGCCGGTGCGCAGCTATTCCAGCGGCATGTTCGTGCGCCTGGCCTTTTCCATGGCCACCAGCGTCGACCCGGAGATCCTGGTCGTCGACGAAGCGCTCTCGGTGGGCGACGGTGCCTTCGCGCGCAAGTCCTACGAGCGCATCATGGCGCTGAAGGATCGCGGCACGACGATCCTGTTCTGTTCGCATTCGATGTTCCAGGTCGAGGCACTGTGCACGCGGGCCTTGTGGCTGGAAGGCGGCACGGTGCGCCTGGACGGACCGGCGCATGCGGTGACGGTGGAGTATTCGGAATGGCTGGCGCGGCGCGAACAGGGCGGCAGCGGCGACATGCCGGCCCAGGCGCAGCGCTTCGATTCACCATCGGCCGCGTTGCAGCAGGTGCAAGTGCGCCCGCCGCCCGACGGCCAGGCCTTCCGCAACGGCGTCGACGACCTCGTCGTCACCACCAGCTTCCGCAGCGATCCCGGCATTCCTTGCCCGACCGTGGGCGTGGTGCTGCACGGCGCCGACGGGCGGGCCCTGGCCAGCGTGGGCAACTGGATCGACGGCGCTGCGCTCAAGCGCGACGCGGCCGGGCTGGTGCGCGTGGGCGTCACCTTCCCGGCGCTGCCCTTGCTGAAAGGGCGCTACACGGTGTCGGTGTATGTGCTGTGCGACCGTGCGATCCACGTCTATGCATCGGCCGAACACGTGGCCACGGTCGAGGTGGTGCAGGACCATGTCGAGCAAGGCGTGGTGTCACTGCCGCATCGCTGGCATGACGGTGGCTGAGTTGCCCTGGCCTTTGCCTGCGCCGGAAATGGGTTTGTTCGGTGTCGATCCGTTCGCGACGCCACCGCCCGGCTGCCTGCAGGGGTGCACGCTGCCGCACCATGGGCTGTTCCTGCACCCTGGCGAGGACGTGGATGCGGCACTGGCGCGCCCGCTGGCGCTTCTGCGCGAAGCGGGTTCCAGCGCCCTGGTGCTGCACGACGGCCTGCAGCACCAAAGCTCGCTGGTCTGGTTCGAGGCCGCCGACCGGCTGGGCCTGGACGTGGGCGCACAGATGCGGGTGCTGGACCTGTTCGCCCTGCGCACCGGCGGTCCGGAGCACACCGTGGCGCCCCGGCTGGATGAGTTCACGGCGCTGGCCAGGCGTTTCGGCTGGCGCTTGCAGGCCGAACAAGACCTGAGCCGCGAAGCCCTGCCCAGCTACCCCCTGCTGCAGCGCCGGCTGGCCCATGCCGGCCGCGGCCCGGCGCCGCGCCAGGCGGCCATCGCGGCTGCGGAAGCGCGCGCCCGGCTGCTGGCCGAAGGCGTGCTGGCCTACCGCCTGCTGCGGCTGCAGCGCACCAGCGTGCCGGCGCTGCGCCTGGCGCGGGTGGAAGCCGCCGATGCGCCGGCCATGCGCCAGCTGTTCGAGCGTGTCTTCGGCCACCCGATGACCGCGCCCGAATGGCAGTGGAAGTACGGCCATGGCCAAGGCGTGGCGGTGGGCCTGTACCGCGGCAGCGAGATGCTGGCCCACTACGGCGGGCTGACGCGGACGCTGCTGCTGATGGGCCAGCCTGGCCTGGGCTGCCAGGTGGGTGACGTGATGGTGGCGCCCGCGGCCAACGGTGGCCTGGGCCGGCGCCTGCCGCTGCACGACGTCGCCGCCACGCTGCTGGAATGCGAGATCGGCTGGGGCCGCCGCCATGCCGTGGGTTTCGGCTTCCCCAGTTCCCGCCACATGCAGGTGGCCGAACGGCTGGGCCTGTACGCCCCGGTTGACGGCATCACCCAGCTCAGCTGGCCGGCGCTGGCCTTCGAAGGCGATGGCTGGGATGCGGTCGAGGTCGTCGACGCGGCTTCGATCGATGCCTCGTCGGCCACGGGGTCGGCACTGCAGGGCTTGTGGGCCGAGATGGCGCACGCGCTGGCGGCTTCGGTGCTGGGCGTTCGCGACCCCGCCTGGCTGCGCTATCGCTATGGCCAGCGGCCCGGTGTGCCTTACCGGCTGCTGCTGTGGCGCGAGCCGGGCTCGGGGCAGGCGCTGGGCGCCGTCGTTTTGCGCGCCCATGCCGACCGGCTCGAGCTGATGGACCTGGTGGCGCATCCTTCCCGCTTCGCCGGCCTGGTGCAGCTGGCCAAGGCCGACGCTGCGCGCCTGGGGCTGCCGCAGGTTCAGGCCTGGGTGAGCAGCTCGCACGCCGCGCTGTTGCAAGATCCTGCCCAGCCGGCCCACGCCGAAGCCCTGGACGTGACCGTGCCCGCCAACGTGCACACCCCTGGCATGGCGCCGGCCGACCTGCAGGGCCGCTGGTTCCTGATGGGCGGCGACACCGACTTCCGCTGACACCCGCACGGCCATGAATTCCCCGAGCCCGCCCGCACTGCCCGACGAACCCACGGTCTACCCCTACACCGCACTGCCGCACCTGCCGGCCCGGTCCGCACTGGTGTTCGCGCCGCACCCGGACGACGAGATCTTCGGCTGCGGCGGTCTCATCGCCGCCTGGCTGGCCGCTGGCACGGCCGTGAAGGTGGTGATCGTCAGCGATGGCGCGGCGGGTGGCGACATGGCCACGCGCGAACAGGAAAGCCGCGCCGCGGCGCAGGCGCTGGCCGGGCCGGGGGGTCAGCCTGCGGCGCTGGAGTTCTGGCGCCTGCCCGACCGCGGCGTGCGCGCCGACGCCCCCCTGGTGCAGCGCATGGGCGCGGCCATGGCCGGCAGCGGCGCCGACTGCGTGCTGGCGCCTTCGGCTTACGAGATCCACCCCGACCACCGAGGCGTTTCCTGCGCCGCGACCGCGGCTTTCGCTCAGGTGTTCGGTGAAGGCAGCTCGACACAGCTGGTGTATTTCGAGATCGGCCACCCGCTGTTCGCCAACCGCCTGGTGGACATCACCCCGGTGCTGGCGCGCAAGCGCGCGGCCATCGACTGCTTCCCTTCGCAGCTGCAGGTGCAGGACTACGGCGAACAGGTGCTGGCGCTGAACCGCTTCCGGTCTTACACCCTGGGCCCGAAGGTCAGCCATGCCGAGGCCTACCAGGTGGCCGACGGGGCGGCGCTGCGGGCGGGCCTGGCCGGCATCGTCGCACACGACGCGGCGCAGGTGGGCTGGCGGTTGGGCCTGGCCGAGTCAGTGCCCGCGCCTGTGCCTGTGCCTGTACCTGTGCCCGTTCCGGTTCATGCCGCTGCCTGGAACACTCGCAGTGCAGCCGTGGCGGCCATGGACGCTTCAGCGCCGTTGCTCGTGCACCTGGCGTCGACCGAAGGCCTGGGCGTGGCCGAGGCCGACTACGCCTGGCGCGACCTGCTGTCCAGCCTGGGGCCGGGTGTGCAGCTGCTGATGGGTGCCGAAGGCGCTGGGCAACTGGCGCAGTGGAACGGCCCCGACGACACCCTGGTGCTGGTGCTGGCCAGCCCCTGGTTCACGCTGGAAGCGCGCTGCCTGGCGCGGCTGCAGGCGGCGCTGAAAGCGGGGCACGACCGGGCCCTGGCCTGCGACTCGCGCCGGCCCGGCCCGATGGGCGGCGTGGCCTATATGACGCTGCGCGGCATGGAACGCTTCGTCGACGCGGCGCCGGTGCAACTGCTGCCGCTGCCCGGGAACACCGACTTCGGCGTGATGCTGACGACGCTGGGCGCCTGGCGCCGCAGCACCCAGGGCGGGGCGGGCAGCTGCGTGCAGGTGGCCGGCGCCTGGGCCCACGACGCCGACGGCTACTTCGGCTTTGCGCGCGAAGAACTGCTGCCGCTGCTGCCGCCCGCGCTGCAGCAGGTGCTGGACGTGGGCGGCGGTGGCGGTGGCTTCCTGGCCGCCGTGAAGGCCGCGCAGCCACAGGCCCGAACCTGCCTGGTGGAGCTGACGGCCGAAGGCGCCGCGGTGGCCCGGCGCAACCCCGCCATCGACGAAGTCTGGCAGGGCGACTTCCTGGCCTACGACACGCCCCGGCGCTTCGACTGCATCAGTTTCCTCGACGTGCTGGAGCACATGGCCGAGCCCGAAGCTGCGCTGCAGCAGGCCAGGCGCCTGCTGGCGCCGGGCGGCGTGGTTCTGGCGTCGATTCCGAACGTGGGCCACTGGTCGGTGCTGGCCGACCTGCTGGAGGGCCGCTGGGACTGGGCTTCCGTGGGCATCCACTGCGTCACCCACCTGCGTTTCTTTACCCGGCTGACGATCGCGCAGATGTTCCAGCGCTGCGGCTACGAGGTACAGGCCTGGCAGCCGGTGCTGCTGCCCGGCAGCACCGAGCGGCTGGGCGCGCTGCAGGGCTCGGGGCTGAGCCTGGACCGCGACAGCCTGGACACCTTCGCCTATCTGCTGCGCGCGGCGCCAGTGAGCCCGGCTGGCCCACCCTGCCCACCGAGCCCAGGCGGTACGGCCGGCTGATGGACGCCTGCGCCGTCCTCGTCAACTTCCGCGGGGCGCAGGACATCGCGGCGGCTGCGGCGTCGGTGCTGGCCGACAGCCCCGGCGTCGAACTGGTGGTGGTGGACAACAGCGAGAGCGAAGTCGAGGCCGCGCAGCTGCGTGCGCTGCTGCCGCCGCAGGCGCGGCTGGTCGTGGCCAGCCACAACCTGGGTTTCGGTGCCGCCTGCAACCTGGCGCTGGAGCACAGCAGCGCCGCGGCGGCCTGGCTGGTGAACCCGGACGTGCGTGTGCTGCCGGGCTGCCTGCAGGCCCTGCTGGCCGCGCTGCAGGCCGACCCGCGCCTGGCCGCCGTGGCGCCCCGGCAGACGCTGGACCTGGAACAGGCCTGGCAGCTGCCGCCTTCGACCCTGCCCACGGCCATCGACCGCTGGGCGCGTGCGCAGGCGCTGTCGTCGCTGCGCTCGCGCCGGCGTTTCGTGGGCGCGGCGCGCGCGCTGGCCGTGCGGCTGTGGACAGCGGCCGATGGCGAGGTCGTGCCGCAGCGCGCCTTGTCGGGCGGCGCGATGCTGGTGCGCCGGGCCTGCCTGGACCCTCGCGAGAGCCTGTTCGACCCGCGCTACTTCATGTACTACGAAGACAGCGACTTCTGCCTGCGCATGCGCCGACGCGGCTGGCGGCTGGCGGCCGTGCCGGCGGCACGCGCGGTGCACTTGTGGCGGCTGGGATCGCACAAGGACGGTTTGATGGCGCAGTCGGAACCGCTGTACTTTGCGCGGCATTTTGCGGGCAGCCGCTGGCTGGGGCGCGAGCCTGCGGCTGCGGCCCAGGTGCTGCCGCCGTTCAGGCCGGTCACGTCCACTGCTGACCTGCAGGTGCCACCCGCGCTGCAGCGCGCCTGGGTGTTCGAACTCAGCCCCACGCCTTTGCTGGACCCGGCTGCAGCCTTCGTGGGCAGTGGTGCAGTGCTGCCCTGGCCAGCAGCCGTGATGGCGGCTTGCGGGCCGGTGCCGCTGTTCGCGCGGGTGGGGCCGAGTCGGGCTGATGTGCAGGAGGACAGTGGCCTGTTGCTGCGCTTCGACAGCAAAGACCGTTGATGCCGGGCCTGTAGCAAAAAAGGGGCATGGCACACTGCAGCAGCATGCATGTGCGGTACCTCCGATCTCTTTGTCGCCGAATCCTGCCGGAGAGGAAATTGAACCCAGAACGCTTCATCCGCGCCCTGTACCGCGGCTTCCTTCTCCGTGAACCCGAACCCGGCGCCGTTGCCAACTGGACGCAGGCCCTGGCGGACGGTGCCTCGCCCGATCAGATTGCCGAGCAGTTCCTCGATTCGGCCGAATTCAGGCAGCGCCACAGCCCGGGTGCCGTGGCCTTCGTTCCGCCAGGCCACTTCTACAGTCCGGTCGTCGACCCCGAGGCGGTCGCGCATCTGTTCGCCGAGCCGCGCGAAGTCAGCGCGATTGCTGGCGTCGACATGAACGAGGCAGGGCAGTTGCAGACCTGGCAACAGCTGTTGCCGTACCTGGCCGAAGTGCCGTTCACGCGGGAGCGGCAACCCGGCTTTCGCTACTTCTTCGACAACCCGGCTTACGGCGTGGGCGACGCCAGCATCTACTTCGCGATGCTGCGCCTGAATCGGCCGCGGCGGCTCATCGAGGTCGGTTCCGGCTTCTCTTCGGCCTGTGCGCTGGACACCATCGAGAAGTATTTCGACCATCCTGTCGAAATGAGCTTCATCGAGCCTTACCCGCAGTTGCTGGAGTCCTTGCTGAAGGACACCGACCGCAGCGCGACCCAGATCCTGAACTGCGGGGTGCAGGCTGTCGACCGGGAAGTCTTTCGAAGCCTGCAGGCCAACGACATCCTGTTCATCGACTCCACCCACGTGCTGAAGACGGGTAGCGACGTGCACTACGAATTCCTGGAAGTGCTGCCCGTGTTGCGCCCCGGCGTGCTGATTCACTTTCACGACATCTTCTGGCCCTTCGAATACCCGAAGTACTGGGTCATCGACGAGAACCGGTCGTGGAACGAGCTTTACGCCCTGCGGGCTTTCCTGATGTTCAACAAGAGCTTCCGCATCGAGTTCTTCAACGACCACTTCGCCCAGGCCAGGCGGCCATGGGTCGAGCGGGATTGTCCAGCCCTGTTGCAGAACCCGGGTGGCGGCATCTGGCTGCGCAAGCTGGACTGAGCATTTGCTGGCGCGTCAGCCCTGCATCAAGAGCCTTCACGCTGCTGCAACCGTGTTTCGGCGACGCTGTCATCAACCAACACCGTCGCGCCGCCTGCAGCCATCTTGCGCCTGGGCTTCAACCGCAGTGCCGGTTGTTCGACCAGCCGCCACGAGCCATAGGCCAGCACCGTCGTGATGGCGAAGGCCAGCAGCATCGTCATCCAGAAGCCCAGCGGCTTGGCCAGGGCAATCAGCGATTGCTGCACCGGGTAGGCATACAGGTAGAGGCCGTAAGACACATCGTTGCGCAGCACATGGCTGGGCCGGTATTCGCCGACCACCACCGCCATCAGCGGAATGGCCAGGATCATGATGGCCTGGCGAATCACGGCGTCGTCGAACACGGCGTACAGACCCAGCAGCCAGACCAGCACATGAAGCCGCGGCAAGCGGTCGTTCCAGAGCGCGATGCACGACCCGGCCAGGAAGTACCCCATGAAGCGCGGAACATGGCGCAGGTCGTTGTAGTAGACGACGACGGGATCCACCGGCCGCCACTGGACAGCCACCGCGATGGATACCACCAGCAGCAAGGGCACGGCCCAGCGCAGCGGGCGGCCGCCGAACACGGCCATCAGCGTGGCCAGCAGCAGGTAGGCCAGCACCTCGAACGGAAGGGTCCACAGCGATCCGTTCACGGCGTAGGGCATGGGCGCATCGACCAGCACCGCGGGCAAGGCATAACGCGGGCTGAAGGCCAGGTTCCAGAAGTAGCTGGCAAAGTTCTCGTGGCTGAAGTAGTCGTGCAGCGGCAGGGTGGTGAGCACGCCGCCCACCAGCACGGCACAGAACACGACATTGGCCGTCAGCCCCGGCATGATGCGCAAGGCCCGGCGCCACAGGAAGTTCAGGGCGCTGGGGTCCTGCTCGATGCTCCTGGAAACCAGGTAGCCCGAGATCCCGAAGAAGATGGCCACGCCCAGTCCGCCCAGGCTGACCCCCAGGGTTCCTGGCTCGGGCCTGCCCCACAGCGCGAAGTGGTGTGAGTAAAGCACCAGGGCCGCAGCGAACAGCCGCAGGTGGCTGAAGGCGTTCGCGTGACTCAAGCGTCGAACTCGAGGGCAGGCTCGGAAGCGGGTCTGGGGCTGGGCTTGGCGGCTTGCAGTGCGGAGTCCAGGGCATGCCTGAACGCGGCGGGGGAACATTCCCTGGAAACGGCAGCAAGAAGCGTGGCCCGGGTGGAGGCCCAGCGTTCCGCGTCGGCGTGCAGGGCCAGGCAGGCCTGCGCGAAAGCCGCGGCGTCTTCGGCCACGGCCACCTCGCCCTTGCTCCAGCCCAGTTGCCGGGCGATCAGCGACGACACGACCATGGGCAGTCCGCGGGCTGCAGCCTCGTGGGCCTTGTGGGGGATGCCTGCGGCATAGCGCGTCGGGACGACGAAGACACGTGCCGCGTCGAGCTTGGGGCCGAGGTCGGGAACCCGGCCATGGATGACGATGCCCGGGGCCTGGAGCGCGAGCACGCTGGGAGCGGTGCATTCGCCGACGATGTCGAAGCGGGCCTCGCTGCCCTGGGCTTGCACGATCAGGGGCCACACCTCGCGTACGAACCAGACCACGCTGTCGCTGTTCGGGGTGTCGTCCTCGGTCAACGCACCCAGGAAGAGGAAGCCCCTGCGTGCCTCGAAGCCGGGTGTGTGAAGCGCTGGCTCCAGCGCATGCCCGAGCACCTGCACGTTGGTGTAGCCCGCGCCGCGGTAATGGCGGGCTTCCAGTTCGGACACGGCCAGCACGCTGTCGGCGCCCTGTGCCAGAGCCAGTTCCTGGGCAATGCGCTGCTCCTGCTCGGGCCGGTCCAGCGGTGTCCCGTCCAGGGCGGCCTTTTCGATGTCGCGCACCGAGAACATGGCTTCGGCGTCGTAAACGACGCGCACGCCCGCCAGACGTCGGCTGTCTTGCTCAAGCACGGTGCGCAGCATGCCCATGTTGTGCGGGCGACTCACGATGACGCAGTCGTACAGACCGGTACGCTCGTCGAGGAAGCGCGCGAGTCCCGGCAGCCCGAGGTTGAGCATCACTTCCACCGTCTCCGGCAGTGCGCGGTAGACGTCGTGCCAGTCTTCCTGCGGAAACTGCAGCGGGTAGTGCGTGACCGCATGGCCCCGGTCCGCGAGTGCCTTGACGATGCTGGCGGCCCGGGGGTAGCCCTGGCCCAGCCAGGGCAGCGGAACCCGGTCGTCGATCACCAGCACCCGCAGCGCACCGCGGGGGATGCGCTGGCGCGCCATGGGAATGGCGGCCACGGCGGGCGCGGGGCGCGCTGCCAGGAAGTCGGGGTGTCGCTGCACGAACAGGGCGCGGTTGCGGCGCTGCAGTTCGATGGCCTGGCCCGAGGCGGTCTCGCTGGCGAATTCGAAGTGGCGCACGCGCACCTGCGGGTCGTAGACGATGCGATGCCCCTGTTCCCACAGACGTGCGCAGAAGTCGCTTTCCTCGTAGTAGGCCGGTGCAAAGGCCTCGTCGAAGCGACCCATGCTCTCGAACAGCGCCCGTCGCACCATCAGGAAGGCGCCCGAGCAGTAGTCGACGTCACGCACGTAGCGATAGCTGGGCAGTTCGGGCGCGTCACCGCGGCCATAGCCCAGGCAACTGCCGTCGGCCCAGATGATGCTGCCGGCTTCCTGCAGGCTGCCCCCCCAGAGCAGGATCGGCCCGCCCACTGCGCCGGCGGTGGGCTCCCGCTCCAGCCTGGCAACGGCCCGGGCCAGGCTGCCCGGCTCGACCAGGGCGTCGTTGTTCAGCAGCAGCAGGTAGCGCCCCCGCGCCTGTTCGGCCGCCAGGTTGACGGCGCGCAGGAAGCCGAGATTGCTGCCCGGGCGCAGGATCGTGGCGCCGTCCACGCGGCCCAGCAGTTCTGGGATGCGGTCGCTGGAGCCGTTGTCGACGATCAAGGTCTCGAAGCAGGTTCCCTGGCTGGCAGCCAGCGCGTCCAGGCACAAGCGGCTCAGGCCCGCCTGGTTGAAGACCACGACGATGACACTCACCACGGGCTGCGGGTCGGTGCAGCGCAGCTCGATGCGCCGGCCTTCGGTCAGGAACTGGCCCAACGAGGATTCGGCTTCGGCCCGGATGCGTTGCTTCTCGTCCAGCGTGGGCGGCGGCGGTGCCATGGGCGGCGGTGCCGCTGCGGGCATGCTCAGGGGCGCCACCCAGCGGAGTGCCGGATGGGCCCAGGGCCGCGCGAACATCCACGTCTTGATTTCCTGGCGCTTCGCCCCCGACACCGGCAGCGCCCTGACCGCGTCCCGCAGCCAGGCCAAGGGCTTCATGCCTCTGAGTGCGCGCAAGGGTGCCGTCATGCGCCAGGACAACGAGCGCTCCATGTTCCTGTAACCAGCTTCCAGCTGCGCGTAGACCGCATGCGCATGGGCCAGTTGCTGCTGTAGCGATTGATCGGTGGCCGCCGCCTCGGCCAGTTGCTGCCGTGCTTGTTCGAGCTGTCCCAGCCTTTGTTCGTGTTCCTGCCGGGCAGCTTCGAGCCGGGCTTGAAGCTGCAGCCGGTCCGCATCCAGCCCAGCCTGCAGATCGAGCGCGGCATGCAGTTCCCGACGGGACGCCGCGAGCTGCTCCTGAAGCTGTTCCGCGGTGCGGGCCTGCTGCCGAGCGGCAGACCCCAGCTGGTCCAGCGCCGCCTGCTTCAGGTCGGTAATCTCGCGGGCCTGTGCGGCCAGCTGATGCGCCAAGGCGGCCGAGGCCATGGCCTCCCTGGCCGTCGCGCCCTGGTGCTCGAGCTGGTGCGCGAGATCGCTGCCGCGTGCTTCGGCCGTGGCAGCATGCTGCAAGGCAGCCTGCAATTGCTCTGCCTGGACCCGGATCTGGTGCTCGAGCTGTCGCTGGGATTGTTCCCGGGCGGCCAGCCAGGCGCGCTGGACTTCCGCGTAGCGCGCAACCCCTTCCAGCGTGTCCGAAGAAATCATCGTGAACCACTTGCGGTAGACCTGCTGCCGCCTGCGGATGCTGTCGACCTCGTCGCGCTGCGCACTCAGCCCTGAATCGCCGACCAGCCGGTAGGTGGCCGACACACCCGGCACGTGCAGGAAGGCATGGCGCTGTGCCAGCTGCAGCCAGAAGTCCCAGTCCTCGTAGGCGTCGAACGATTCGTCGAAACGGTACCCTTGCTGCAGCAGTTGCCTGGCGAACAGCACGCCGTGGATCGGCAGGAAATTGGCCAGCCACAGCCGCTGCAGGCTGAAGGGTTCATCCAGCACGCCGGCCGGCTGGTCGTCGGCGTTCAGCATGCGAACGCCGGCGTAGGCCACCTGGAAGCCGGGCTGGTCCAGCACGGCGTACAGCAAGCGGGAAAGATGATCTGGATCGAGCAGGTCGTCGTCGTCCAGGAACAGCAGCCAATCGCCCCTGGCTGCCATCAGCGCCGCGTTGGCCGCCGCCGACCGGCCCAGTGGCTGGCCGGGCTCGACGCGGACGATGGGCATGGAGCGGCTGAGTTCCGGCAAAGGCGGGTGTCCGGTGCCCGATGCATTGACCAGTACCACTTCGACATGGGGGTGCGTCTGCGCCGCCACCGACTGCAGGGCCTCAACCAGCTGCGGCCGCCCCATGCTGCGGATCAGCACGCTCACCAGGCCGGTGAGCGGGCTGGATCCACCGTGATCGGAAACGGGGCTTGGCTTGGCAGCAAGGCTGGACGAGGACATCGTGACGCGGGATCAGGAAGATGTGAACGGTGCGCAGGCAAGGCTGCAGGCAGTCAGGCGGTCCCGCGCGGGGCACGGCCTCGGGGTTCGGGTGGCCTCCAGCGGGCCGGTGCTGCCGACGCGGATTGTCGCGGAAGAATTCAAGGGGCTTGCCGATCCTGGGTGCCGGCGTCGGGCAAGGACGCGGCCGGTCCTTGCGCCTGCACCGGGTCGGCTCGCAGCCGACGAACGGTCAATGCGCCGGCAATGCCGGCCAGCAGCCACAGCGGCAAGGCCCACTTCGCGTCCCGCATCACGGCATTGGCCAGCGCCCCTGCGGCCAACGTCAGCCACAGCATCAACGCCGGCACGCCGTTGGCACCCGCCCGCAGCGCCGCCACCGCCATCGCCAGCCACCAGCCTGCCAGCAGCAGCGCCGCGGGCAGGCCGGCCTGGGTGGCGACCAGCAGGTACTCGTTGTGCGGCGTGCTGTTGTCGGCAGCGCGTGTGCCGGCGGGCACGCGCTGCGTCCACAGCAGCTGCCAGCTGCCCAGGCCGTGGCCGGCCCAGGGGCGTTCCTGCACCATCTGCGCCGTGACTTCGGCCAAGCGCAGGCGCAGGCCCCAGCTGGTGTCGACCGCGGTCTGGCCGCTGCTGTAGGCCAGCACTTCTCGCCGGCCTTCGTCGAAGCGGGCGCGCACGCCGTCGGACAGCAACCAGGTGGCGCCAGCCGCGGCCAGCACGCCGATGGCCAGCAGCGCCTTGAGGTCGGCACGCCGGGGTGCCGCCAGGGCCCAGGCCAGCAGCAGCAGCGGCAACAGCAGCATGCCGGTGCGGCGGTCCTGTGCCGTCAGGCCGGCCGTGGCCAGCACCACCAGCGCCAAGGCCAGCCAGCGCTGGCGCGGGCTGGCGGCCTGGCTGGCCTGCCAGCAGCCCAGCGCCGCGCCCACCGCAAGCAGGGTCGACGAGGCGATGCGTTCGTTGCCGCTGGCGTCGATGGTGCTGGTCCACAGCAGCGAGTCCGGCAGGCCGACATGGCGATCCAGCCACCACAGTGCGCCCACGGTGCCCGAAGCCAGCACGAAGTGCCAGATGAAGCGCCTGGCCGCAGCCGGCGTGCAGGCCTGGGCCAGCAGCACGGTGCTCAGCGGCAGCAGATGGGTCCAGGCGTGGGCGACGATGCGGTCGGCCGGCGCGGCTGTCCAGAGTGCCGATGCCCACATCCACAAGCACAGCGCCAGCAGCAGCCGCGGCCCCGGGGCGGCGAAGGCGTCGTGCCAGGCGCCCTGGCGGCGCACCACGGCCACTGCCAGGGCGCTGGCCAGCAGCCAGGTGAAGTACTTGGCGCCCAGTGGCGCGTAGGTGCACCAGGCAGCCAGGGGCATCAGAGCCGCCAGGGCCGCTTCGGCGCGGGCTGGCGTGGCTCGGGTCCCGGTCGTGGCCATCATTTCGGGCGCAGACTTGCCGTCAGGCCCGAGGCGGCGCCGCGCAGCAAGGCCCAGAGCTTGGCACCGGCCTGGTCTTCCACCATCGCGATGCCGATGGCCTCGTAGCTCAGGCGCAGCAGGCACAGTGCCGCGAAGGCCGGTTCGCGCCACAGCCACTGGCGCGCCAGCCACATCGTGTTGCGGCCGATCAGGTGGCGGCGCGCGGGGCCGTGGCCGCCGCTCTGCACTTCCATGCCCAGGAAACGGTAGCGCCGACGTTCGCCGATGGCGTGGGGGAACTCGTGGCTGCCGTGCACGTGCACGTGCAAGCCGCAGGCGCGGGCGCGCAGGCAGTATTCGGTGTCGACATGGTCGATGGCCAGGCCTTCGTTGAACGGGCCGATGCGTTGCAGGGCTTCGGCGCGCCAGACCGACATCGAGTTGATGACGAAGGCGACTTCGCGCACGCCCTCGAACTCGCGCGGGTTGAAGCCCAGCCTGAAACGGCGCAGCCACATGTAGCGCCCGCGCAGCCCGGTGGCCCGGTCGCGATAGGCCGGGCTGATGGCGGCGGTGTCGGGCTGCGCCAGGATGTGGCGGGTATCGGGGTCGGCCAGGAAGGCGGGCAGGGTGCCGATGTCGGAGTCCTCGTCCAGGAACAGCACCGTGGGCGGCGGCAAGGGCATGGCCAGCAGATGGCGCTGCGCCAGGTTGTAGGCGCCGGCCAGACCACCGGCGTTGGCGCCGTGCAAGTAGACCGCGCCCAGCGTTTTGCAAAGCTGCTGAAGACCTGTGCTCGTCTGCGGGCCGTTGTCGACGACCACGACCAGCGGCAGCCAGCCGGACAGCTGGCGCAAGGCAGCTTCGACCTGGTCCTGCCGCCGATAGACCACCATGACGGCCGCTGGCCGGGCCGTGGCGCCGGGTGGGGGCGGGTGCATGGGGCCCGGGACGGGTCCTGGGCCGGGGGCCTGGAGGTGGCCCGCTGACGCCTACAGGCGGTTGATGGTGGTGGCCGCGAGCAGGCCCAGGTTGCCCAGCACGGTCTGGCGGAATACGCCGGTGCGGCGCAACTCGACCAGGCGGCGCAGCAGGTGGCGCTGGCGGGCTCGCACGAAGTTGTCGAGCACCTCGCGGTTTTCCTCGGTCATCATGTGCTGCACACGCTGCAGGGCACTGACGTTGGCGTCGACCCAGCCGCGGAAGCGGCCTTGCAGCAGCAAGCGCGCACGCAGCATGTGCGCGGCCACCGACTGGTTCGCGCCGAACTGGTTGCTCGAGTGCTGGCGATAGCGCACGGTGGGGTAGGGGTCGTAGTGCACCTGGCCACCGCAGCCGGTGACCAGCATATAGGCCCACCAGTCGTGGGTGATGGCGGCGACGTTTTCACCGGCCTGGCGCAGCAGGTCGCGGGCGGCGCGATTGAAGACCATGGTGTTGCCGCCGGCAATGCTTTGCACCAGTGCGTTGCGGAAGCTGGGCGCCTTGGTGAACAGCGGCGAATAGCCCAGGTGCTGGTTGCGCGCGTCTACGAGCAGGGTGCGTGAACCGTAGAGCGCGGGCACGTCTTCGGGCACCGTCTTGAGCCAGGCGACGGCGCGTTCCAGCTTGTCGGCTTCCCAGATGTCGTCCTGGTCGGCGTAGGCGAAATAGTCGGCGTCGATGTCGGCACGACAGGTCAATGACAGGAAGTTGGCGGTGGACCCGACGGCCGGGCCGGCGTGGATGGACAGCCGTTCCTCGCCCCAATGGCCCTGGTAGTACTCCAGGATGGCGTGGGTGTGATCATCCGATCCGTCGTCGCTGGCCCAGATGGCCCAGGCCGGATGGGTTTGCGTGGCGATGGAGTTGAGTTGGTGCGCCAGGAAGTGCTGGGCTTGCATCGTGCAAAGCAGAACCGCCACCTTCGGCACCGCCGGATGCTGGCGGTGCAGCAAGGACTTCAGCGACACCAAGGGAATGATGCGCCGGAACTCTTCCCATGGGGACAGAAGATCCTGGATAGGTGAGCGTTGCAAGCGCGAACGTGGGGGCTCCGCAGTGGTTTGGGCCATCGCCTTGTTTACTCTTGTCGTGGGCACAGAACAGATCATTCTAGACGAGCACTTCCGGTGGTCTGTGACGGCTGTCACGGCGATGTTGGATACTCACCACCGTGAACGAAAGCCAAAATCCCCTGCCCGAAGAGCCGCCGCCGCTCTTCAACACCCTTCCCCTGGATCCAAAGTTGCTCCGCGCCGTGGCCGAATCTGGCTACGTGGCGATGACGCCGATCCAGGCCAAGGCCATCCCCATCGTCCTGGCAGGACGTGACGTGATGGGCGCCGCCCAGACTGGAACCGGCAAGACGGCGGCCTTCACGATTCCGCTGCTGCAGAAGATGTTGCGCCACGAAACTGGCAATACATCTCCGGCCCGACACCCGGTCCGGGCGCTGGTGCTGGCCCCCACGCGCGAGTTGGCAGATCAGGTCGCAAACAACGTCAAGAATTACGCCAAACACACGCAGTTACGTTCGGCGGTGGTTTTCGGCGGGATTGACATGAAGCCGCAGACATTGCAGCTGAAAGCGGGTGTCGAAGTACTCATCGCCACGCCCGGACGTTTGCTCGACCATATCGAAGCAAAGAATGCAGTGCTGAACCATGTCGAATATGTCGTGCTCGACGAAGCCGATCGCATGCTCGACATCGGCTTCCTGCCCGACCTGCAACGCATCCTGTCCTACCTGCCGAAGGCGCGGCAGACGCTGCTGTTCTCGGCCACCTTCTCGCCCGAGATCAAGCGCCTGGCGAACAGCTACCTGCAGGACCCGGTGCTGGTCGAGGTGGCCCGCCCGAATGCCACGGCCAGCACCGTCGAGCAGCGCTTCTACAGCTGCGACGACGACGACAAGCGGGCGCTCATCCGCCAGTTGCTGCGCACGCGTGAACTCAGCCAGGCCATCATCTTCGTCAACAGCAAGCTGGGTGCGGCGCGGCTGGCGCGCAGTTTCGAGCGCGACGGCATGAAGACCCAGGCCCTGCACGGCGACAAGAGCCAGGACGAGCGGCTGAAGGCGCTGGCGGCGTTCAAGGCCGGCGAGGTCGACCTGCTGGTGGCAACAGACGTGGCCGCGCGCGGCCTGGACATCGCCGACCTGCCGGCGGTCTTCAATTTCGACGTGCCTTATCACGCCGAGGACTACATCCACCGCATCGGCCGCACTGGCCGCGCCGGGGCTTCGGGCGTGGCCATCACGCTGGTGGCTCGCGATGACATGCGGTTGCTCGGCGAGATCGAGAAACTGCTGAAGATGAAGATCGAGCTCGAGGCGCTGCAGATCGACGACGACCGCCCGGCCCGTCGTCCGCGCCCGGCACGCGATGACGAGCGTTCCTTCGACAGGTCCGAAAGCTCTGAGCGTGCGGAACGGCCTGAACGCCCGGCAACGCCCAGGCGCGCGCCGGCGCCCAGTCGCTCGGCCGACCCGTTCTTCGACCAGCCCTACGAACCCAAGCCACCCAGTTCACCCGAGGCCGCGCCGGCCTGGGAGAAGACCACAGCACCAGCTTCCGGCAAGCTGCCTTCGCCGAACATCCGACCGAAGAAGAAAGTGGCCGCCTTGCTGGGCGGTGGCAGTCGCTGAACCGGCGCGGTTCAGCCCAGCCAGCAAAAGACCGCCGGCTCGCGGTCGCTCATCGCGGTGTCGCGGCGTCGCCAGTCGGCAACGCTGGCGGTGCGGGTCCAGGCTGCCGGTCCGGTCAGACCGCTGCTGACGGACAGCCGGGTGCCGGGCTGCAGGCCCGCCAGCAGCGCGGCCAGCAGAGCGGCGTTGCGGTAGGGGGTTTCGATCACGATCTGGGTCTGCTGCAGGCGCCGCGACACGGCTTCCAGTTCACGCAGGCGGGCCGTGCGTGCACCGCTGTCCTGCGGCAGGTAGCCGACGAAAGAAAAACTCTGGCCGTTCAGGCCGCTGGCGGCCAGCGCCAGCAGCAGCGAACTGGCCCCGGCCAGCGGCAGCACGGTCACACCGGCGGCGTGCGCGGCCTCCACCAGCGCTGCGCCGGGGTCGGCCACGGCCGGCAGACCGGCTTCAGACAGCAGCCCGACATCGTGCCCGGCCAGCGCCGGTGCGAGCAGCGCGGCCCATTCGGCAGCCGGAACGGCAGACGCGCTGCCCTTGCGCGGCCGCGGCAGTTCACGCATATCAATGGCCTGCAGCGGCAGCACCAGCGGCGTGACGGCGTGAACGCGCTTGAGGAAGGCGCGGGCGCTGCGCGCGTCCTCGACAGCCCAGTGCTGCAGGGCGGCCGCCTGGCGCAGCACGCCCAGCGGCAGCAGGTCCTGGATGTCGACGGCCTCGGCGCCCAGGTCCAGGGTGTTGGGCACCAGCAACAGCCGGCCCGCGGCCAGGGATGTCATGGCTGCAAGGGGTCGACCCCTGCGGCCCGCAGCATGCGCGCGGTGCGGATCAGCGGCAGGCCGACCAGGGCTGTCGGGTCGTCGCTGTCGATGGCCTCGAGCAGGGTGATGCCCAAGGCTTCGCAGCGCCCGCTGCCGGCGCAGTCATAGGGTTCGTCCAGGCGCAGGTAGCGTTCGATCTCGGCGTCGCCGAGCATGCGAAAGCGCACGCTCACGCTGGCCAGGTCTTCGGCCTGGAAGCCGGTTTGGGCGCAAACCACGGCGACGGCGGTGTGGAACAGGGCGCTGCGGCCGCGCAGCCGCTGCAGTTGTGCGGTGGCGCGTTCATGGTTGCCGGGCTTGCCGATCGACTGGCCTTCGAGGTCGCAGACCTGGTCGGAGCCGATCACCACCGCGTCGGGGTGCTGCCGCGAGACGGCCTGGGCCTTGGCGAGGGCAAGGCGGCGGGCCAGGGCCACAGGGGCTTCGCCTGGCAGGGGCGATTCGTCGACTTCAGGGGCGACGACTTCGAATGGCAGGCGCAGGCGCGTCATCAGTTCGCGCCGATAGCGCGAGGTCGAGCCGAGAATGATGCGGGGTGCTGGCATGGTGGGGATTGTCGCGGCAATGCCGGCTGCGGATGGCCGCTTACACTGGCGCAGCTATGACTGGCCGCTCACCCGACAAGACCCAGGACAAGGCCCCCGACCTGCGCCGCATCGATCTGCGCACACTCGCGCGCCAGGGCGGCACGCTGGCCGGCGCCTTGCTGGCACAGGCGCTGCCAAGGCTTGCGCAGAGTGTCGAGTCGATCGAGCCAGCGCGGTGGTCGGCGAAAGGCGAACTGCGCCCCGTGAAGGGGGCCGAGCCGCAGGTCTGGCTGCACCTGCAGGCCGACGCTGCGGTCAGGCTGGTCTGCCAGCGCTGCCTGCAGACTCTGGAACATCCCCTGCGCTGCGAGCGCAGTTTCCTGTTCCTGGCCGACGAGTCCGAGGTCGAGCGGCTGGACGAGGAACTGGAAGACGATGTGCTGCTGCTCCCGCGGTTCTTCGACCTGCTGGAATTGGTCGAGGACGAACTCATCCTGGCCCTGCCCATCGTGCCCAGGCACGACGACTGCCCGCAACCGCTGCCCTTGTTCCTGGACCTGGAGGTGGCCGATGCGGGCGAAGAGACCCCGCATCCCTTTGCCGCCCTGGCAGCGCTGAAGAAGACGCCGCGACCGAACTGA
The DNA here is from genome assembly GCA_001464055.1 of Burkholderiales bacterium Ga0077543. Taxonomy (GTDB): domain Bacteria; phylum Pseudomonadota; class Gammaproteobacteria; order Burkholderiales; family Burkholderiaceae_C; genus Rubrivivax. Next base: position 84,236 of record LNET01000029.1, read on the forward strand.
ACACGCTTCGTTCGGCACCCGGTGCTATACTCGCGGGCTTTGCGAATCGGGCTGCTGGCGCCGAATGCCGTTCGAAGACGGGTCGGGTAGTGTCGGGGGTTGCAAACAGAGTCTGGTTTTTTGATGATCAGACCTTGCACCCCGGCCTTCAGCTGAGTCAGCCTGCCGCGCAGCGTGCGTTTTGCACCGTTCGTGGCCCGCGCCCCGTCCCCAGGAGATATTCATGGCCGTTCAGCAGAACAAGAAGTCGCCCTCGAAGCGCGGCATGCACCGCTCGCACAATGCCGTGGCGGCGCCCGGCACTGGCATCGAGCCGACCACGGGCGAGGTGCATCTGCGCCACCACATCAGCCCCACCGGCTTTTACCGTGGCCGCAAGGTCCTGAAGACCAAGGCCGACGCCTGACCATGGCCGGGCGCCGGCGGTCGGCCAGGCCGCCCTGCCGGTCGGCCACGCACCGCGTCCACCGCGTCCTGTGAGTCTGCCCGCCGTCTTGAACGCCCTTGCCGAACCGGCGCCCCTGCATCAGGTGCGCATCGCCGTCGACTGCATGGGCGGTGACCATGGACCGAGCGTGACCTTGCCGGCATGCCAGGCCTTCCTGGCCAGCCACCCCACTGCCGAGCTGGTGCTCGTTGGCACCGAACAGGCACTCGCTCCAGCACGAACCTGGGCGCGCTGCCAGCTCAGGTTCGCCAGCGAGGTCGTCACCATGGACGACACGGTGGAGGTGGCTTTGCGAAAGAAGCGTGATTCGTCGATGCGCGTCGCCCTCGGCCTCCTGAAGGCAGGCTCCGACGAGGTGCAGGCATCGGCCCACGCCTGCGTTTCAGCCGGAAACACCGGCGCCCTGATGGCCGTGGCTCGCTACGTCCTGAAGACCCTGGACGGCATCGACCGGCCGGCCATCGCCACAGTATTGCCCCACCGTCAGGGCGGCTACACCACCGTGCTCGACCTTGGCGCCAACGTCGACTGCACGCCTGAACATCTGCTTCAGTTCGGCATGATGGGCAGTGCGCTGGTTGCTGCCGTCGATGGCAAGGCCCAGCCCAGCGTCGGCCTGCTCAACATCGGCGAAGAAGCCATGAAAGGCAGCGAAACCATCAAGCGCGCGGGCGAGCTGCTGCGTGCTGCTGGCGACGCCGGGCACATCAACTTCCATGGCAACGTCGAAGGCAACGACATCTTCAAGGGCACGGTCGACATCGTCGTCTGCGATGGCTTTGTCGGCAACGTGCTGCTCAAGACCAGCGAAGGGCTGGCCTCGATGCTGGGCGACTTCATCAAGCAGGAATTCACCCGCGGCCCCTACAGTTTGCTGGCCGCGCTGGTGGCACGCCCGGTGCTGCAGCGGTTCAAGGCACGCGTCGATCCTCGGCGCTACAACGGCGCGGCCTTGCTGGGCCTGCGTGGACTGGTCTTCAAGAGCCATGGCAGTGCCGATGCTTTCGCCTTCGAACAGGCGCTGGGCCGCGCTTATGATGCGGCGCGAAACCGGCTGCTCGACCGCGTCCTCGACCGCATCGGCCACACCCTTCCGGCGCAGTTGCTGGCCGTTCCGCTGGCTGGCCAGGCCCAGGAGAAAGCGGCATGAATTCGACGTCTTCCAGCAGCGGACAGCAAGCGTTCTCGCGCATCACCGGCACGGGGGGCTGCCTGCCGCCGCGGCGTCTGTCGAATGCCGACATGGTTCAGATGCTCGCCGCCCGCGGCATCGAAAGCAGCGACGACTGGATCGTCGAACGCACCGGCATCCGCTATCGCCACTTTGCCGATGAAGGGGTGTACTGCAGCGATCTTGCCGCCACCGCTTGCCGGCATGCGCTGGAAGCTGCCGGTGTGAAGGCAGGCGCGGTCGATCTCATCATCGTTGCCACGTCCACACCGGACATGGTGTTCCCGTCCACGGCCTGCATCCTTCAGCACAAGCTGGGCATCGCCGGCTGCGCGGCGTTCGACGTTCAGGCAGTGTGTGCCGGCTTCGTGTACGCGCTCACCGTGGCCGACGCGATGATCCGCGCCGGCAGTGCGCGTTGCGCGCTGGTGGTGGGCTCGGAGATCTTTTCCCGCATCCTCGACTTCGACGACAGAACCACCTGCGTGCTGTTCGGCGACGGTGCCGGCGCGGTGGTCTTGCAGGCCAGCGCCACGCCCGGCATCCTGGCCAGCGACCTGCATGCCGACGGTCGCCACACCGGCATCCTGTGTGTGCCGGGCAGCGTGGCCGGTGGCCATGTCACCGGCAGCCCGCTGCTCACGATGGACGGACCCGCAGTCTTCAAGCTGGCCGTGGGCGTGCTGGAAGCCGCAGCCCGGGCCGTGCTCGAAAAATCCGGCCGTACCGAGGCCGATGTCGACTGGCTGGTGCCCCACCAGGCCAACATCCGAATCATGCAGGGCACGGCCAGGAAACTGAAGCTGCCGCTGGACAAGCTGGTGTGCACGGTCGACGCCCATGGCAACACATCGGCAGCGTCGGTGCCGCTGGCGCTGGATGTCGCTGTCAGGCAGGGCCGGATCCAGCCTGGCGATACCGTCATGCTCGAAGGCGTGGGCGGCGGCTTCACCTGGGGCGCGGTGCTGCTCGACTACTGAGACCGTGCGGCCTTTCCGGCCGGCGTTCGTTCAAACGACCCATCCTCATTCCATGTTCCCGTTCGCTTTTGTGTTCCCAGGCCAAGGCTCGCAATCCGTTGGCATGCTTGACGCCTGGGGTGACCACCCGGCCGTGCTGCAGACCTTGCAGGAAGCCTCTGACGCGCTGGGCGAGGATGTCGGCCGCCTGATCCATGAAGGTCCCGACGAAGCGCTGGAACTCACCACCAACACCCAGCCGGTGATGCTGACCGCAGCGATTGCCTGCTACCGCGCCTGGCTTGCCGAGGGCGGGGCCGTGCCTGCCGCCGTGGCCGGGCATTCGCTGGGCGAGTACAGCGCACTGGTGGCCGCGGGCGCGTTGAGCCTGGCCGACGCGCTGCCACTGGTGCGTCTGCGTGCGCAGGCCATGCAGCAGGCCGTGCCGGTGGGCATGGGTGCGATGGCAGCGATCCTGGGGCTGGATGCCGAATTCGTGCGCGACACCTGCGACGAGCTGGCGGCCAGCAGCGGCGAGGTGGTGGAGGCGGCCAACTACAACGACCCGAAGCAGACCGTCATCGCCGGCAGCAAGACCGGCGTCGATGCCGCCTGCGAGGTCCTGAAGGCCGCTGGCGCCAAGCGGGCGCTGCTGCTGCCTGTGTCGGCGCCTTTCCATTCGTCGTTGATGAAGCCGGCCGCCGACGCCTTGCGCGCCCGCCTCCTGGAAGTGGTGATCGCCATGCCGGATATCCCGGTAGTCAACAACATCGATGTCGCCGTACAGTCGGCCCCGGATGCCATACGCGATGCACTCTACCGTCAGGCTTTCGGGCCTGTCCGCTGGGTCGAAGTGGTGCTGGCACTGCGGGCACGAGGGCTGGTCCACATCTTCGAATGTGGCCCGGGCAAGGTGCTGGCCGGCCTGGTCAAGCGCGTCGACGCCGACGCCATCAGCACCACCGTGCTCGACCCGGCAAGTTTGAAACAGGCACAGGAGATGCTGGCATGACGGTACCGAATGCCCGCCACGTGGCCCTGGTCACGGGGGCATCACGTGGCATCGGTCGAGCCATTGCGTTGTCGCTTGCACAGACTGGCATGATCGTCGTCGGTTCGGCCACCACCGAGGCCGGCGCCGGCGGCATCGGCGAAGCGCTGGGGCCGACGGGCGGGCGCGGAATCGTCTTGAACGTCACCGACGGCCCTGCGCTGCAGGCTGCCGTCGACGGCATCGTTGCCGAATACGGGGCCCTGCACGTGCTGGTGAACAATGCCGGCATCACCCGCGACACCCTGGCCATGCGCATGAAGGACGATGACTGGGACGCCGTGCTCGACACCAATCTGAAGGCCGTGTTCCGCGCCTGTCGCGCAGTGATGCGGCCGATGATGAAGCAGCGCTATGGGCGCATCGTCAACATCACCTCGGTCGTTGGCGCCAGCGGCAATGCCGGGCAGGCCAACTACGCGGCGGCCAAGGCCGGCGTGGCCGGCATGACGCGTGCGCTGGCCCGGGAACTGGGCAGCCGCGGCGTCACCGTCAACTGTGTCGCGCCCGGCTTCATTGCCACCGACATGACCGACGGCCTCCCCGAGGCCGCGCGTACCGCGCTGCTGGCCAGCATTCCGCTGGGCCGGCTTGGCACGCCCGAAGAAGTGGCGCAAGCGGTGGCCTTCCTGGCCAGCCCGCAAGCCGGTTACGTCACCGGCACCGAACTGCATGTCAACGGCGGCATGTTCATGGCTTGAATGCAAGCCGTCGTAGAACCCTAGAAGGCCGGTTCCTAGCCCCCCGGTAGAATCGTGGGCTGTTTTGTTGACCCCACTCCAGGAGGAGTCATGAGCGATATTGAAGCGCGTGTGAAGAAGATCATTGCCGAGCAACTCGGCGTGCCCGAGTCCGACGTCACCAACGAGAAGGCCTTCGTGGCCGACCTCGGTGCCGATTCGTTGGATACCGTCGAACTGGTGATGGCGCTGGAGGACGAATTCAGCATCGAAATCCCCGACGAAGAGGCCGAGAAGATCACCACCGTGCAGCTGGCGATCGACTACGCGGTCAGCCATCAAAAGGCCTAAGGCCCGCTGATGACCAGACGCAGGGTCGTCGTCACGGGGTTGGGCCTCGTCAGCCCCGTGGGCAACACGGTGGCCGACGGCTGGGCCAGCCTGGTGGCCGGCCGTTCGGGCATCGGCAACATCACCAAGTTCGATGCCGCGGCTTTTGCCTGCCGGTTCGCGGGCGAAGTGAAAGGCTTCCAGGTCGAAGACTACATGCCGGCCAAGGAAGCCCGGCACATGGACACCTTCATCCATTACGGCATGGCCGCTGCTGTCCAGGCCGTTCGGGACGCGGGGCTGCCGCATGGCGATGCGCTGACCGAAGCCACGGCCGAGCGCATCGGCTGCATGGTGGGCTCGGGCATCGGCGGTCTGCCGATGATCGAGCAGACCCAGCAGGACTACGCCGAGCGCGGCCCGCGGCGCATATCGCCTTTTTTCGTTCCGGCATCGATCATCAACATGATCTCCGGCCACATCTCCATTCGCTACGGCTACACCGGCCCGAACATGGCGATCGTGACGGCCTGCACGACAGGCCTGCACTGCATTGGCGAAGCCGGCCGCTTGATCGAGTACGGCGACGCCGACGTGATGATCGCCGGCGGCGCCGAATCAACTGTGTCTCCGCTGGGCATTGGCGGCTTCGCGGCCGCACGTGCCCTGTCGACCCGGAACGACGACCCGCTGACGGCGTCGCGCCCCTGGGACAAGGACCGCGATGGCTTCGTCCTGGGTGAAGGCGCCGGCGTCCTGGTGCTCGAGGAATACGAACACGCACGCAAGCGCGGCGCGAACATCTACGCCGAACTGGCTGGTTTCGGCATGGGTGCCGACGCCTTCCACATGACGGCGCCGAACGTCGATGGGCCCAAACGCAGCATGCTGGCAGCGCTGCGCAATGCCGGGATCAACACCTCCGAGGTGCAGTACCTCAACGCCCACGGCACCAGCACGCCGCTGGGCGACCTGAACGAGACGAACGCCATCAAGCTGGCTTTCGGTGACCATGCCCGCAGGATGGTGGTCAACTCGACCAAGTCGATGACCGGCCACCTGCTTGGCGGTGCTGGCGGCATCGAATCGGTGTTCAGCGTCCTGGCCGTGCACCACCAGGTGTCTCCACCCACCATCAACATCTTCAACCAGGACCCCGAGTGCGACCTGGACTACTGTGCCAACGAGGCGCGGGACCTGAAGATCGACGTGGCAGTGAAGAACAACTTCGGTTTCGGCGGCACCAACGGCACGCTGGTGTTTCGGCGCGTCTGACGGGCCGTGCGCCACGCGCCGCCTGTCAGCGTGCTGTGCCATGGCCGGTTCTGGCGCCTGGTCCAGGCCGCGGTGTACTGCCTGACGGCCGCCATCCTGGCGGCCTGGCTGGCATCGCATCTGGCTGAAACGCCGGTCGGCCGCGTCGGGATCCTGCTCTCGGCCGTCCTGGCCGGCGGGGCCTGTCTTTTTCTGGCGCTGCGGCTGATCCGCCCGACCCCGGTCGAACTGAGCTGGGACGGGCGGCAATGGCTGCTGGACGCCAGGCCGCTGGAACCTGAGCTGATGCTTCAGTCCCGGCGGTTCTTGCTGTTGCGGCTGCGAGGCCAGGCCGCGCGCAGCACCTGGCTGGGCGTGGAGCGCGGCGAAGCCGCTGTCGCGTGGCACGGCTTGCTGGTGGCCCTGCGCGCGCGGTCCACGCCCCCTGTTGCAGAAGGGCTGGTGGGCTGATGCCGATGACCCAACCCGATGCGGACGCAGAACTGGTGGAACGGGCCAAGCGTGGCGAGGTGCGTGCTTTCGAGATGCTGGTCGTGAAGTACCAGCGCCGCATCGAGCGTCTGATCGGCCGGATGGTGCGCGACACCGACCTCGTTCAGGACATCGCGCAGGAGACCTTCATCCGTGCCTACCGGGCGCTGCCACAATTTCGTGGAGAAAGTGCGTTTTACACCTGGCTTTACCGGATTGCCGTGAACTCGGCGAAGAAGGCGCTGTCCGACTTCAAGCGTGACCCGCTGGTTCTGGAAGGCAATCGTGCGGGGCAGGAAGAAGGCGAGGAAACTTCCCGCGCCGAGAACGAACTAACCGACGGAGAGACGCCCGAAGCCCTGCTGGCCAGCAAGGAGATTGCAGCCGCGGTGAACTCCGCGATCGATGCGCTGTCCGAAGATCTGCGACAGGCGATCACGCTGCGCGAGATCGAGGGGCTGAGTTACGAAGAAATTTCCGAAGTCATGAATTGCCCCATAGGTACCGTGCGGTCGCGCATATTCCGCGCCCGCGAGGCCATCGCAACGAAGCTACGTCCCTTGCTCGACACTCGTGACGGTGAGCGTTGGTAGCCTCCAGCAACCGCCGACCGACCTGAACCCCGATTTCACCCCGCCCCCAACAGGCAGTCCAAGATGACACCGCACAACCCCGCCCCCGGCCAGCCCGCAGCGCACAACGACGACAGCCTGCGAACATGCCTGTCCGGGCTGGCCGACGGCGAAGCCGATGGCGATGCCAGCAATGCGGCCTGCAAGGCGTGGCGAGAACGTGCCGACATGCGCCAGACCTGGCATGCCTACCACCTCATCGGCGACGTGCTGCGGTCTGAAGAACTGGCTCGGCCCGCCAGCCACGACAGCGACTTCCTGGCCCGGCTGCGCTTGAAACTGGCCGACGAGCCGGTCGTTATGGCGCCGATGCCCGAAGCCACCGTCGCCGCCACAGCCGCAGCGCCGCGGCAGCGGCGGCTGCCCTGGCTTTATTCCGCGGCGGCAGCGGCTGGCTTTGTTGCCGTGGCGGGCGTCCTGGTCGTCACGCGTTTCAGCGCTTCCGACGCGGCCAGCCCAGGCGGCCTGCAAGCTGTTGCCCCGGCGGCGCCGGTGCCGGCTGCAGCGGTGAATTTCAACGCGGGCGCCGCCATGATCCGTGACGCGCAACTGGACGCCTATCTCAACGCCCATCACGCGGCGCGCGGCAGCGGCGCGATGGCCGTCCCCGGAACCGGCTTGCGCAATGCCGACGTCGTGATGCCCGCAGGCGCCGGGCGGTGACGCCCATGGGTCGTGTTTTCATGCAGCGCTGCCTGCCAGCGCTGACACTGGTCTGCGCTTTCCTGCCTTCCCTGGCCTGTTCCCAGGTCGGTGCCTCGCCGTCACCGGATGATCCTCGGGCCTGGCTGCAGCGCATCCATGCCGCGGCCAACAGCGGGAACTACCGCGGCACCCTGGTCTTCAGCGCTGGTGGCTCGATGTCGAGCTCTCGGGTCTGGCACTACTGCGTGGGTGACCAGACCTGGGAGAAGCTCGAATCGCTCGACGGCCGCCAGCGTCAGGTGATCCGCCACAACGATGACGTGCACACCTTGTGGCCACAGTCGCGGGTGGCCGTGATCGAGAAGCGCGACGTGCTTCCAGGCTGGCAGGTGACACCGCAGCGGGTCGATCCGCGGGTGTTGGAGCAGTACCAGTTGCAACGCGAAGGCGAATCCCGGGTGGCCGGGCGTGAGGCCGACGTGCTGCTGCTCGAGCCCCAGGATGCGCTGCGCTATGCCCAGCGCCTGTGGGTCGACCGCCGTTCAGGACTGATGCTGCGAGCCGAGGTTCTGACCCCCCTGCCGAACCGCGTGGTGCTGGAGTCGTCGGCGTTCTCGGAAGTCGAGATTGGCGTCAAGCCGCAACCCAAGGTGCTGATGCAGGCTGCGCAGCGCACCGAAGGCTTTCGCGTGCTGCGCCCCAGGCAGCAGCGCGTGACCCTGCAGGAAGAGGGCTGGAGCGAGGCACGGCCTGTGCCTGGATTCAAGCTCTCGGGTTGCGTCAGGCGCGAGCTCGACAGCAGCCGGGCGGGCAGCGAATTGGCAGGCGGTACTGACGCCGACAAGGTGTTGCAGGCGGTCTTTTCCGACGGTCTGGCCCATGTCTCCCTGTTCATCGAGCCCTATGACGCCAGCCGCCACAAGCGTGAAATGCAGGCCCAGCTGGGTGCCACGAGCACGGTGACCCTGCGTCGCGACGGTCACTGGTTCACGGCCGTGGGCGACACGCCCTTGGCCACCCTGCGGCTGATTGCCGAGTCCCTGGACCGGCGCCGCTGAATTGCATCGACCTTCTCTTTGTTTCTTCGAGGCCCCATGAAAGACACTCCGATGGCCCTGGCCCTCACCCCCTGGCGTGCTGCGCAGCCCCGTGGCTTGCACAGCATGCTGGCTGCTGCGGCGTTCATCCTTGTCGCGGCTGTCTGGTCGCCGCAGGCGGCCCAGGCCCAGGCCGTGACCTTGCCCGATTTCACTGAAATCGCCGAACGTCTGAGCCCGACGGTGGTGAACATCCGCACCGTCGAGCGCCGCGGCGGTGCCGCTGCCGGCGGCGGTGGCGGCGAAGTCGACCCCAACATCGAAGAGTTCTTCCGCCGGTTCGGCATACCCATGCCGAACCGGCCGGAGCGCAACCCTGGGCCACGTGGCGGGCCCGACAACGAGGACGAGCCGCAACGCCAGCGCGGCGTGGGCTCGGGCTTCATCCTGACGGCCGACGGCTTCATCATGACCAACGCCCACGTCATCGACGGTGCCGACGAAGTCATCGTCACGCTCACCGACAAGCGCGAGCTCAAGGCCCGCGTCATCGGTGCTGACCGCCGCACCGACGTGGCCGTCGTCAAGATCGACGCCACCGGCCTGCCGTTCGTCCGCATAGGCGACGTCAACCGGTTGAAGGTCGGCGAGTGGGTCATGGCCATCGGCTCGCCTTTCGGACTGGACAACACCGTCACCGCCGGCATCGTCAGCGCGAAGCAGCGCGACACGGGTGACTACCTGAACTTCATCCAGACCGACGTGGCCATCAACCCGGGCAATTCCGGCGGGCCGTTGTTGAACCTGCGCGGCGAAGTGGTGGGCATCAACTCACAGATCTACAGCCGCAGCGGCGGCTTCCAGGGCATCAGCTTTGCGATCCCCATCGACGACGCCATGCGCGTGGCCGACCAGCTGCGCACCGTGGGCCGCGTGATCCGCGGGCGCATCGGCGTGACCATCGCGCCTGTCACGAAGGAAGTGGCCGAGTCCATCGGCCTGGGCAGGGCAGCCGGCGCGCTGGTGCAGAGCGTCGAGAAGGACGGCCCGGCCGACAAGGCGGGGGTCGAGGCGGGCGACATCATCGTCCGCGTCGACGGCAAGGCGGTTGAACGTTCCGGCGACCTGCCGCGCCTGATCGGCGCGACCAAGCCCGGCAGCAAGGCCCAGCTGCAGGTCTTCCGCCGCGGCAATACGCGAGACATCGCTGTTTCCGTGGCCGAATTCGAGCCCGACCGCCCAACCAGGCGGGCACAGGCCGAGCCCGGCAGCCCTGCGGCGCCGGTGGCCAAGAGCGCCATCGGCCTGTCCGTGAGCGACCTGACCGACGCCCAGAAGCGCGATTTGCGCGTCCGAGGCGGCGTCAGGGTGGATGCAGTCGAGGGCGCGGCTGCGCGCGCCGGTCTGCGCGAAGGCGATGTCATCCTCTCGCTCGACAACACCGAGGTCACCGACAGCAAGCAGTTCCTGACGCTGGCTGCCAGGGTCGAAAAGGCTCGTGCGGCCAGCGTGCTGGTGCGCCGGGGCGAGTGGACGAACTATTTCGTGATCCGGCCCACCCGCTAGTTGATCTCTCCGGCGGGTCTTTCCACATGGTGGAAGATCGGTAATGGTCGAGCAGGCGCTGAAAGTCAGTGTCTGCTCACTCCAATTTCTGGATCCGGGCATTCAGCATGCTGGCGTTTAGAATCAGGCTGTAGCAGCGCGTTTTCCCACTGCTTTTGGCCTGGATTCAAGGTCTCTTCCGGGCTGAACAGACTTGTTGACAAGCTGTGGACAATTTTTCGCTGTTGGCACCCTGCAACGGGCGGAAATGCAGCATTGGCGCGGGTTCCCGGCCGGTCCTTGTGGTTAGAATGAACGCCCAACAAGCAGTTGCCAAACGTTCTGTTGGAAGGCGCGTCATCCTTTTGGACGCGCCTTTTTTTTAGCCCGCTTGGCTGTGTTGCAAGGCAGGGGCAGCGCGGCCGTTGATGCGCGGCAGGCGCCGGCCAACACATCGTGTGGCCCACTGATCCCCGCCGCATCACGCGCTTCGCAAATCTGCGATGCAATCACCTTCGATGAACCACATTCGCAACTTCTCCATCATTGCCCACATCGACCACGGCAAGAGCACGCTGGCCGATCGCATCATTCAGCGCTGTGGAGGTCTGTCGGACCGTGAAATGGAAGCCCAGGTGCTCGACTCGATGGACATCGAACGCGAGCGCGGCATCACCATCAAGGCCCAGACCGCAGCGCTGCAGTACAAGGCCCGCGACGGCCAGGTCTACAACCTGAACCTGATCGACACGCCGGGGCACGTCGACTTCTCATATGAAGTGAGTCGGTCGTTGTCGGCCTGCGAAGGCGCGCTGCTGGTGGTGGACGCGTCGCAGGGCGTCGAGGCGCAGACCGTGGCCAACTGCTACACCGCGCTGGACCTGGGCGTGGAAGTGGTGCCGGTGCTCAACAAGATGGACCTGCCCCAGGCCGACCCCGACAACGCGAAGCAGGAAATCGAGGACGTCATCGGCATCGACGCCAGCGACGCCATCCCCTGCAGCGCCAAGACCGGCATGGGCATC
>LNET01000030.1 GCA_001464055.1 Burkholderiales bacterium Ga0077543
GCGCCGATGCCGGTGGTGACACCGCAACCGATGTAGCACACCTTGTCGAACGGCGCGTCTTCGCGGATCTTGGCCAGCGAGATTTCGGGTGCCACGGTGTAGTTGCTGAAGGTGCTGGTGCCCATGTAGTGAAAGATGGGCTTGCCGTCGAGGCTGAAACGGCTGGTGGCGTCGGGCATCAGGCCTTTGCCTTGCGTGCCGCGGATCAGCTGGCACAGGTTGGTCTTGCGGCTCAGGCAGAACTTGCACTGGCGGCACTCGGGCGTGTAGAGCGGGATGACGTGGTCGCCTTTCTTGAGCGTCGTCACGCCCGGGCCCACGTCCACCACCACGCCTGCGCCCTCGTGGCCCAGGATGGCCGGGAACAGGCCTTCGGGGTCGGCGCCGCTCAGCGTGTACTGGTCGGTGTGGCAGATGCCGGTGGCCTTGATCTCGACCAGCACCTCGCCGGCGCGCGGGCCGTCCAGGTCGACGGTTTCGATGGTCAGCGGGGCGCCGGCCTTCCAGGCCACGGCTGCGCGGGTTTGCATGGGTTTTTCCTTTGGGGTGGTCTGGGCGCTGCACTGCAGATGCAGGAGGGGCGAAATCTACACGGGCCCGGGTCGGCCCCGGGCACTCACCCTGGGCTTCAGCTTTTGCCCGCCGCTGCCGACAAGCCATGGATGAAAGCCAGACTCTCGAATGGGTGCTGGCCGTCCGGCGCGGACGGCCGGTCCGCCGGCGCAAGCCAGGCATCGGGAAATTCGAAGTACGCGCTAACTTATTTCCTGCTGCTGATCTGGCTGAGCGCATGGCCGTTGTGGGCCACGGCCGCCGGGCTGGACGAGATCGAAGGCCGGCTGCGCGGTCGCCCGGAAGCCGCCGCCACGGCCCTGCAGGCGCTGGCCCGCGTGCAGGCACCCGCCAGCCTGCCCTGGCAGGAAACCCAGGTGGTGCGGGGCGAGTTGCTGGTGCGCCTGGCCGACTTGGCCGGGGTGGAGGCCGTCGCGCGTGAACTGGAGTCCAGCGCCGGCCCCGGCGCGCCCCGCGCCGCAGCGCAGTTGCTGCGCGCGAAGTGGCTGGCACGACATGGCTCGCTGGGCGAGGCCGACCGCAAGCTGGCAGACGCGATGGCCACGCTGGCACCCGACATCCCTGCCGGCCTGCACCTGCGCTTCCTGGCCGCCCAGGGCCACATCAAGGAATACCGCGGCCAGCTCGATGCTGCCCTGGCGCTGTACCAGCAGGCGGTGCTGCTGGCCGACCAGGTGGGCCCGGCCTGGCGCCGGTCTGAACATCGCAACGCGCTCGCCCACGCCTTGGCACAGGTCGAGCAGATCTCCGCGGCAGAGGCGGTCTTGGCCGAGGCCCTGGCGCTGGCGCGCGAGGCCAACGACCCGCTGGCGATGTCGCAGGTGATGACGACCCGCGGCATCCTGCAGGGTCGGGCCGGCGATGCGCAAGCCGAACTGCAGTCGCTGGAGGCCGCCATCACCTACGCCCGCGAGGCCGGTGCCAGGCTCGAGGAGGTGCTGGGCCTGGCCAATCTGGCCGACCATTACCTGAAGCATGGCGACTACGCCACCGCGCAGCGCCTGTCGATGCAGGCCCTGCCGCTGGCCCGGGCGGCACGAGACCCGGTGGCCGAGTCGGTGGCGCTCACCAACGCCGGGCTGGCGCTCATCGGGCTGGGCCAGCGCGATGCGGGCATGCGGCTGGTGCGCGAAAGCATGGTGATCGAAGAAAGCGCCGGGGGCCTGACGGCGATGGCCCAGATCCAGCACGAAGCCGGCCTGTACCTGGAGCGCGCGGGTTTCCTGGAGGAGGCCTGGGCGGCTTTCGTCGAACACCGGCGCCTGGCCGACGAAGTCTTTCGCCGTGAACACCAGCAAGCCTTGCTGGAGACCCAGGCCGCCTTCGAACACGAGCGCCGCCAGCGCGACCTGGCCCTGCTCGCCACCGAGCAGCGGCTGGGCGAAGCGCAGCTGCAGCGCCGCACGCTCACACAGCGGCTGTGGGCGGTGGGGGCGATGGTGGGGGTGCTGCTGCTGGCGGTGCTGTCCTTGTTGCTGCACCGTCTGCGCCGCAGCAACGCCGCGCTGCACGACAGCAATGCGCTGCTGCTCGAAGCCAGCGAACGCGACCCCCTCACCGGCCTGGCCAACCGCCGCCACCTGCAGCGTGTGATGCGCCAGGGTGCGGGCGCGGCTCGCCACATCCAGGGCGCCGTGCTGCTGATCGACATCGACCACTTCAAGCGCATCAACGACACCCATGGCCACAGCGCCGGCGACGCCGTGCTCGTCGAAGTCTCAGCCCGCTTGCGCCGCGTGCTGCGTGACGAAGACCTGACCGTGCGCTGGGGCGGCGAGGAATTCGTGGTGCTTGCGCGCGACCTGTCGACCGGGCAGGTCGAGCTGCTGGTCGAACGTCTGCTGCAGGCCGTGGGCGGCAGCCCCGTCGTGCACGGGTCCCGCAGCATGGCGGTGACGGTGTCGATCGGGTTTGCCAGCTTCCCGCTGCCGCCGAACCACGCCCCGCTGCCCTGGGAACGCGCGGTCGACCTGGTCGACAGCGCCATGTATCTGGCCAAGTCCCATGGACGCAACCGCGCCTGGGGTGTGCAGTCGCTGCACGACGACCCGGCCCAGGCCCCGCTGGAAGCGGCCTGGCGTTCTGGACGGGCCGACCTCAGCCAGCACACCGGCCCAGCAGTGCAAGCCGATCCCGCGCTCGCGCCGGCCACGCTCGCCGGCGTGTTCGCGGCCCTGGTGCTTGCGCTGGGGCTGGGGCTGTACCCGGCGCCCGCCCAGGCAGACCCACCGGCTGCAGCCCAGGACATCCCTGCACTGCAGGCGCGTACGGCGGCACAGGTGGACCTGGGCTACGACCAGCCGGACACGGCCCTGGCCACGCTGGGCGACTGGCAAGCTGGCCTGGAGCAGGGCGGAGCAGCCTGGCAGGTGCTGCAGACGGCACGCGGCCTGGTGGCGGCTGGCGCTGGCCGCGACGCCCTGGCCGGGGCGCTGGCCGAGCCCTTGCGCGCGCCCGGCCGCAGCCCGGTTGCACAGGCCGACGGCCTGCTGATCCTGGCGGTGAGCCTGGACGTGGGCGGCCAGCCGCAGCGCGGCATGGCGCAGGTGGAAGAAGCCCTGGGCCACTACCAAGCCGCCTGCGCGGCCAGCAAGGCACTGCCGACCTGCGACCACCGCCACGTCTGGCGGACGCACCACATGCTGGCCCGGCTGCTGATGGCGCGCGGTCAGTCCAGCCTGGCACGCGTCCAGGCCGAGGCCGCCGTTGCCCTGGCACGCGAGCGCGGCGACCTGCCGCGCCAGGCCCAGGCACTGGCCACCGCGGCACGCGCCAGCGACATGCTGGGCGAACGCGAGCAAGCCGATCGTCAGTTCGCCCAGGCCCAGCGGCTGGCCAGACTGGACGGCCAGCCTTTCCTGCAGGCACGCATCGCCCTGGCCGAAACCCTGTACCGCGACACACGCGGCGACGTGCCCGGCTCGATGCAGGCTGCCGAACGCGGCCTGCCTCTGGCGCGGCGCGCCGGCTCGGCGCGGCTTGAAGCCATGCTGCTGGCGAACCTGAGCGACGGTTACCTGAAGACCGGCCAGGCGCGCCGTGCGCTGCAGGCCGTGGAACAGGCGCTGCCGATGGTGCGTCGCCATGGCGACCGCCGCGTCGAACGTGTGCTGCTGGTCAACGCCGGCCTGGCCCGGATCGGCCTGGGCGAACTGGACCAGGCGCGGCAGACGCTGGAACAGCTGCACGCCGCCTTTCGCGACGCCGGTGCCAGCGCCGACCAGGCGCAGTTGCTGCGCGAGTTCGGCGACGCCATGGCCCAGGCCGGCGACCTGCGCGCCGCGCTCGACCTGTATCACCGCGAACGCGAGGTCGCCGCGCGCCTGACGCAGGCCAACCGCGAGACGGCGCTGGCCGAACTGCGCCAGCGCTTCGACCGCGAAGCCCAGGAACGCCAGCTCCAGCAGCTCGTCCGCGACAACCGCCTGATCGCGGCCCGGCTCGAGAACCGCACGACCCAGCAGACGCTGTGGGCCGCCGCCGCCGTGGCGCTGGTGCTGGCGGCACTGCTGGCGGCGCTGGTGTACAGCCGCGGGCGCGTCGTCAACCGCCGGCTCGCCGACAACCACGACGCGCTGCGCCAGCAGACCCTGCGCGACCCGCTGACGGGCCTGGCCAACCGCAGCGCGCTGGCCGCAGCGGTGCCGGGGGAATGCAGCGGCGGCCTGCTGCTGATCGACATCGACCACTTCAAGCGCATCAACGACGAGCAGGGCCATGCCGCTGGCGACGCCGTGCTGGTGGAGGTGGCGCGCCGCCTGCAGGCCTGCGTACGCCAGGACGAGACCACGGCCCAGGGCCTCGTCCCCGGCGACCTGGTCGTGCGCTGGGGCGGCGAAGAATTCCTCATTCATGCGCCCGGCCTGGACGCCACCGCCACCCAGGCGCTGGCCGACCGGGTGCTGCAGGCCGTGGCTGCCACGCCCGTGGTGATGGCCACGGGGGCCTGCCGGGTCACGGTGTCGGTGGGCCACGGCAGCTTCCCGCTGGCTGCCGCACCCGGGCCGATGCCGCTGGACCGCGCCATCCACCTCGTCGACATGGCGCTGTATGGCGCCAAGAACCAGGGACGCAATGGCCAGGTGAACGTCCTGCAGGTCCTGGCTGCCGATGCTGCGACACCACAAACCGACGCCACCCGCCTCGCGCATGGGTGAAGTTGAGCAAAGACGCGGGCCACTGCGGCAGGTGCAGCGGCCGGCCCGGACACAATCTGCAACCATGACGACACCCCATCTCCAGACCCGCACGCTGGCCCGCGCCTGCGCCTGGGCCCTGCTGGCCGGCAGCGCCGGCAGCCTGGCCCAGACCCCGGCAAGCACGGCGCCAGCCTCTGCGGCGCCTGCGCCTGCCGCTGCTTCGGCCCCTGCGGCAACCGCGGCCCCGGCCGCCCCCAGTGGCCAGCGTGTCGAGATCACCGGCGGCCGCCAGTCCGACGCCGACCAGCGCCGCCAGTCCACGGCCTCGAAGATCGTCATCGGCCGTGAGGAGATCGACAAGTTCGGCGACGCCACGGTCGGCGAGGTGCTGCGCCGGCTGCCTGGCGTCAACACCCCCGGCGCCCCCGGCCGCGGCGGGCCGCCGCGGCTGCGCGGGCTGGGCGGGGGCTTCACGCAGTTGCTCATCGACGGCCAGCGTGTGCCGCCGGGTTTCAGCCTGGAAGGCCTGACACCGGAGCAGGTCGAACGCATCGAGATCCTGCGCGCGCCCACGGCCGAGACCGGGGCCCGGGCGATCGCCGGCACCATCAACATCATCACGCGCGAAGGCTTCCGGCGCCGCCTGAACGACGTGCGCGTGGGTACCGGGTTCGAGAACGGCGCGCAGTCCGGCGGCCTGAACTGGACCCACAACGACAGCGCCGGCGATCTGACCTACAACCTGTCGGGCTCACTCTTCGGGCGCCGCAGCGACGAGGACAGCCGCACCCTCACCACGGTGCAGGACCTCGCCAGCGGCCGGCTGCTCGAAGACCGCACCGTGCGCAGCAACAGCCAGGGCAAGCGCTTCGGCACCAATGCCACCGCCCGGCTGCAATGGCGGCTGAACGAATCAGGCGACAACATCGCGCTGATGCCTTCGATCTTCCACACCGAGAACCGCAACGACACGGCCCTGGTGCAGGACGTTCGGCTGCTGCGCCCGTCCAGCACCGGCCGCTTCAGCACCGCCGACAGCGCGGCCGACGGCCGCTTCACCACGGGACGCCTGGGCCTGATGTGGCGCCAGCGCCTGGGTGACGTGCGCATGGAGGCCAATGGCAACAGCGCCTTCAGCCGCTCGGTCAACGACAGCACGCGGCGCGAGTTCGGCGCCGGCAGCACCGGCCTGCTGCGCACGCTGCAGGACAGCAGCACCGCGCGCGAGACCACCCACACGCTCAACCTCAAGGGCACGCGGCTGGTGGGCGGCAGCCCGGACAAGCCGGGCAGCGAAAACACCGTCGTGGCCGGCACCGAGATCGAAAGCGTCGACCGCAAGGAAACACGCCGCAACCTGCAGAACGGCCGGCCCACGCTCACCAACTTCGGTGAAGACCTGCAGGCCAGCAGCCTGCGCCTGGCGGCCTACGCGCAAAACGAGTGGACGATCAACCCGAACTGGAGCGCCTACGCCGGCCTGCGCTGGGAAGGCATCGACACGCGCGGCGACAACGCCGACGGCACCCGCCCCACCAACCGCAGCAGCGTCTGGACCCCGCTGGCCCACGCCGTGTGGAAGCCCGACCCGAAGAAGCGCGACCAGGTGCGCATGAGCCTGACGCGCAGCTACCGCAGCCCGGGGTTGAATCAGCTCATCGCCCGACCGAACATCAACCGCGACCGGCCCATCGACGAGCCGAACACGGTCAGCACGCCCGACACGGCCGGCAACCCCGACCTGAAGCCGGAGCTCGCCACCGGCGTCGAACTGGGCTACGAGCGCTACCTGGACAGCGGCGGCGTGCTCAGCGCGAACTACTTCCGCCGCAACATCAGCAACCTCATCCGCGGCGAGATCCGGCTGGAAACGGTGGACTACAGCCCGGTGCAGCGCTACGTGCGCCGCCAGCAGAACATCGGCGACGCCACGGTTCAGGGCATCGAGCTCGAGGCCAAGTTCCGGCTCGACCAGCTCGTCGCCGGCAGCCCGGCGGTGGAAGTGCGCAGCAACCTGAGCCTGTTCGACAGCCAGGTCAAGAACGTGCCCGGCCCCGACAACCGGCTCGACCAGCAAGCCAAGGCGACCGCCAACCTGGGTGCCGACTACCGGCTGCGCGGAACGCCCTTCACGCTGGGCGGCAACGTCAACTGGGTGCCCGGCTACACCACCCGCACCGAGGACAACATCACCGTCAGCGTCAGCCGCAAGCAGGTGTGGGACGTCTACGCGCTGTGGACCTTCAACCCGGCCGTGGCCCTGCGCCTCTTGGGCAGCAACCTGGCTGCCGAAGACTACGACACCACCACGGTCACCGACGGCACGCCCTTCAACCTGAACGAGCGCACCACCACCGTGAGCGGCGGGCCCAGCTACGTGAACTGGCAGCTGCGGCTGGAACTGAAGCTGTAGCGCCTGGCCGCCACCGCGGAGCGAGCAAACTCCGGTCTCCCACCACGAGAACCGGAGACAACGCATGAGCCTGGAACGCCGTCAATTCATTGCCGCAGGGCTGCTGCCCTTCATCGCGCTGGCCCGGCCCGCAGCGGCCCAGGCCGGCTGGCCGACGAAGCCGGTGCGCATCGTCGTGCCCTTCGCCGCCGGCGGCACCACCGACATCCTGGCGCGGGCCATCGCGCCCGAGCTGCAGAAGGTCTTCGGCCAGCCCTTCGTCGTCGACAACAGGCCGGGTGCGGGCGGCAACACCGGCTCGGCCGAGGTCGCCAAGTCACCGGCCGACGGCCACACGCTGCTGATGGGCACGGTGGGCACCCATGCGATCAACCCCTCGCTGTACCCGAAGCTGCCCTACGACGCCGTCAAGGACTTCGCACCCGTGACCCTGGTGGCCGGCGTGCCCAACGTCGTGGTCGTGAACCCGGCGTCGGCGCAGAAGTACGGCATCAACACCTTGCCCGACCTGCTGCGCGCCGCCCGCGCCAACCCGGGCCGGCTGAACGTGGCGAGCTCGGGCAACGGCACGTCCATCCATCTGGCGGCCGAGCTCTACAAGAGCCTGACCGGCACCTTCATGCTGCACCTGCCCTACCGCGGTTCAGGCCCGGCGTTGATCGACCTGATGGCCGGCAACGTCGACCTGATGTTCGACAACCTGCCCAGCGCGCTGCCGCACATCAAGAGCGGCCGGCTCAAGGCCCTGGCCGTGACCAGCGCCAAACGTTCGGCCGCGCTGCCCGACCTGCCCACCGTGGCCGAGGCCGGCGGGCCCTTGCTGCAGAACTTCGAGGCCAGTTCCTGGTTCGGATTGCTGGCACCGGCCGGCACGCCGGCCGAGATCGTCACGCGGCTGCAGCAGGAAACCGCCAAGGCCATGGCCCAGCCCGCGGTCAACGAACGCCTTCTGGCCCAGGGCGCGCTGCCCGGCGGCCAGCCGCCGGCGGAGTTCGCGCGCTTCATCGAGGCCGAAACGAAGAAGTGGGCCCAGGTCGTCAAGGCCTCCGGCGCAAAGGTCGACTGAGGATTTGCAAGGGCTGTTGCCGGGTGTTGCGGGTGTCGGACGGGGCCGACAAGCACTCCGCATCCGGTCTGATGGGCGCTGCCGGGCGGGCTGCAGAGACTGGAGGCCTTCACTCACCGACCCGGAGAAACCGATGAAGCCCCAGAACCAACCCCTGCGCACCGCCATCGCCACCGCCGTGCTGGCCACCGCCGGCATGGCGTCGTTCAGCGCATTGGCATCTTCCAGCGCATCGACGCAGCGCCCCGACGCCGCGGCCCGCGCCGAGATCCAGCAGACCTACCGCGCCGAGCGCGCCGCCTGCCTGGACGGCAGCAGCCCGCAAGACCGCAGTGCCTGCCTGGCCGAGGCCGCCGCCGCCCGCAAGGAAGCATTGGCCGGGGTGCTGGGGGTGCAGAACGTGGCCGGTGCCGGCCGCATCGAGCCGACCGAAGCCGATCTGATGGCCAACGCCCTGGCGCGCTGCGATGCCGTCCCCAGCGACGTGCGCAGCGACTGCGAACGGCGTGTTACTGGCGGTGACGGTGTCATCGTCGTGGGCAGCGTGGCCGAAGGCGTGATCGTGCGTGAGCTGGCGCCGGCGGAAGCGCCGATGGCCCCGATGGAAGCGCCGATGGCGCTGGCGCAGGCCGAAGCGGCCAGCAGCCCCGGCACCGAGACCGCGGCCCCGGTCTCGGCAACGACAACGACAACGACGACAGCGACAACGGCCGTGAACGAGCCCACCGCCGTGGTCGTCGCCGAGTCCACCGAGCCCGTGATGGAAGCCGAGCCCGCCACCGCCCAGGCCACGGCCCCTGCGCAGGATGGCGTGGTCGGCGCCGGCCTGGGTGGAGGCGAGACCCTGGTGCCTGCCGAGCCGGCTCCCGCCACCCGCCTGATGGCCGAGCCGCCAGCGGAAACGCTGCCCCCACCGGTCGCCATGGAAGCTGGCCCGGCCAGCGGCGCCGATCCGGTGGCCTATCCGGAGTGGATGGTCCCGATCCGCTTCGAGTGAGCGCGCTGCGCCTCAGCGCGGCCGGAACATCCTGAAGCGCGCTGCGGCGCTGATCTCGAAGTAGTCCGCCGCCCCGCCGCCGCGCACCACCGGCTGCGCGGCGGCGGTGTCGTAGATGCCCTCCACCAGCAGGTGGCGGGCGATGTGCACGGCCACCACCTCGCCCAGCACCAGCCAGGTCGGCACCGCCGCGCCTTCCACCGTCTGCAGCTGCACGACCTGGGTGACGCGGCATTCGAAGGTGACCGGGCTTTCGGCGACGCGCGGCGCAGCGATCAGCGTCGACGCCAGCGGCGTCACGCCGGCCAGGGCAAATTCGCTGACCTCCGGGCCCACCATGGCGCTGGTCTGGTTCATGGCCTCGGCCAGCGGCCGCGTCACCAGGTTCCAGGTGAATTCACCGGTGGCCTGGGCGTTGCGCAGCGTGTCCTTCGGCCCGGTGCTGGCAAAGCCGACGATGGGCGGCACGTAGTTGAAGGCGTTGAAGAAGCTGTAGGGCGCGAGGTTGTGGCCCCCGGCGCCGTCGTGCGTGCCGATCCAGCCGATCGGCCGCGGGCCGACGATGGCGTTGAAGGGGTCGTGCGGCAGGCCGTGGCCGTGGCGCGGTTCGTAGGAGTGGAGGTCGGGCTGCATGGCCGCCACGCTATCAGCCTTTGGCCGGGCGCTTTTTCGCTGGGGCATGTGCCACCTTGCGGGCGAGCCTGCGGGCCGGCTTGCGCGCCGCCAGAGCCGCCCGCAGCGCCAGCCGCGCCCAGGGCGCCATCAGCGCGGGCGACTCCAGCGCCTCGGCCGGTGGCGTGTAGTAATTCAGCCGCATCGGCTTGCCCCTGGCTTCGTAGACGAAGGGCTGGCAGCCGGCCGCTTGCCAGGTGGCTTCGGTCTCGGCGCAGGCCTTGAGGTAGAGCGTGTCCCAGGCCACGAGACCCAGGTTCATGCCGTCCACCGAGAGGCCGTAGCCGCCGAACATGCGCACCGCCCGGCATGGCCCCAGGCAGGCCAACAGCTCGCAGGCGTGCAGCACGAAGGGGTCGGTGATGGGCGACGCCGCCATGCACGGATGCTACGGCGGCACCAGGGCGCCGCGCTACCAGCCTTCGCTGCCGGGCTCGCCCTTGAAAGGCCCGGCAAGATCCGGAGTGATCCAGCCGCCATAGAAGCCGCCCGGCTGCGCCCGAGCCGCTTCGCCCGCCAGGGTGATGTGCAGTTGTGGCCAGGCATAGAGCGCCACGCACTCCGCCAACGCTTCGGCCCCGGCCAGCGGCTGCGGGTAGCTCCAGGCCACGCCTTCCAGGCGCCAGGGTCGGCGGGCGCGGGAAGTCCCACACGCTGTGCTGGCCCGGGCCGGGTTCGTGGGCAAAGGGCGGGCGGCCCTGGCCACGCCAGCGCCAGTGGTCGCGAGCCGCAGCCAGCCAGGTCGGAACGTTTGCCATGGTCCGAGCTGATGTCGCCCGCGGTTTCGGCATGCGCGGTGCTGGCATCATCCGGGCGACAGCCAGAACGCAGGAACCCCCAACGATGTGCGCCAGCAAGGTGGCCGAAGGCAAGCAGCGCGGATGGATCATCCCCATCGGCGGCGCCGAGGAAAAAGAGAACTCGCCGCAGATCCTGCAGCGCTTCGTCGAGCTGGCCGGCGGCCGCAGTGCCGACATCGTCGTCATTCCCACGGCCAGCCAGCTCAAGAGCACCGGGCCGCGCTATGAACGCATCTTCGGCGACCTGGGCGCCGAACGCGTGACGGCGATCGACTTCGACACCCGCCGCGACTGCGAGGAACCCGGCCGCCTGGAACGCCTGCAGCAGGCCAGCGGCGTGTTCTTCACTGGCGGCAACCAGCTGCGCCTGTCGACGCTGCTGGGCGGCACCCCCATCGCCAAGGCGGTGCGCGTGCTCAACGCCGCCGGCGTACCGGTGGCCGGCACCAGCGCCGGCGCGGCCTTCATCAGCGAACACATGATCGCCTTCGGCGACGAAGGCAGCACGCCGATCGCCGGCAGCGTGCGCCTGGCCCCGGGCCTGGGCCTGACCAACCGTTTCATCATCGACCAGCACTTCCGCCAGCGCGACCGGCTGGGCCGGCTACTGACGGCGCTGGCCTTCAACCCCTTCGCGGTGGGCATCGGGCTGGACGAGGACACCGCCGCCTTCATCGCCCCCGACAACACCGTGCACGTGCAGGGCAGCGGCGGCATCACCGTGGTGGACGCGGCCGAGGTGCAGTTCAGCAGCATGGACAGCATCGACGAAGGCCGACCGGTGTGCCTGCTGGGCGTCAAGCTCCACATCCTGACGCAGGGAGCGACGTTCAACCTGCACACGCGGCAGGCCGACGCCGGCACCCTGCACCGGCCGAAGAGCTGAGGACATGTCCGGCGCAGCGGCTTGCTTGAGAGGCTGGCGCATGCGATCTGCCACCCAGTACCTTCTGGGCGAACGGCCCTGCCGAAATGCCGCCAAACAACGGCAGCACCGTTGGCGGGCCATCGCCTAAGCTGTCGCGTCACTTCGCGAAAGACCCCCAGGCCGTGCACACGATCGACGACCTCCTGCCCGAGCTGGTGGCGCTGCGGCGCGACCTGCATGCCCACCCCGAACTGGCGTTCGAGGAACGCCGCACCGCCGGCATCGTGGCCGCGGCGCTGCGCCTGCTGGGCCTGGAGGTGCACGAAGGCCTGGCCGGCACCGGCGTGGTGGGCGTGCTGCGCCAGGGCGGCAGTGCGCGCACGGTGGGCCTGCGCGCCGACATGGACGCCTTGCCGATCGCCGAGCAGTCGCGGCTCGGCCACGCCAGCCGCCACGCCGGCGTGCACCATGGCTGCGGGCACGACGGCCACACGGCCATGCTGCTGGGCGCAGCCCGGCAGCTGGCGCGCACCCGGCGCTTCGACGGCACGGTGGTCTTCATCTTCCAGCCGGCCGAGGAAGGCCGCGGCGGCGCGCGCGTGATGATCGAGCAGGGGCTGTTCGAGCGCTTTCCCTGCGACGCCGTCTACGCACTGCACAACTGGCCCGAGCTGCCGCTGGGTCAGGCGCAGACGCGCGCGGGGCCGATCATGGCGGCGGCCGACCGCTTCGACATCGTGCTGCGCGGCCGCGGCGGGCATGCCGCGCAGCCGCACCGCACGCCCGACGTGCTGCTGGCGGCCAGCCAGCTGGTGGGGCAGCTCAACACCATCGTCGCGCGCCGCATCGACCCGGCCGAAAACGCGGTGCTCTCGGTCACACGGGTGCAGGGCGGCCACAGCCACAACGTGCTGCCGGCCGAAGCCACGCTCACCGGCACGGTGCGCAGCTTCGACGCCGAAGCGCAGGACCAGATCGAAGCGGCGCTGCGCGCGGCCGCGGCCGGCATCGCGCTGGCGCACGGCGTGCAGGCCGAGGTGAGCTACCAGCGCTACTACCCGGCCACCGTCAACACCGAGGCCGAGGCCCGGCTGGCGCTGCAGGCGGCCGTGGCCGCGGGGCTGCAGGCGGCCGTGGCCCCACGGCCGGCGTTCACGTCGGAGGACTTCTCCTTCATGCTGCGCGAGCGGCCCGGGGCCTACCTGTGGCTGGGCCAGGGTGGCCCGGCCGGCCAGGACCAGCCGCTGCACCACCCCTGCTACGACTTCAACGACGAGGCCTTGCCGCTCGGCGTGCGCTGGTTCTGCGCGGTGGCCGAACAGGCCCTGTCCATCGGCCCGGACTGAAGCGGGTACAGCGCCATGCGGTTCGCCTGCCTGTGGCACGCATGCCCGCGTCTGGCGCTGGCGTGGATGGCGCTCTCGGGCGCCTGGTCAAGGCGGCGCGGCCAGCCCCGAGCGGCGCCGAAGCCGGCTCAGAAGTAGCGCACCCACTCGCGCGTGGTGCGGCGCTTGTAGCGGGCGAAGGCGCGGGTCGGAAAGTACAGCAGCGGCACCAGCAGCACGGTGACGATCCAGATCACCCAGAACTGGTCGGGCCCGGCCCCGAAGCGCGTGCCCTGGTTCGCGCCGAACATGGCCAGCAGCGCGTGATAGCTGAGCAGCAGCACGTACAGGTGCAGCAGGTAATAGAACATCGGCGCGCCGCCGAAGGTGGACAGCACGCGCGTGGCGGCGTTGTCGGCGCGGTCGAGCAGCGCCAGCAGCAGGCAGCCGCCGCCCAGCGTCATCAGCACGAAGTGCAACGAGGGCGGGTACTTGGTGAAGTTCAGGAAGGACATCACCGTGTGCACGCCGTCGCTGCCGGCCACCCAGGGCGCGTTCTCGCCATAGATGTTGAAGCCGCGCAGCACCAGCAGCAGCACCCAGCAGGCCAGGCCCAGGCCGACGAGCCGGCGGATGCGCTGTGGCGGGTCGACCTGGGCGCTGAACATCGGGCCGGCCAGCCAGCCCAGCAGGATGACGCCGATCCAGGGCAGCACCGGGTAGGTCAGGCGCACATTCACCACGGCGTCCTGCACTGCCCAGCCGCGGTGCAGCAGCAGGGTCCAGGCCAGATAGGCCGGGTGATCCGGCGGCAGGTTGATGCCGGCCAGCGCGTTGTGGCCGCCGACGATCACCAGCGCCACGGCGCCCAGCAGCCAGCGCGGCATCTGGTGGACGAAGGCCAGCACGATCATCGACAGGCCGATGGCCCAGATCACCTGCAGGTAGATGGTCTTGAGCGGAAAGTCGCCGGTCCAGGCGAAGCTGACGACGGTGGCCTCCAGCGCCAGCAGGAGCAACCCGCGCTTGAGCAGGAAACCGCGCACCGGCCGCGGCGTGCCGCTGGGCGGGTTGGCATACAGCCAGGCCCCCACGCCAGTGAGGAAGACGAAGATCGGCGCGCAGAAGTGCGCCGCCAGGCGCGAGAAGAACACCTCGGGCGGCGTGCTCGAGACGTTCATCGGGTCGCTCACCTGCAGGTGCAGGAAGAAGGTCTCGCGCACATGGTCGACGGCCATGATCAGCATCACCAGCCCGCGCAGCGCGTCGATGGAGGTGATGCGCCGGGCGTGCGTGGCTGCCGACGGCGTCGCCGCCATCGCCAGCGTGGCGGCTGGCCCGGTGCCGAGGGTGTAGCCCGTTGTGCTCATCGCGCGGGGGTCATTCCGGTGGCGGGTCGTACATGAAGCTGAGCGTGGCGACGTGCTCGGTCATCCTGGTCTGGCCCGGCACTTCGGGGCCGGTCTGATGATCGGCCACCAGCACGTTGAGCCCCGCATTGCGCACCTTGATCGTGGCCCGGCCGTCCTTGCCGGTGAAGACATGCGCGCCGCCGGGATCGGTCACGCCGTCCTGGAAGACCCTCGCCTTGTGCACCGGCTTGCCCTGGTGCAGCACCTGCACCGTCAGCGTCTCGCCCATCTTCCTGGGGAAGGCCTTGCCCACGGGCACGATCTGGAACTTCAGCCCCGGCACCGGCGCGAGCGCGCCCGCGGGGTGCTTGCGCAGGAAGGTGGCGTACTTGTAGTAGCGGCCGCTGATGGTGGCGTCGGGCACCTCGTCCAGGCCCTTGTTGTGGAACTTGCCGTCCGGCGACTTGCTCCACAGGCCGTTGTCCATCACGGCGGTGAGCACGGCGGTCTCGGCCGGGGCTTCCACCAGCACCAGACTCTCGGCAGGCTTGAGCTCGACCGGCACCGGGCTGCCCGCGGCGTCCAGCCCCTGGCTGGCGACGATCTTGGGCAGACGCTTGACCATGTCCAGGTCGTGCGCACCGGCGCCGTAGATCAGGGCGATCTTGTTCGAGCGCTGCGCGAACCAGATCTCATGCGCAGCGGCCGGCAGCGCGCTGCACAGCGTGGCTGCCACCGCCGCCAGCAGGGTGCATCGGCGCAACAGTGTTGCGGTGGGTTTCATCGTGGGCTCCTCGGGGCTTCAGTACTGGACCTGCATGCGCAGGGTGACGCTGCGCGGCATGCCCGGGGCCACCCAGATGCGGGCGTACGAACTCGGGTAGTAGACCTTGTCGGCCACGTTGTGCACGTTCAGCAGGAACTTCATGCTGTCGCTGGGTGCGTAGGTGGCCGACAGGCTCATCAGCGTGTAGGCCGGCAGCTTGAAGCTGGGTACACCGGTCTCGCCCAGGCGTTCGCCCACGTAGGTGAGGCCGCCGCCCACGCTGAAGGCGCCGCTGCCCGGCAGGCTGAACTCGCGGATCAGCAGCAGGCTGCCGCTGTTCTTGGGGATGTTGATCAGGCGGCTGCCGGCCGGCAGCGCAAAGCCGAAGTTCGCGTCCAGCACCGAGGTGGTGAGCTTGGCGTCGGTGTAGGCGTACGAGGCGTTCACCAGCCACTGCTCAGCCACGCGCCCGCTGATGTCGACCTCCAGGCCCTGGCTCTGGGCCTCGCCCGCCTGCACCGAGAAGCCGGCGTTCACCGGGTCGGCGGTCAGGATGTTGGACTTGTTCGCGCGGTACAGCGCCACGGTGGCGCTCAGGCCGCGGTCGGCGGTCTGCAGCTTGGTGCCGATCTCGCAGCTGTCGCTGGTTTCCGGGTCGAAAGCCACGCCTGCGGCGCCCTGGCCGCTGTTCGGCCGAAAGCCCTTGGAGCAGCTGGCGTAGGCCGAGGCGGTGGGCGTGGCCTGGAAGACCACGCCGACGCGCGGGCTGCTGGCGGCCTTGTTCTGGCCCTGCGAGGTAGACGCGATGCGGTTGGCGATGTCCTGCTCGAAACGGTCGTAGCGCAAGCCCAGCAGCAGCTTCCACTGCTCGGTGAGGTCCATCTGGTCCTGGACGTAGATGCCCACGCCGTTCTGCTTCTCGAGCGTGTTGACGAAGGCGCCCGGGGTGCGCGTCTGCCCGTACACCGGGTTCTGCACGTCCACCGCATAGGCATTGGCCAGCGTCGGGCGGAAGCGCGTCTGCACCTGGTCGAGCTCGTAGCTGAAGGCGTCCACGCCCACCAGCACCCGGTGGAGCACCCCGCCCAGCTGCACGCGGCCGGAGAGTTCGACCCGCGCGCTCAGGTCCTCGGCCGAGTAGTCGCGTTCGCGCCGCTGGCGCGACAGCAGCCGGTTGCGCGTGTTCGGATCGGCCTGATAGAAGGGCTGGCGGCCGGCCACCAGCTCGGGGTCGCTGGAGAAGCCCTTGAACGTGGATTCGCGGTAGCCCAGCCCGGCCAGCAGCGACCAGGTCTTGCCGATGTCGTGGTTCAGCACCAGTTGGTGGCCCAGCGCTTCGACCTCGGTGTCGCCGTCGCCCGGCTCGCCGAGAAAGCGCGAGGGCGGCACCAGCCCGAGCTGGCCTTCGGCCGTGGCGACGATGCCGCGGTCGAAGGGCGCAGCCTGGCGCACGACTTCGGCTTCGTAGGTGAGGGTGCTGGCCGCGCCCAGTTTGAACAGCACCGAAGGCGTCAGGGCCAGCTTGCGGCTGGTGAAGTTGTCGCGGAAGCTGTCGGCCTTCTCGTAGGCGCCGTTGATGCGGAAGGCGATCGCGTCGCTGATCGGCCCGGTGTAGTCGGCGGCCACGCGGTAGGTGTCGAAGCTGCCCGCGGAGAACTCGAAACCGCTGCCGCGCGTGAAGCGCGGCTTCTTCGTCACCAGGTTGATCGTGCCGCCGGGCTCGGCCCGGCCGAACAGGGCCGAGCCGGGGCCCTTCAGCACTTCGACCGATTCGATGTTGGAGGCATCGCGCCGGCCGCTGAAGCCGCGCCCGGCGTTGAAGCCGTTGACGAGGTAGCCCGAAGGCGTGTTCTCGTCACCTGCGAACCCGCGGATCGCGAAGCTGTCCCACAGGCCGCCGAAGGTGTTCTGGCGCGCCACGCCGCTGGACAGGTCCAGCAGGCTGTCGAGCTGGGTCGCGCCGACGGCCGAGATCAGCTCTTCGGTGATGATCGACGCCGAGATCGGCTGCTGCTGCAAGGGCGTGCCGCCGCGGAACGGCAGCCGCTTGGCGATGACCTCGATGCTGCTGGCGGCCGGGCTGGGCGCGGTGCTCCCGGTTTGCGCCGAGGCCGTGCTGGCCAGACCGACCGAAAGCAGCAACCCGAGGCTCGGGCGCATGACGTGGTTCATGGGATCTCTCCTGCTCATCACCGCCGGGGCGATTGGGGGGAAATTGCGGAACTCTTGGCGTGGCGGCTCAGCAAGATTCTGCGAACCACGGCCTGCACTTTCGACCGTTGTAGGCGGGCAGCGCCAAACGGAATCTCTTTTGCCCGGCCGGCGGCAGCACAAGCTTCGGTCAGGCGGGGCAGCACCAGGCAACACCCCCCGAACCAGGGCCCGATCAATGGCCGTTGCGCTCTGGGAAGAGCCGCTCGATCGCGCAATGCGTCTTCACGAAGGGCGACTTGATGACGATGTAGCTGAAGTATTTCTCGATGCCGATGTTGCGCTCGAGCAGCCCTTCGATGACCTGCTGGTAGTGGTTGACGCCACGCGTGAGGAAGCGCAACAGGTAGTCGTAGCCGCCGCTCACCAGGTGGCATTCGATGATCTCGTCGAGCTCGCGGATGGCGTTCTCGAAGCGGATGAAGTCCTCGCGGTGATGGTCGCTCAGCGTGACCTCGGTGAACACCGTCAGCGTGTCGCCCAGCTTCTCCAGCCGCAGGTGCGCGCCGTAGCCGGCGATGTAGCCGGCCTGCTCGAGCCGCTTCACGCGGATCAGGCACGGGCTGGGGGAAAGCCCCACCGCATCGGCCAGATCGACGTTGGTGATGCGTCCGTTCTTCTGCAGCTGCGCCAGGATGCGCAGGTCGAGCCGGTCGAGCTTGAAAGGTTCGGACATGGCGGTGCAGCGGTGGCAGGCGAACAGCTGGATTCTGCCTGGGTGCCCCTCAGGCCAGGGCCTTTCGCACCTCGGGCAGCTGCAGCACGTCGTCGAGCGTGCGGCGCAGGCGCATGAAGAGCTGATCGAACTCGTCTGCGGTGTAGGTGAGTGCCGGTGCGAAGCCCAGCACCGCGTCGCCGAAGCAGCGGAAGATGACCCCGTTGCGCCAGGCCGCGGCAAAGAGCTTGTCGGGCAGCGCCAGGGCGGCGTCGAAGCCGCGCTTGCTGGCCTTGTCGGACACCAGTTCGAGCGCGCCCAGCAGCCCGCGGTAGCGGGCTTCGCCCACCAGCGGATGACTGCGCAGCGATTCCAGGCCGGCGGCAAACAGCGGCGCCATGCGCTGGGCGTTGGCCAGGATGCCGCCTTCCTCGTACAGCCGCAGCACCTCCAGCGCCGCGGCCGCGGCCACGGGGTGTGCCGAGTAGGTGGCCCCATGGCCGATGGGCGTGCCCGCGGGCGCCGCATCGGCCACCGTGGCGTACACGTGCTCGGTCAGCATCAGGGCGCCCATCGGCACGTAGCCGGCGGTCAAGCCCTTGGCCAGGGTCATCAGGTCGGGCTCCACATACTCGGCCTGGCATGCAAACATCGGGCCCGTGCGGCCGAAGCCGGTGATGACCTCGTCGACGACGAACAGGATGTCCAGCTCGCGCGTGGCTTCGCGCATCGCCTTGAGCCAGCCCACCGGGGGCACGATGACACCACCGGATCCCTGGATCGGTTCACAGAAGAAGGCGGCCACGTGCTCGGCACCGAGCTCGGCCACCTTGGCGCGCAGCTCCGCCACCGAGGCGGCAATCAGCGCCTGCGGGTCGGGCCCAGCGGGGTGGCGGTAGGGGTTCGGCGAAGCGATGTGGTGCTGCGTGGGCAGCGGCAGGTCGAAGCCGCGGTGGAACACCGGCAGCGCCGTCAGCCCCGCGCCGGTGGACGACGAGCCGTGATAACCCTTGTGCAGCGCGATGAAGTGCTTCTTGTGCGGCTGGCCGCGCGCGTTCCAGTACTGCACGATCAGGCGCACCGCGGCATCCACGGCGTCAGAGCCGCCCAGCGTGAGGTAGGCCCGCGTCAGCGCAGCCGGCGTGATCTGCGCCAGCTTGGCCGCCAGGCGGATGGCCGGCTCGCTGGCGAAACCGAAGTAGCCCGTGGCATAGGGCAGCTGCCGCATCTGCGCGGCGGCCGCCTCGACCACGCTGTCCTGGCCATAGCCCACGTTCACGCACCACAGGCCGGCAAAGCCGTCCAGCAGTTCGCGGCCCTGCCCGTCGGTGAGCCAGGCGCCACGGCCGCCCTGCAGCAGCAGCGGTCCGCGCGCTTCCTGCTGGCGCCACGGGGATACGGGGTGGACCAGGTGGGCGCGGTCCAGCGCGGCCAGTTCTTCCAGTCGGTTCGTGCTCATGGGTCTTTCGCAGCCTGTCTCGTGGCGTACAGACTAAATGCGCACGGCCCCGGCGTGGTGCTGCAAAGCGGGGCCCGTGCCAAGCATCCTTTCGTTCTTGGCCGGGTCTCGGCAGATGATGCTCAGCCCATGGCCTGGGTGACGGTGGAGAACAGGCGCACGCGCGGGTCGCACACCAAGGGTGCGCCGCGCACCATCGTGACCGAGATCCCCACGCGTTGCAGGCCCAGGCTCTCGACCCATTCGGCCAGGCCGCTGTCGAAATCGATGTCCACGCGCGTGAAGCGGCCCGCGCTCAGGCCGGTCAGGTGGGCGATGAGCAGGCGCGCGCCTTCGGCCTCGGGCGCCACCACCGGCCCGATGGCATGGCCACGGCCGAAACGGCGAAGGATCGCGAAGCCTCGCGCCTGCCCGTCTTCGTCCAGCACCACGGTGGCTTCGGCCTCGCGGAAGATCTCTTCGATCAGCGCTGGCCGGGGCATGCCGCGCGCGGCGGCGTCCAGCGCCTGCAGGGCGGGCAGGTCGGCCTCGGTCGCGGGCCGCAGGCGCCGGCCCGGGCCGGGCGCCACCAGGGCGGTGGGCTGGGCGATGCCCTGGTGCTGACGCAGTTCGCCGGTGCGGACGAAGCCCAGGCGTTCATACAGGCCGCGGCCTTCGCTGGTGGCGTGCAGCAGCACGGTGCAGTGGTCCAGGTCTTGCAGCAGTGCCGTCATCAGGCGGTGCCCGATGCGCCGGCCCTGGCAGACGGGCGAGACCACCACCAGCCCGATGGTCGCGTGCCGCGGGCCCCAGCGCCAGCGCAGCGCCGTGCCGACGATTTCGCCGTCGCGCTCGGCCACCACGCCCTCGGCGTGGCCGAAGGCCTGCGCCCAGTCGGCCAGGCGGTGGGGCCAGCGCTGCTCGGCCGTCAGCGCCTCGGCAGCCGGCAGATCGGCCGCCGTCATCGCCCGCAGCACGACGCCGTCGTCCGGGCCGGTGGCCGGTGTCTCAGCCATGGACTTGCTCTCACGTTGACATGACCCCGAGATGGTGAGCCCATTCGCCGGTCCACGCCAGCGTAAAGCCGGGTCGGGCCTGCAATTCAGCAGCTTCTACGGGTGGCGAGGGGTCGCCTGCAATCGCATGCTCGGCAAAGGCCGCTGCACGGTCACATCTGCGCCGCCCTGCGCGCAGGGCGGCGCGGGGTACAAAACGGCATGCTGCGCGAACACCCGCAAACGGCAGCTTCGTCGCATCGCTGCGCCCATTTCACGATCAAAGCATCCCGACCCCATGCTGAAATGGCACCGTCACGACGCCAAACTCAGGAGCTGCCCCGCGCAGACCCCCGCATGAGCTTCCGCCCGAAATACATCAGCTTCGACTGCTACGGCACGCTGACGCGCTTTCGCATGAGCGAGACGGCCCGCGAGATGTTCGCCGACCGGATCCCGGCCGAGCGCATGGACCCGTTCCTGGCCGATTTCACGGCATACCGCTTCGACGAATGCCTGGGCCCCTGGCAGCCCTACGACGTGCTGCTGAAGAACGCCGTGCGCCGCCTGTGCCGCAAATGGAAGCTGCAGTACCTCGACGCCGAGGCGCAGCAGTACTTCGATGCCGTGCCCACCTGGGGGCCGCATGCCGACGTGCCGGCCGGGCTGTCGAAAATCGCCGACAAGATTCCGCTGGTGATCCTTTCCAACGCCATGGACAGCCAGATCCAGACCAACGTCGCCCAGCTCGGCGCGCCCTTTCACCGCGTCTACACCGCGCAGCAGGCGCAGGCCTACAAGCCGCGGCTGCAGGCCTTCGAGTACATGCTGGACTCGTTGGGCTGCAATCCCGAGGACGTACTGCATGTCTCTTCCAGCCTGCGCTACGACTTGATGTCGGCCGACGACATCGGCATCGTCAACAAGGTCTTCGTCAACCGCGGCCACGGGCCCGGCAACGCGGCCTACCGCTACGTGGAGATCGCCGACATCGGCGGCCTGCCGGGCGTCGTCGGACTCTGAGCGCCGCGCTCGCCGCCCAGGCACCGATGAAGCTCGAGTCGTACTGGACCGCCTCCGCCCCCGCGCTCGCGCGGGCGCCGGTCGAGCTGCCGGCGCAGTGCGACGTGGCCATTGTCGGGGGCGGCTTCACGGGTCTTTCGGCCGCGCTGGCGCTGGCCAAGCGCGGCGCCCAGGTGCTGGTGCTGGAAGCCGGCGACCGCGTCGCCGCCGAGGCCTCGGGCCGCAACGGCGGGCACGTCAACAACGGGCTGGCCGTGGACTACGCCGAGGTCGCGGCCAAGGTCGGCATCGAGCGGGCCCGCGGCTGGTACCACGCCTACGACGCCGCCGTCGACGCGGTCGAGCACGTCGTGCAGCAAGAAGCCATCGACTGCGACTTCGCCCGCCGCGGCAAACTCAAGCTGGCGACGCGGCCGGCCCACCTGGAAGCCCTGTCGCGCAGCGCCCAGCGGCTGGTGGCCGACGGCGTCGATACCGACGTGGCCGTGCTCTCGGCGGCCGAGGTTCAGGCCGAGGTCGCGAGCGAGGGTTTCGTCGGCGGCCTGCTCTACAAGCGCAGCGCCCAAATGCACATGGGCCGCTTCGCCAACGGCCTGGCCCACGCCGCCGAACGCGCCGGTGCGCAGATCCACACCGGCACCTGCGTGCAGCGGCTGGTGCGCAGCGGCCCCGGCCAGGCCCACCACGTGCATACCCCGCGCGGCACGGTGCTGGCCCGGCAGGTGCTGCTGGCCAACGGCGCGGCCCGGCATGGCGCTTACGGCAGCTTCGGCTGGATGCGCAGGCGCATCGTGCCGATCGGCAGCTTCATCATCGTCACCGAGCCGCTGGGCGCCGAGCGTGCCCAGGCCCTGCTGCGCGAGCGCCGCACCTATGTGACGGTGGCCAACATCCACCACTACTTCCGGCTCACCGAAGACCACCGGCTGGTCCTGGGCGGGCGCGCGCGCTTTGCCGTCAGCAGCCCGGTCTCGGACGCGAAGAGCGGCGACGTGCTGAAGGCCGGCCTGCTGGCGATGTTTCCGCAGTTGCAGGGCGTGCGCATCGACTACTGCTGGGGCGGCCTGGTGGACATGACCCAGGACCGCCTGCCACATGCCGGCGAACGCGAGGGCCTCTTCTTCTCCACCGGCTACAGTGGCCACGGCACGCAGATGTCGGTGCTGATGGGCCAGCGCATGGCCGCGGTGATGGCCGGCGAGGCGGGCGCCAACCCCTGGCAAGGGCGCGACTGGCCGGCGATTCCGGGGCATGTCGGCCCGCCCTGGTTTCTGCCGGCCGTGGGCCTGTACTACCAGCTCAAGGACCGACTGGGCTGGGCCTGATGCACCCGCCCGATCCCACCACCCACCAGGAGCCCGAAGCATGAGCCTGCCCGGCCGCCCGAAAGGCGAAACCCGAAGTGCGCAGCACGAAGCCACCCCAGTGAGCGGCCCCGCGAACTTCGAGCAGCTCGTTGGCCCGGCCGAGAGCCAGCGGCTGCTGGGCGCGCTGCAGAGCGGGGCCAGCCGCCGCGACCTGCTGGCGATGCTGATGGCCGGCGGGCTGCAAGCCAGCGCCGCCGGCGGGGCGGCGGCCTGGGCCAGCTCGGCCCACGCGCAAACGCCGCGCCGCGGCGGCCGCATCACCGTGGCCAGCGCCGCCTCCAGCGTCAACGACACGCTCGACCCGGCCAAGCAGTCCAGCCACATCGACTACTGCCGCGGCAACATGTTCTACAGCGGGCTCACGGTGCTGGACGGCAGCCTGACCCCCCAACCCCAGCTGGCCGAATCCTTCAGCACCAAGGATGCGAAGACCTGGGTCTTCAAGCTGCGCAAGGGCGTCACCTTCCACGACGGCAAGGCGCTGACACCGGCCGACGTGGTGTTCTCGCTGATGCGCCACAAGGACGCCGCCACGGCCTCGCGCGCCAAGGTGCTGGCCGACCAGATCGACAGCGTCAGCGCCAGTGGTCCGGCCGAGGTGACGATCCGCCTGGCCTCGCCCAATGCCGACCTGCCGGCCATCCTGGCCACCTACCACTTCCTCATCACGAAGGAAGGCACGACCGACTTCAACGCCGGCATCGGCACCGGGCCCTACAAGCTCAGGGAATTCCGGCCCGGCGTGCGCTCGGTGGCCGTGCGCAACGAGAACTACTGGAAGCCCAATCGCCCGTACCTCGACGAGATCACCCTGGTGGGCATCTCCGACGAATCGGCGCGCGTCAACGGCCTGCTGTCGGGCCAGCTCGACCTGGTGACCGGGGTGTCGCCGCGCTCGGTGCAACGGGTGATGGACAGCAGCCGGCACCGCATCTTCGAAACGCCCGCCACCAATTACACCAACCTGATCATGCAGCGCGGCAGCAGTCTGGGCGACAACCCGGACTTCGTGCTGGGCATGAAGCTCCTGCTCAACCGCGAGCAGCTGCTCAAGTCGATCCAGATCGGCCGCGGCCTGGTCGCCAACGACCAGCCCATCGCCCAAAACAACCGCTACTTCTTCAAGGGTCTGCCGCAACGCGCCTACGACCCCGCCAAGGCCAAGTGGCATTTGCAGAAGGCCGGGCTGGGCAGCGCGCCGATTCCGGTGGTGGCCTCGCCGGCGGCCACCAACTCGGTCGAGATGGCCCTGGTGCTGCAGCATGCCGCGCGACAGGTCGGCGTCAACCTGGATGTGCGGCGCATGCCGGCCGACGGCTACTGGTCCACGCACTGGCGCAAGCACCCGCTGCATTTCGGCAACATCAACGCCCGCCCGAGCGCCGACCTGGCCCTGACCCTGTTCTTCCAGTCCGACGCCCCCTGGAACGAAGCCAACTGGAAGAACCCGAAGTTCGACCAGATGCTGGTGCAGGCCCGCGGCGAGACCGACAGCGCCAAGCGCGCCCGGCTGTATGCCGACATGCAGGTGATGATCCACAACGAAGGCGGCATCGGCATCCCGATGTTCATCTCCAGCCTCGACGGGCACAACGGCAAGCTCAAGGGCCTGTCGCCGGTGCCGATCGGCGGGATGATGGGCACCCAGTTCGCCGAACACGTCTGGCTCGAGGCCTGAGGCCGGCGCCGCGCGGATGAACAGCCTCCTGCTCAAGCTGCTGGCGCAGCGCATCGGCCTGGCCTTGCTGTCGCTGCTGGCGGTGTCGGTGCTGATCTTCGCCATCACCGGCGTTCTGCCGGGCGATGCGGCCCAGGAGCAGCTGGGCCAGGAGGCCACGCCCGAGGCCCTGGCCGCGCTGCGCGCGCAGATGGGTCTGGACGTGCCCGCGCACCAGCGCTACCTGAAGTGGCTGGCCGGCCTCTTGCGCGGCGACCTGGGGGCCTCGTCGGTGACGCAGCTGCCGGTGACCGAACTCATCGCCGCGCGGCTGCCGAACTCGCTGCTGCTGGCCGCGGTGACGGCGCTGTTTGCCGTGCCGATCGCGCTCACGCTGGGCGTGGCCACCGCGGTCTGGCGCGGCTCGTGGTTCGACCGCGCGGCATCCACCACCGCGGTCACCGTCGTCTCGGTGCCCGAGTTCCTGGTCGCGACGATGGCCGTGCTGCTGCTGGCGGTGCAGCTGCAGTGGCTGCCGGCGCTGTCCTACATCAACGATGCCGACTCTCTGGGCCAGAAGCTGCGCGCCTTCGCGATGCCGGTGCTGACACTGACCTGCGTGATCGTCGCGCAGATGATGCGCATGACGCGCGCTGCCGTCATCGACCAGCTCGAGGCGCCCTACATCGAGATGGTGCGGCTCAAAGGCGCATCGCCGCTGCGCACGGTGCTGGCGCATGCCTTGCCCAACGCCGTGGGGCCGATCGCCAACGCCGTAGCGCTGAGCCTGTCGTACCTGCTGGGTGGCGTGATCATCGTCGAGACCATCTTCAACTACCCGGGCGTGGCCAAGCTGATGGTCGACGGCGTCACGCAGCGTGACATCCCGCTGGTACAGGCCTGCGCCATGCTGTTCTGCGCCGGCTACCTGGTCCTGGTGACCGCGGCCGACCTGTGCGGCATCGTCGCCAACCCGCGTCTGCGGCACCGCTGAGGGCAGGCGCGATGTCCACCGCCACCCACACCAGCCCGCTGCAGCGCTCGACCCTGGGCCGCTGGCGCGACAGCCTGCGGCGCTTTGGCCCCACCGGCTGGCTGGGGCTGGCAGTGATCGCCTTCTGGGCCGGCGCGGCGGCCTTCGGCCCGGCGCTGCTCTCGGGCAGCAGCGACTTCGGCGGCGAAGTCTTCGCGCCGATGAGCGCCGCGCACTGGCTGGGCACCGACTACCTGGGCCGCGACATGCTCACGCGGGTGATCGAAGGCGCGCGCACTACCGTGGGCGTGGCCTTTGCCGCCACTCTGCTGGCCAGCGCCATCGGCACCACGCTGGCGCTGCTGGCCGCCGCCAGCGGTGGCTGGATCGACAGCCTGCTCAGCCGCGTGCTGGACACGCTGACCGCCATCCCCAGCAAGATGTTCGCGCTGCTGATGGTGGCCGGCCTGGGCAACTCG
This sequence comes from Burkholderiales bacterium Ga0077543, assembly GCA_001464055.1. GTDB lineage: Bacteria > Pseudomonadota > Gammaproteobacteria > Burkholderiales > Burkholderiaceae_C > Rubrivivax. The sequence continues at coordinate 25,770 of LNET01000030.1, forward strand.
GTGGCCATGCTCATCGTCACCGCAGCCATCATCTACGTGCCGGGTTCCTACCGCATCGCACGCTCGCTGGCCGTCAACATCAATGCGCTCGACTACGTGACCGTGGCCCGCGCCCGCGGCGAGGGCACGGGCTACGTGATGCTGCAGGAGATCCTGCCCAACATCGCCGGGCCGATGCTGGCCGACTTCGGCCTGCGCTTCGTCTATGTCGTGCTGCTGCTGGCCTCGCTGAGCTTCCTGGGCCTGGGCATCCAGCCGCCCGAAGCCGACTGGGGTTCGCTGGTGCGCGAGAACATCGAGTCGCTGGCCAGCGGCGGCGCTGCGGTGATCGCGCCCTCGCTGGCGATTGCCAGCCTGACGATCGCCGTTAACCTGGTGATCGACAACCTGCCCGGCCGCGCCGAGCGCGAGCGCGGGATACATTGAGATGGGTGCGCCAGTCGTCGTCGACCGCCTCACCGTCAGCGCCGGCTCTGCCACGCTGGTGGACGCGCTGAGCTTCACCATCCAGCCGGGCGAGGTGCTGGCGCTGATCGGCGAATCCGGCTCGGGCAAGACCACCACCGCGCTGGCGCTGATGGGCCATGCGCGCAGCGGCTGCCGCATCAGCGGCGGCAGTGTTCGCATCGGCGAGGTGGACGTTCTTGCGCTCGGCGCGCGGCAGCTGCGCGCGCTGCGCGGCCGCACGGTGTCCTACATCGCGCAGAGCGCAGCGGCCTCGTTCGACCCCTCGCGGTGCCTGCTCGACCAGGTGGTGGAGCCGGCGGTGCTGCACGGCCTGCTGCCGCGCGCCGAGGCCGAGCGCAAGGCCATCGCGCTGTTTCGCGAGCTGGCGCTGCCCGATCCGGACACCATCGGCCAGCGCTTCCCGCACCAGGTGTCGGGCGGGCAGCTGCAGCGCTTGATGGCCGCGATGGCGCTGATCACCGACCCCGAGGTCGTGATCCTCGACGAGCCCACCACCGCGCTGGACGTCACCACCCAGGTGGAGGTGCTGCGCGCTTTCCGCCGTGTGGTGCGCGAGCGCCAGGTGACGGCGGTCTACGTCAGCCACGACCTGGCCGTGGTGGCACAGATGGCCGACCACATCCTGGTGCTGCGTGAAGGCCGCATGCGCGAGCTGGCCGCCACCGCGCAACTGCTGGCCGCGCCGCAGCACGAGTACACCCAGAGCCTGCTGGCCGCCGCTCACCCGGCCACGCGCGGCGGCGGCACCGTACCGCCCGATGCCCCGGTGTTGCTGCGCGTGTCCGGGTTGAGTGCCGGTTACGGCCCACGCCGGGCCGACGGAAAGCCGGCCATCCCCATCCTGGAAGACGTCGACCTGGAACTGCGCCGCGGGCAGGCCATCGGCGTGATCGGCGAATCGGGCTCGGGCAAGACCACGCTCGCCCGCGTCATCGCGGGGCTGCTGCCGCCGGCCGCCGGCACGATGGCCTTCGACGGCCGCCCGCTGCCGCCGGCCGTGGCCCAGCGCAGCCGCGAAGAGCTGCGCCGCATCCAGATCGTCTTCCAGTCGGCCGACACGGCGCTGAACCCCTCGCAGAGCATCGAACGCATCCTGGCGCGGCCGCTGCAGTTCTACCGCGGGTTGAAGGGCGCGGCGCTGGACAAGCGCATCGCCGAGCTGCTGGACCTGGTGAAGCTGCCGCGCACGCTGGCCGGCCGCCTGCCGGGCGGCTTGTCCGGCGGGCAGAAGCAGCGCGTGAACCTGGCGCGGGCACTGGCGGCCGACCCCGAGCTGATCCTCTGCGACGAGGTCACCTCGGCGCTGGACACCGTGGTCGGCGCGGCCGTGCTCGACCTCATCGCCGAGCTGCGCCGCGAGCTCGGCGTCTCGATCCTCTTCATCAGCCACGACCTGCACACCGTGCGCGCGGTGTGCGACGAGATCGTCGTGATGCGGCACGGCCGCAAGCTGGCCCAGGTGGAGCGCGCCGACTACGAGCGCGGGCCGCATCATCCCTATTTCGAGGAGCTGGCCCGCGCCGTGCCCGAGCTGCGCTGCGGCTGGCTGGACGGGCTGGACGCCCCCGACACCCCGACCCCCCACCCCGCCCGCAGCACACGCTGCCAGCCTGAAGGAGCACCCTCATGAAACCCCGCTTTCGCATCGCCGCCATCGCCGGAGACGGCATCGGCAAGGAAGTCCTGCCCGAGGGCCTGCGCACCGTGCTGGCCGCGGCCGAACGCTTCGGCTTCGAGCTCGAGATCCGTGAGGTGCCCTGGGCCAGCTGCGACTGGTACGCGCAGCACGGCCAGATGATGCCCGACGACTGGAAGACGCAGCTCGAGGGCGTCGACGCCCTCTACTTCGGCGCGGTGGGCTGGCCGGCCACGGTGCCGGACAACGTCTCGCTGTGGGGCAGCCTGCTGAAGTTCCGCCGCGAATTCGACCAGTACATCAACCTGCGCCCGGTGCGCCTGTTCGAAGGCGTGGCCTGCCCGCTGGCCGGCCGCAAGCCGGGCGACATCGACTACTTCGTGGTGCGCGAGAACACCGAAGGCGAGTACACCAACCTGGGCGGGGTGATGTACCCCGGCACCGAGCGCGAGTTCGTGATCCAGGAGTCGGTGTTCTCGCGCTTCGGCACCGACCGCGTGCTGCGCTACGCCTACGAGCTGGCCAATTCACGCCCGCGCAAGAGCCTGACGGTGGCCACCAAGAGCAACGGCATCGCCATCAGCATGCCCTGGTGGGACGGCCGCGCCGACGCCGTCGGCCAGGACTACCCCGGCGTGAAGGTCGACAAGCAGCACATCGACATCCTGAGCGCGCGCTTCGTGCTGCAGCCGCAGCGCTTCGACGTGGTGGTGGCAAGCAACCTGTTCGGCGACATCCTGTCGGACCTGGGCCCGGCCACCACCGGCACCATTGGCCTGGCGCCGAGCGCCAACCTGAACCCCGAGCGCAAGTTCCCGAGCCTGTTCGAGCCGGTGCACGGCTCGGCGCCGGACATCTACGGCCAGCGCATCGCCAACCCGATCGCGATGATCTGGTCGGGCGCGCTGATGCTGGACTTCCTCACCCAGGGCCAGGGCGCGGGCCGTGCGGCGCACGACGCGATCCTACGCGCGATCGAGACCGTCATCGTGAAGGGCCCGCGCACGCCCGACCTGGGCGGACAGGCGCACACCGGCGATGTCGGCGCGGCGATCGCCCAGCTCGTGAAGGAAGGCTGCTGACGTGAGCTTGTCGATCCAGCGCGACGACCTGCTGCCCGCACGCCATTGCATCGGCCGCTGGTGCGAGGCGGCCGAGGGCCGCCGCTTCGACGTGAGCGACCCCGCCACCGACAGCGTGCCCGACAGCGGCGCGGCCGACGCGAGCGCCGCGCTGGAGGCCGCCCGTGCCGCCTTTGGTGACGTGAAGGCAGCGGGCGACGGCCGCGAAGGCTCGGTGCACGGCCTGGACGACGACCTGAGCCTGAAGTACGCTTTCCAGGGCAACCTGCGCTGATGGCGAAGCCCCCGATGCGCGACGAAAGCCCTTCTTCGCCCTTGCAGGCCCTGGCAGCCGCAGGCCGGCTGCAGCAGGTCTACATCGACGGCACCTGGGTGCGGCCGGCAGGGCAGGCACTTTTCGAACTGGTCGACCCGTCGACCGAGCAGGCCGTGGCCGAGATCGCGCTTGGCGATGCGCAGGACGTGGCGCACGCCGTGGCCGCGGCGCGGGGCGCCTTCGGGGCCTGGTCGGCCACGGCGCCGCAGCAACGCGCGGAGTTGCTGCAGCGGCTGCACGCGCTGGTGCTGGCGCGGGCCGAGACGCTGGCGCAGGCGATCTCGCTCGAGATGGGCAGCGCCATCACGGTGGCGCGCGCCGCCCAGGTGCCGGTGGCGGCAGAGCACCTGCGCGTGGTGGCCGATCTGGCGGGCAGCTACGCCTTCGTCAAGCCGCGCGGCAGCGCCGTGATCCAGCGCGAGGCCATCGGCGTGTGCGGGCTGATCACGCCCTGGAACTGGCCGCTGTACCAGATCACCGCCAAAGTGGGCCCGGCGCTCGCGGCGGGCTGCACCGTGGTGCTCAAGCCCAGCGAGCTGTCACCGCTGAGCGCGCTGCTGTTCGCAGAACTGGTGCACGAGGCCGGCGTGCCGGCGGGCGTGTTCAACCTGGTGCCGGGCACCGGGCCCGAGGTGGGAACGGCGCTGGCCACGCACCCCGAGGTGGACATGATCTCCATCACCGGCTCCACGCGCGCCGGCGTGCTGGTGGCCCAGGCCGCGGCGCCCACGGTGAAGCGCGTGGCGCAGGAGCTGGGCGGCAAGTCGCCCAACCTGATCCTGCCCGATGCCGACCTGGCCCGCGCCATCCCGGCCGCGGTGGCCGCGGGCATGCGCAACGTCGGCCAGAGCTGCAGCGCGCCCACACGGATGATCGTGCCGCGCGCGCGTCTGGCCGAGGTGGAGCAGCTCGCCCGCGAGGCCGTGGCCACGATGGTGGTGGGCGACCCGCACTCGCCGGCCACCACCCACGGGCCGCTGGCCAACCGCGCGCAGTTCCAGCGCGTGCAGGCGCTGATCGCCGTGGGCCTGGCCGAAGGCGCGCGCCTGGTGTGCGGCGGCCCGGGCAGGCCAGCCGGTCTGGAGCGTGGCTTCTACGCGCAACCCACGCTGTTCTCCGACGTGCTGCCCGCGATGCGCATCGCGCAGGAAGAGATCTTCGGCCCGGTGCTGGTGATCATGGCCTATGACAGCGTCGATGAGGCCGTGGCCATCGCCAACGCCACCGAGTACGGCCTGGGCGCCCATGTGCAGGGCCAGGACCTGGCCGCGGCGCGCGCCGTGGCCCTGCGCATCCGCGCCGGCCAGGTGCACATCAACAACCCGGCCTGGCGGCCTGACGTGCCCTTCGGCGGCTACAAGCAGTCGGGCAACGGGCGCGAGTACGGCGTCGAGGGGCTCGAGGAGTACCTCGAGACCAAGGCCATCCTGGGTTGGGGCGAGACCGCCGCCACGCCCTGAAGGCGCGCCCGATCCGATCTCCACATCGACTTGATCCAAGGACACCCACGATGACCGCTGCCCTGCTGCTGCACCGCGCCGATGGCGGCCGGCCTTCATGCACCTTCCAACCAGCCGCCTTCGGCACGTCCGACCCCTGGGCCGCGGCGCGCGAGATCGCCTGGCAAGGCCCGGGCGCGATGTGCGCAGGCCGCATCACGCTCAGCGGCGAGATCGACGTCGCCCAGCATCCGCACACCGAGATCTGGGTGGTTGTCGATGGCGAATTGAGCCTGCGCGCGCCCGGCTCTCCCGCGCGGGTGCTGGGCCGTGGCGAAGCTGCCGTCATCGCCCGCGGCACGGCGCTGCAGGTGCAGGTGCGGGGCCGGGCCGTGGTCGGCTTTTGTGCCTTTGAAGCACAGGCCGGGACGCCGGCAAGCCCGGCAGGCCCGGCAGGCATCACCGCGCTGCATGCCCAGGCCGACTTCAAGCCCTCCAGCCCGCCGGCCGCACACCTGCTGCTGGGCCCCACGCCCCAGTGCCGCAGCGACAACGTCTTCCACGACGAAGCCGCGGCCGTGCAGGCCGGCACCTGGGACAGCACGCCCTACCACCGCATCGTGCGCCCGCATCCGGTCAACGAGTTCATGTTCCTGCTGGCCGGCCGCGTGCACTTCGCCAGCCCCGACGGCAGCGTGCTCGAAGCCGGCCCGGGCGACGCGGTGTTCGTCCCGCACGGCACGCCCATCGGCTGGGAGAGCCGCGAGACCGTGGCCAAGTTCTACCTCGTCCAGAGCCTGCCGGCCTGAACCGGCACACCAGGCGAACCACCCCGCACCATGCCCCCACCGCTTCGTCTGCTGGACACCCCGTCCCAGCCTCCCGCCCGCGCCGATGTCGTCATCATCGGCGGCGGCATCATCGGCGCCTTCACCGGCTACTACCTGGCGCGCCGCGGGCTGTCCGTGGTGCTGCTGGAAAAGGGCCGCATCGGTGCCGAACAGAGCAGCCGCAACTGGGGCTGGTGCCGGCAGCAGAACCGCGACGCGCGCGAACTGCCCATGTCCACCCAGAGCCTGGCGCTGTGGGAACAGTTCAGCGCCGACACCGGCGAGGACACCGGCTTCTCGCGCTGCGGACTCTTCTACCTGAGCGACGACGAGGAAGAGCTGGACCGCTGGGCGCGCTGGCGCGACTTCGCCAAGACCGCCGGCGTGACCACGCACATGCTCAGCGGCGCCGAGGCCACGCAGCGCGGCCACGCCACCGGGCGCGCCTGGAAAGGCGGCGTGTTCTCGCCCACCGACGGCACCGCCGACCCCGGCAAGGCGGCACCGGCCGCCGCCGCGGCGATGATCAAGCTGGGCGGCATCGTCGTGCAGCAGTGCGCGGCGCGCGGGCTGGAGCTCGAAGGCGGACGCGTCAGCGGCGTCGTCACCGAAGCCGGCGTCATCAAGACGCGCAGCGTGGTGCACACCGGGGGCGCCTGGGCCTCGTCGTTCTGCCGCCAGCTGGGCATCCGCTTCCCGGTGGCCACGGTGCGCCAGGCCATCGTGCGCGCCGGGCCGGTGCAGCAGCCCCTGCCGGCCACGCTGCACACCGCCCGCATCTCGCTCACGCGGCGCAGCGACGGCAGCTACACGCTGGCCATCAGCGGCCGCGGCCGCGTGGACCCGACACCGCAGCTGCTGCGCTTTGCGCCGCAGTTCGTGCCGATGTTCGCCAAGCGCTGGCGCAATGTCTTCCCGGGCGGGCTCGAAGGCATCCGCAGCGGCCACGAGACCCTGGCGCGCTGGCGCCTGGACGCCCCCACGCCAATGGAACGCATGCGCGTGCTGGACCCGCGGCCCGACCCGCGCGCCGTGCAGCAGACCTGGCAGCGCGCCGTGGAGCTGCTGCCGGCGCTGGCCGAAGGCGGCATCGCCGACACCTGGGCCGGCTTCGTCGACAGCACGCCCGACGGCGTGCCGGCCATCGGCGAGACGAAGGAAGTGCCGGGCTTCGTGCTGGCCGCCGGCTTCTCGGGCCACGGCTTCGGCATCGGGCCGGGCGCCGGGCATCTGATCGCCGACCTGGTGAGCGGCGCGCCGCCGATCTTCGACCCCACGCCGTTCCGGCCCGAGCGCTTCAGCCAGTCGGCCTGGGGCAAGGTGGCGGACTTCTAGCGCGCGGGCCGGGCCACTTCAGTAGCCGCGGGCCCGATCGACGAGTCCCACCAGGGCTTCGCCCCGCGCATGGCGGCGCAGGTGGTCGATGACCACGCGCGCGGCGCTGTGCGGCTGCGTCATGCTGGCGATGTGGGGCGTGATCTGCAGGCGCGGGTGCGCCCACAGAAGGCTTTCCGGCGGCAGCGGCTCGGGGTCGGTGACGTCGAGCACGGCTTCGGCCAGCTGGCCGCTGTCCAGCGCCTGCAGCAGGTCGGCCGTCAGCAGCTGCGGCCCGCGGCCCACGTGCACCAGGCTAGCGCCGCGCGGCAGGCGCGCAAACAGCGCAGCGTTCAGGAAGCCGCGCGTGCTGTCGGTCAGCGGCAGCAGGCAGACGAGGACATGCGTGCGCGCCAGGAAGGCGTCCAGCTCGTCAGCGCCCGCATGACAGTGCACGCCGGGCACGGCGTGGCGCGAGCGGCTCCAGCCCGCCGTGTCGAAGCCCAGCGCCACCAGTTGCGCCAGCACCGCCTGGCCCAGCGAGCCCAGGCCCAGCACGCCCACGCGGCACTCGGCCGCGGTACGCACCGGCAGGGGCTGCCACAGACGCTGGGCCTGGGCACGGCGGTAGGCCGGCCGGTCGCGGTGCAGGTCGAGCACGGCGTGCGTGACGTACTCCACCATGCCTTGCACGATGCCGGGCTCGACCATGCGCACCACGGGCAGCTGCGGCGGCAGCGCGGTGAAGTCGAACTGGTCGACACCGGCGCCGGTGGAAAACAGCAGCTCCAGGTTCGGGAACCGCGTGGCCAGGTCGGCGGGCGGCAGCCAGGCCGCCAGATAGCGGACGGCCTCGGGTTCGCCGATGTCGGGCCAGATGCGGAAGTCGACCTCCGGCATCTCGCGGCGGAAGACCTCGGCCCAGATCTGGCCGCGCTGGGGGTCGGCCTTGTAGGCGAAGACAGGACGCATGGGAGCTCAGGTACGGGCTGGTCGTGGCGGGGGACGCCAACCGACTCTACGGAATCGCCTCGACAGGCGGGCACCGATCTGCCGCCGCGGCCTGCAAGTTCGTGCTGAATGCAGGCCGCCCCTGGCATCATGCCTGCGCATTCGCCGCTTTCACCCGCCAGCCGGAGGCCCCCTTGAAGATCGAAGAACGCAACGTCTACGTCGGCCCGTCGCTGTACGCCCACTTCCCGGTCATCCGGCTGGTGCTGGACCTGGGGCCGCTGGAAGCCTGGCCCAGCGCGAAGCTGGGCCCGGCCTTCATCGACGGCCTGCTCGCGGCGCTGCCGGGCCTGCAAGACCATGGCTGCAGCTTCGGCGAGGCAGGCGGCTTCGTGCGCCGGCTTCGCGGCGGGCCGCAGGTGGGCGACGACCCGGAACAGCAGCAGGGCACCTGGCTGGGCCATGTCTTCGAACACGTGGCCATCGAACTGCAGAACATCGCAGGCGAAGACGTCAGCTTCGGCAAGACCCGCAGCGTGCCTGGTCGCCCGGGCGTCTACGCCGTCGTCTACGAATATGCGCAGCGCGACGAGGGCATCGAGGCCGGCGAACTGGCGCTGAAGCTGCTTTGTTCGCTGTTGCCGGCCGAGCTGCGCCCGCAGGATGTGGTGCCCGAGGACTGGCAGTGGGAAGAAGCCCGCACCGACTTCATCCGCTACGCGCAGCGCCGCGCGCTCGGGCCTTCGACGGCCTCGCTGGTGAAAGCCGCCGACGAACGCAACATCCCCTGGCTGCGCCTGAACGAGCAGAGCCTGATCCAGCTGGGCCACGGCAAGTTCCAGCAGCGCATCCAGGCCACGGTCACCGGCCGCACCAGCTACATCGCGGTGGAACTGGCACAGGACAAGGAAGAGACCAACAAGATCCTGGCCAACTGCGGCCTGCCGGTGCCGCAGCAGGAACTGGTGCGCAGCGCCGACCGCGCCGTGCGCGCGGCAGAGCGCCTGGGCACCCCGGTGGTGACCAAGCCCTACAACGGCAACCACGGCCGCGGCATCAGCATCGGCCTGAAGACGGCCGACGAGGTGCGCGCCGGCTTCGAGGCCGCCGCCGAACACAGCAGCAGCGTCATCGTCGAGACCTATCTGCAGGGCGACGACCACCGCCTGCTGGTGGTCGGCGGCGAACTGATCGCCGCCACGAAACGCACGCCGGGCCGCGTCATCGGCGACGGCAGGCACACGGTGAAACAGCTGGTCGAGACCGTCAACCTGGACCCGCGCCGCGGCATCGGCCACGAGAAGGTGATGACGCGCATCGAACTCGACGCGCAGGCCGACACGATGCTGGCGCGCCAGGGCATGACGCTGGACAGCGTGCCCGCTGCCGGCCAGGAGGTGCTGTTGCGCAGCACCGCCAACCTGTCCACCGGCGGCACGGCCACCGACGTCACCGACATCATCCACCCCGACAACCGCGAGATGGCCGTGCGCGCCGTCACCGCCATCGGCCTGGACGTGGGCGGCGTCGACTTCCTCTGCCCCGACATCACCGAAAGCTACAGGACCGTCGGTGGCGGCATCTGCGAGATCAATGCCGCACCCGGTTTCCGCATGCACGTGGCGCCCAGTGAAGGCACGCCGCGCGACGCCGCCGGGCCCGTCATCGACATGCTGTTCCCGCCCGGCAGTTCGGCCCGCGTGCCGATTGCCGCCATCACCGGCACCAACGGCAAGACCACCACCAGCCGGATGCTGGCGCACATCACGAAGATGGCCGGCTACACGCCGGGGCTGACCACCACCGACGGCGTCTACATCGACGGCCAGCGCACCGTGGAAGGCGACATGACCGGCCCGGTGGCCACGCGCATGGTGCTGGCCGACCCGAAGATCGACATGGCGGTGCTGGAAGTCGCGCGCGGCGGCCTGCTGCGCGCCGGCATGGGCGTGCCTTTCGTCAACGTGGGCGCGGTGCTGAACGTCAGGAGCGACCACCTGGGCATGAAGGGCATCAACACCCTGGAAGAGCTGGCGGAAGTCAAGCGCATCGTCGTCGAGGTAGCGCGCGACTGCGCGGTGCTGAACGCCGACGACGACAACGTCATCCGCATGAGCGCCCACACCGACGCCAGGCACCTGTGCTACGTGACCACCAACCCGCAGCATGCGGTGGTGAAGGAACACATCCGCGCCGGCGGCCGCGCCTGCGCGCTGGAAGCGGGCGTGAACGGGCAGATGATCACGCTCTACGACAAGGGCCGGCACATCCCGCTGATGTGGACGCACCTGATTCCGGCCACGCTGGAAGGCCGCGCCATGCACAACGTGCAGAACGCGATGTTCGCCGCCGCACTGGCCTTCAGCCTGGATATCAAGCTCGACGCCATCCGCCAGGGCTTGCGCACCTTCGACACCACCTTCTTCCAGGCCCCGGGCCGGATGAACGTCTACGACGAACACCCGTTCAAGGTGATCTTCGACTACGCGCACAACGCCCACGCGGTGGGTGCGATGGCCGACCTGGCAGAGCGGCTGGACGTGCGTGGCCGGCGCATCGTGGTGGTGGCCGGGCCGGGCGACCGGCGCGACGAAGACATCCGCGACATCGCCCTGGCCGTGGCCGGCCGCTTCGACCACTACTTCTGCCGCCGCGACGACGGCCTGCGTGGGCGCGCGCCGGATGAGGTGCCGAACATGATTGCCGCGGTGCTGCGCGAACGCGGTGTGCCCGAAAGTGCCATCACCATCATTCCCGACGAACAGGAAGCCATCGACGCGGCCTTGCGCATGGGCCAGTTCGGCGACCTGCTCCTGGTCTTCGCCGACGCCCTGACGCGCAGCTGGAAGCAGGTGACGAAGTTCAGGCCCGAAGGCGTGGCCGCGCCGGTGGCCGCGCCGTCGATGAAGCGCACGCTGGCGGCCGAGGCCGAAGACCGGGGTGAAGAAGAAGCCAGGCCGCTGTCCGACGACGGTACGCTGCTGGCCGCCGGCTTCGTGCGCGACCAGCGTGGACTGCGCTTTGTCGGCGAAGCGGCCGATTGATCCGCCTGTACGCGTCCTGGCCCCGGCCCGCAGCCCGATGAACAGCGCTGCGGACGAGCCGCCGCTGACCTTCGATGATTCGCGCCGCCTGCCCGGCCCGAACCGCTGGTTCGACCGGCCCGCGGTGGTGCTGGACGCGCTGGGCAGCGCCGCGCAGGACGAATCCGCGGTGGCCGCCTGGGCGCAGCGCGTCGAGCGCCTGTGCGCAGCGCTGGGCTGGCCTGCACCGCAGCCGCGGGCGCACCGGCATGGCCCGGCGGCGGCAAGCGGCCTGACGCTGGCCTTTGCCGCGCCCGAAGACGCCCTGTTCACCGCCACCGAGGTGAACGAATGGGCCTGGGAGCGCAGCCTTGCCGCACACGGAAGCCTGGCTGCCGAAGGGCGTGTGCTGCTGCAACCCGCCAGCGATGACCTGGACACGCTGCGGCCAGAGTTCCTGCGCCGCGCCGCCGCCGAACGTTCGGCGCCAGTGCAGCGCCTGAAGGCCGCGGCCCGGGCACGCGGCCTGCCGGTGTTCGAGGACGACGACAGCCTGTCCATCGGTGCCGGCGGCGGCAGCCTCACCTGGCCGCGCGCGGCGCTGCCGCTGCCGATGGACCTGCCCTGGGCCCGGCTGCACGACCTGCCCACCGTGCTGGTGACCGGCAGCAACGGCAAGACGACGACGACGCGGCTGCTGGCTGCCATGGCCCAGGCCGCTGGCCACGTGCCGGGCTTGTGCAGCACCGAGGGTGTGCTCGTCGGTGGCGAAACCGTGATGCGCGGCGACTATGCCGGCCCGGCCGGTGCCCGCGCCGTGCTGCGCCACCCGGGTGTGGGCTTCGCGGTGCTCGAGACCGCACGCGGCGGCCTGCTGCGTCGCGGCCTGGCGCTGCGGCGCGCCGACGCCGCCGTCATCACCAACGTCAGCGCCGACCACCTGGGCGAATATGGCGTGCACAGCGTTGCCGACATCGCCCTGGCCAAGGCCGTGGTGCTGCACGCGGTGGCGGCCAGCGGCACGGCCGTGCTGAACGGCAGCGACGAGGTGCTGATGGCCGTGGCCACGCCACTGGCGCCGGCCGGCCGGCTGGCGCTGTTCGCGGCCGATCACGATCACCCGCGCCTGGCCGCCCACCGCGCGGCAGGCGGCAGCACCTGCGGCGCCGCACAAGGCCGGCTGTGGCTGTACGCGGCCAGCGCCGCCGGCCAGCCGGTCGTCGACCTGGGCGCTGTCGAAGCCATGCCCCTGACCCTGGGCGGCGCCGCCGGCTTCAACCTGGAAAACATCGCCGCCGCGGTGCTGGCCGCGCTAGCCGCCGGGCTGCCCGTATCGGCCGTGCAGGCCACGCTGCAGCACTTCGGCGCGCGCCCGCAGGACAACCCTGGCCGGCTCGAACGCTGGGCCTGGCGCGGCGCCACGGTGCTGGTGGACTACGCCCACAACCCCGAAGGCCTGGCCGAACTGCTGGCCGTGGCCCGCGCCCTGAAGCCCCGGCGGCTGGGCCTGCTGCTGGGCCAGGCCGGCAACCGCGACGACGCCGCGATCGCCGAACTCGCACGCACCGCTGCCGGCTTCGCACCAGACCGTGTCGTCGTGAAGGAACTGCCCGGCATGCTGCGCGGACGCGCGCCGGGCGAAGTGCCGACACTGATCCTGGCCACCTTGCATCAGGCCGGCATCACCCGCGCCCAGGCCACCCTGGAGCCCGACGAAGGCAGGGCCGCCGCGGCACTGCTGGACTGGGCCCGGGCGGGCGACGTGATCGTGCTGCCCGTGCACACCGCCGCCGTGCGCGACCCGCTGGCGCAGCGGCTGGCCAGTGCAGGCCCTGGCAGCCCCGCCAGCCCCACCGTCTGAGGCACCGGTCCCGAGCGGCCCACGCCAGGGCCAGTCCCCGCCGCGCTGCGATCAGAGCTTGCTGCGCAAGGCCACTTCGCCGAAGCTGAACTGTCCCTGGGCCGCACCCAGCGTCTGGCCCTTGAGCTTCTTCGACACCAGCGAGCCCAGCAGCTGCGGCGCACTGAAGCTACCGGCCACGGCATAGGTCGTCGGATTGATCTTCTCGATCTTCGTCAGCTTCACCTGCGCCGGTGTGGACGCATCACTGCTGGTGTAGAAATCGAACGCGCGCTTGCCGTCAGGGTGATAGTCGACCGAGGCATCCAGCACGGCCAGGGTCTTGTCGTCCAGCGACACGTTCAAGGTGACCTTGCTGCCGTCGGCACCCACGCCGCTGAGCGACAGCTGGTAGCGCTTGATGATGCCGATGTGGCGCATCTCGCCGTTGTACAGGGTGCGCCCGGCAAAAGCCTGGGCCGTGGCCTGTATGTCCTGGGCGGTGACCTTGGGGGCGTTGGGATTCATCGCACCCACCCGCGCCTGGGCGTCGGCCACGGCGCGCTGGCCTTCGGCGGTGGCCAGCCGTGCCGCCGTCTTCTCGCCGAGCTGGGCGTCGACGACGGTGGCGATCGAGCGCATCGTCTTGGCCCCCTTGCCGATGTCGATGCTGATGGTGCCCTGGACGCGCTCGTTCGCGGCCAGCGGGGGGTTGGCCCCGGCCGAGCCCAGCCCCAGCATCGCCAAGGCCAGCATGGCCTGCCTGCAGTGATTCCCGATGCACTTCATCCCGTTGCTCCGCTCTTGTCCGTGCCAGCCCGCGACATGCGGTGGCCACCATGGAAGAACGTCGAAACGGGCGAAAGCCCATCATCGGGCGCGCTCGGGTCCTTCGCACCCGATGCTGCCCATGGGCTTCAGTCCACGGCCTCGGCCGTGTCCCAGGGGGCCAGGCTATCCGGGCTGGCAGGCCCGTCCGCTGCAAGCTGGGGTAGCGCAGGGTCTTCGGCGGCAGCCGCCTGGCGCTGGTGCAGGCCGCCCAATGCTTCCACCAGCGCCGGCAGCAGCTGGCGCAGTTCCCCGGTGGCAATGGCCACGTCGGCGTCGAAGCCGCCTTCGTCCTTGCCCTGGTTCGCGGCGTCCACACCCGCGCCTTCCATGACCAGGTCGAGCAGCTCGATCTTCTTCAGCGTCAGCGCCTCGGTCAGCACGAAGCTCACCCGGCCCTGCCAGGTCATGGCCAGCTGGGTGGGCAGCTTGCCCTGGGCGATGTGTTCGCCCACTTCGTCGATGTCCAGCGTGTGGCGGGCATAACGCACGGTGGCCTTTTCGCTGTCGGGCTGCTTCAGTTCACATTCGCGGTCGATGCTGAAGCCGGGCGGGGCTTCCTTGGCCTGCAACCACAGCGCCATCGCGGTGGCCGGGGCCAGTTCGGTCTGCAGCAGGGCCAGCTTCAGGTTGCCCCCCAGCAGCTCGATCAGGCGCGTGACCACCGTATCGGCCTTCTTCGTGCTGCCCGCACCCACCCACACCGTGCGGCCCACCGGGTCGATCCAGACCAGGGTCTCGCTGCGTTTGGGAAAAGCACGCGGCAGCAGCGCATGCACCACCGCTTCCTTCAGTTCCTTCACGCGCTTGCCCTTGGGGCGGCGGCCGGTTTCCTGTTCGATCTTGTCCAGCTCGGCCTGGATCTGCGTCTTCACCACGCTGCCGGGCACGGCCTTGGTCTCGGTGCACAGGCGCAGCACGATCTGCCCGCCCACGCTTTCGGCCAGCGCTGCATGTTTGTCGCCGCGGGGCGGCACGAAGCCGCTGCTTTCGGGCTGGGTGGCGCCACATTCCACGAACGGGGCGGTGGACAGGCGGCTGTCGATGTCGGGCAGGGACGGCGCGTCCCAGTGGTCGATGCGGTAGATCAGGGCGTTCTTGAACATGGTCGCTTCAGGGCTAGGGCGCGCAGTGTAGGCCGCGCCAGCGGCGCAGGCTTCACACCCTGAGGTAGATGCGCCTGCGGTGCATCCAGGCCGCCAACGCCCAGTAGAGCGACAGATTGGCCAAGGCGAAGAGCAGCGAGCCCAGCCGCGGGTCGTCCGTCAACACCCGTCCCAGCGGCGCGAACACCTCGCGATGAGCCCAGGGCAGGGGCGACAGCCACTTCGGCGTGCCGTCGGCAGCCAGGCCGTCGGGCCAGCGCAGCAGGCCCAGCACCCGCGGCACGAAGCCCGACAACACGAAGATGAAAAGCGGATTCAGGCCGAACACTTCGAAGAATCGTGCCCAGCCCGACAGCGGGCGCCCTTCCACCCGGTGCAGCATCGCCACCACCAGCAGCATGGCCAGCGCCGTGGTCAGCAGCACGTAGCTGGAGGTCCAGATCTTCTTGTTGAACGGGAACACGGCCTGCCAGACCAGGGCCAGCCCCAGCAGCACCGCCGCCCAGGCCAGCAGCTGCAGCAGGCGAGCGGTGTCGGGGCGCGCTGCCGGTTCGCGGGCGTCGGCCTGGAGCAGCCGCCCCACCCACACCCCCAGCAGCACCTGCGCGACGGCCGGCACGGTGCTGGCCAGACCCTCGGGGTCGAAAGGCACGCCTTCGCCGCGGTACAGGTGCTGCGCGCCGAGCAGGGCGCGGTCCCAGTGCGTGCCGAAGAAGCCTTCCAGGCTGAACGGGTCGCCGGGTGTGCCCCACGCCACGCAGGCGGCCCAGTAGCCCAGCAGCAACGCGGCAGCGGCCGCCAGCAGCGCATGCGGCCCGCTGCGGCGCAGGGCCCAGGCGATGACCGCAGCCGCGCCGAAACACAGCGCGATGCGCTGCAGCACGCCCATCACACGCAACTGTTCCAGGCTGCGCCAGACCAATTCACCTTCGGCCGACCAATGCAGCAGCGGGCTGATGTTCAGCGCCAGGCCGATGGCGAAGATGAGGGCGGTGCGCTGCAGCACCTTCCGCCAGAAGGTCGCAGGCGCGCCCTGTTCGAAGCGCGGCAGCACCAATGCCAGCGCATGGCCCACGGCGAACAGGAAGAACGGGAAGACCAGGTCGGTGGGCGTGACGCCATGCCAGGCTGCATGCGCCAGAGGCGGATACAAATGCGCCCAGCTGCCCGGGTTGTTCACCAGGATCATCAGGGCCACGGTGGCGCCGCGGAAGACGTCGAGCGAGCGAAGGCGGTCGGTCATGGGCGGGCAGAGTCTGCCCGCATTCTGGTTCAGCCGGCGCTGCGCCTGGCGCTGCCAGGGCGCCACCTCAGCCGATGGCGCGCTCGACGCTGCCGTCGGCTGCGGCCAGGCGCTGCTCGGCCGTGGCCGCGTCGACGCCGGCCTTCAGCATCACGATGGCCGTCTTCACGTGCGAACCGCAGGCGGCCAGGGCGGCCTGGGCCGCAGCTTCGTCGGCGCCGGTGGCGCGCAGCGTGAGCGCCAGTGCACGCCTGACCAGCTTGGCATTGGTGGCGCGCAGGTCCACCATCAGCGGGCCGTAGGTCTTGTTCAAGCGCACCATGACGCTGCTGCTGAAGGTGTTCAGCGCAATCTTCTGCGCCGTGCCGGCCTTCAGCCGGGTGCTGCCGCTGATGACCTCGGGGCCGGTGTCCAGCAGCACGCCGATCTCGGCGGCGGCCAGCAGCGGCGCACCGGGGTTGTTGGCGAAACCCACCGTCAGCGCGCCGGCCTGCCGGGCCGCTTCGCACGCACCCAGCGCATAAGGCGTGCTGCCGCTGGCGGCCAGCAGCAGCAGCACGTCGTGCGCCGTTGGCGCCAACGCCCGCAGGTCGGCAGCGCCCTGGGCCCGGTTGTCCTCGGCACCTTCGGCGGCAACGAACATCGCGCTTTGGCCACCCGCCAGCAGCGCCACGGCACGGTCGCGGGGCCAGCTGAAGGTGGGGTGCAGTTCGACGCTGTCCAGCACGCCCAGTCGGCCGCTGGTGCCGGCCCCGGCGTACAGCAGCCGGCCGCCGGCGCGGATGCGCGGCACGGCAGCGTCCACGGCCACGGCCAGCGTGGGGGCGGCGGCCTGCACGGCCTGTGCAGCCAGCGCCTGGTCGGCCACGAAAGCGGCCACCAAGGCCGGCGTGTCGTACTGGCCCAGCGCGGCGTGAGCGGGGTGGGGCAGTTCGGTGGGCAAGCCGAGGGTCGTGGCGGTGGTCATGGTGGACAAGGTGGTCAGGGCGGCTTCGGCAGAGATGGCCGCTGTTGCAAGGGCTCGTCAGGACAACACCAGCGTGGCCCGCGGCCCGGCCTGGCCCACGCGGTTGATGGCGCTGGCGACCACGCGGTCGGCGCCGCTGGCGTCGACCTGAAGGGTGCTGCCAGCCAGCACCTGCAACCACCAGCGGCCGTCGCGGCGCAGCCAGACGGCCCAGCGGCGCACGGCAGCACCCGGACCGGGGCGCAGGCCAATGCTCGGGCCACTGGCCAGCAAGGTGGGCGCGGCAGGCACGGCATCGGGCAGCCAGGGCGTGGCCGGCACCAGTGCCGCGCGGGCGTAGGGCCCGGCCATCAGGCGCTTGGTCAGGCCGTCGCGGTCCTGCATCAGCGCCACCATGCTGAAGTGGATGTGGCCGCCGGCACCCACCGGCCAGCCGTCGCCGGGCTCGGCGCGGCGCCGTTGCTCGGCCACCTGGTCCAGCAGTTCCTGCCCCGGCCAGACGTTCGGGCCCAGCGGCTCGCCGCGCGTCACGCGGCTGGTGAACAGGCCCGGCCACACATGCCGCTGCGCACGGTTCGCTGCCAGCCAGTACTCCAGCAGCACCGGGAAGGGCTGGCCGGCGCGGTCGATGGGCCAGTACAGCTGCGGGGCCAGGTAATCGAGCCAGCCGTTCTCGAACCATTTCTCGACGTCGGCGTACAGCTTGTCGTACTGGCTGAAGCCGACCACGCCCGGCGGCCGGCGGTCGGGCTTGGGCAGGCCGAATGGGCTGATGCCCACGCGCACCCAGGGCTTGATGTCCTGCACCGTGCGCTGCAGCGCCTGCACCAGGCGGTCGACCTGGTCGCGCCGCCAGTCGTCGCGTGACAGCAGGCCGCCGCCCAGCTGGTAGGCCGCCCAGGCGGCAGTGTCGGGGAAGGGCTGATCGACGCCGTCCACGGCCACCGGGTACGGGTAGAAATAGTCGTCGATGTGCACCGCGTCGATGTCGTAGCGGCGCACCACGTCGGCCACCACGACCAGCGTGTGGGCCGCGGCCTCGGGCTGGCCCGGGTCCATCCACAGCTGTTCGCCGTACTTCTGCACCAGCTGCGGCCGGCGCTGGGCGATGTGGCTGGCCGCCAGCGGCGAACGCGCGGCGCTGTGGCGCGCGCGGTAGGGGTTGAACCAGGCGTGCAGTTCGATCGCGCGGCGGTGCGCTTCCTGCACCCAGAAGGCCAGCGGGTCCCAGGCGGGCTCGCCGGCGGCCCAGGGCGGGCGGCCCTGCTCGCCGCTGAGGAACTCGCTCCAGGGCTCCAGCGTCGAGTTGAACAAGGCGTCGCAGGCCGGGCGCACCTGCAGGATCAGCGCGTTCAGCCGCAGCGCCTGGGCCCGGTCCAGGATGGCCAGGGCCTCGCTGCGCATCGCCGCCGCCGACAGGCCGGGGCGGCTGGGCCAGTCGATGTTGGCGACGGTGGCGACCCAGGCGGCGCGGAACTCGCGCGGCTCGGGCGGCGGTTCTTCGCCCGTGGGCAGCGGCGGCGGCAGGTACTGGGACGCGGGCCGCGGCGGCGCGGCGACAGGCGCCGCAGCGGGTGCGGAAGGCACCACGCCAGGCGCAGTGCAGCCGGCCAGCCAGGCCAGACCGGCGGCGCCCAGCAGGCGCCGGCGTGCGCGGGGCGGCTTCATGCCGCCGAATTGTGCGCCGTGCGCACGCGCGTGCGCCTTGCCACCGGCGGCAAGGCCGGGGCCAGCGGGGCCAGTACTTCGGCGCTGGCAATGACGCCTCCGCCCAGGCACACCTCGCCGTCGTACAGCACCGCGCTCTGCCCCGGGGTGACGGCCCATTGCGGCTGCGCGAACTGCAGTTCGAAGCCTTCGGCCGTGGGCAGGAAACTGCAGGGCGCGTCGGCCTGGCGGTAGCGGGTCTTGGCGGCCAGCGGGCCGGCAGCGGGTGGCTGGCCAGCCACCCAGCTGCAGTCGTCGGCGGCCAGACGCGGCGCCAGCAGGGCCGGGTGCTCGTGCCCCTGCACCACGCGCAGCACGTTGTGCGCCATGTCCTTGGCGGCCACGAACCAGGGCGCGTGCAGTCCGCTGCCCGTGCCGTCGGCCGTGGCCTGTTCGCCGCCTTTCACGCCCCCGATGCCCAGGCCCTGGCGCTGGCCCAGGGTGTAGAAGCTCAGGCCCAGATGGCGGCCGAGTTCGCGCCCGGCCTCGTCGAGCATCGGCCCCGGGGCATGGGCCAGGTAGCGGTTCAGGAATTCGCGAAACGGCCGCTCGCCGATGAAGCAGATGCCGGTGCTGTCCTTCTTCTTCGCGTTCGGCAGGCCGATGTCCAGCGCGATGCGGCGCACCTCGGTCTTGTGCAGTTCACCCACCGGGAACAGGGTGCGCGCCAGTTGCGACTGCGTCAGCCGGTGCAGGAAGTAGCTCTGGTCCTTGGTCGGGTCCAGGCCCTTGAGCAGCTCGAATCGCTTGTCGCGCTCGCGCACGCGGGCGTAGTGACCGGTGGCGATCTTGGCCGCGCCCAGCCGCAGCGCGTGGTCGAGGAAGGCCTTGAACTTGATCTCGGCATTGCACAGCACGTCGGGGTTGGGCGTGCGGCCGGCGCGGTATTCGCGCAGGAATTCGGCGAAGACGCGGTCCTTGTAGTCGGCCGCGAAGTTGACGTGTTCGATCTCGATGCCGATGACGTCGGCCACCGCGGCGGCGTCGACAAAGTCGATGTTCGACGAACAATACCCGGGGTCGGCGCCTTCGCCTTCGCCCCGCTCTGCGAGCCGGTCGTCGTCTTCCCAGTTCTTCATGAACAGGCCGATGACCTCATGGCCCTGCTGCTTCAGCAGCCAGGCGCTGACGGCGGAATCGACGCCGCCGCTGAGACCCACCACCACACGTTGTCTGGACATGGCCGGGATTATCCCAGCCGTGGGCCCCGCGACGGATTCAGCAGCTGAGTGCCACCGAACGTGAACGCACCATCTCGCGGGCGCGGGCCTTGGCATAGGCCAGCGCTTCGTCGGCCGTGGGCCAGCGGTAGCCGCAGGCCAGGCTTTCGTCGCGGAAGGCCTCGGCACCCGCGCCCTGCGGGCCACGCAGCCGGTTGACGATGACCGCGGCGATGTAACCGTCGCCGCGCGGGGCTTCGAGTGCACCGACGAAAATGCGGTACTCGCCTTCGACACATTCTTCGAATCGCATCACATCCGCCTGGTACTTGGGGATCAGTGCAGGCCAGCACACATCTCGCGTACGTGGCCCCGTCTGAAGTCGGGCTGGATGATGATTCCGAGGTCGGGACTGCGCATCCCTCTGCAGAGGGGATGCGTCCTTCAGGGGGATGAACCCAGACGCTAAAGCGGCCGGCTGCTGGGCTGGGCCCAGTAGAACCACTCGTGGCCGGGCAGGGCGCCGACGTCCGGGAAGACGATGTAGCCGTTGCGCGGGGCCAGCACCGCGCTGCCGTCGGCGCGCCGGGCGATGGCCTGGCCGGCGGCCACCGGGTCGAAGCTCTTCCACGCCTGCGTGAACTGGTCTTCGACATGGTGGCGGTCGATGACTTCCAGCAGCGTCAGGCATTCGAAGGGCTGGCGTGGCGGCTGCAGATCGATGCCGCGGGCCAGGCCCAGCAGGGCCAGGGTCTGGCGGATGGCATGGTGCGCGACCTCGGGGCCGGCGGGGTCGTCGTGCTGGCCGCATTCCAGCGTGACGCAGTAGCCGCCCTGTGAACGCATGTATTCGGTGGTGCCCACGCCATAGCCCGGGTCTTCGTGCACGGCGCCGGGCGTCAGGCCGCGGACGCGGCGGCGGGCCACGCCGTCGGCATAGGCCGCGAGCCAGCCGTCGACCACGCGCTGCACGCCCACGTGCCGGGCCAGCCGCGCTTCGGCGGCCTCGTGGGCGAAAGGTTCGAGTGCACCCTGGTTGTCGGCCGGGCCGCGCATCACGAAGGGCTGGCCGGGGCTGCGGAAGCTGTGCAGGTCCAGCAGCACGTCGTGCTCGGCCAGCAGCGGGCACAGCGCATTGGCGATGCGGTCCTCGAAGTCCTGCGGCGTGGCGGTGGGCTGCAGGCGGCGGTTGAGGTTGCGCTCGCCCATGCGGCGCATTTCGCGGTAGGCCAGCGGGTTGCACACCGGCACGAAGGTGACGCTGCCGCGCACGATGTCGATGTCGCCGCGCTCGATCTCGGCCAGCACGCGTTCGATGCCGAGGGTGCCGGCCACTTCGTTGCCATGCACCGCGCCGGTGACGATGAGCCTGGGCCCCGGCGCCAGGCCGGTGAAGCGGTGCGAACGTAGGTGGGCGGTCGAGATATTCATTCATCGCCCCCGCACAGGCGATGGCAGGCCTCGGCATAACGTTCGTAGACGCCGACGACGACCTCGTCGGGCAGGTCCAGGGCGGCCTGCTCGGCCCCGCCGGTGACGCCGGTGGACGCCAGCCAGTCGCGCAGCGGCTGCTTGTCCAGCGCATGGATGCGGCCCTGGGCCAGTTCGTCGGCCAGCCAGAAACGCGAGGAATCGGGCGTCAGCGCCTCGTCCATCAGCGTCAGGGTGCCGTTGTCGTCCAGGCCGAATTCGAACTTGGTGTCGGCGATGACGATGCCGCGCGTCAGCGCGAAGGCATGGGCCGCGCGGTACAGGCGGATGGCCGTGGTGCGCAGTTCTTCGGCACGGCCGGCACCGATCAGCGCCTGCAGTTGCTCGAAGCTGATGTTCTCGTCATGGTCACCCACCGCGGCCTTCGTGGCCGGGGTGAAGATGGGCTCGGCCAGCGGCGTGCTCATGCTCAGGCCGGCGGGCATGGGAATGCCGCAGACGGTGCCGCTCTGCACGTATTCCTTCCAGCCCGAGCCCACCACGTAGCCGCGCACCACGGCTTCGCAGGGCAGCGGCTGCAGGCGCTTGACCAGCATCGCCCGGCCCTCGACCTGCGGCACTTCGTCAGGCCTGACCACGCTCTCGGGCGCTTCGCCGCTCAGGTGGTTGGGCACGATGGCCGAGAGCCGGTCGAACCAGAACAGCGCCATCTGGGTGAGCAGCCGGCCCTTGCCGGGCACCGGCGCCTTCATCACCACGTCGAAGGCGCTCAGACGGTCGCTGGCGACCATCAGCATGCGGTCGCTGCCGACGGCGTACAGGTCGCGCACCTTGCCACGGGCGATCAGCGGCAGGGACTTCAAGGTGGTGCTGGGCACCGCCGGCCCCAGGGCCTGCAGCGCCGCGGAGGGCTGGTTCATGGTGGTGGGCGCAAGGGCTGCGCGGGTGTGTCGCCAGGCCGGTATTCTGCGCGCCACGCCGGGCCGCACCATGCCGGCCTGGGCCAGGCTTCAGCCCGCCAGCCGGGCGTTCTGCGGGAACATGGCCTGGCGCGCTGCATCGTCCATCTCGGTCTTGAAGCTGAACCGGGTCTTCAAGGCTTCGGCCCGCTGCGCCGCCGGGCGCGCGTTGACCTCGTCGAGCAAGCGCTTCACGTGCGGCAGGCCGGTCCAGGCTTCGGGGCCCAGGATGAAGGGTACGGCGCGGGCCCAGCCCCACACCGCCATGTCGACCAGGGTGTAGCTGTTGCCCAGCATGTAGCGCTGCGCGCCCAGGCGCTCGTTCAGGATGCCCCAATGGCGCTGGGCCTCGAAGTCGTAGCGGTTCACGGCATAGGCCTTGGGTTCGGGCGCGAAGTGCTTGAAGTGCACCGCCTGCCCGGAATACGGGCCGATGCCGGTGGCCACGAACATCAGCCAGGAATGCATCTGCGCACGTGCTGCCGGGGTGGCTTCGGGCAGGAACTGGCCGGTCTTCTCGGCCAGATACAGCAGGATGGCGTTGCTGTCGAAGACCACGGCGTCACCGTCCACCAGCGCCGGTGTCTTGGCGTTCGGGTTGATGGCACGGAAGGCGGGCGCGTGTTGTTCGCCCTTGCGCGTGTCGACCGGCACCAGTTCGTAAGGCAGGCCGGTTTCCTCGAGATAAAGCGCCACCTTCAACGGGTTCGGGCTGGGGTGGTAGTACAGCTGGATCATCGTGGGCTCCTGCAAGACATGTGGACAAAGGCTCACCCGATTCTGGATGAATCCTCTTCAGGCCGCAGCCGCACGGGCCGATAGACAAGGAACGTTCATCCGACCCCCTGCCTGCCACGCCATGAGATCCGCCTCGTCGACCCGCCTCGCCCTGGCCACCGCCGCCACCTTGCTGCTGGCGGCCTGCGCCAGCACGCCGCCCGAGCCCGTGGGCCCGAAAGCCAAGGAAGAGATCGTCGCCGTGAGCAGCGGCAACCAGCTGCTGCGCTTCAACGCCGGCCAGCCGCAGCAGGTGCGTGAGCGCCGGCCGCTGGCCGGCCTGCGCGCGGCCGAGCGCATCCTCGGCATCGACTTCCGCGTCGCCCGGGGCGAGCTCTACGCGCTGGGCGCGGTGGGCACGGCCGGCCAGCTGTACCGCATCGACATCGCCCAGGCGCGGGCACTGCCGGTGGGCACGGGCCTGCAGCTGCCGGCGGGTTCCGACCAGGCCGTCGACTGGGGCTTCGACTTCAACCCCACGGTGGACCGCATCCGCGTCGTCAACGACACCGGCGCCAACCTGCGCCTGCACCCCGACACCGGCGCGCAGGTCGACGCCGACGCCGGCCAGCCCGGCCCGCAGGCCGACGGCCCGCTCGGCTACCAGGCCGGCGACCTGGCCGCGGGAAAGGCCGCGGCGATCGTGGCCGCGGGCTACACCTACAACCAGACCGACGACAAGATCACCACCAACTTCGCGCTGGACGGCGCCGCGGGCACGCTGGTGCACCAGGGCTCGAAGGAAGGCCTGCAGCCCGTCGTCTCGCCCAACACCGGCCGGCTGTTCACGGTGGGCAGCCTGGGCATCGGCCCCTTTGCCCACGCCACCCTGGACATCTCGGACCTTGCACCCACGGCCTACAGCGGCATCCACGCGCGCGGCGCCAGGGCCACCCGCTGGTACCAGCTGGACCTGGTGACAGGCCGGGCCCGCTTCATCGGCACCGTGGGCGGCGGCGAGCCGCTGGTGGGGGCGGCGATCGAGCCCTGAGCAGCGGGCCTGGGGGCCGTTCAGCTCCCTGCGCCGTTGCCGGCGCCAGCCGCGACCTGCCAGGCGAGGCTGCCGCCCGCGCCATCGGCCGGAACCTGCAGCCTGACGCGCCGCCCCAGCGGCAGCGGCCGATTCGGCGTGCCATGCCCTGCCGGCCAGCCGCCAAGCACCGGCTTGCCCAGGCCGCCCAGCATCTGCTGCAGCACGCCTTCGGGCGCCCCGCCTTCGGTGAAGCTGCCCAGCACGAAGCCGGCCACCGCATCCAGCACGCCGGCCAGGCGCAGCTGGGTCAGCAGGCGGTCGACGCGATAGGGTTCTTCGTTGATGTCTTCCAGGAACAGGATGGCGCCCTGCGCCGGCCAGGCCCAGGCCGTGCCCAGCAGCGCCGCCACCAGGCTGAGGTTGCCGCCGATCAGCGGCCCGCTGGCCGTGCCGGGCACGCGCAGGCCCGCCGGGTCCAGCGGTGGCGACCAGACCTCGCCCGCACGCACGCCGCGCTGCAGCAGCGCGAACAGCGCGTCGCGGTCGGCGCACGAAGCGGCGCTCATCACCGGCAGCAACAGGTCCGAAGCCGCCATCGGCGCGTGCAGGCTGGGCAGGCCCTGCCTGAACCACAGCGCGTGCAGCGCGGTGATGTCGCTGTAGCCCAGCAGCAGCTTGGGGTGGGCGCGCAGCAGCGCGGTGTCGATGCCGTCCAGCAGCCGCATGCAGCCGTAGCCGCCGCGCAGCGCGTGGATGGCCGCCACCTCGTCGTCGGCCAGCGCGGCGTGCAGGTCGGCCAGGCGCTGCGCATCGGGGCCGGCCAGGTAGCCGGTGTTCAGGCTGCAGCCGGGGTAGACGCGGCAGCGGTAACCGTGCCGTTCATACAGCGCCGGCACCTGGGCCACGCGCTCGGGTGCCGCCGGGCCGGCCGGGGCGACGACGGCGATGAGGCTGCCCGGGGGCAGCGGCGGGAAGGCGTAGGCGGGGGGCGGAGCGTTCATCGGAATTGCGTGGCCAGGGCATGCAGCGCCGCGCCCAGCGCGGGCAGACGCCAGGTGGTGGCGCATTCGGGCACGGCCGCGTAGCGCCGGCCCAGGCTGGTGAGTGCGGCGACGATGTAGTGCGCGCCTTCAGCGCCGTCTGTGCCCGGAATGCCTGTGCGCACGATGCCGGCGTCGGAAGCGTAGTTGTCGGTGGTGCCGGTCTTGTGCGCAAAGGCCGGCGCATCGGGCAAGCCCGGCACCCAGCCCGGCAGGCCGCGCAGGCTGCCGCTGGACAGCACCTCGTCGAGCGTCTGCGCCGCCAGCAGCGCGCGCAGCGCGTCGCGTGTGGCGGGCTGCAGCAGGGGCGCGGTGCCCGGGGGCAGCCAGGGCGCGGGCGGAGCCTCGGCGTCCAGCAGCCAGAGCAGGCGCACCGTGTCCCAGGCCGTCATATGGATGTGGCCCACACCGGCGCCGTCGGCATTGCGCCAGCCGCCGGCCGGGGTGGTGTCGTTGAGTTGCAGCGTGGCCAGGCCATGCTGCACGAAGACGGCGTTGAGTGCATTGACCGGGCCGCCGAGCAGGCCCAGCCGGTGCAGCTGCGCCACGCAGGCATCGGTGGCCTCGTTGCTGCTGACGGTGATCATCGGCGCCAGGCTCGGCAGCAGCTCGTCCCAGCGGCACAGCCCGCGGTCCACCGCCAGACCCAGGCCCACCGCCACCATCAGCTTCAGCAAGGATGCCGGATACGGTGCGACGAAGCGCGCCGTGCCGGCACCGGCTGCGGGGCCGGCGTCGGTCAAGGGCGCCCAGGTCATCTGCTTCCAGCTGCGCCCGGCCTGCCAGGCTGGCGACTGGCCCTTCGCGTCCTGCAGGTCGGCGAGGAACTGCACGTCCTGCACGGCACCGGCCCCGGGGCCGATGCGCGCCGCCCAGCCCAGCGGGTGTTCACGCGAGAACAGCACGTTGGCGAACTGCGGCGCGCCGCGCAGAGGGAACACCACCAGCGCCAGGTCGATGCTGGGAAAGTGCGTGAGCGGCGCGCCGCCATGCCAGTGGTCAGCGGTGCGGCCGAAATCCTGCGCGCGGACGGCCTGCAGCAGCGCGGCGGACAGGCCGGCGCGCAGGTCGGGGCGACGCGGCCCGCGGGCCGGGGCGGTGGCCGGGTGGCTGTGGCCTCGGGGCCGGGGCCAGGGCCGACTGTCGCGGAAGTTCATGCGCGCCGGCTTCGTCAAGCCTGCACCACGTGGCAGGCCACGCGCCGGCCACCCACGTCGCGCAGCACCGGTGCTTCTTCGCGGCAGCGCGGCTGCACCCAGGGGCAACGCGTATGGAAGCTGCACCCCGCAGGCGGCGCCAGCGGGCTGGGCAGTTCGCCCACCAGCGGCACGCGGGTGCGGCGCTGCGCCGCGTGCAGCACCGGCACCGCGCCCAGCAGGGCCTGCGTGTAGGGATGCAGCGGCTGGCCCAGCACGGCGTCCTTCGGGCCTTGCTCGACGGCCGCGCCCAGGTACATCACCAGCACCTCGTGCGCCACGTGCTGCACCACCGACAGGTTGTGGCTGACGAAGACATAGGCGGTGCCGGTCTCGTCCTGCAGGTCCATGAACAGATTCAGGATCTGCGCCTGGATGCTCACGTCCAGCGCCGAAGTGGGTTCGTCGGCCACCACGGTGGCCGGCCCCGGCATCATCGCCCGCGCAATGGCCACGCGCTGGCGCTGGCCGCCGCTGAACATGTGCGGGTAACGCTGCGCGTGCTCTGGCCGCAGGCCCACGCGCTGCAGCATCTGCTGCACACGCTCGCTGCGTTCGGCCGCGCCGAGATCATCGAAATTGATCAGCGGCTCGGCCAGGGCCGCAGCGATGCTCTTGCGCGGGTTGAGCGATGCAAAGGGGTTCTGGAACACCATCTGCACGCGCCGGCGCAGGCGGCGGCGCGTGGCCTCGTCGGCGCTGGCGATGTCGACGCCGTCGAGCTGCAGCGCGCCGCCGCTGGGTGGCTCGATCAGCGTCAGCACACGCGCCAGCGTGCTCTTGCCGCACCCCGACTCACCCACCACCGCCAGCGTGCGGCGCGGCGGCAGCGTGAACGACACGCCGTTGAGGGCGCGCACGGTGGCCGGGGCGCGCCACATGCCGCGGCCGACGCGGTAGTGGCGCGACAGTTCGTCGGCCTGCAGGGCCAGGGCAGGGACAAGCTTCTCAGCCATGGCTGCTGGCCTTCGATGGCGGTGGCGGTGGCGGTGGCGCTGGCGACGGTGGTGACGGAGCCGACGACGTTCCCAGCGGAAAGTGGCAGCGCACCCCGGCCTGCAGCGCCGGCCGCTCGCTCAGGCACCGGGCCTGCACCTGCGGGCAGCGCGGCGCCAGCAGGCAGCCCGCGGGGCGGTCGTATTGCCCAGGCACGATGCCAGGCAGGGCCTGCAGGCGGCGCTGGCCGGCACTGTGTTCGGGCAGGGCAGCCAGCAGCGCGGCGGTGTAGGGGTGGCGCGGCCGCGTGAAGAGATCGTCGGCCAGGCCGGTTTCCACCACCTGGCCGGCGTACATCACGGCCACGCGGTGCGGGCAGCGACTGGCCATCTCGGCCACCACGGCCAGGTCGTGGGTGATCAGCACCAGGGCCAGGTTCTGCTGCTGCTGCAGGCGTGTCAGCAGGTCCATCACTTGCGCCTGGATGGTGACGTCGAGCGCGGTGGTGGGCTCGTCGGCGATCAACAGGCGCGGCTTGCAGGCCATGGCCATGGCGATCATCACGCGCTGGTTCATGCCGCCGCTGAGCTGGTGCGGGTAATTGCCCAGCCGGCTTTTCGGCGCGGGAATCTCCACCTGCTCGAACAGTTCCAGCACCCGCGCTTCCAGCGCCGCGCCGCGCAGGCCCAGGTGCACACGCAGCACCTCGCGCACCTGGTCGCCCACGGTGTGGCTGGGGTTCAGGCTGTTCAGCGCGTCCTGGAACACCATCGCGATGTCCTTGCCGACGATCTGCCGCCGCGCCCGCGGCGACAGGCCCAGCAGATCGTGGCCGTCGAAGCGCAAGGCGTCGGCGCTGACGACGCCGGGCGCGTCGATCAGGCCCATCAGCGCCATCATCGACACGCTCTTGCCGCTGCCCGATTCGCCCACCACGGCGAGCAGCTCGCCCGGGTCGACGGCCAGGTCGACGCCGTCGACGGCGGTGAAGCCACCGAAGCGGACGCGCAGGTTGCGGATGTCGAGCAACGTCATGAGGTGGCCGCGTGCGGCAAGATGTCGGCGGTCGCCCTGCGGATAGCCAAGTCGACAGGCGTGACCGAAGCCAAGCCCTGGCACGGATCCGGCTCTGCCGGTCCGTCGCCAGAGCCCCCTTGGGGGGTAGCGACCGAAGGGAGCTTGGGGGTCAACTTCCCACCCTCAGCTTCGGGTCCAGCGCATCGCGCAGCCCGTCGCCCATCAGGTTGATGGCCAGCACCGTCACCAGGATGGTCAGCCCAGGAATCGTCACGACCCAGGGCGCACGTTCGATGTAGTCGCGTGCCGCGCTCAGCATGCTGCCCCACTCGGGGGTGGGTGCCTGCACGCCCAGGCCCAGGAAGCCCAGCGCGGCGGTTTCCAGGATGGCACTGCTGAAGGACAGCGTGGCGTTCACGATCAGCGGCGCCAGGCAGTTCGGCAACACGGTGTCGAACATCAGCCGCGCCGTGCCCGAGCCGGCCACGCGGCTGGCGGTGACGTAGTCCTTGGACAGTTCGGCCAGCGCCGAACCCCGCACCAGGCGCACGTAGCCGGGCAGCGCGCCCACCGCGATGGCGATGACGGTGTTGACCAGGCCCGGCCCCAGGATGGTGATGACGCAGATGGCCAGCAGCAGGCCGGGCAGCGCCAGCAGCACGTCCATCACGCGCATGATCACCGGCGACAGCCAGCGCTGGAAGAAGGCCGCCAGCAGGCCCAGCACCACCCCCGGCACCAGGGCCAACAGCACCGCGGCCAGGCCGATCCACAGGCTGATGCGCGCGCCATGCAGCAAACGGCTGAGCAGGCAGCGGCCCAGTTCGTCGGTGCCCAGCGGGAACTGCGCCAGGCCCGCGGCCTGCCAGGCCGGTGGGGTGAGCAGGTGATCGCGGAACTGCTGCACCGGGTCGTGCGGCGCCAGCCAGGGCGCCAGCACCGCGCCCAGCACCACGGCCGCGAACACGAAGAAGGCGATGAGCGCGCCGCGGTTGGCCGCGAAGGCGGTGACGAAGGCGCGAAAGGGCGAGGGCGGTTCCGTTGCGCCGGCCTTCATGCTGGCAGGCACGGCGCTCAATGCCCGCCCCGCATGCGGGGATTGACCACGCCGTAGAGCAGGTCCACCAGCAGGTTCACGCCGATGAAGATCAGCGCCGACACCAGGATGCCGGCCTGCACCACCGGGTAGTCGCGCCGGGCGATGGCGTCGATCAGCCACTTGCCGATGCCCGGCCAGCTGAAGATGGTCTCGGTGAGCACCGCGCCGCCCAGCAGGCTGCCCACCTGCATGCCCAGCACGGTGACGACCGGAATGAGCGCATTGCGCAGGCCGTGCACCAGCACCACGCGCCAGGGCGACAGACCCTTGGCGCGGGCGGTGCGCATGTAGTCCTCGCGCAGCACTTCCAGCAGTGCGCTGCGGGTCATGCGCGCCACCACGGCCATGGGGATGGTGCCCAGTACCACCGCAGGCAGCGCCAGGTGGAGCAGGGCCGAGACGAAGGCGCCGGGCTCTTGCCCGCGCAGGCTGGCCAGGGCGCTGTCGATGAGCATGAAGCCAGTGACGGGGTTGACGTCGAATTCGATGCCCACCCGGCCCGAGACCGGCGTCCATTCCAGCCCGACGCTGAAGAACATGATGAGGATCAGCCCCCACCAGAACACCGGCATGCTGTTGCCCACGGTGGCCAGCGCCATCACCGCCTGGTCGAACCAGGAACCGCGCTTCAGCGCCGCGGCCATGCCCAGCGGCAGGCCCACCGCCAGGGCCAGCAGCAGCGCGGCCAGGGCGAGTTCGATGGTGGCCGGGAACAGCGCTGCGAATTCCAGCGCCACCGGTTCACGCGTGACCAGGCTCTGCCCCAAGTCGCCCTGCAGCAGCCCGCCCAGGTAGTTCAGGTACTGCACGTGCAGCGGCTGGTCCAGGCCCAGCTGCTGCATCAGCGCGGCGTGGGCCTCGGGGTCGAGCCGGCGTTCGCCCATCATGATCTCGACCGGGTCGCCCGGGATCAGCCGGATGAGGGCGAAGGCCACCAGCGTCACGCCCAGCAGGGTGGGAATGAGCGTGGCGAGCTTCTTAAGAAACAGGGCGAACACGGCTGCGAGTGTCGTTCAGGCCTGAACCCATGCAAAAAAGGGGCCCCGCAGAGGCCCCTTTGCACGGTCGGGCCGTACCGGCGTCAGAAGAACCGGTACTGCGCGGTCAGCACGAAGGCGCGCCCGCGCGGGTCGGCCACGCGGGGTTCCCAGCTGCTGCCGCTGCCGAAGTTGCTGTCGTAGGTGATGGCGAACGGCGGGTCGGTGTCCAGCACGTTCTTCACCATGCCGATCAGGGTCAGGTTCTTGATGCCGTTGTAGGTCAGGCCCAGGTTGTAGGTGGTGTAGCTGTCGACCTTGGGGTTGTAGTTCGAGGGGGTGACCCGCCCTGCAGCCACGCCCGGCAGCACCTGGTCGTTGTAGCCGCTGCGGAAGGTCTGGCTCAGCGTGCTGCTCCAGTCACCCCGGGTGTAGGTGACGAAGGCGCTGTGCTTCCAGCGCAGGCCCAGGTCGCCGGCCAAGCTGAACTGGCCGATCTCGCTGGGACCGAAGGGCACGCTGGGCAGCACGCGCGAACGCTTCTTCAGCAGGTAGGTGCCGTCCAGCCCTGCGTTGAAGCGCGCGCCCAGCGCATTGAAGCCGCCGCGCAGGTTGACTTCGACACCTTCGGTCTGGGTTTCGCCGGCGTTCACCCAGCGCTGGTCGACCGAGATCAGCCGGTTCTGGGCGTCTCGGCCGAAACGCTCGGGGAACAGCGCGAAGTTGTCGATCAGCTGGGTCAGCGACAGGATCTGGATGGTGCCTTCGCGCTTGACGCTCCACCAGTCCATGCCCAAGCTGAAGTTCGCCGTGGGTTCCCAGATGAAGCCGACCGAGGCCATCTCGGCTTCCTCGGGACCCAGGTCGGGCTTGCCGCCGTTGATGATGACGGCGGCGCGGTCGATGAAGGCGCAGCCGGGCTGGGTGGTGTTGGGGCGGCCACCCGGGCAGGTCAGCGGGTCGACCAGGGTGGTGCCGGTGAACAGCGACTCGGCCGCGCCGTTGAACAGCTGGTTGAAGGTGGGCACCCGGAAGCCGGTGCTGTAGGAACCGCGCAGCAGGAACCCGCTGTTGGGCTTCCACAGCGCCGAAACCTTCGGGTTGGTGGTGGTGCCGAAGCCGTCGTACCGGTCCTGGCGCACCGCCAGCGTGGCCTCCAGTCCCGGCAGCAGCGGCAGCAGCAGTTCGCCGAAGACGGCCGTCACGTCGCGCTTGGCGCCCAGCAGCACGTTGGCCTGGTCGAAAGGCGCAGCCAGGATGACGCGCTGCGCGGCGGTTGCGCGCTCGTCGCCGTTGAATTTGTATTCTTCTGTGCGCAGGTCGAAGCCGACGGCAGCCATGGCGTCGCCGGCTGGCAACTTGAACACCGGACCACTGGCCGAGATGTCGGTCTGCGTCATGGTGAATTCGCCGCCGAACAACACCACGCCGCGGGCCGAACCTTCTTCCAGGGCGGCCAGGCCGTCAGCGCTCTGGGTCTGGCCGGGGTACAGGAAGATGTTGATGCGGCCGCTGTTCAGCGCCGGAATGATGCCGGGGCCGCCGTCGCTGGCGCCCGTGCCGGTGGTGCCGCGGTAGTAATAGCCGCCGCCCAGGGTGGACTTGGCCTCGCTCTTGGCCTGCAGCACGCCGGCACGGTAGTCCCAGCCGGCGAACAAGGGACCCTCGGCCGTCAAGGCGATGCGTTGGGTGTCGGCCTCGGTCTCGATCTCGCGCGGGCCGCACTCGATGCAGCGCCAGCGGTAGGACAGCGGCTGGCCCCGCTGGGCCGCGTTGATGCTCCCAGGGAACGCGGCCAGCAGGGTGTCGAACACCCGGTCGTAGCTGGCCTGCGAGGCCGCGTTGCGGGGGTAGCGCAGTTGCTGGGTGGTGGTGTTGGGCGTCAGCTGCAGGTTCGAGAAGCGCTTGGCGGACTCGGTGCGCGAGGCCGTGAACTCGGCCGCCAGCTGGTGCTGGGCCAGCATGGCCGTGCCGCGCAGCACGATGTTGGTGCTGGTCACCGGCTGCTGCAGCACCGCGGCTCGGCCGGTGTCCCAGGCGCAGGACAGGCCAGCGCTGGGCGTGTTCCACAGCAGCTCGGCGTAGGGCGCCTGGCCGTCGATGCTTGCGCAACCCGGCTGGCCAGGCAGGTCCAGCACGTTCAGGCCGCGCTGGCAGGCGTGGTCGTCCCTGGGATGTTTGGAAAGGACGCATTGGTCGGAAACAGCGTGCCGGCCAGCGGAAACAGCGTGGCGAAGGGCGTGCCGCGCGTGTCCACGCTCAGGCCGCGGTCGGGCTGGAAGGTGTTGACGAACCCGCGCTGGTCGCCGCGCAGGGCCTTGTTCTCGCGCACGCCCAGCGTGGCCAGCAGGTTGAAGCCGTCCTTGTCCAGATTGCCGAAGCCGGCAACCAGGGCGCCCGAAGCGATCTCGCCGCCCTTGGCCTCGGTGATGTCGGCGGTGGCGCGCAGCAGCGCGCCGGTGAAGTTGGTGCGCAGGATGAAGTTGATGACGCCGCCGATGGCGTCGGTGCCGTAGGTGGAGCTGGCACCGTCCTTCAGGATCTCGACCCGCTCGATGGCGGCCATCGGGATCTGGTTCAGGTCGACGACACCGCCGTTCAGGCCGTGGGCGGCGACACGCCGGCCGTTGAGCAGGATCAGCGTGGCGTTGCTGCCCTGGCCACGCAGGTTGGCACTGGTGGCGCCGTTGTTGCCGCGCTGGGCGCCACCCACGACGTCGGCATTGGAGGCCAGGTTGTCCAGGCCGTTGCCGTTGGTGGACAGTTCCTGAACCAACTGCTCGGCGCTGGTGATGCCCTGGCGCTGCAGCTCGCCGCCGGTGATGACCTGGATCGGCAAGGCGCCTTCGGCGGCGATGCGCTTGATGCTGGAGCCGGTGATGGTGATGCGCTGCGGCTCGGCCGCGGTTTGCGCCAGGGCGTGGCTGGCCAGGCCGGCGAGGGCCAGGCTGGCGACGATCGATTGCAGTTTCATCCGGGGTTTTCCTTTTTGATGGGTGATGGGGCGGCTGCCGACAGGTCCCTCCGCCGGCTACCGCCCGAAACTGGTGTTCCAGAATCCAGACAGTCTCGCTCGCCAGTTTCGTGCCGACCATCGGGAATTGCCACTGAACCGCGGTTGCACTGCACGCACGGCCCATGCTGCGGTGCGTGGAAGCAACACATCGCCCGGCTGTGTGAACATCGCGACCCATGTCCACGACTCTCCCGATGGCCCCCGCCCGCCCCTGGCGCTGGATCCCCACCCTCTACTTCGGCCAGGGCCTGCCCTACGTGGTGGTGATGACGCTGGCCGTGGTGATGTACAAGAACCTGGGCTTCAGCAACACCGAGATCGCGCTGTACACCAGCTGGCTGTACCTGCCCTGGGTGATCAAGCCGCTGTGGTCGCCGGTGGTCGACCTGCTGGGCCGAAAACGCGGCTGGATCGTCGGGCTGCAGTTCGGCATCGGGCTGGCGTTTGCGCTGGTGGCACTGACCCTGCCCGCGCCGAAGGTGCTGCAAATGACCCTGGCGGTGTTCTGGCTGATGGCGTTTGCCAGCGCCACCCACGACATCGCCGCCGACGGCTTTTACATGCTGGCGCTGCCGCAGCGCACGCAGGCGGCGTTCGTCGGCGTGCGCAGCACCTTCTACCGGCTGGCGATGATCGGCGGGCAGGGCGGGCTGGTCTACCTGGCCGGCTGGCTGCAGGACAGCACCGGCAACGTGGTCAGCGCCTGGCAGATGGTGTTCTGGGCGCTGGCTGCGGTGTTCCTGGCCGGCGCGGCGTATCACTTCTGGGCACTGCCGAAACCGGCCGGCGACGTGGCGGTGCCGCGCGGCGAACACTTCTGGGCCGACTTCTTCAAGGTCTTCGCGGCCTTCTTCGCCAAGCCCGAGATCGGCCGCATCCTGGCCTTCCTGCTGCTTTACCGGTTCGCCGAGGCCCAGCTGCTCAAGCTGGTGACGCCCTTCATGCTGGACCCGCTGGACGTGGGCGGCCTGGGGCTGAAGACACAGGACGTGGGCATCGCCTACGGCACGGTGGGCATCGGCGCACTGACGGTGGGCGGGCTGCTGGGCGGCTTCCTGATCTCGCGCTTCGGCCTGAAGCGCATGCTCTGGCCACTGGTGCTGTGCATGCACCTGCCCAACACGGTGTACGTGGCGCTGGCCGTCTGGCAGCCGGGCAGCCTGTGGCTGGTGAGCGCGGCGATCGCCACCGAACAGTTCGGCTACGGCTTCGGCTTCACCGCCTACATGGTGTTCATGCTGATGGTGGCCGGCGGCGCCGACGGCAGCGCCGTCCACAAGACCGCGCACTACGCGCTGTGCACCGGCTTCATGGCGCTGGGCATGATGATCCCCGGCATGTGGTCGGGCTGGCTGCAGGACCGGCTGGGCTACGTGAACTTCTTCATCTGGGCCTGCGTGGCCACGCTGCCCTCGTTCCTGGCCGCGGCCTGGATCCGCATCGACCCTGAATTCGGACGCAAGACAGAATGAAGACCGCGCTGATCTTCGCCGCGACGCTGGCCCTGCTGGGCGTGCTTGCAGGTTGCGCCAGCGCACCCGACACCTCGCCCGCCCCGGCCTTCCCCCTGCTGGCGGCATCGCCCGCGAAGCTGGCCGCGGTGCAGCTCTCGCCCGAGGCGCGCTTTGCCGGCACGCCTGGCGCACAGGTGGAAGCGCGCACGCGCACGATGGCCGATGTCGTCGTCGGCAGCTTCGAAGGCGTGCCCACCGGCTGGCCGGCGCGCAGCGTGCGCATCCACCACCGCAGCTATCTGCACCGCGCCGAGACGCGCGGCGGCATCGTGCTGGTGCCGGGCTTCACCGAGGGCCTGGCGCACTACCAGGAACTGATCCACGACCTGGTGGCCAACGGCTTTTCGGTCTACATCCACGACCACCGCGGCCAGGGCTTTTCCACGCGGCTGCTGACCGGCGCCGACGACGGCGACAAGGGGCACGTCGACCAGTTCGACCACCTCGTCACGGACCTGGGCACGTTCGCGCGGCAGGTGCAGGCGCAGCGCGCCGGCAACCCACGCCCGCTGTTCGTGCTGGCGCATTCGATGGGCGGGGCGGTGACGGCGCTGCACCTGGCGCGCCAGGGCGCGGCCACACCGTTCCGCGCGGCGGCCCTGGTGACGCCGATGTTCGAGCCCCACATCGGCCAGACCGGCCTGGGCGACCGCGTCGACCGCGCCGCCGGCCGCTGGTGCGACGCCTGGGCGGCCAGGCTGCCCGTGGCCCTGCCGGGCTTGTCCAGCGCCCGCGCCCAGGGCAGCGGCTTCGACGCCGCGCGTGCGGCCTTCGACGCGCTGCCCGACCCGGCCGTGAACACCCTGTCGCACAGCGTGCCGCGGCTGCGCCAGCGCTGGGCCGACCGCGCTGCGCTGTGCAGCGAGACCTCGCCCGCCGAACACTGCGGCCACGCGGACGCCCGTGTGGAAGACGCCACCTGGCGCTGGGTGGCCCAGGCCTGCAGTGCCGCGCGCGAGGCCCGCGGCCCGGCCGCGGCGGCGGTGACCGTGCCCGTGCTGCTGCTGCAGGGCGGGCAGGACAGCGTGGTCGAAGCCCTGCCCCAGCAGGTGTTCTGCGCCCGCGTGGCCGGCTGCCGCGGCCTGCTGCTGCCGCGGGCACGCCATGGGCTGTTGTTCGAGAGCGACGACCTGCGCGGCCCGGCCCTGGCCGAAGTGCTGGGTTTTTTCAGCGACGCGGCGGCCGCCCCGCCAGGGATTGCGCGCAGGAATTGACGGGAACCGGGTTCTGCGGGGCAAACACCCCTGCCCGGGCTCCATGGATGGTCACGCTGGCCGAGTAGAGTGGCCGCCGGAGATGGCCGGCACGCACCTGTGTAGAGCCCTCGTCATGCCCGACCTCCACTTGCCGGCGTTTGCCTCCGCCACACCCGGCTTCCTTTCGTTGAGCTCTTGTGACGACCCCCCAGGATCGACGACGTCCCGCGTGAGCACCCACATGCAAGTGATGCTGAGCAACCTGCCGCCCGCAGACTGCGCGCGGCTGCAGGCCTTCCTGCGCGTGGGCAGCGACCGGCTGCGCAGTCGCTGGTCGATCGGCAGCGGTGAGCAGGTCGGCCTGCTTCTCTTCAGCGGCGAAACACCCGAGACCATTCCGGGTCATCTGGATGCCACGCCCCGCCTGGTGCGCGTGGTCGAACACGGCGAGGCCCCCCCCGACGACGGCCCGGTGCTGACGCGCCCGATCGACTTCGAGACCTTCATCACCCTGATGGTCGCGGCCGAGGCCGCGCTGCATGCCCCCGCTCAGGCCGAGCCGGCGCCGGCGCCCCAGCCCGTCCCGGCCATGCCTGCCGCCATGCCCACCGCCCCTGACCCGCAAGGAGGGGCGGCCGCCGCGCCCACCCGGCAGGCGGTCTCGCTGGACGACCCCGTGCGCCTGAAGCGTTGGCCGCAGGCCAGCCTGCTGCAAGACTGGCGCTATGGCATCCGCATGTCCAGCTTCATGTCCACCCGCTTCGTGACGGTGCGCGAGCTGGCCAGACTCAGCAACGTCAGCGAACCCGACTGTGCGCGCTTCGTCGACGCCCTGCATGCGGCCGGGCTGATCCGGCATCGCGACGAGCTCGCCGCCGTGGCGCCAGCCCCCCGGGGGCCGGACCGGGCAGCACCGGGCAACGAGCCCGCAGCCGCGCCACCAGCCACCACGGCGCGCCTGGGCCTGCTGGGAAGACTGCGGCAGAAACTCGGCCTGGGGCAAAGAGGCCCATCCACATGAACGACCCCAAGATCGTGTTCACCGGCACGCCCGGTGCCGGCAAAACCACGGCCATCCGCGCCATCAGCGACATCGAACCCGTCAGCACCGACGTGGCCAACACCGACGCCCGTCTCGGCAAGGCCACCACCACCGTGGGTCTGGACTACGGCCATGTCGACCTGGGCGAAGGCCTGCGGGTGCGGCTGTTCGGCACGCCCGGGCAGGCGCGCTTCGATTTCATGTGGAGCATCATCGGCAGGCAGGCGCTGGGGCTGCTGATCCTGATCGACAACTCGCGCCCCGACCCGCTGGCCGACCTGCGCCTGTACCTGGACCATTTCGGCGACGGCATCCACGAGATGAACTGCGCCATCGGCGTGGGCCGCACCGAGATCCACCCCGTGCCCGCACTGGACGCCTTCGGCGACCTGCTCGAAAGCCGCGGGCTGGCCTTCCCCACGCTGGCGGTGGACGTGCGCCGTCGCGACGACGTGCTGCTGCTCATCGAGACCATCCTGGCGCAGGCCGAGTGCCGGCCCTGACCCCCGACCGACCCGCCCACAAGCCCTGCGATGACCCACACCCCCCAACCCAGCGTCAGTGCCGCCCGGCGCTTTGCCGAGGACACCCTGCAGCGGATCGACGGCGCCCATGCCGTGGTCGTGGCCACGGTCGACGGCTTTGCGCTGGCGCACGCGAGTCGGCGCGAGGTCGATGTCGAACGCCTGTCGGCGATGCTCAGTTCCCTGGCCG
This sequence comes from Burkholderiales bacterium Ga0077543, assembly GCA_001464055.1. Lineage (GTDB taxonomy): Bacteria > Pseudomonadota > Gammaproteobacteria > Burkholderiales > Burkholderiaceae_C > Rubrivivax. The sequence continues at coordinate 63,567 of LNET01000030.1, forward strand.
CGCTGGGCGCCGCCGCCAGCCGCGAAACCGGCATCGGCTTCGTGCGCGTGCTCGTCATCGAGTCGACGGCGGGCCGCATCGTCACGCGCTGCCTCGATGGTTCCGAGATCGTGATCGCGGTGCTGGCCGACACCCAGGTGCCCCTGGGCCTGGTGTGGACCCAGCTGCGGCACGCCGAGAGCCAGCTGGTCGCGGCATGAACGTTTCCAGCCAGACCCTGGGCGAACTCGTCGCGCAGCTCGCTGCGCTGCGCGGCCTGCGCGGCTGCGCCATCGTCGAAGCCGACAACGGACTGGTCTGGACGGCCCAGGGTGAACTCGCCGACCGCGATGCCCTGTGGGAAGCCGCCACCGACTTCTGGCGCCTGCAGTTGCGCCACGCGGCGCACTTCGCCGAACTCGGCAAGTTCGGCGCCGCGGTCATGCACCACCACGACGGCATGCTGGCCATCTTCAGCTGTTGCCGCGACCCCGATCTGCTGTTCGTCGCCGTCGGCCGCCAGGGGGCGGTGGACTGGCTCGGGCTGCAGCGCAAGGCCGCCGAGATTGGCCACATCGTCAAGGATCGTGGACCGATCCCCCGTTCTTCCACCACCGCGTAAGCACGCACCCCGGAGGCTTCCCCCATGGCCAACATTCGCCAGACCCTTGAAGAAATGCTCACCGTCGACGGCGCCCTGTGTGCCGCCATCGTCGACTCCAGCAGCGGCATGATGCTGGGTTCGCTCGGCACCGGCGTCGACCTGGAGGCCGCGGCCGCCGGCAACACCGAAGTCGTGCGCGCGAAGCTCAAGACCATGCGCAGCCTGGGCCTGAACGACGTCATCGAAGACATGCTCATCACCCTGGGCAAGCACTACCACATCATCCGGCCGATGTCGCGCAAGGAAGGCGTGTTCATCTACTTCGTGCTGGACCGGGCCAAGTCCAACCTGGCGCTGGCACGGCGCAAGGTGGTCGAGGTGGAACGCGAACTGACGTTCTGAACGAACCCGCGCCGCCGTGGCCACGGCCGGCCAGCGCGGCGGCTTGTCGAAATTGGTTACACCCTGGCCTGGGAACGATCCCAGGCTGACATGCGGGCGCCCAACAGTGACATTCCGTTTCGGTGCAGGCATTTGCACCGTTAGTCATGTCACCAGGGGGTTCCATGAAAAAGCTCGTCCAGGCCGTCGCGATGGCAGCCCTGCTGGCAACCCAGGCGCCTGCCCAGGCCGCCGGAGTCGGCGTCGCGCAGACCTACAGCAAGCTGGTGTGGTCGATCACGACCACGGCCACGGCGTTTGCCAACTGCACCCAGCTGGTCTTCGACGCCACCGGCGACCTGATCAACAGCGACAACCTGATCCTTGCCGGTGCCATGAACTGCGGCGCTGCCGGCTACGCGATCATCGGCGCCGGCTACACCGGCCGCGATGGTTCGGTGAGCATCACGTTCACGCACGGCGGCTTCACCACCTTCTGCCCGCGGCTGCTCAGCTTCGTGGGAAGCTGCACCACCTTCGACTGGGCCGGCAACCAGCGTGGGGTCGGCACCATCCGCCTGCTGTGAAGGCCGCGTGCTGCGTCGTCGTGGCCAGCCTGTGCCTGGCCGCCTGCAGCGAGCGCCCGCATGACGGTGTGAAGCTGCTGCCGCGCCCCGCCCTGCCCGCGCCCGGTGGGGTGGCCGCCGTGGCGCAAGCCGAACCGCCTGCGGCGGTGGCGCCGGCCCGGGCCGTGGGCCAGCAGGCGACCACGCCCTTGCCCACGACGCCTGCAGAGCCTGCACCCGCTGTGCCGGCCCTCTTGCCGGCCCCCTTGCCGGGCCGGCTGGACGGGGCCGCGGCACCGCTGCTGGTTCTGCCTGGCGAGCCCACCGGCAACGACCGGTTCAGGCAGGCGTTGCAGGAAAAGCTGGAGCGGCAGGCCGCCACGCCCTAGCAGGCAGCCCGGGTGCCGCGCACGCCGTGGACGTCGCGGACGCCGCGTCCCCCACTCAGGGCGCCGCCACCCCCACGTTGCCCAGCAGCACGCCGTCGAAGGCGTGCAGCGAAGGCAGCCCGCCGGTGTGCAGGAACAGCACGCGCTCGTCGGGGCCGATGGCCCCTTCGCGCGCCAGCCTCTGCACGGCTTCGACCATGCGCTGGTTCGGCACAGAGTAATTGGGCTGCCAGACGCCGCCGACGCTGATCACGGCCTTGCGCGGAACCTTCAAGTCCAGCCTCCGCAGGTCGCACACGGCCTGGGCTTCCTTCCAGACCAGGGGTTCCTGAGCGACCGGGTCGCGGCTGACGCCGAAGCCGGTGATGGCTTCCACGGCCAGCAGGAATTCGAGCTTGCGCGTCTTGTTGCCGCTCGGGAACAGGCCGAGCATCTCGTCACGCCAGACCCGGACCCCGGGCCCGCGGCCGCCCGCGCAGCCGCGCGCCAGAAGTGCAAAACACCGCGGCAGCGGTTCCACCGGCGTGGCGACTTCGGTTCAGATGCGGCGCGGAAAACCGGACAGGTCCAAGCTGCAGGCTCGACAGGGCAGAGGTTCAGCGCCGCAGCAGGCCGCCGAGCAGGCCTTCGATGTTGCCCAGCGCCGACAGGTCGTTGCCCTGCGGCAGCTGGCCGTTCGGGGTGAGCTTGTCCACCACCTCGGGCAGCATCTGGCTGAGCTGGCCGGCCACGGCGTTCGGGTCCATGCCGAGCTGGCGCGCCAGGTTACCGATGGTGTCGCCGCCCAGCACCTGGCTGATCTGGTCGCCCGACACCGGCAGGTTCGGGCCGGTGGAGACCCAGCTCTTGGCGGCGTCGCCCAGCCCGGCGCGGCTGAACTGTTCGATCAGGCCGCCCAGCCCGCCCAGGCCACCACCCCCGGCGCCAGCGCCACCCGCACCGCCACCGGCCATCTGGCTCAAGCCCCCCAGCAGGCCGCCCAGGCCACCGCCGGCCTGCGCCCCGCCCTGCTGGCCGCCCATCAGCATGCCGATGACCGCCTGCAGCAGCGCCGCCTGGCTGTTGCCGCCGCCTGCACCGCCCTGCGAACCCAGGGCGCCGATGACCGTGTTGAGCAAACTCATGTGCATTTCCTTGAAGACCAGCGTGGATGAATGAAGCCAGCCGGAGTGTCGGGCCGGCGGGCCGATTTGTCAGCCCGCCCCGGGCCCGTTGTGCCGCAGGGAAAACCATGCCAGCAAGGCCAGCGGCGCGGTGTCGGCGCGCAGCACCCGCGGGCCCAGCGACACGGGCACGAAGCCGGCGGCGCGCGCAGCGGCTTCCTCGGCGGGGGCCAGGCCGCCTTCGGGGCCGCTCAAGGCCACGACTTCGCCGTCGGGCGCAAGCGCATCCGCAACTTCGGCCAGCGGCACGGCGTCGGCCTGGAAGCTGAGCACCAGGCGGCGCGCCGTGCTGCCACCGCGCTGCGCCAGCCAGGCCGGCAGGGCCTGCACCGGGGCGAGCAGGGGCACACGGGCGCGGCCGCATTGCTCGCAGGCGGACTGGGCCACGGCCTGCCAGTGTTCGCGCTTGCGCTCGGCGCGCTCGCCGTCCAGGCGCAGCACGGCACGTTCGCACAGCAGCGGCTGAATGCCGGCCACGCCCAGTTCGGTGGCCTTCTCGACCAGCGTGTCCATGCGTTCGTTGGCGGGCATGCCCACGGCCAGGGTCACGGCCAGCGGCAATTCGCGCTGCACGGGCTGCGGCACGCCCACCCGCACGTCGACCTGACTGCGGCCCACGCGCAGCACCTGCGCCGGCCAGTCGCAGCCGCCGCCGTCGAACAACCACAGCAGGTCGCCGGGCTGGACCCGCCGCACCTGGGCGTGGCGGCTGGGGCCGGGGGGCAGGGCCAGTTCTGCATCGGCCTGCAGCGGGCCGGGAACGAACAGGCGCATCAGCCCGCCCGCACCGCGGCCAGCGCCGCTTCGACGGCCAGGGCCACGCCGGCCAGCGCGGCGTCGTGCCCGCCGGGTGCAGCCAGCATCAGGCCCACCGGCAGTTCGCCCGCGGCCTGGCAGGGCAGGCTGAAGGCACAACCGTCGAGGAAGTTGGTGGTGAAGGTGTTGCGCAGCAGCAGGCGGTTGGCGGCGAAGAAGGCCTCGTCGTCGTGCAGCAGCGGCGCCAGCGGCGGCGCGAGCAGGGGCACGGTGGGGCAGACATAGGCGTCGAAGCCGTGCAGCCGCGCGGCCACCCGGGCGATCCAGTCGCGCCGGCGCTGCACCATGACGATGTAGTCGGCGGCGCTGACGCCTTCGCCGGGGGCGATGCGGCTGGCCACGCGCGGGTCGAACTCGGCGCGGCGCGCGAGCATGTCGGCGCGGTGCGTGGCCCAGGCCTCGACGGCCGAGAAGCCGCCGGGCTGGTTGATCTGCGCGATCTCGTCGAATTCGGCCAGCGGCAGCGGCACGATCTGCGCGCCGCCGGCCGACAGCCGCGACAGCGTGCGCTCGAAGGCGCGGGCCACGGCGGGTTCCAGGGCGTCGAGCAGCAGCGTCTGCGGCAGCGCCAGGCGCAGGCCGGCCAGCGTGCGCTGGGGCACGGCCAGCGGCGCGCCGGCCAGCACGGCGTCGACGGCCATGCAGTCGGCCACGCTGCGCGTGATGGCGCAGGCCGTGTCCAGCGTGAACGACAGCGGGAAGGCCCCGGCCAGCGGCGTGCGCGCCGCGGTGTTCTTGAAACCCACCAGCCCGCACAGCGCAGCGGGCACCCGGATGGAGCCGCCGGTGTCCGACCCCAGCCCGGCCACCGCCAGGCCCAGTGCCACCGACACCGCCGCGCCCGAGGAAGAGCCGCCGGGAATGCGCGCCAGCGCCGGGTCGCAGGGGTTCACCGGCGTGCCGTGGTGCGGGTTGATGCCCACGCCCGAGAACGCGAACTCGGTCAGGTTGCTGTGGCCGAGCAGGGCCGCGCCTTCGGCGCGCAGCCGGGCGACGACGGCCGCGTCCTGCTGGGCCGGCGGCGCCGCGCGGCGCAGCGCCGAGCCGGCCAGCGTCACCTGCCCGGCCACGTCGAACAGGCCCTTCACCGACACCGGCAGGCCGGCCAGCGCAGCCAGCGGCCGGCCCTGGGCCAGCTGCCGGTCGGCAGCGCGCGCGGCGGCCCGGGCGGACTCGGCAAACAGCGCGGTGAAGACATGGGCCGCGGCCGGCGCCTGCGCGGCGGCCAGCACCTGGTCGAGCAGGGCTTCATGGCAGCCGGGGGTGACGAGGGTGCGGCGGAGTTCGGCGAGGGTGGGCAGGGGCATGGGCGTACTTTAGTGGGAGCACCCGGATGAGGGATGCGCAACGCCCGCGGTCAGAGGCGCGCCAGCCAGGAGGCATCACCCCCTTGGGGGGCCTTGAACCGGCGCCAACCCCTCCGCCGCATGCCCCCGAAGTGGGGCGTCAGACCTGTAAAGCTTTACAGGTACTGTTCAAACCTGCCACAGCTAACCTCGAACCACCACGTCAGCAGGCATGGCAACAACAGGGAGCCCACATGCAGACTTCATGGTCCAAGGACAGGCATCTGCAAACACCCGCAGAGCCCAGCCACCGAAATAGGCCAAGGCTATGGCGGCGCCGCATGGCGGCCTCTGCCCTCGCCGCCTGCGCATGGCTGTCTGCCGGCGCATTCGGCCCCCATCCTGCCTTCGCAGAAACCAGCGAAAAGACCCCGGCTCCGCCCAAGACGGCGCCATCCGAAGCCGAACGGGAACTGGCCGAGAAACGGCGCCAAAACGCCGTCAGCGTGGCATTCCTGCAAGGCCAGCGGCCTGCCGCACCCGACGCCATCGCCACGCTGGGCACGGACATGTTCGGCGACAAGATCAACCTGTACAACGGTTCTTTCAGCGTCGAGCACACCGACGTCATGCTGCCCGGCTCGAGTGCATTGCGGGTGGCGCTGGACCGGCAGCATGCGCCCGGGCGGCAGACCTATGTGCGCGGCATGCTGGCCGACTGGGACCTGAACACACCGCGCATCGAGGGCACGTTTGCAGACGTCGAAGGCTTCGTGCCGGCGTTCGGAACCCCGGCCAACCGGTGCTCTGGCTTCAACATGCCGCCGCAGGTGTCACGCCCGGACGGCGGGCCGGCGGCGTCTCAGGACTTTTCACCCGACGAGTACTGGCACGGCACGAACCTCGTCGTTCCGGGCCATGGCAGCCAGGAAATCCTGCGGCGCGCCCAGCTGCCGAACGCAGACGCCTCCTGGACCCTGGTGACGCGCGGGCTGTGGAAGCTGCGTTGCCTGAACGCGCTGCGGAATGCCCCGGGGCAGGGCTTCCTGGCCGTCTCGCCCGAAGGCGTCACCTACTACTTCGACTGGCTGGCTTCGCGCGAGTCGACCCCGCTGCGCAAGGGCGACGCCGTCCTGGCGCGACGCGACGTCTACCTGATGGCCACGCGGGTGGTCGACCGTTTCGGCAACCAGGTCGAGTACCGGTACGAACCCAGTCGGCCTCTGCAGCTGAATGCCATCGTGGCCACCGACGGGCGATCGATCGCCTTGAACTACAGCCAGGGCCGCCTTGCTTCGGTGAGTGACGGAACCCGGAACTGGACCTACCACTACGGAGCCGACGGCGACCTGCGACACGTCGTTTTGCCCGACCAGAGCCGCTGGACCTTCAGCCTGGGCACGCTGGTCCAGCCCGCAGGGTCGATCATCGACGAGCAGAACTACCAGTGCGACTCTTTGCCGAGCATCCTGGGCGTGCCCAGAACGGGCTCGATCTGGCACCCTTCTGGCGCGCAAGCAACGTTCGGCACGAACTTCGTCTACCACGGGCGAACCGAGGTTCAGCGTGCCTGCACCACGGCGCCCGGAACGAAGAAGGCGACCACCGGCTCGGTGTTCCCGCACACCACGGTCAGCCAGACGCTGGAGTCGAAGACGATCACCGGCCCGGGCATGGTGCCCATGACCTGGGAATACAACGCCAGCAACGTCGGGGCTTTTGCGCCCTGCGGTGCCTGTGCCGACAGAAAGAGCGTGGTGGTGAAGGAACCCGGTGGCTCGCTGACGCGGCACACCTTCGGCATCCGCTGGCGTGTCAACGACGGCCAGTTGCTGAAAGTGGAACACGCAGACGCGTTCGGGAACGTCTTTCGCAGCAAGGACATTCGCTATCGCGTGCCGACCGCTGGTGAATTCCCCGACAGCTTCGGCACCAGCGTCAGGATCACCACCGATCTGGTCTCGACCCTGAACCGGCCTGAAGACCGGCGCGAAACCTCGCAACAGGGCGTCAGCTTCCTGTGGGAAGTGGAGGGGCCGGCTGCACAGGGATTCGACACCTACGCCCGTCCCGTCAGAACGCGCGCCGCCAGCAGCCTGGGCTATGCACGGACGCTGCACAACGTGTACCGCGACTTCCCAGCCATCTGGGTTCTGGGACAGACCGAAAGCGTGGTCGAGCGCAGCACGAACCTCGAAATCGAACGCACCGAGTTCCACGCCAGCAGCGCCCTGCCCTGGCGGAAGTTCAGCTTCGGCCGGCTGACCGGGGAGATGACCTACCACCCCAACGGCATGCTGAAAGACCTGAGGGACGGCGCCGGCAAGACCACGAGCTTCGACGACTACAAGCTGGGCCAGCCCCAACGCGCGGTGTTCGCCGACGGCCGGGCGGCGCGCCAGCTCATCAACAACCTGGGCGCGGCGGAGAACTTCACCAACGAAGTGCAGCAAACGACGCGCTTCCAGTTCGACGCGATGGGCCGGGTCAACCGGGTCATGCATCCGGCCGAGTCCTGGGGGGCTTACTGCGACACCACCATCAGCTTCTGGCAGTCGACGCAGCCCGACCGCGGCATGCCCGCCGGGCATTGGCGGCAGAGCGTCCGCACCTGCAACGGTGTCACCGACCGCTGGCTGGACGGCCTGTGGCGCGTGCGGCTGGAGGAGCGACGCGACGACGCCGACCCCGCCAACACCCGCAGCGTGGTCGAAACGCGCTACGACGCGGCTGGCAACAAGAGCTTCGAAAGCTACCCCCAGCGCGAACCGAGACCGGTCGACACCCCGCTGTTCGGCGTCAGCCACGCCTACGACCCGCTGCAGCGCCTGGTGCGCACGCAGGCCGACAGCGAACGCGGGCTGCTGGTCACGCAGGTCAACCACCTGGCCAACTTCGAACGCCAGGTCACCAACCCGCGCAACCAGGTCACCCGCTACGCCTACCAGGCGTTCGACGAGCCCACCGAAGGCAACATCGTCCGGATGCAGATGCCCGAAGGCGTGGAAGTCGGCATCGACCGCGACGTCTTCGGCAAGGCCCGGTCCATCACCCGCTACGGCTCTTCGGCCAGCGGTTTCACCAGCGTCACGCGCCAGTACACCTACAACCCGCATCAGCAGCTGTGCAAGACCGTGGAGCCCGAGACAGGCGCCACCGTGCAGGGCTATGACGCGGCGGGCAACCTGGCCTGGCGAGCCAGCGGGCGGCCGGCCTCTGCCGGTTGCAGCCCGGGCGAACACCCGGCCAACGTGAAGGTGGAGTTCAACCACGACCTGCGCAACCGGCTCGAAAGCACCCGCTTCGGCGACCAGCTGAGCCCGCCCATCTTGCGCAGCTACACACCCGACGGCCTGCTGGAGGTGCTGAGCGCGGGCGACCAGGTGTGGACCTACGGCTACAACAACCGCCGCATCCTGGTCAGCGAGAGGCTGACGGCCCGCGGGCAGAACCTGCCGCTGAACTGGGGCATCGACGCCTACGGCAACAGGGCTTCGCTGACCTTCCCGAACGGCGTGCCGCTGGCCTATGCCCCCAACGCCCTGGGGCAGCCGACTGCGGTGACATCGGGCGGTTTCGTCCTGGCCAGCAACGTCCGCTACCACCCCAACGGGGCCATCCAGCAATACGTGCTGAGCAACCAGGTGGTGCATACGCAGACACAGAACCGGCGCGGCCTGCCCGAGCAGTGGCGGCACAGCGGCCTTGTCGACACCTTCTACAGCTACGACGAGATGGGCAATGTCGTGGCCATCACCAACGCGCAGGTGCCGCACCGGAACCAGGCGATGGTCTACGACGGCCTGGACCGGCTGCGTTTGGCCAACGGCCCCTGGGGCGCGGCCGAATACCGCTACGATGCCGTGGACAACCTGCGCTACAGCCAGGTGGGCGGCCGCAGCCTGACCCACCTGTTCGACCCGGCCCGCAACCTGCTGGTGGGCGTCACCGGCAGCCTCGACGCCAGCATCGGCTACGACGCCAACGGCAATGTCTCTTCCCGCGCCGGCCAGTTCTTCAGCTTCGACGTCGGCAACCGGCTGCTGAGCTCCAGCCGCGGCCTGTCGTTCGCCTACGACGGCCATGGCCGGCGCACCCGCGTGGACTATCCCGGCGGCGACAGCCGGCTGCAGATGTTCAGCAGCGACGGCAAGCTGGTCTACGGCCATCACACCGCCCCGCCGGGCGTGCCCACCGACGGCCAGACGCTGTACGTGCACCTGCAGGACCGGCTGATCGCCGAGTTCAACGCCAGCACCGGCGTGCTGCACTACGTGCACACCGACGCGCTGGGCTCCCCGGTGGTCAAGTCCACCAACACCCAGTTCGCCGCCGAGGTGACCGGCTCGCGCCGCTGGCACGAGCCCTACGGTTTCACCGAGATGCTCACCAGCAGCAGCGTGGGCTTCACCGGGCATTTTCAGGACCGCGAGACCGAGCTGGTTTACATGCAGCAGCGGTATTACGACCCGGTGGCGGGCAGGTTCTTGTCGGTGGATCCGGTAACGACCGATGCTGGCAACGGGGCGCTGTTCAATCGGTACATGTATGCGGCGAACAACCCGTTCCGCTTCGTTGATCCCGATGGCCGCTGCACCGGATCACGGCTGACGAACAGCGACGGTACTTGCATCTCCACAGGCGGGTTCTCGACCGGGCTGGCGGGGCTGGCCCAAGGCATGCAGATCGCTCGGGCTGCGTCGGTGGAAATTCCCCAGGCCACCCGCGGGGCGGCAAATCTGGCTGGTATGGTGTCGGCTCAGGTCAGCAGGACGCAGACGCCGCTTGGGTTCTTTGCACGGGTGCTGGGTTTGATTTTGTCGGAGGGGGCAGATAGCTCAAGCGACACAGAACCGCCGGTTCCCGGCGCAACGCCAGGGCGAGAAACCAAAGGTCGAACTACTCAATGGGACAAAGGCGGCGGAATGGATGAAGCCAACAGGGACTTCGACGCTAAGGGTCCAAAAGATGTAGTGCCGTTGCCGGACGGGGGCCGAAGAGGGACGTTGCCAGACGGACGCCAAATAAACGTGCGCCCTGATAGTTCGGGTGGTCTTCCAACTTTGGAAATTCAGGATGGCAAGAACCGCGACAAAGTGAGGTACGGCCCATGAAGTTCATCCCGATTCTTCAAGAGTACGTGCACGACGGGCACTGGCAACTAGAGCAACTAGTGGATCGCGGAGGTACCTTGGTTCTGACGCTCATGGATGACCGTGGTCGGAGGGCAAAGCTATCGTTCGATTCGTACATGGCGTATCGGAAGCTCGATGAAGGCGATGCGCTGCTCACATTGGCTGCAATGCGCAAGACTGGTGGAACAGCGAAGTATTTCTACCGCGTCGACGAGTCAGTATTCGTTGCCTGGTTCAACAAGGAACGCTGCGCTGAGGGATCAACTCAAATGCTGGTTCACTGCGCTGTTGCGGCCGAAAATGACATCGTTGATGTCATAGCCCTCGATTTGCCTGCGGTCGAAGTCGAATAGTCGGGGCAAACGGCGAAAAGTCAGAGTCAAACGCGCCGTCGCAAGACGCTGGCTGAAGTGATGCCAACGGGCGATGAATGGGTTTACTTCGTCGTGCTATCTGATGCGTACCTGAGCATGGATGGTAGCGAGAAGCACATCCGGGGCTTCAGTGAGCTGCGAGAAGGAATCGGGTGTGACGAAAGCCTTTCGGCTCTTCAGATGGCACGCGCGCGCGGCGGTCTGACTGAGGGTCGACATGCGCTTCCCGATCTTGTAGCCAGCTATCTCGCGCGGTCAGGAGCAGACACGTCGAGTGTTAGGGTTTGGACCTTTGGCTCTTCAGACTCCAGTACGAAGGCCATCCCCTCTTTAGAACTTGCTTGCGCTTGGGCCGGCTCGGACATTGAGGAGATCGAAGTCGCCGATCAAACAGCACTGTGGTACTTCCGGATGAAGGACGACGAACCACTGACCTTCTTGGCGGTCAGGTCTGGGCCACTGTCAGATCAGTTAAGGCGCTGCGAGGAATTCTGCTGCGAGGTGGCTGGCGACTTTGAATACGCACGATGAGGATTCCTTGCCGCAAAGGGAGCTGCCGCGGCGATTCCGAAGGTGAGCGACGCCAAGCTTGGAAACATCGTCAGCGACCTTTACAAGGGCGCTAGAGGGCCAAATCCGATAGGCACAGGCAGCACTGCTGACGCCATTCGGAAAGAAGCAGCCACTGGTCTTGCGACAGGTGGACGATTCCACTCGCAGAAGGGAACTGACTACATCCGGGCGCTAGAGAAGTGGCAGGCGAAGAATCCCGGGGTCAAGTCTTGTCGGCGGGCCTCGGGGTCAAGTCTTGCTTGTTGCCCCCACCCGCTGCGCTGGCCATGAACTCAAGGCAAGAACGCCTCGATGGCCAGCCCTTCGACGGCCGAGAAGTGCTTGACGTTGGCGGTGATGAGCGTGGCCTGGTTCTCGATGGCGGTGGCGCCGATGAGCGCATCGGCGAGCCGAATGCCGTGAGACAGCGCCAGGTTGTCGATCAACTCGGCCGCCAGCTGGCTGATGGCCGGCGTGATCGGCAAGATCTCGGTATTGCGCGCCGCCAACCCCTTCTTCAGCCGCGCCAGCTCGGCCTTGTCGCGACAACCCTGCGCCAGCTCGATGTAGGTCACCGCCGAGATGCGCCAGACCGGCAGCGCATGCAGCCGCTGCGCTGCGCCCACATGCCCGCGCGTGAGCCACACCAGCACGTCGGAGTCGATCAGCACCGACGACATCAGGCGTCGCGCCGTGATCCGTCGTCGTTGAACCGCGAGGCGCGCAGCTTGCGCACATAGCCGGACACGTCGGCCATGTCCTCGCGGTCGCGCCACATCCCGAACAGCGGATCGTCGGTGACGAACTCCTCGGCCGGTGCGGCCTGCGCCTCTTCCTCGATGCGCACCGTCACCGTGGCGCTGCCGGCCTGGCTCAAACCGGCACGCCACTTCTCCGGCAGTTCGGCCACCGGCACATGCTTGAACACAACAGTACTCATCGCAGATCCCTTCCTCAGCGGCCCTGCTGCGCGAGCAAAGCCTCGATCACATCCATCATCGCCCGCTGCTTGGGCTTCGGTAACGCACTGATGCGCTCCAGCTGCCGCTGAACCTGCGGCACCGGCCCACGCTGGCGCGGTGCGTGTTCGCCTGCGGCCATCAACTCATCGAGCGAGACATCCAGCGTCTTGGCCAGCCGCCGCAGCGTAGACACCGGGATGCGCCGGCGGCCGACCTCGTAGGCCTGCACCGTCTGCTGCGACACCCCCAGGGCCTCGGCCAGCTGCACCTGGGTGATGGAGCGCGCCTTGCGCAGTTGCGCCACGCGCTCGCCCAGGCCGGCAAAGAAAGTGCGTTCGTCGTCGCTGATGGTCATGGCGGGCATCTGGTTGGTCAGTTTCACCCAGCTGAGGGCTCCTGCTGAGATATACACAGTCGACAATACTACTATGGGTAGTAAAGAGGGCTCGACCCGGCCCGCAAGCTGTTGGTGGGCGTCACCGGCAGCCTCGACGCCAGCATCGGCTACGACGCCAACGTCAATGTCTCGCCCCGCGCCGGCCAGTTCTTCAGCTTCGACGTCGGCAACCGGCTGCTGAGCTCCAGCCGCGGCCTGTCGTTCGCCTACGACGGCCACGGCCGGCGCACCCGCGTGGACTACCCCGGCGGCGCCAGCCGGCTGCAGATGTTCAGCAGCGACGGCAAGCTGGTGTACGGCAAGCTCTGCTTGCTGCAGATGCGGCGCTGGTGGACAGGCCAGGCCAATTCCCTGGTAGCTGAATGAAGCTGCATAGGACTGACGATCACGGGCCGCGTCGCGCCTCGAGCCGATCGACCGCCTCCCTCGCGTTGACGATGGGAATTCCCTGGAAGCTGCCCAAGGGCAAGAGATCGCGCTTGTCGCCCGAGGCGATGAGATCGGCCTGGCCGGTGACGGCCGCGGCAATGACGTGATCGTCGTCGGGATCGGTAGGCACGACGCTCGGCGTATCGGCCGGCATCACGACGACGGCAATGCGCCGCAGATCGTCGACGATGCCCTGCGGCGTGAGCCCGGCCTGTTCGATTCGGGCTGCGAACTTGCCGCGCGAGAGCACGTCCAGCAACTCGGCCAGCAGCACCTCGCTCGTGCATAACTCGAACTCACCGGCCTTGGCGCCATCGACCAGCCGGCGCGGCAGCCCGGCTGCGACAACGCCCGAGACGAGCAGGTTCGTGTCGAGAACGATGCGCAAGACGATCAGGCCCCCTGGCCGCTGCGTCGCTCCTGCCGTGCCGCTGCAAGCTCGACCTCCACCTCATCCTCGCTGATCTCGGGCAGCTTCAGCGCGTCCAGCCTGGCAAGCCCGGCCGTGAGCCGCTGAGCCGCTGCGGCGCGCTCCTCGCGTTGGCTGAGGAACTCCACGAAATCCACCACCTCGGCGATGCGGCTGGGCGGCAGCTTCTTCAATCGCTCGATCAACTGAAGTTCGATCGCTGTCATTGCGTTCCCCTTGAGATGCTCGGCGCTTTGGGTGCGCCAGCTCGGTCTCGATCATCTGGATCACCAATCTCTGCTGCGTCCTGGGCAGCGCGCGCATTACAGATCCGACAGTACTCTACGAGAGAGTATCCCGATGTGGCGGTATCTCTTCATGCCGCCCTGTTGGAATTCAGAACCCAGCGTCGAACACAAGGCCTGCCATGACCAAATCCCCGACACCGGGCCTGAGCGGCTGAAGAACGAGGTCAGCGTCGAGCGCTCAGTCGAGACCGTAGGGCGTGGCTCCGACGAAGGCGGATCACCAATGCGCAGGTGCCGCATCGGAACCAGGCGATGGTCTACGACGGCCATGGCCGGCGCACCCGCGTGGACGACCCCCGCGGGGCCAGCCGGCTGCAGATGTTCAGCAGCGACGGCAAGCGGGTCTACGGTCAGCAGGCCGCGCGCAGGGCAGCCAATCTGGCTGGCAGGGTGCCGGCCCAGGTCAGCATGCATCAGATACCGATCGGCTTGTTGGCGCTCGGTTCTGGTTCTGGGCCTCATCTTGTCGGATGGGGCCAACAGCGAAGTCGCTCCGCTGCCCGCACATCCGTCCCGGTCCGGCGATGGTGTGCCGGGAGGTACCAGCTTGCGCAGTGAATCGCCGCCAAGAATGAGGCCATGGGCCCGCGGCGCAGCCGCAACCCCAAAGCCCCGCCGCACCCCGCGCCGCTTCAGCGGTGCTCGCGCAAGGCCCGCCGCATCACCTTGCCCACCGGCGTGCGCGGCAGGTCGGCGCGGAACTCCACCACGCGCGGGCGCTTGTAGCCGGTCAGGTGCACTTCGCAATGGGCGCGCACCTCGGCTTCGCTGGGGCTGGCGCTGCCGGGGTCGGTCTTCACCACGACGATCTTCACGGTTTCGCCGACGCGGGCGTCCTGCTGGGCCACGGCGGCGCACTCGGCCACGCCGGGCAACTGCGTGACGACACGTTCGACTTCGCTCGGGTAGACGTTGAAGCCGCTGACCAGGATGGTGTCCTTCTTGCGGTCGACCAGGCGCAGCGCGCCGTGTTCGTCCTGCACGCCGATGTCGCCGGTGCGGAAGAAGCCATCGGCCGTCATCACGCGCGCGGTTTCCTCGGGGCGCTGCCAGTAACCGGCCATGACCTGCGGGCCGCGCACGGCAATCTCGCCGGCCGTGCCCAGCGCCACGGGCTGCCCGGCTTCGTCGAGCAGGCGCAGTTCGGTGCCCGGCAGCGGCAGGCCGATGCTGCCGTTCCAGCCCGGGCCGTCGACTGGGGTGCAGGTGACGGCCGGGCTGGTTTCGGTGAGGCCGTAGCCTTCGCTGAGCACGCAGCCGGTCTTGTGCAGCCACAGCCGCGCCGTGGCCTGCTGCACCGGCATGCTGCCGCCCACGGCCAGGCGCAGGTGGGTCCAGTCGACACGTTCGCAGTCGGGGTGGCTGGCCAGGGCCTGGAAGAGTTCGTCGGTGCCGGGCAGGCAATGCACCCGCTGGCGCGCCAGGGTGCGCAGCACGGCGCCGGCGTCCTGCGCGTCGGGCAGCAGCAGCAGGCAGCCGCCCATGTGCAGCGTGAGCATCATCGCCACGTTGAAGCCGTAGATGTGGTGCAGCGGCAGCGCACAGGCCACGTTCAGCGCCTCGCTGGCCGGCAGGCCCCGCAGCGCCGGTTCGAAGCAGGCCTGGCATTGCAGCAGGTTGGCCACCAGATGCCGGTGCAGCAGCACCGCCCCCAGTGGCCGCGCGGTGGTGCCGCCGGTGTACTGGATGAGCGCGATGTCGTCGGCGGCCACGGCCACGGGCGCGAAACCGAGCTTGCGTCCTGCAGCCAGCACGTCGGCCAGCGGCACGGCACCGGCCAGCACCTGCAGCCGTGCGCCGCGCGGGCGCGCCGGCCTGCGCCGGTTCACCCAGCGCCCGCGCAGCGGGCCCAGCAGGTCGCCCGGGGTGGCCACCAGCAGGCGCTTGACGAGCAGCCGCGACCACACCTGCTGCAATGCCGGCAGGGCTTCGTCGATGGCGATGACGACACGGGCGCCGCTGTCGCGCAGCAGGTATTCCAGCTCGGCCGGCGGGCAGCCCGGGGCGATGTTCACCACCACCAGGCCGGCGCGCAACACCGCCGCCACGGCCACGGGCACCTGGGGCAGGTTGGGCAGCATCAGCGCCACGCGGTCACCGCGCTGCAGCTCGCAGTGCTGCAGCCAGGCCGCCAGCGCGCGCGACCAGCCGTCGACCTGGCTGTAGTTCAGCTTGCGGCCCAGGTAGCTGACGGCATCACGCCGGGGCCAGCGCTGGAAGCCGGCATCGAGCACGTCGATGAGCGTGGCCGGAGCTTGCATGGGGAGGTCGACAGCAGATGTCAAAGCGGTCCAGGTCGTGGCAGGGCCATCCCAGCCTTTCGACTGGCGTTCAATTCTGACGCCGAACTGACGGACTGCCATCAGGGGATTCGATAGCCGCCTGCCCCCCGAAGCGGGGTGAAAGGCTCGCCCGCGTTGCCGTTGCCGCTGCCGTTGCCCGTGCCGTTGACCTGGATCGTGAATTCGACAGCCCAGTGAGCTCTCACGCCCTGCAGGTCATTCTTCGACAAGCTGGTGCAAGCCCCGCATTCGCGGGTCAGGCAGAACCTGGGTGCCGGCTGTGGCGCGTGGCGGCGTCGGGTCAGGCGCCAGCAGCCGGGCGCGGGCGCAGTCGCGCCAGCACGGCACGCCGCTGGCGCGGGAACAGCAGCGCCAGCGCCAGGGTGTAGGCGGCGGCACCGGCCACGGCGGCCAGCAACAGCGGGCCACCGCTGGGCTGGGCCTGCCAGCCCAGTGCCTGGGCCGCGAACAACAGCGCCGCCATGGCACCGGCGGCCAGCATCACGCGGGCGTACACGCCCAAGGGCAGCACCAGGCCGAAGCGGCGGCGCAGCCACAGCGCGTCCAGCAGTGCCAGGCCCACGGTGGCCCAGGCGCTGACGGCCACCGCGCCGGCCACACCGCCCCACCACAGGCCCAGCAGCGCTGCCAGGAACATCACGACGGACTCGATCATGTCGAGCAGGACCATGTCGCGCGGGGCCTCGAACAGCAGATACATCTGGTCCCAGCCGTGCAGGCGCAGGTTGCGCACGGAAGCGCCCAGCAGGGCCCAGGGCAGGATCTGCAGTGTCATGGCCTGGTACTCCTGCGCCACCAGCCAGGGCACGAAACCCGGGGCCAGCGCCCAGAAGCCCAGGCCAGCCGGGGCCAGCAGCGCCAGCAACAGGGCCGAGTTGTCGGCCATCTGGCGGCGCGCGCCGTCGGCGTCTCCGGCTTCCATCGTGCGCACCGCCAGCGGATAGGCCGCCGCAGCCACCAGCATCGCCGCCACGCTCGACAGCCGGGTGGCCAGGCCCCAGCCCACCGACATCAGGCCCAGCGCCGCCGCCCCGGCACCGTGGTGCACCACGAAGCGGATGACGTTGCCGCCCAGCCAGCTCAGCGAATGCGCCAGCACCACGGGCGCGCCGAAGCGGCGCGCCTCGCGCAGCACGGCGAAGTCGAGCCGGCGCGGGCGCACCAGCAGGCCGAAACGTGCCGCCACGACCAGCCCCACCAGCCCCTGCATCAGCGCAAAGGCGCTCAGCACCCGCTCCGGTGTGGCCGCGTCCTGGGCCATCAGCAGCAGCACCAGGCCCAGGCCTCCCAGCGGGCCGGCCACCTGAACCGCGCTGTAGGCACCGATGGCCGCTTCGCGCCGGGCGCGTTCGCCCAGGAAGCTCAGCAGGCTGCGCGTGACAGTGAAGGCGCAGGCGCTGGCATAGAAGGCCAGTGGCAGGCCGGGGTCGGTGACGAGGATGATGGCCATCGTCACGCCCACCTGGGCCAGGGACGACAGCAGGAGCACCGCGGCTTCGGTACTGGCCAGCCCGGCGCCCTGTTCGCCCAGCGCCAGCCGGCCGCCATAGCGCAGGTAGAAGGTCGTCCACCACGACAGGCAGACCAGGAACACCACTTCCTGGCTGGCGAAGATCAGCATCACCAGCCCGTAGTCGGCCGCGCCCAGCGCGTGGGTGAGCAGCAAGGCGGCGGCCAGCTGCGTCAGCGGGCCGAGCAGCTGCGCTGGCAGGTAAGCCAGGGTCTGGCGGATCAGCAACGGCTGGGCGCCGGCGCCGACTGGCGATTGAACGGTGCAGGGCCCGCTGAGGACGCCGGTGCGGGTGGGGCGGGCTCGGGCTGCGGAAAGGTGCGGTTGCGCAGCGGCAGCATGCGCGGCTGCAGGCTGGCGTCGGCGTGCACGATGCACAGTTCCGACGCGAAGGCGTCGCTGCGGTCGGCCAGGTCGGCACCGCGGCAGTACCAGACGTCGCGCCGCCTGAACCAGGACAGCAGCGTGCTGCGCGAACTGCGCGTGTCGTGCACGAACAGGACCAGGCCCTGGCTTCGCAGGCAGCGCGCGAGCGCGGCGCGGTGGCGCAGCAGCTGCGCCAGGCTTTCGGCGTAGACCAGTTGTGCCACCGGCAGCCCGCGCCAGCGTGTGCGGCGGCAGACGATCAGCTGCTGGCTGCCTTCGCAGTCCAGCAGCAGCGGCAGGCAGCCCAGAGCGCGGTGCGACTCGACCTGATCGCGCGACAGGCCGCACACGGGCCAGGGCGCGTCGGGCTCCAGCACGCGCACGCGCGCCGAACCCTGCGGGAACAAGGCCATCAGCGGCACCGGCATCAGGGCAACGCCCTGGTTGACGGCCGCAAACCCCAGCTTGGGCAGCATCGACCGGACCTCGGGCGTCGGGGTCAGGTCGGTGTAGGTGACCGACTTGTCCGCCAGCAGGCTGCGCAGCATCAGATACGCGCGCCAGCGATGGGCAGGCTGCACGTACCAGCTGCTGAGGTTCACGACCTTCTCGACCGCGCCGCCGGGCCAGTGGCGCAGGCTGGCCGGTGTCAGCACCACGCCGACGGGCTCGCCCGCCTGCATCATGAACCAGCCGAGCTCGACCCCGGCCTCGGCGTTGCCGCCATAGTGATGCATGCGGTGCAGCGCGCCCATCCAGAACTCGGGGCTGCACTGCGGGAAGCCTTCGTGCAGCAGTGCGGCAGCGCGCGGGAAATCAGACTCCTGGATGGCATGCATGGCAGAAAGACCCGGGCTCGGGCTCTTGGCGGTGTCAACCCGCAATCATCGTCGGCGAGCAGCCCCAAACAGGCCGGTTTCCATGCCGCGTACGGGGCCAATCGCCAGCAAAGGCGCGGCAAATGCCACGCCCGAGGCCAGGCCCGAGTTCATTCCACCGCCTTGACCATGTCCTCGACCACCTTCTTCGCGTCGCCGAAGACCATCATCGTCTTGTCCATGTAGAACAGTTCGTTGTCCAGGCCGGCATAGCCGCTGGCCATCGACCGCTTGTTCACGATCACGGTCTTGGCCTTGTAGGCTTCCAGGATGGGCATGCCGTAGATGGCGCTGCCCTTCACGTGCGCGGCCGGGTTCACCACATCGTTGGCGCCCAGGATGATGGCCACGTCGGCCTGGCCGAATTCGCCGTTGATGTCTTCCATCTCGAAGACCTGGTCGTAGGGCACCTCGGCTTCGGCCAGCAGCACGTTCATGTGGCCCGGCATGCGCCCGGCCACCGGGTGGATGGCGTACTTCACGGTGATGCCCTTGGCCGTGAGCTTGGCCGCCAGTTCCTTCACCGCGTGCTGCGCGCGTGCGACGGCCAGGCCGTAGCCCGGCACGATGACCAC
>LNET01000031.1 GCA_001464055.1 Burkholderiales bacterium Ga0077543
GAGCTTTTCGGTGTGACTCTCATCGAGTTCCTGCAGGCCGAGATAGGTGCGTGCCCAGGCTTGGTGCTCATATAGCGTCTGACGGCGTGCGTACAGGGACCGCAGGCTGGCGATGCTCACGCCGGAGGATTGAAACGCGTCGCACACGGAGCGCAGTAGTGTCTTCGGAACGGACGCGAATCGGTCCATCGGTCGGCCGCTGGCCCGCAGGAACAGCATCTGAATAGCAGCCGCGACCCGGCGATCGTGGCGAAAGCGCTCAGTGACCGCAGCGATGTCGTCAGCGCTCAGGCAGAACGATTGCTGAACGTCGAACTCGGACAACCTGGTGGGCAGGTTCTCCGCGCCGATGAAGCGCTTGGCGAAGGACACGGTGAGTCCCTTCGGGGAGTCGAAACCGCCAATCTACCTCGGCCGGGCGAGGCGCAAATCTCTATCTGCCCGGGCGCCAATCCACGGCTCAGGCTGCGTCGCCAGAGGCAACCGTGTCAATTTGCTGGAAAGATACGATTACCCCTGTTTGCCTGGGTCGTGATCGACGAGCCCTTTGCCGCCAGCTTCTACCGCGCCATGGCGGTGCTGGTGGCGGCCAGCCCCTGCGCGCTGGCCATATCGGTGCCCAGCGCGGTGCTCAGCGGCGTGGCCCGCGCCGGCCGCGGCGGGGTGCTGGTCAAGGGTGGCGGGCCGCTGGAAAACCTGGGCACGCTGACCTCCATTGCCTTCGACAAGACCGGCACGCTGACCGAAGGCAAACCCAGGCTGACCGACGTGGTGGCGGTGGCTGGTGCCACCGAAGATCAACTGCTGGCGGTGGCGCTGGCGGTCGAGGAGCACAGCGACCACCCGCTGGCTTCGGCCGTGGTCGGTGGCGCTCGCGAGCGGCTGGCCGGCCGGGTGCGGCCGCCCGCGGTGGCCGATGTCAAGAGCATCACCGGGCGCGGCATCGAAGCGCAGGTGGCCGGCGAGCGTGTGCTCATCGGCAAGCCGGTGCTGTTCTCGGAACTGCCCGATGTGGCACTGACGGCCGAAGTGAGTGCAGCCAACGACAAGCTGGTCGCGGCCGGCCGCACGACGATGGTGGTGCGCCAAGGTGCACGCTTCCTCGGCGTCATCGGCGTCATGGACACGCCGCGCCCGGTGGCGGCGCAGGTCATGGCCGAGCTGCGGGCGTTGGGTATCGAACGGCTGATCATGATCTCGGGTGACAACCAGCAGGTGGCCGACGCGGTGGCCAAGACCGTCGGCCTGACCGAGGCGCGCGGCGACCTGATGCCCGAGCATAAGGTCGAGGCAATCAAGAAGCTGCGCGAAGAGCACGGCAAGGTCGCGATGGTCGGTGACGGTGTCAACGACGCGCCGGCCATGGCCAATGCCACCGTCGGCATCGCGATGGGCGCCGCCGGCTCCGACGTGGCGCTGGAAACGGCGGATGTGGCGCTGATGGCCGACGACCTGGCGCAGCTGCCGTTTGCGGTAGGCCTGTCGCGCAGCACCAGCCGCATCATCAAGCAGAACCTGTGGGTCAGCCTGGGCGTGGTGGCCGTGCTGATCCCCGCCACGATCTTCGGTCTGAACATCGGCACGGCGGTGCTGTTCCACGAAGGATCGACTGTCATCGTGGTCATCAACGCGCTGCGCCTGCTGGCGTACAAAGTCAAGACGCCGGGTGCTGGCGGGGCAGCCGCCGGTTCGGCTGGCTCACCGATGCCGTCGCGCGCCGCAAGCACGGAACCGTAGGCGCTGTGTCAACTGAGCGGCTGTTCAACAGGCACATCCGGCCGACGAACACCGGCCGCCGGTCTCGTCGGCACGTTCAGGCGGCGTGTTTCTCCGACGCGTGCTTGGCGCACGCAGCGGCGCAACGGTCGCAGGCCTCTTTGCATTTCCTGCAGTGCTGATGGTCATGTTTGCCGCATTCTTCACTGCACACCCGACACAGGTGTGAACACAACGCGCAGAAGTCGCCGTGATGATCGGAATGTCGTGCCAATGCATTCAACGTCGCCGCGCACGCGTCGGCGCAGTCCAGGTTGATCAGCGAACACTGCGCCATGCCTGGCGAGGCGTCGCGAATGTCGTACGCCGCGCAGGCCTGGCACGCATGCAAAGCCTCTTCACAAGCATCAATGCATTCGTCGAAAAGTGAGTCGGCGTGGGCTGGGGTCATGGTCTTCTCCGTTGTTGGGCCACTCGCTGGGGCAATCCAAGTTCCAGGCACGAACGCACATCTGAGACGTACTGGTGCGCGTCGTCTGCCACCGTCGAGAGGATCGCCATCCGCGGTGGATCTGAAAAGCCTGGATGAAGGCGATCAGCCGAGCAAGATTGAGCCGGCGTGAATCCCGGAGGACCGATGTCGAAAACCTCACACCCGTCGCAGACCGCGGGCCTGCTCGTCGGCGCGTTGCGGCTGCTGCGCAGCGTGCTCGCCGTCACCCTTCTGGGCTGGGCGCTTGTCGCAAGCCCGGCCGAGCGCACGCTGTACAAGTCGGTGCTGACCAACGGCCGCGTCGTTTATGGCGACGCACCGGACCCGCAGGCGCGTCGCAGCGAGAAGATCAGTGTCGAGATCCATCCGCCCGACCCGGCCCAAACCGAGGCCGGGCTGCGTGCGCTGGCGATGACGCGCCAGCAGCTGCTGCGCGACGCCGAGGCGCGGGCGGCGCGGCTGCGCCAGCTTGATCGGCAGATCGTCAGCACCTATGCCGAACTGCAGGCTGCCAAAGCCGAGCGCGAACGCGGCATCGCGGTGCAGGAAGGCGACCGCCAGGGGCGGCGTTTCTCGGCCGCGTACCTGCAGCGACAGCGCACGCTCGAAGCATCGGCCCTGCAGCTGCGGCGCAGCCTGGACGCGCTGCTGCGCGAACGCAGCGCGCTGTTGTGATCGCTGGCAGCCCGGCCGCGCAGGTGCGTCGTTCCGGCCGGCGTCAAAGCCGGCCCCGCGCGCGGTACACCTTCGGCAGCACCCACCACAACAGCGCGATCAACACCGCGATGCCGCCGGCCGCGACGTTGCCCAACACATGGCCGAACACCGCCGACAGCACCAGTTGTGTCACCAGCACCAGCGCCAGCGCCAGCGCGACGGAGCCGAAAATGATCTGGCGCGTCGCCAGCCGCTTGAAACGAGCGCGGTCGATCAGCGGTCGTATCACGCGGTGCTGTACGGCGGGTGCGCTCAGCATCACCAGGCTGGCCACCGCCAGCATGAAAGCGGCGATGAAGACGCCCTTCTCGGCCGCCACGGTGGCCGCAAAGCGGCTGCTGAAGGGCACCGTGATCAGAAACGCCGACAGCAACTGCGCGCTGGGCAGCAGCACGCGCAGTTCACCCAGCATATCGGTCAGGTCGCCGTCGTCATCGCCGTCAGCCGCCGTTGCGGCGCCCGGGGCACTTTCAAGCGCTGGTACGCCCTCGTTCGTTGTCATCGTGTGGTCTCCTGCCCAGCGGTTGCTCCGCTGGCTGGAACGCTTGTACATCGATTCAGCGGCCCCGATGGCTTGGGACGCCCCTGGACAGCCGCTACGATGCGCCGAGGGAGCAATCGGGCTTCGCGTAGAAAGAAAAAGTGAGTGATCCAACGCAGGTGAACAGAGTGCCCGACAAACCCGCAGGCACGGCCGCATCGCGGCACCGCAAGAACCTCACCTGGGCGCTGGCGCTGACCTCGGCCTTCATGGCCATCGAAGTTGCGGGTGCGCTGTGGACCGGCAGCCTGGCGCTGCTGTCCGACGCCGCACACATGCTCACCGATGCCGGCGGGATGGCGTTGGCGCTGCTGGCCATCCGCTTCTCGGAGCGCCCGCGCACGCCGCAGAAGACCTACGGCTATGCGCGCATGGAAGTGCTGTCCGCGCTGACCAATGCCGTCGTGCTGCTGCTGCTGACGATCTACATCTTCTACGAGGCCTACCAGCGTTACCTGAATCCACCCGAGATTCTGGGTGTGCCGATGTTGGCGGTGGCCGCGGCCGGCCTGGTCGTCAACCTGATCAGCATGAAGCTGCTGGCGGCCGGCTCGAAAGAAAGCCTCAACATGAAAGGCGCGTACTTCGAGGTGCTGGGCGACATGCTCGGTTCGCTGGGCGTGCTGGCCGCCGCCACCATCATCATCCTCACCGGCTGGAAGCTCGCCGACCCGCTGATCGGCGCCGGCATCGGGCTGCTCATCATTCCGCGCACCTGGACCCTGCTCAAGCAGGCGATCCACATCCTGATGGAGGGCACGCCGCCTGAAGTCGACGTCGCGCTGCTCGAGCGCACGCTGCTCGCCATCCCCGGCGTGACCGGAGTGCGCGACCTGCATGTGTGGACCATCACCTCCGGCCTGGACTCGATGAGCGGCCACCTCGTTGTCGATGGCGGCACGGACGCCAAGACCGTGCTCGCTGCGGCGCGGGAGGCCATGGCCACCCGGTTCGCCCTGTCACACACGACGATCGAGATCGAGGATGCCGAAAGCGCCGCGGCCGAGGGCGCACGCGCTGTGTAGCCTCTTCATGCTGGTCGCGGTGTCGAAGGGTGGCCGCGACGTCGATGTGCAGCATGCTCGCGCAGACCGTGCGTGCATAGTGGCCGCACCATCACGGTGAGCCTCGGGCGCCAAGAGTCCGAGCGGGCGTGCCGTGGCGCATCAGGCAACATTGGGCCTCCGCCGCGGAAGCTGCACGATCAACCCGGCGCTCCATCTTGGTGAGCTGGTGCACGAATGCCGCCAGACGGCGCGAGAGGGCACCAAAACAGCGCAACCCGGGCATTGCAGGCACGTTCTCCAGGACCGGGGTGCATGGCACAGAAACTGCGCATCGGTTGCCGATCGCAACCCGAATTTCCCTGGAGACCTGTTGATGAAGAAAACGCTTTGCGCCCTCGCTGTGGCCTTGACCGCTTGCGCAGCACCGACTGTCGCCTCGGCGCAGCTCGCCTTCAACGTGGGGGCCGTCAGTGACTACCGCTACCGTGGCATCTCGCAGTCCCGTCTCAAGCCGGCGATCCAGGGTGGCGTGGACTACGCGGCGGGCGGCTTCTACGTCGGGGCGTGGGCCTCGTCGATCAAGTGGATCAAGGACTTTGGCGGTGACGCCGGCGTCGAGATCGACGTTTACGGCGGCTACAAGGGCGAGGTCATGCCCGGCATCGGCTTCGACGTCGGCGCGCTGACGTACCAGTACCCGAGCAATGACCTGAACCCTTCGGCAAACACCACCGAGCTCTACGGCGCTCTCACATATGGGGCGGCCACGCTGAAGTACTCGCATGCGGTCACCAACACGTTCGCCAACCCTGACAGCAAGAACTCGTTCTACCTCGACCTGTCGGCCGGCTTCGACGTGGGCGGCGGCCTCATGCTGACGCCGCATATCGGCTATCAGAAGATCAAGGGGCCAGTCGGCGGCGCAGCGACCTACACCGATTACTCGCTGACGATCAGCAAGGACTTCAGCGGCCTCGTCGTCAGCGCTGCGATCGTCGGGACCGACGCCGACAAGGTCTTCTACGCCTCGCCCATCAACGGCAAGGAACTCGGCAAACCGGGCATCGTGCTCGGCGTCAAGTACAACTTCTGAAGTCGCGGTTCGCGGGAGCCGGGGGCGCGCACGGCCAGTGGGCGCCCCTGAGGCCCTTGGCCAGGTGCGCGTTCGCCGCCACCTGGATGTCGGGATGTCGACCGTGATACCGCTGTCCGCCGGGGCCACCGTGCGGCGCGTTGTACTTGAAGCCACCGTCGCGCGCCGGGTTGTGCGACGGCGTCACGACGATGCCGGCGGCACGAGCAAGGCCCTCGCGGCTGCGGTTGTGTTCAAGGATGGCGAAGGACACCGCCGGTGTCGGCGTGAACTGCCCACGTGGCGCCAGCATCTCGTCCACGCCGTTGGCGACCAGCGCCCCCATCGCGCTGGCCGTGGCAGGCTCGGACAGCGCATGCGTGTCGGCACCCAGGAACAAGGGTCCCTCGATACCCAGGCGCTTGCGGCCATCGCAGATGGCCTGGGTGATGGCCAGCACATGCCACTCGTTGAACGAGGCGTCCAGCGCCGAGCCGCGGTGGCCCGACGTTCCGAAGACGACCCGCTGCTCCTCGCTGGCCAGGTCCGGCCGGCGCGACCCATAGGCCGCCTGCAGCGCCGCCAGGTCGATGAGGGCATCGGTCGGCGCCGGCCGGCCGGCCGGCCAGAGGATGGACTTGATTGCGCATGGACTTCCCGCTCCTGGTTTGGAATGTCGCTCGGGTGCGGCGCCCCTGCGATGGCCTCCATCACGCTTGACGACTGCAGGCCTTTTCCGCCAGGCGGTCAGCCCGTTGTCTTACACCAGACCCGGTGGTGGAATCGTAGCGTGGGCTTCCCCTTCAGGAGACGACCATGAGTACCAAGCAACCGACCCCTCAGCCCGGACCGCATCACGATCACAAGGGCCACACGCCTGGCGATCTGGACGAGCACGGTCACAGGGACACTTCAGTGCCGGCCAAGAAGCAAGGCGCCGACGAGCACCATGACCACAAGGGCCACGTGCCTGGCGACAAGGATCAGCACGGTCACCAGGACACGAGCGGCAAGAAGAAGTAGAGCGTTTCCGGTGTGATCGCAGGGCCGGTGGAAGGGCCGGATCTGCCTGTGTGCCGGGGTACTGGGTCGCTGTTCAGCATCTGGCCCGCCCAGCGGAATCTATGGCGCGCAGCTTGCCCGCTGCGCTTTCAACGCCGATGGAAGCCGCCCGATAAATATGTCGCGCCGACCCGCCCCGACACACGCTGTGCAGCATTCAGAAGCGCTGGCTGATGCCCGCCGCCAAAGACGGCCGTGGGGGTGTCTCGCCTGCCACCCTTGACCCTGCTCTGAAGTCGGACTGCAGGTCGCGGCCGATGAGCCAGGCCATCCCGACATCGACGAGGACAGCGGTGCGGCCGTCCCCGTTTCAGGTGTCTGCACGCCGGTGTCCACGAAGAATTTCAGGCTCTTGCTGGGGTTGTAGCTGAGCGTTGCTGCGAACAGCCCGGCCGTGTACAAGCGTCGGGCTTCGCCTTCGTAGACGCCGACGCCGACGTTCGGGTTCAAAGACCACTCGGGCAGGAAATCCCAGTCCGCAGCGAGCCTGAAGTCGCCGGTGGCCCGGGTCGTCCTGAAGTTGCTGCTGCTGGACCGCGGGAAGAAGCGAACAATGGCTCCGACCGAGGGTCGTTGCGATCCGTCGGCGTCGATGAAGTGGACCTTCAGGCCCACTGCCGCGGGCGCCACGCCCTCGGTTTTGACCCTCCGCTGCGTCGGATCGGTCTGCGTCACGCGGGTGTAGGTGTTGCTCTCGACTCGGAACTCGACCTTAGGTCAGCCGCACGCGCAGCAGCGTGGGCAGGAACGGCGTTCGAGACCGCGTGCCGTTGCCGCTGCGGTCGTCCCGCTGCAGCCCCGTCTCCACCTGCACGCGGCCCGCCCTGACCACGTTGCTGCCGTCGGCAAGGCCGGGGCGGTCGGGGTTGATGGTGTCGTCCACCGGCTGTGCCGCAGCCGCGGCTGCGAGCTGCAGCGCCAAGGTCAAGCCCAGTTCCCGCCATCGTCGACGGGACGGCATCCCGGCGGCTACGACTTGAGCCATTCAACGAGCTCGGGGCCCAGCAGCGTGGCGTTGAGCTCCTCGTCCGACTGCGCGACAAAGGCTTCCAGATCGCGGATCACGACCACGCCGGTGTTCTTGAACCGGCGAGCAATCTTCTGTACGAACTCGAAGGTGACGCCCTTGTCCTCGCAGGCGCCGATGAACAGGAAGTAGACCTGGTCGCCGCGCTGTTGCGATTCCTCGAGAACACGCATGGTGCGCGCCTCGTCACTGCCGTCGTTTTCGCCGTCGGTGATGAAGAGCACCAGCGAGCGCCGCTTGTCGTGGGTGTGCGGGGTGCCGTGCTGGTGCACCTGCCCGCTCGGCGACCAGCCGAACAGGCGGCTCAGAAAGCCGGCGCCCTGCGATGAGCGGTGAGCCTCTTCGCACACCTTCCAGCCGAAGTGCTCGAGTGCGCGCTCGAGCACGAAGCTGTAGGTTGTGCCACCGTTCCAGCCCGGAACCCGTTCGACGATGTTGCGCGTGATGTAGTCGCGCGCATCGTCGGGCGTGACCACGCCCACGTAGTGCGCGCTGTCCTCGCCGGCGCTGAAGGTGAAGACGTCCATCTTGCGGTCCGGGTCGAGCACCATGCAGTAAGGCACCAGCCGCTCGAGCAGGATGCTGGTGGTGCCCTCTTCGTGCTCGTGCTCGAACGAGCCCGAGACGTCGATGATGGCGGCCGTTTCCGCCTTTACGTTCGCCACCACGCCGGCCTTGTCGAGCGCCAGCCGCAGCGCGTTGGCCGACTTGTCCAGATTGAGTGTGAGTTTGCTGTTCATGCGTGCTCCTGGTTCAGGGTTTCAACTGGCTGATGATGTCGCGCAGCCGATAGGCCAGCTCACCGGCTTCGGTCTGCGAAACCGTGGTCTTGCTGGCGCCGAGGGTGGTGATGGACGCGATGCTGCCGATGAACGCCGGCATCACGACCAGCGCCACGTTCTGGATGGCGCCGATCAGGCGGATCGGCTGCTCGATCTGCAAATCGCGCGTCGAGCTGGCCTGCCGCATCTGCGCCAGAGTCTGCGTCAGACTCATGCTGCGCTCGGCAAAGCACTGCGCCAGTGCGGCGTCGTCCTGGCGCAGGCGCTCCGACAGGAACAGCGCGCCGATGGCCGCGGCCTCGACCTGAGTCGCGGTCTCCTCCATCGACCCGGACAGGCGCAGCAGCCGGTCCTTCAGGTCCAGCAGGGGGTCGAGCGCCCCACCCATGAGCGCCAGCAGCTGCTCCAGCTCGGCTTGGGCCTTGGCCAGTTCGCCCGGCGTGTCGATGCGGCGGTTGATGCCCTGGAACAGCCGCCCCACGACACCGTCGCCGCTGTGTCCGCAGGCGGCCATCAGGTCGATCGATCCCAGGATGTCCATCATCCGCGTGAGGTAAGCCTGCACCTGGCGCAGCACCGGGCTGCGCGCCAGGGCCAGCAGCTCGGCGACGAGTTCTCCGTGCGACTTCTGCAGCTCGTGGCCCCAAAGGATCGCCTTGCGCTGCGATGCCTTGGCGACGACGAAGGTGCCGACCAGCACCCGCGCCTGCTGGTACACCCCGGCATCAGCCCCCGGCGACAACGCCTGCAGATCGCGCGCGGTCACTTCGATCCGCGTGCGTGCGGCGCCCGGAATGGCTGTCGGCTGCCGCACCACCGGCGGCTGCACTACCGGCGCGACAGCAGATGCACGACGCGCCGGCGACGGCATGTCGTGCGCCGCCGGCACGCTCAGCGCAGGGTTGCGCGGCGAAGCGCCTGAAGCGCCGATGACCGTCGGGCGCAACTTGTCCTTCGCAGACGGCACGGCCAAGCTTTCAGGAGAAGTGGCCCAGCACGTCGTTGAACGTGCCCGTGAAGCCGCGGCCGACAGGCGCGTACTCCCAGCCGTTGTCGCCGTGCATGATGCTGCCCAGCTGCACCACGTTGAACTCGCCGAACTCCTTGGACAGCTGGTAGGCGCCCAGCTCGCGCCCGCCCTCGTCGGCGATGGTGACGGTGCAGACCTCGATGTCGGCGAAGGCCGCCTCGTCCTCGGCCTCGGTCTCGGAACCTTCGTCGTGCCCCGCGCCGTGTTCGGCCTTGTGGACGGTGGCGAAGAGCGGGATCTCGTTCACGCCCGCCGGTAGTTTCGCGCCTTCGATGACGATGGTTTCGGTGTTGCCCTGCACCCGCACGTCGCCGGAGTGCCGCAGCCCGCCCGAGGGCGTGGCAAAGGAGCCGTCGGCCGCGGTCGGCAGCACGCCGGTTTTCGGACTCATCTTCGTCGTGTTGTAGGTCGACAGGATCTCTTCGAGCGCCGCGACCTTGGCGCCATTGCCGCCGTTGCGGGCCTCGAGCGCGTGGATGTCGATGTCGTCCTGATGGTCGGCCTCGCACTGCCAGGCCACGGTCACTTTGAACGTGGCGCCTTTGTTCAGCGAGAGCTGCAGCTTGCGAGCCGGCGCGGCGCCGGGCTTGTCGAGGGTCAGTGTGAGCATGGTTTCTCCGGGATCGTTGTCAGGCCTGGCGCAGCGCCACGAGCTCGGCGCGAGACTGCTCGAACATCTGCCGCGCCGTCTCGAACTTGGCTTCGGTTTCCTGCTTGGCGGTTTCGACCAGATCGTGGATCTCGCGCGTCTGCGTGATGATCGCGGCGATTTGCTGCGCCTGTGCGACGCGGTTGTCACCGGGCGCCTTGGCCGCGGCGACGGCCACGTCCTTGGTGGCCTGGCCGCGCAGTTGTGTGAGCTGTTGGTCCAGGCGCGCCTGGCGCTGGGCGATCTGCTGCACCGATTTGACGGCGAATGCGCCGTGGATGGCCAGCAGGGTCATCTTGATCGACGCGAAGCGCGAGGACACCGTGGTGGCGGTCTCCTGCAGCGTCGCGATGCCGGCGGCCTCGATCTGCTGGATCACCATCTGGTCGGCCGGCAGGCGCGTGTAGGTCCCTTCGAGCGCGAGGGCCCGGCTTTCCAGCAGCCTGAGCTTGTCAGTCAACTCGCGCAGCCGTGCCTGGGCGGACACGTCGGCGGGGTCGGCGGCCGCAGTCTGCTGCGCCACATATTGTCGGGCCTTCTCCAGAAACGCCCGCGCCACGGCGGCATCGACGGTGAAGCTGGCGAAGTGCGTGCCGTACGACTGCTTGAGGCTCTCCAGCGCCTGCAGCTCGCCGAACAGCGTCTTCATTTCCTTGGACAGTTCGCCCTCTAGGCGCCCCATCTCGTCGGCCAGCGTCCGGGTCCGGCTCGAGATCAGGTCGCCCACCTCCTGCATGAATTCACTGAACGCCTCCTCGGGCTTTCGTCCGGTGACCTTCGCAAACAGCCCGCTGAAGAATCCCGGATCCTCGCCCTTCTGGATCTTCTCCAGGATTTCCGGCAGCTTGGCGTCGTCGACTCCCTTCTCCAGGCGCCCGAACAGAGCGAACACCTTGGATGCCGTCTTCTTGTCGAGCCGTGCGAGAAAGCCGTCGAGCGTCTTCTGCAGCGACTGTTCCGCACCGAGGCCGATCTTGATGATGTCGCCGGACGGAATGGCCGCGAAGTCCAGCGCGGCGAGTATCTGCTCGGCTTGCGGCACCTGTTGAGGCTGCAGCACGACGGCCCCGGAGTCAAAGGGCACTTGCGCCAGCGACGGCAGCACTGCGGCAGGTTCCGCGGTGGGGATCAACGTGGGCTTCATGAAGTTTCCTCTGATGACCGGTTGGGCATGCCCGGCCTGACTGCATTGTCGGCATAGCTTACCCGGCCGGCATGCAGGGCCATCGCGTCATGCGGCCACCACAGCTTGCCGCTGCCGGCGGAGTAGTGGCTTGCGCTGGTGCGGGCCGGTCGACATCAGAGGCCAACACCCGGAACTGCACCAGTCCAACGAAATTGCCAAGTGGTCGTCGAGGCATGATGGTCGTTGTGTAGACAAAGCGACCGGCCGGCGCCTGGCGAACTGCCCTTCCGTACACTGGTTCCCGCAGCCTCAAGATAACTGATCCATGTGAACAAGTCTCCCGTCGCGGTTTTGATGGCTATCGCGGCGACGCTGGCGGCCTTGGCGCTGGGGTATTTGGCGTTTGGAACTGTCACTATGCTGGTGTTCACTGCCGGCTTCGCGGGGGGGCTTGCACTGTGGCTGCTACTCCCTTCGAAGGGTTCGTGGCACGACATCAGAGGGATCTACTGGCTGACGATGCTGCTGTTCTTGCTGCACCGTGTAGAGGAGAGGCAACTGGGCTTTTTTCAACGGCTCTCGGAAATCACGGGCGAGCCAACGCCGTCGATTACGTCGTGGCCAGTGCTGTCGTTGGTTGGGGTCTCCATCGGTTCATGGCTTCTCGTGCCCATCTTGATGAAGCACAGACATCCCCTCGGAGCGTATTTTGCGTGGACGTTCTTTGCCTCCATGGGGATCACCGAGCTTGCCCACTTCCTTGTCTTTCCGTTCTTGGCGGGACTGCCCTATGCGTTCATCCCCGGCATGATCAGCGTCGTGATGCTCGCACCCGTCGCGTGGTGGGGCATGTGGAAGCTCGTGATGGGACGAGGTGGTCAGCGGCCCGCCTGACGCGGCTGACCATGATTCGTCAGGTACGGCCGAAGGGTCTGGCGCGAGGCGCCGAGTAGCGCACGCGACCGCGTCGCGATGCTGACCTTGTCAAGGCCGCTGCAGATGTAGGACTCCGACCGGCGCGAAGGCTGTGGCTGCGCCGGGCTTACGTCGTGATGTCGATCTCGATCAGGTCGCCGGTCAGGCCGTCGGCGTCATCAAATCAAATTCGCACAGCTCCCGGTCAACGCAGTCAATGCGACTTGCGGCTGTCACTGATCCAGTCCGACGCCGCGAACAGCAGACCCGAGACCACGAAGGTGAGGTGGATGGCGATCTTCCAGCCGATCTGCTCGCCCGTGAGCTGCGTGCTGACCAAAAAGGCCTTCAGCAGTTCAACCGCCGAGATCGCGATGATGGCGCCGATGAGCTTCATCTTCAGGTCGGAGAAGCTGATCTTGCCCATCCAGGCGGGGCGGTCCTCGTGGTCGCCGATGCTGAGCTTGGAGACGAAGTTCTCGTAGCCGCTGAAGACGATGATCAACAGCAGCACGGCGATCAGCGCGGTGTCGACCAGGGTCAGGATCGAGATCACGGAGTCGTGTTCAACGTAGCCGAAGACGCCGAGCAGCAGCCGCGTCAGTTCCTTGCCGAACTTCACCAGCAGCACCACCATGGCGACGATCAGGCCGAGGAAGAAGGGCGCGAGCAGCCAGCGGCTGGAGAAGATCGCCGACTCGAGAAGACGTTCGAACGCGTTTGGCTTGGATTGCATCGAAATGGATTCGGTGGATCGAAAGAGTAGGGGCCGTCGGCCGCCAAACCTTGCATTGTCTCGTCTCGAGCGCCAGATGCTGCACGCAGTCGTTCTGTGCCAGCAGGCTGAAACGCCGGCCGGGTGCGCTGCAGCCAATTGGGTCCCGCCCTCGGACAAGGCCGCATCGCAGGCGCCGTCCTTTGACAACCACCGGCAGGCTGACGCCCATGCCGGCAACAGACGTCATCCACAGGTCAGCCAGCAACAGCGTCTTGCGCCGTACACAGGCAATCCGCACGACCGAACGCTCGGTCAGTTCCGCTGCCGGCACCTCGTAGCTTCCGCTGGCGAACCGGCCACACCCATGGATGACGCTCTCTGCGAAGCCTACCTCGACGGTGCTGGCGGTGCAGAAGGTACCAAAGGCGTCGGCACGGCCAGGATCTGGATCATCAAATCGGTAGACCCCAGCAGACCAGTACGGCTCGGTGGCCGGATGCCGGCTCAAGCGCACGGGCGACGCGACTTCGATCCTGGTCGGTCGAAGCAGACCCTCGAAGGAGCCGGGATCAGGCAGTCGCAGCCGCACTTCTGGCGCCATGCCAGGCTCCTCGCTCGCGCGCCCACGCCGCAGCCAGGCGCGCTACCTTGGACAGACCAGTCCCCGCCTCCAATGCCGCGGCGACGCTCTTTCCTGCCAGGGCGCCGTGCTCGCGCAGCCAGAACATCAGCTTCTCACTGGCGCCGAGGTCGCCGAGCGCGCGGCAGATGGCTGCCACGGCTTCACGGTCCATCCCGAGGAATGCCTGTGGGTAGTACAGCCGATTGCCGACCTTCACAGCGAAGATTTCACCCCGGTCTGCGGCTGGCGCCAAAGCCTGACGGGTGAGCCCCCAGGCTTGCGCGAGTTGCTCACCGGGCACAACAAGGCCATCCTTGACCCACTGGACACGCGCTGCCTCGCCGCGCGCGGTGGCGCCTGCCAGGCCGCCGGCGGCCTGAGCATGCCGGTTGTCCGAGGCAGAGGACTTGGAGTGCGCGACTCGGGCGCGAGCGCCTCGTGTCCTTGGCAGTTGCAGCCCTTGCTTGCTGACGGCCGAGCGAAGAGTGCCCAGGTCTTCGCTGAGGCGCCCAACGGTGGCCTCGAGCTGCGCGATGCGGCGCAGCAGGACGGGAGTGCTGAGATCGGTGCTCATACGCGGATTCTAAGCAAATCCGGAAAACAGAGCAAATACGGAAAATGGAGACGGCTGGCAACGACGAGATGTCACGGCCGCCTCCATCACCGCCGGTGCTGACCAGGGGCGCCCAGAGCCCGAAACCGGAGGTGCAGGTCCGGAACGAAAGTGTTCTTGTCGCTGCTATGCCGATAACTAACCTTAGCGGAATAGCACTGCCAGCGGCATAAACTGGTCTGCGTGAAAACTGAGCTGTCTGTAAGCAACATCGCTCTCCCTGCCTGACGCGGCTTCGCTTGCTGCACTTCGTGCCTGGCACGAGGGTCTGTCGTCAAGGGATGCGGTGACGCGGTACCTCGAAAAAGCTCGGGCGGCCGGGCAATCGTCGCGGGGCTTCATCGGGGCCATTCGTCGTGAAATCGCGGCCTTCGCCAGGTCGCGCCACCGGGACGACCTGGCCAAGCGCTTCACCGGATCTGCCCGCAAAGGCCCCGGGGCCGCCCGCGCCATGGCTGCCGCCATCGAGCAGCTGCGAAGCGCAGCCGTTCCGGTTCCCCTGATGGGGTAGTCGTACTTTTCGTGCAGATTGGTGCGCTTTGCTCTGAAAACCCGTTGCACGACAAGCACTTACGTTTCCAGCACTTTCGGACGCTCCATATTTTTCGTGCAGATTGGTGCGCTTCGTGGCTGGCAGCCCCATGCGGCCCGCGCCCTGCGGTTCCTCCCGATCTGCCGGGTCAGACCTCTTCGCTCCGGTCGCGAAACTCCAGCTTGAACTGCCAGCCCTCGAAAGCCGCCACCATGCGGCCGAGTTCGTCCCAGGAGATCTCTCGACCATCGATGACGACCATCGGTACACGATGGTCGTCGTCGGGGTCGCTGTCGACAGTGCCACGCAAGATCAGGCGATCGTTCACCTGCAGGCCGTGGTCGGTGTCCTCGATGTGGGTGAGAGCCAGGGCCCGGCGCATCTTGCCAATGAGCTTGCCTAGCAACTCCAGAGGGTCGTCATCTGGCTTCCCGATCACCTGAAACTCATACCCGGCCGGGCTGCCGTCGCGCAGCTCGAACGC
>LNET01000032.1 GCA_001464055.1 Burkholderiales bacterium Ga0077543
GCCCCAGGGCACGTCGCGCATGATGTACTCGACCGATGCGAAGGCGTAAGCCGCGTCGGGCTTGTAGTGCATCGTCAGGAAGATGCCCGTGACGATCTGCAGCACCAGCACCAGCATCGCCAGCGAACCGAAGAAGTACCAGAAGTTGAAGTTCTTCGGTGCGTAGTACTCGGACAGGTGCTCCTTGTACAACTTGGTCGCGGGAAAACGGTTGTCCACCCACGTCATCACCTGCTCGCCGATGGGGGCGCCGGCAGGGGCTTGCTTGAACTCAGCCATATCGACCTCTGAACTGCAGTGGATTGAAGAAAACTCAGGCTTTCTTGTCTTCGCCGATCAACAACACGTTGTCGGCCACGTACATGTGCGGCGGAACTTCCAGGTTGTCGGGCGCGGGCTTGTTCCTGAAGACCCGGCCGGCCAGGTCGAAGGTCGAACCGTGGCAGGCACACAGGAAGCCACCGGCCCAGTCGTCGGGCAGCGAAGGCTGCGGGCCTGGCGTGAACTTGGCGCCGGGAGAGCAGCCCAGGTGGGTGCAGATGCCGACGCCGACGAAGAACTCGGGCTTGATGGAGCGCCATTCATTGCGCGCGTACTCCGGCGTCAGTTCGTCGGGCTTGCGGATGCTCTTCGGGTCGGCCAGCTGGGGATCGAGCTTGGGCAGCGCTGCCAGCTGCTCGGGCGTGCGGCGGATGATCCAGACGGGCTTGCCGCGCCATTCCACGGTCTGCATCTCGCCGGGCTGCAAGGTGCTGACATCCACCCGCACGGCCGCGCCGGCGGCTCGCGCCCGCTCGGAAGGGGCGAAGGTGCTGACGAAAGGCACGGCGACCGCCGCGCCGCCCACGGCGCCGACGCCGCAGGTGATGGCAATCCAGGTGCGGCGCCCGCCGTCGACGGGTTCCTTCGAGAAGCTGAGGCCCGAAGCGTGGGACGGATCGGGCTTGGCGGAGCTGCTGGCGGAGTCACTCATGGAAAACCTCTGCAATTCGACTGCACGAAAAGTCGTTCGATGGATTCGGGACAACCCGGGATTCTAGCCGCACCGCCCTGACGCTCGTTGACCCTGGTTTGAGTCTTGACGCTGTCACAGCCCTGCCGCTACCGTCGCCTCGCGTGTCGTCGATGCGCACAACACATTCAGCACCAGCGGCCTTGCCGTGTATTGGAGGAAGAAAATGGGTTTCTCGTCGGAGTTCAAGGAATTCGCACTCAAGGGCAATGTGGTCGATCTGGCCGTGGGCGTGATCATCGGTGGCGCCTTCGGCAAAATCGTCGATTCGCTCGTGGGTGATGTCATCATGCCCGTCGTCGGCCGCATCTTCGGTGGCCTGGACTTCAGCAGCTACTACATCCCGCTGTCGGGCCAGGCCTCAGGGCTGGCACTGGCTGAAGCCAAGAAGGCCGGCGCCGTGCTGGCCTACGGCAACTTCATCACCATCGCCATCAACTTCATCATCCTGGCTTTCATCATCTTCCTGATGGTCAAGCAGATGAACCGCATGAAGCGCGCCGAGCCGGCCCCGGCACCGCCCGCCACGCCCGAGGACGTGCTGCTGCTGCGCGAGATCCGCGACTCGCTGGGGCGAAACGCGAAGACTTCCTGAAGCCTGCCCAAAGCCCATGTGAGCCCCGGCCGCCTGCGCCGGGGCGATGAAGGTCAGGCAGCGGTACAAGCGGTGAACTGACCGGTTTTTTTGCCGGTTCAGCCGCGTGTCATGGCGATGGCGCTGCCCGATACTGGGCAGGCAAGCACCGTCGCATGAAGCCGAATCCTGTCCATCGCCTGCCAGCCCCGCTGGAGCCCGCCGTCCAGGCCCTGAAGCTGGCGGCGCGCAACGCCGTGGAACGCACGATCGAAAGCCTGGGCCTGGCCGCCCTGGCTGCGGGCAACGCCTACCAGCGCGACGGCCTGCTGGGAGCGCAGTTCGAACTGAATCGCAAGTCGGCCGTGTTCGTGCTGAGCTTCAACGACGCCTTCGATCAACGCGTGATGCGTGAGGCCGGCGGCCTGGCGCCGGCCACACCCGCAGCAGCAGCCACCGCCTGGGACGCGCTGAGCCTGGTGGCCGACCACGAGGTCGAAGTGCAGATTTCGGCCGAGCGCTTCGGCATGGACGTGGCCCATGCCTGCGAATGGGAACTGCGTGAGTTCGACGCTTACGTCGCGAGCCTGCTGGACTACAGCGGCAGCGAGAAGGACCGCAACCCGCTGCGCCCCCAGGTGGTAGGCCATGCGATGCTGCACGCCATCGAGGCCGTTTCCGAACGCGCCGAGGTGCGCAAGCTGCTCTCCAGCGAGATCAGCCGCTCGCTGGGCGGCTTGCTGCGCAAGGCCTATGCCGACATCGTCTCGGAACTGCGCCGGGCCGGCGTGCAGCCGCGCGGCCTGAGCGTGCGCACCACCGGGCCACGCAACGGCGAGACCAGCGCCTACGAGACGTCCAGCCGAGCCGCCGGGCTCGACGACCCGCGAGCCCACCACAGCCGCTCGGGGGCCACGATGGCCGGGCCGTTCAACCACGGCCACCACCCAGGCCAGGCCGCCGACCACGGCCGCGACCCATTGACCGGCGTACGCCGGCCGGCCGGTCCCACGGGGCACGGCGGCTTCGCGGCCTCGTCGCGCGGCAGCATCGGCCGCGGCCCCAGCCTGGGCGCCATCGACCCGGGCCTGATGAACCTCATCCGCCGGCTCACCTTCAGCAGCGGCGCGCAGCTCGACGACGGCGGCGCGGCGGTCGGCGCGCCACGCGCCTATCGCCACAACGATGGCGAGGGCTACAGCAGCCCCGCAGGCTGGTCGGAACCCAGCGACTTCGACACCGGCCAGGCCGTGCCGAACCTGATCCTGGCGCACCGCGACGAATTGCGCAAAGCCAGCAAGGGCTCGCTGGACCACATGGTCATCGACGTCATTGCCGGGCTGTTCGACCAGATCCTGTCCGACCCGAAGGTGCCGCCGCAGATGGCGCGCCAGATCGCCAGGCTGCAATTGCCGGTGCTGCGCGCGGCGCTGGGCGACACCAGCTTCTTCTCGTCGCGCAGGCATCCGGTGCGCCGCTTCATCAACCGCATCGCCTCGCTGGGTGCAGCCTTCGAGGACTACAGCGACCCCGTGGCGCAGCGCTTCCTGACCAAGATCAAGGCGCTGGTGCAACAGGTGGTGGAAGGTGACTTCGACCAGATCGAGACCTATGAGAGCCAGCTGCGGGCCCTGGAAGCCTTCATGGCCGAGATCGGCCGCGCCGACGACCAGGCCGCGGGCGAGGCGGCCGAGCTGCTGGCACAGAAGGAAGACGAACAACGCCTGCGCCAGCTGTACGCGCAGCGGCTGGAAGGCGAGCTGAAGGGCCTGGCCGGCCCTGAATTTGTTCGCGACTTCATCACCCGCACCTGGAGCCGGGTGATGATCCGCGCCGCGTCGCAGGACGGCACGGACAGCCCGCTGGCCCAGCGCCTGCGCCGCGCCGGCCGCGAACTCTTCATGAGCGTGCAGCCGAAGGCCACGCCGCAGGCGCGCAAGGCCTTCCTGGCCGACCTGCCGCGCCTGATGCAGGACCTGACGGCTGGCATGAACCTCATCCAATGGCCCGAGGCCGACCGCCGCGCCTTCTTCGGCCAGCTCATGCCGGCGCATGCCGAGGCGCTGAAGAACACCAGCGCGCGCCAGCTCGACATCAACCTGCTGGCGCGGCAGGTGGAAGGTGCGATCGAAGGCGCATTGCCTTCGACCGAGGAACTGCGGGCGGCACCGGCCCACATGCCGGTGCTGGACGACGAAGTCCAGGCGCCCAGCTTCACGCCCGAAGAGGCCCGCCGCGTCGGCCTGGTCGACGAAGCCGCGGTGGACTGGTCGGCCCCCGCTGCGCCACCGGTGGACATCGAGATCGACCCGCAGCCGGCGGCCGCGGCCAGCGGCGCGCTGCTGCCCGGCACGCCGCCACCGGCCGACCCCGCCGAGGCCCCTGAACCGGTGCAGGGCCGCGCCCTGGCCGACCATGTGCAGATCGGCTTCGCCTACCAGATGGAGCTGGAAGGCCAGTGGCAGAAGGTGCGCCTGTCGCATGTCAGCCCGGCACGCAGCTTCTTCGTCTTCACGCACGGCGGCGCACATGCGCAGAAGACCGTGTCGCTGTCGCGACGCATGCTCGAGAAACTGTGCGACGCCGGGCGCCTGCGCGCCTTCGAGCAAAGCCAGCTCGTCGAGCGCGCCACCGCCCGCGCGCGCAGGCAGCTGGCACGCCTAGGGGCCTGACGCCCCCTGAATCGCCCTGCCGCCTGTCGTGTCGGCCACGAGGCGCCGCGCCATGCGCAGCGCTGCCATTAGGCTGGCGGGGTCGGCCAGGCCGGTGCCGGCGATGTCGAAGGCGGTGCCATGGTCCGGGCTGGTGCGGACGAAAGGCAGCCCCAGCGTGACATTCACGCCCTGCTCCACGCCCAGGTATTTCACCGGGATCAGGCCGTGGTCGTGGGTCATCGCGACGACGACGTCGAACTCGCAGCGTCGCGCCCGCATGAACACCGTGTCAGGCGCGAAGGGGCCGGTCGCGTCGATGCCTTCGGCGCGGGCAGCGGCAATCGCCGGGGCGATGATGTCCCGTTCTTCGGTGCCGAACAAGCCGCCTTCGCCGGCATGCGGGTTGAGGCCGGCCACCCCGATGCGGGCCGGGCCGGGCTGCCATGACGCGGCCGCAGCGTGGGTGATGCGCAGTGTGTGCAGCACGGCGTCGAAGCTGACGGCGTCGATCGCGCTGCGCAGGCTCTGGTGGATGGTGACCAGCACCACCCGCAGTTCCTCGTTGGCCAGCATCATGCGCACGGCGGGTGCGCGGGCCAGGGCC
The DNA here is from genome assembly GCA_001464055.1 of Burkholderiales bacterium Ga0077543. GTDB lineage: Bacteria > Pseudomonadota > Gammaproteobacteria > Burkholderiales > Burkholderiaceae_C > Rubrivivax. The sequence continues at coordinate 4,845 of LNET01000032.1, forward strand.
TGCAGCATCTCGGTGTGCCCGGGGTAGGGCACGCCAGCGGCGGCCAGGGCCTGCTTGTGGATCGGGGCGGTGACGATGGCCGCGCCCTGCCCGGCCTGCAGCCAGGCCACGGCCGCCTCGATGCAGCGGGCAGCGGCAGCGCCACAAAGGGCATCGACCCGACCCCAGGGCAGTTTTGCCAGCCCGGGCGACAGGCCCGGCACCGCCAGCACCGCCAGGCAGCCGGGCGGCACCGCGGCCAGGTCGGCCGGGTGGTCGACCACGGCCGTCATCGGTGCGCCAGCGCGGCGCAGCACCGCTGCATCGCCCAGCACCAGGGCATCGCCCAGCTGGCCCGCCAGGAAGGCCTTGACGATGATCTCGGGCCCGATGCCGACGGCGTCGCCCATCGTCACCAGCAGTGGCGCGGTCACGGCCAGGGCGCCTTCATGCGGGGTTGTCCACGTCGATGAACTGGTGCTGCAGGCCGAAGCGCGCGGCCAGCGCGCCGGCCACGGCCGGGGCGCCATAGCGTTCGGTGGCGTGGTGGCCGCAGGCCAGGAAGGCGACGCCGGTTTCCCGCGCCAGGTGGGCCTGGGGTTCGGAGATCTCGCCGGTGATGAAGGCGTCGGCGCCCGCGGCGATGGCGGCTTCGAAGTAGCCTTGTGCACCGCCGGTGCACCAGGCCACGCGGGCCAGCGGGCGACCGTCGCCCGCAAGCACCGTGGGCGCCCGGCCCAGCGCCCGGGCGACGGTGGCGGCCAGGCCGTCCAGCGCCAAGGGCGCCGCGGCCGTTCCGATGAACCCCAGCGCCTGTTCGCCGAAGCGCGCGTCTGCCACCAGCCCCAGGCGCAGGCCGAGCTGGGCGTTGTTGCCCAGTTCGGCATGGGCATCCAGCGGCAGGTGGTAGGCGTACAGGTTGATGTCGTGCGCCATCAACCGCGCCACGCGCTGGCGCAGCCAGCCCGTGAGCCGGCCGTCTTGGCCGCGCCAGAACAGGCCGTGATGGACGAGCAAGGTGTCGGCGCCGGCGGCGATGGCGGCGTCGATGAAGGCCAGACTGGCGGTGACCCCACTGACGACGACCCTGACCTGGGGACAACCCTCAACCTGCAGACCATTCGGCCCATAATCCTTGAAGTCCGCAGGGGTCAAGAGTTCCTGCAGGTAGGTTTCGACGGCTCTTCTATCGGTCATGGTGCCGATTTTGACAATATGTGGCGCAAGACTTGGCTCGTTTTTTCTCAGGCCGTGACGGTGGCGGTCGCGGCCTTGTTCGTGGTGGCCACGCTCAAGCCCGAATGGCTGCCCGGTGCGCGCAGCGGCAACCTGCTGCCCGCGCCCACGTTGACACAGATCGCCAACCCACCGCCAGCCAACGCCGCATCGGCCGGGCTGGCCGTGGCCACGGGTTACACCCTGGCCGCGCGCCGCGCTGCGCCGGCCGTGGTCAGCGTCACCGCCACGCGGGTGGGCAACAACCCCCATGCCAACGACCCCCGCTTCCGCGAATTCTTCGGCCAGCGCGGCAACCGCAACGCCCCGTCGCAGGTCGGGCTGGGTTCGGGGGTGATCGTTGCGCCTGAAGGCTATGTGCTGACCAACCACCACGTCATCGAAGGCGCCACCGACATCCAGGTCCAGCTGCCCGATGGCCGCGAAGCCAGCGCCCGGCTGGTGGGCAGCGACGTCGAAACCGACATCGCGGTGCTGAAAATGGACCTGCCCGACCTGCCGGTCATGGCCTTGGGCGATGTGCGTGCGCTGCAGGTGGGCGATGCGGTGCTGGCCATCGGCAACCCATTCGGCGTGGGCCAGACGGTGACGGCCGGCATCGTCAGCGCTCTGGACCGGCAGACGCGCGACAGTTCACCGCTGCAGAACTTCGTGCAGACCGACGCTGCCATCAACCCGGGCAATTCCGGCGGTGCGCTGGTGGACATCGAAGGCCGGCTGGTGGGCATCAACACCGCCATCTTCTCGCGCAGCGGCGGCAGCAACGGCATCGGCTTCGCCGTGCCGGTGGACACGGCACGCGGCGTGATGGAGCAGCTGGTCAGCACCGGGCGAGTGCAGCGCGGCTGGATCGGCGTGGAACCCCGCGAACTCACGGCAGAACTGGCCGAGAACCTGAACCTGCCGGTGAAGGCCGGGGTGCTGATCACCGGCGTGCTGCAGAACGGGCCTGCAGCCCAGGGCGGCCTGCGGCCGGGCGACGTGGTTCTGAAGGTCGGCGACACCGATGTGCGCACCCCCACCGAACTGCTGACCGCGGTGGCTTCGATGGCCCCGAACAGCGAAACCAGCCTGGCCGTGCAACGCGGCCCGCAAGCCCTGCAGGTGAAGGTGCGGCTCGCCAGCCGCGAAGAAAACCTGGCGCGGCAGCGGTGACACCAGCGGCACGAAGCCGCTAGAGCATCAGGGCCAGTCGCTCCAGGATCAGCACCGCAAAGAAGCCGAAGGCGGCCAGCACCGTCCACTTCACGATGACGATGCCGCGGTGGCGCCAGGCCACCTGGCCCGTGCCGATGTACAGGGCAAAGCACAGCAAACCGGCCACCAGCAGCAGGCCAAAGACGAGACGGAAGATCAGCATTCCAGCACCCTTTACCAGGCCGGCGCCAGCTCGGCGAAGCCGCGCGGTGCATCGGCTGTCTTGTCGAAGCTGACGATGCGATAGGCCGTGTCGTCGGCCAGCAGGGCGCGCAGCAGCTTGTTGTTCAGCGCATGACCGCTCTTGTAGGCCACGTAGCTGGCCAGCAGCGGCTTGCCGGCGATGTGCAGGTCGCCGATGGCGTCGAGGATCTTGTGCTTGACGAATTCGTCGTCGTAGCGCAGCCCTTCGGCATTGAGCACGCGGTGGTCGTCGACGACGATGACGTTGTCCATGTTGCCACCCAGCCCCAGGCCGCGGCTGCGCATCATCTCGACGTCCTTGGTGAAGCCGAAGGTGCGGGCGCGCGCGATGTCGCGCTTGTACTGGCCTGAGCCGAAGTCGAATTCGACGCGCTGGCCGGTGGCGTCCACCGCCGGGTGGTTGAACTCGATCTCGAAGCTGAGCTTGTAGCCGTGGAAGGGCTCGAGCCGGGCCCACTTCAGCTGCGCGCCCGTGCCTTCGCGCACTTCGATGGTCTTGGTGACCTGGATGAAGCGCTTGGGCGCGTCCTGCAGCGCGATGCCGGCGCTTTGCAGCAGGTAGACGAAGCTTGCGGCGCTGCCGTCGAGGATGGGCACTTCCTCGGCCGAGATGTCGATGACCAGGTTGTCCAGCCCCAGCCCGGCGCAGGCCGACATCAGGTGTTCGATGGTTTGCACGCGCGGGCCGCCGGGGTCGCCGCCGGGGCTGATGGTGCTGGCCATGCGCGTGTCGCTGACGGCAAAGGCGTCGACCGGGATGTCCACCGGCACAGGCAGGTCGACGCGGCGAAAGACGATGCCGGTGTCTGGCGCTGCCGGGCGCAGCGTCAGTTCGACACGCTGGCCGCTGTGCACGCCCACGCCGACCGAACGCGTGATGGACTTGAGGGTGCGCTGCTGCAACATGCGGCCATTGTCACTGCGCAGCCGTACACGCGTGTTCAACGGGCTTCAACGGTGAACTTCGCTTTCGCCGTGGCGGGCCAGCAGTTCCATCAGCAGCTTGCGAATCAGCATGCCCGGGCGGTCGCTGTCCATCGAGAACTCCACACCGCGGCGACGGGTGTCGACCAGCGCGTCGGGATCGGTCGATTCCAGGATGTCCTTGTCCTCGCGCGTGATGACCTCGTCGAACTGCACCAGCATTTGCGCCGGGCATTCGGCTTCGCTGTCGTTGCGGAACAGCCACTGGCAAAGCTGGATGTGGCCGTCGTCGATGGGCGTGAAGCAGTTCAGGATGACGTGGCGCTTGCCGGGTTTGCCCTCGACACCCGGGTATTCGATGTCCAGCCGGCGTGAGAACGGCAGGTAGTAGGCGTTGCGCATGTGGCGCGTGGTCAGCGGCTCGGAGCTGCCGCTGATGGCGTGGAAGGCCGGCGGGTTGGCCGCGGCAATCACCGTTTCTGCATGGAAGCCGCCTTCGGTCTGCGTCAGTTCGTACCTGCTGGGCCTGGGCTGGTCGGCCACGCCGAAAGTGGCCCGGTGCACGAAGCTGAAGTGGCTGTTGTCGAAGCTGTTTTCCAGCGCCCGTACCGGGCTGGTGGCCCAGACTTCATGAAACTGGAAGATGGTGCGCCAGCCCGGCGCGCCGAACTCGGGCATCTCCGGAATCGGCGCCAGCGGCTCTTCGCCAGGCGCCACCAGGGCCACCCAGGCGTAGCCGTGGCGGGCGGCGCAGCGGTAGGCCGGGGTGCAGTAGTCGGCCGGTATCGGGCGCTCGGGCTCGTATTGCGGGATGCGGATGACGCGGCCGGCCGGGTTGTAGGTCCAGCCGTGGTAGCCGCATTGCAGCGCGCCGTCGATGCAGCGGCCCTTGCTGAGCCTGGCGGTGCGGTGGCAGCAGCGGTCCTTCAGCGCGGCGGGCTGGCCCTGGGCGTCCAGGAACAGCACGATGTCTTCGCCCAGCAAGGTGAAAGGCTGCGGCTGGCCGCCAGCCAGCCGCGACAGCGGCATCACGGCGTGCCAGAACCGGCGGAACACGGGTTGACGGGTGACGAGCATCGCGGGGCTCCTTCTGCGCAGGGCACGGGTTCAGTGCATGCGGGCCACCAGCGCCTGAGCCTGCGCCTGCAGTTCGGCCAGGTCCAGGCCGGGGATGCTGTCGTTGTCCACCACCCGGCGGCCCTGCACCAGCAGGGCGCGCAGGCTGGGTCTGCCGCCGCTGGCCACCGGGCCGATGGCCGGATCGTGCAGGCCGAAGTGACGCGGCTGGTCCAGCCTGTAGACCGCGATGTCGGCGGCCATCCCAGGCGCCAGCGTGCCCACGCCGCCCAGGCCCAGCAGGCGCGCGCCGCCGGCCGTGCCGATGTGCACCACGTCGTCGACGCTGATGGCGGCCGCATGCCCGCCGGGCTGCCCGCCGCCGGCCAGTGCGCGCGTGCCGGCACGTGGGTCGGCCCGGTGCAGCAGCCAGGCGGCATGGGCCTCGCTGGCCATGTCGGCGGCTTCGTTCGACGCCGCGCCATCCACCGCCAGGCCCACCGGCACGCCGAGCGCCAGCGCCTCGGGCACACGCGCGATGCCGCTGCCCAGGCGGGCGTTGCTTTGCGGGCAGTGGGCGATGCCGGTGCCGGTGCTGGCGCACAGCTGCAGTTCGCTGTCGTCCAGGTGCACCATGTGCGCAAACCACACGTCGTGGCCCACCCAGTCGTGCTGGGCCACCCACTGCAGCGGCCGGCAGCCATGCACTTCACGCGCCCAGCGCACGTAGTCCCAGGTCTCGGACAAGTGGCTGTGCAGCCGGATGCCGAGCGAGCGCGCCTGCGCGGCCAGCACGCGCAGGTGTTCCGGCTTGCAGCTCCAGTTGGGCGTGGTGATGGCGCTCACCACGCGCCGCATCGCCAGCGGCCCGGGGTCGTGAAAGCGCCGCGTGTCGTGTTCGACGCCGGCCATGAAGGCCTCCAGCGTTTCCGGGGCCGACTGCGGCGGCGCCGTGGCGTCGGTCATGGCACGCGCCTGCGTCTGGCCGCCGCGGCACAGCACGAAGCGCAGGCCCAGCCGCGCGGCTTCGTCGAAGACCACGGCGCTGGCGTCGTAGGGCATGCCGGGGTAGACGTGGTACTGGTGGTCGGCCACGGTGGTGCAGCCCGACAGCAGCAGTTCGACCAGGCCCACGCGCGCGGCGATGCGCAGCGCATGTTCGTGGTCGAAGTGGCGGCGGAAAGGCACCGGCACCGCCGCCAGCCAGGGCACCAGCGGGCTGTCGATGCCGGCCGGGATGCCCTTGAGCAGGCTCTGGAACAGGTGATGGTGGGTGTTGACCCAGCCCGGGTAGACGACACAGCCGCGGGCGTCGATCACGGCCTCTCCAGGCTCGGGCGCCAGCTGGCCGATGGCGCTGATGAGTCCACCGCGCACGCGGATGTCGGTGCCGGCCTGCAGGCGGGCCGCTGCACCACGATGGCCCGTGATGCCGGCCACCGCGCCCCAGATCAACCAGTCGTCATTCATGTGCCTGCTCGCTTTCGTGCCAACCCTTCAGCGCCCAGCGCGACAGCCCCGCCATCGCCGCGAACAAGGCCACGCCGGCCAGCGTGATGAGCGCCAGCGCCGCGAACATGCGCGGGATGTTGAGCTGGTAGCCGGCCTGCAGGATCTGGTAAGCCAGACCCGTGCCCGTGCCGCCTGTGCCGGCCACGAACTCGGCCACCACGGCGCCGATCAGCGCCAGCCCGCTGCTGATGCGCAGGCCGCCGAAGAAGTAGGGCAGCGCCGACGGGATGCGCAGCCGCCAGAGCGTCTGCCAGCGGCTGGCGCGCTGCAGCCTGAAGTAGGCCAGCAGCCCGGCGTTCACGCTCTTCAGGCCCAGTGTGGTGTTGGCGATGATGGGAAACAGCGCCACCAGCGTGGCGCAGATGACGAGCGAGGCCGTCGGGTCCTTGACCCAGATGATCACCAGCGGCGCGATCGCGACGATGGGCGTGACCTGCAACAGCACGGCATACGGGAACAGTGCGGTTTCGACGATGCGACTCTGCACGAACGCAAACGCGATGGCCACGCCCAGGGCCGTGGCGCAGGCGAAGGCCAGCAGGGTGATCTTCATCGTCACCCACAGCGCGCTGAAGAGCATGGCCGCGTCGTCCACCAGCGTCTGCGCCACGCGCAGCGGGCTGGGCACCAGGAAGGGTGGCACGTCGAAGGCCACCACCAGGCCCTGCCACAGCGCGATCAGCAGCACCGCCAGTGCAGCCGGCCAGAGCACCTGCCCGCGATTCATGCCGCGTTCACCTGGCAACGCCGGCACGCCAGCTTCACGGCGCCATCGCGCTGGCCGCCAGCAGGCTGTGCTGCAGGCGCTGCGCGTGTTGCGCGAAACGCGTCGAGACTCGGAACTCGTCGCTGCGCGGATAGGGCTCGTCGATGCTGAATTCGTCGACGACACGTCCAGGCCGAGCCGCCATCACCAGCACCCGGCTGGACAGGAAAACGGCCTCGTAGATGGAGTGGGTGACGAACATCACCGTCAGCCGCTGGGCCTGCCACAGCGCCAGCAGGTCGCTGTCCAGCCGCTGGCGCGTGATCTCGTCCAGCGCGCCGAAGGGTTCGTCCATCAGCAACAGTGCCGGCTCGGTGACCAGGCCGCGCGCGATCGACACGCGCATCTGCATGCCGCCCGAGAGTTCGCGCGGCAATGCGGCCTCGAAGCCCTGCAGGCCCACCCGCTGCAGCGCCTGCTGCACGCGCGGCTGGCTGGCACCCAGGGGCACGCCGGCCAGGTCCAGCGGCAGGCGAACATTGGCCTGCACGCTGGCCCAGGGCATCAGGGTGGCTTCCTGGAACACGAAGGACAGATCGCGCCCCGGCGCGCGCTGCACGCTGCCGGCGCTGGCCGGTAGCAGGCCGGCCACCATCTTCAGCAGCGTGCTCTTGCCGCAGCCCGATGGCCCGAGCAAGGTGACGAACTCTCCGGCCTGCACCTGCAGGCTCACCGGCAGCAGGGCGCGCGTGCCGTTGGGGTAGGTCTTCTCGGCGCCTTGCAGGCTGATGACGCTGTGGCCGGTCATGCCCCCACCGTCGTGGGCCATGACATGGCTTCCGGCAGGCCAGCCCGTGGCCGGTGCAGGTTCAGGGCAGCACCTTGATGTCCTTCACGAATTGCGTCGTGTAGGTTCTCTTCAGGTCGACCTTGCGCGGGTCCAGCAGCTTCATGGCCACCAGCATGTCGTAGGTCTTCTTCATGCGTTCGTCGGTGATGACGCCGGCACCCAGAGTGGCAGCGTCGCCCCCGAAGACCATGCCCGACTCGTTCATGAGCCGGATGCCGACCGCGATCTTGTCGTCGGTCATGGCCGGGTTGGCGCGCTTGATCAGCGCATTCGCCGGACCCGGGTCGCCCTGCAGGTAGCTCTTCCAGCCTTCCATGCTGGCGCGCACGAACGCGGCCACGGCCTGCGGGCGTTCACGCACGGTTTTCTCCATGCAGACGATGGTGGTGGAATAAGGCGGCCAGCCGAAGTCGGACAGCAGGAACACGCGCGGCTTGAAACCGGCTTCCCTCTCGATGGCGTAAGGCTCGCTGGACAGATAACCCTGCTGCACCACGTTCTTGTCGGCGACAAAGGGCTGGATGTTGAAGGTGTAGGGCCGGGTCTGACTGTCCTGAAGGCCGTAGCGCGCCTTCAGCCAGGGCCAGAACGAGGTGTGCGAAGCCGCGCCGATGAGGATGGTCTTGCCTTTCAGGTCTTCCAGCCTGTCGACCACGCCCGGGTGGCCGATGAGCACGGCCGCGTCCTTCTGGAACGCTGCGGCCACCGTCACCACCGGAATGCCCTGCTCCCAGGCCTTCATGGTCTGCACGTCGTAACCCATGAAGCAATCGGTCTGGCCGGCGGCCAGCAGCTGCATGCCGTTGACCTGGGGGCCGCCCATGCGCAGGGTCACGTCCAGGCCGGCCGCCTTGTACAAGCCGCGGGCCTGCGCCTGGTAGAAGCCGCCGTGCTCGGCCTGGGCGTACCAGTTCGTCATGAACACGAACTTCTGCTGCGCCTGGGCTGCCGCGGCGGCACCTGCCAGCAGGCACAGCAGGACGATGGCGCGGGGCATGGTGCGGGGCATGGCGATGTCCGGTCGAAGGTCGAAGGTCGAAGGGCTGGATTCGCAGATCAGGCGGCGGCAACCCGTCAGGCAGCCGACATCTTGCCGCAAGCGGCGCCGTTTTGCCCGGTTCGCAGTCGACGCATACTCGCCACCGCCCCACCGGCACCCCAGCCCAACCTCGTCCGCCGTGTCCAGCGCCCCCAGCCCCCAGAGTGCCTTTGCCAGCCTGACGGCAGCATCCGGCCTGCCCGCCCGGGCCCTGCTGCTGCTGGCCTGCCTGCTGCCCCTGCTGCTGTTGCTGGGCCTGCACCAGTTCAGCCAGCGCAGCATCCCGGTCGACGCGCCGCAGGTGTTGCGGCTGGACACCGGACATCTTGTCGCGCTGGGCGGCCTGGTGCCCCCGTCACCGCCCGAACAGGCCCTGGCCAGCCTGCAGGTTCCCTTGCTGATGGGGCGCGAGAACCTCCGCCAGCCAAGGTGGTTGCTGCTGCCCTTCGAGCTGAGCAGCCAGCCCGATTCGGCCTGGACGCTGCGCATCGTGCACCGCCGGAACCTGCTGGTGTACCTGGACGGGCAGCTGCTGGCCCACAGCACGGCACCCGACGACATCGACCAGCGCAGCCCGGCATTGCGGCTGGGCAGTCGCACGCTCAGCGTCAACGTGCCACCGGGCTGGCTCAGGCCGGGCCGGCATGAACTGCAGCTGCGCCTGGGTGCGGCCGAATCACCCACCGTCGGCAGTGTCCATCTGGGGCCGATGGCGGACGTTTCGCGACTGGACAGCAGCCGCGACATGATGGCGGCGCTGCGCAGCGCCACGGCGCTGGGCGCGCTGGTGGTCGGGCTGTTCCTGGTCGGGGTGTGGCTGGCCCACCGCGAGGCGCTGGCCTACGCCCTGGCCGGGGCCCACCTGCTGCTGCTGGCCTTGCTGCTCACGCCCTACCTGCTGCAGCACCAGCCGCTGCCCAGCCCCTGGTGGCGCATGCTGCTCGACGTGGCCGACGTGTGGGCCAAGGCGCTGCTGCTGGCCACCGTGGTTCGCCTGGCACAGCCTCACGACGGCTGGGGCATGCGTGTGGCCTGGGCCTATGCGGTGGTGGGCACCCTGGTCGACGGCGCCGCCGCGGCGCTGGACCAGCCCTGGAACGACTTCGGCAACCCCTGGCCCTGGTGGGCTCTGGGCAGCCGGCTGGCGGTGATGGGCCTGGCCACGGTGCTGGCCCTGCGTGCACTGGCTCGCCAGCCACGCTTCGACCGGCTGGCCACGGCCTCGCTGGTGGCCTTTTCGCTGTGCATCTGGGCCTACGTCAGCTTCTTTTCGCTCGTCGCACCGCGCTGGTTCAGCGTGGTCGACATCAATGTCTACGCCCACGCTGCCTGGGTGCTGTGGATGGGCAGCCTGCTGTACGGCCATTTCGTGCTGACTGCCCGGCGCGAACGCGTGTTGCGCCAGGAATCGGCGCAGGCGCTGAGCGAGCGCACCCGCGAACTGCAGGCCAGCTTTGCGGCGCTGCAGGCCAGCGAGCACCAGCGCATGGCCACCACCGAACGTGAGCGCCTGCTGCAGGAAATGCACGATGGCCTGGGTTCGCAGCTCATGACGGCCAAGATGAATGCCCAGACCGGGCAACTGAGCGGCGCCGAGATGGCCAGCGCGATCGACAGCTGCATCCAGGAAATGCGGCTGACCGTGGACACCCTGTCGGTGGCCGACGGCGACCTGGGCTTGCTGCTGGCCAGTGTGCGCCACCGCGCCGAACCCGGCCTGCGCGCTGCCGGGCTGACCCTGGCCTGGCAGGTGGCCGAAGCACCCTGCCTGCCGGCACTGGAAGGCAGCGGCGGGCGCGAACTGGTGCGCATCGTCCAGGAGTCGCTGAACAACGTGCTGCACCACGCCCAGGCCACCCGCGTCACGCTGCGCAGCGAGGCCACCGCCGACGGTCGCCACATCGTCGTGAGCCTGATCGACAACGGCCGTGGCCTGCCGGACGGCCAGCCACCGGGTGGTGGTCGCGGCACGCGCAACATGCAGCAGCGCGCCCAGCGGCTGGGGGCCCGCGTGTCCTGGCATTCCCCGGCAGGCGGTACTGCGCGCAGCCCGGGGGGGCCGGGAACGGAAGTGCGCATCGAACTGCCGGCAGGGCGGGCCTTCAGCGTCTGATCTGCCGGGGTGAAGCAGGCCGCGGGTTCAGCCGTTCAGAACATCTTGCCCACGTTCAGCAACGTCAGCACCCCCAGCACCGCGAAGATGGCGGCGGCGATGCCATGCACCAGCGTCATGGACAGCTTGCGCGCCACGCGGTCGCCCAGGTAGACCGCCGGCACGTTGGCCAGCATCATGCCCAGCGTGGTGCCAGCCACCACGGCCACGAACTCGGCGCTGTAGCGCGCGGCCAGGGCCACGGTGGCAATCTGCGTCTTGTCGCCCATCTCGGCAATGAAGAAGGCCAGCACCGTGGTGCCGAAGACGCCGAAGCGGGGCGCACTGGTCACCGCGGCGTCGTCGACCTTGTCGGGCACCAGCATCCACGCGGCCACGGCCAGGAAGGACAGGCCGACGATCCAGCGCAGCACATCCGGGCCCAGCTGCGCCGAAACCCAGGCGCCAACGGCGCCGGCCAGTGCGTGGTTGGCCAGCGTGGCCACGAAGATGCCGGCGATGATGGGCAGCGGCTTGCGAAAGCGCGCCGCCAGCAGCATGGCCAGCAGCTGTGTCTTGTCGCCCATTTCGCCCAGCGCCACGACGCCGGTCGAGACCAGGAATGCTTCCAATTGCGGCTTTCACCTCGTGCCGCGGGCCGGGGATCGGCCCGCTCTCAGAACACGGCGTGATCGCCGCGTTCGACGCCGGCTTCACCGCGCAACATGCGTGCGTAATGTTCGCGCAGCGTGTCGCTGCCCGTGCCAGGCGTGGCCTGCGCATCGTAACGGGCCCGGGCCGGGTCCCAGACCAGCATCGATTCGGTGGCGTAGTAGCGACCGATGCGCGCCAGCTCGGCCTTGGCCGCCAGCGCCGGCAGCACACGCCCTGCGGTTGCCAGCACACGGATGATCACGTCCAGCAGCGCCACCGGCACCTGCTTGAAGCGCGGCGGCTTGCCGGCCAGTTCGAACAGCATCTCGCCTTGCTGGCGCGGCGTCATCGCTTCGCCCGGGCCGCCGATGGGCAGGATGCGCCATTGCCGGGCCGGGTCGTCCAGGCAGGCTGCCAGGTAGCGCCCCAGGTCGTCGTCGCTGATCGGCTTGCAGGCCGTGAGCGCGCCGTCGCCGAACAGCAGGAAGGGCCGGCCCTGCTGCACCCGCGCCACCTGCCCCGACAGCGACTTGAAGAAGGCCGTGGGGCGGACGATGGAATAGGCGATGCCGCTGTCGATGAGTTCCCGTTCGAACGCCAGCTTGGCCTGCTGGAAGGCCAGCAGCGGCTTTTGCACGCAGATGGCCGACAGCAGCACCACCTGCTGCACGCCCGCGGTGCGTGCAGCACTCAGCGCATGCACATGCGCGGCGTGGTCGATGGCCCAGGCGTCCTTCGGGTCGCCCGTGCGCGAAGCCAGGCAGGACACGAGCACGTCGAAGCCTTCGCCGCGAAAGCCGTCGCGCGCCAGCGAATCCGGGTCGCAGACATCGCCCTGGCGCAATTCGGCCCCGGCCAGCAACTTCGCCAGGTCTTCGCGGCCGAGCCGGCCACCGACGCCGGCACGCGGCCGCACCAGGCAGACCACGCTGTGGCCGGCGGCCACCAACGCGCGCACCGTGGCCTGGCCGATGGTGCCGGTGGCGCCAAGCATGAAGACACGGCGGGAAACGGGGGAAGGGGGGGACATGGCCCCGTGATCCTAGGCCCTAATGTCCCGCGCAGGCGTCGCCCTAGGCGCCGGGGCCTGGCGCTCCGCGCGTGTGCAGCTTCAGCATCAGCCGCGCATATTCGAGCTTGGCGTGCAGTTCCTGCAACTGCGTCTGCAGCTCCTGCCACTGGGCCACCTGGGTGGCCATGGCGTTGACGAGTGCTTGCGCTTCCGACAGAGACGGTGTGGGCTTGTCCATGCCCGTCATGATCGGCCAGCCCGGGCGCTGCGTCGACCCTGCGACCGCGGGCATCGGGGCGCTCATTTGCGGGGGTGGCCGCCGGGAACACGGGGCAGGCGACCCGGCCCTCGCACTGAAGGGGGGTCAGCGCTGCCTGTATGGTGTGCGGCGCGTGGGTGAACGCGGCCGGTTCGCACCACCCACCCGAATCGAGCTGCCACTCCAACCACCATGCTTTCCATCTCTCTCGGCCCCCTGGCCTTTCCCGTGGCCCCGCTGCCCGTGCTGGCGGCACTGTTGCTGGCGGCCTGGGTCGCGCGCCGCAGGGGCGCAAGCCAGGGCGCGGGCGAAGCCACGGCAGCCTCCGCCGAATCGGCCGTCTGGGCCGCGGCCTTGCTGGGCCTGGTGGCGGCGCGGCTGGCCCATCTGGCGCTGCATGCCCAGGCCTACCTCGACACGCCCTGGGCGATGCTCGACATCCGCGACGGCGGCTGGCATGGCGCCACGGGTTGGCTGACGGCAGCGGCCGTGCTGGCCTGGCGTGCGGCCAAGGTGGCAGCACTTCGGCCCGCTCTGGCTGCAGCCGGCATGGCGGGCCTGCTGCTCGGTGCGGGTGGCCAGTTCGCGCTGCACTTCGCCCAGCCCGGCGGGTCGGGCGCGATGGCACCGGCCGTGGCGCTGCAGCCGCTGGCCGGGCCCGCCCTGGCGCAGGCGCCCGCTGCGGCACGGGCGACCGCACCCCCGGCATCGGGGGCCAGCGACCGTGGTGAAACCGCAGCGCCCACGCTGGCCGACCTGGCACGCGGCCAGCCCACCGTCGTCAATCTCTGGGCGACCTGGTGCGCACCCTGTCGTGCGGAAATGCCGATGCTGGCCGCCGCCCAGCAGCGCCATGGCGATGTGCGTTTCCTGTTCGTGAACCAGGGCGAGAACGCCGCCACGGTGAACCGTTACCTGCAGCGCGAAGCGCTGCCGCTGCGCGATGTCTGGCTGGACGCCGACAGCGCGGTGGGGGTCGCCGTCAAGTCCAGGGGCTTGCCGACGACCCTGTTCTACGACGCCCAGGGCCGCCTCGTCGACGCCCACATGGGCCTGCTGAACGCGGCTTCGCTGCGCGCCCGGCTGCATTCGCTGCAGGCGCAGCGGGACCCAGGCTAGAAGGCTTCCTTCTCGGCTTCCAGGTAGGCCAGGCTGATGTACTTGCCGATGTTGCCGTCCCAGCCCTGGGTGCGCCCGGCGTGCGCGGCCACCTTCGGGTCGGCGAGCACGCGGCGGCGGGCCTGGGCCTCGTCCTCGCCGGCCTTCACTGCAGCCAGGCAGTTGCCGTAGATGCCGGCAAACAGTTCGCGCTGCTCGACCAGCAGCGTGCGGCTGGCCCGGCCATGCCCCGGCACCCACAGCGCGCCGGGCACGTCGCGCTCCAGCGCGTCGAAGGTCTTCAGCGTGCCCAGGTAGCTGCCGTCGTCCATGTTGGCGATGCGGCCGTTCATCGCCACGTCGCCCACGTAGACGACGCCGTCTTCCACCACTTCCACGCACAGGTCGGCATCGGTGTGGGCACGGCCGTGGTGGTGGAACTTCAGCGTGGTGTCGCCGAAGCGCAGCAGCGTGCCGTGGCCGGCGTCGCGGTTGGGCGGCACCACGCGCGTGCCCAGGGTCGCGCCGTTCGTCCAGCGCTCCATCATCGAACGCCAGCCACTGCCCGCCAGACCCTGGATCTGTTCGCGCGCCAGCGGGTGGGCGTGGATGGGCAGGGCCGCGCCATAGGCCTGCACGAAGGCGTCGTTGCCCAGGAAATGGTCGCCGTGGTGGTGTGAATTCACGACGGCCACCACCGGCCGGTCGGTCAAGGTTCGCAAGCGCCGGATGGCCATCTCGCCGATCTGCACCGAAGCCCCGGTGTCCAGCACCACGACGCCGGCCGATGTCAGCACGAATATCACGTTAGCCATCATGCCCCGGTTCTCCGGGGTCGGGAATCCGTCTTCGGCAAACACCATGGCCACGCGCGGGCTCAGGCGCTGCAGCGGCTGGTCGGGCACGGCCGGGCCACGGATGAAATCGTCGGCAGCGCCGGCGAAGCGCTGCACTGGCGGCGACAAGAGGGCGCCGCCCAGGCCCAGTGCCAGGGCAGCGCGCAACAGCGTTCTCCGGTCACGCAAAAGGGTTGGCTCGGCCATGGGCGTCTCCCGTGAACGACTGAATATCAGAAGCCGATGATATTGCAGCGGTTCGCCGGCTCCCCCGCGCGACGGCCCAGACCTTCCCGGCGCGGGCCAGGCGCGCTACCAGCGCCTGACCGGCCCGGTGTCGACGTGCACGAAGTTGTCGCCGGGGTAGAAGCCCACCCCACCGGCCTTCAGGTCGGCGGCAGCGTCGCGCAGGTCTGCCAGCGGCACCCCGGGCAGGCGCAGGTCGATGGCGCGCCCTTCCAGGTGCAGGCTGCGCCGGGCCACGCCGCCGCCGCGCGTGGTGCGCAGGCGTTCGTTGGTGGCGGCCGAGCGGTAGCCGGAGATGACCTCGAAAGCCCGGGTGCTGCCGAGTTCGCGGCGCAGGCGCTGCATCAGTTCGTACAGCTGCGGGTCCATGCGGCCGACTTCGCCGTTGTAATGGTCGCGCAGGAAGTGGTCGAGCGAGCCCAGGGCCTGCTGCACGAAGGCGTCGCCGATGGCGTAGACGGTGTCGATGTGTTCGCGCGTGTGCAGGTGCGACATCGCGATGTCGCGTGGCCCGGCCAGCCGGGCCCGGGCCAGCGGCGCCGTCAGCGCCAGCAGCGCCGCGGTGCTGCCCAGGGCCAGGCCCTGTTTCAGGCAGCGCCGGCGCGAGTGGGAAGTTGGCAGGCTCATCGGGTGTGCGGTTCAGAGGGCGGGCGGCGGCGGGCGGCGGCGCTGCTGCAGCGCCGCCTGCAAGACCCGATCATGCCCGTAGATGTCGTCGAAGAAATGCGGTCGGCCGCCCAGCACCAAGGCCGTGCCATAGCTGATCAGTACCGGCAGCGGCTGGCTCAGGCGCTGCGTCGTCGACTTGCCGGCTGCCATCGCGGCGCGGATGCGCTCCTCGGTCCAGCCGGGCTCGTCCTGCAGCACGAAGCGCGCCAGTGCCACGGGGTTCTCGACACGAACACAGCCGTGGCTGAAGTCGCGCCGGTCGCGCCCGAACAGCGAGGTCGCTGGCGTGTGATGCAAAAAGATGGCGTCCCGGTTCGGGAAGACGAACTTCACGTCACCCAGCGCATTGCGCTCGCCCGGGCGCTGGCGCAGGCGCAGCGCACCCGTCAGCACCGCGTCCAGCCGCGCCGGTGTCAACTCGGCCAGCGCCCGGCCGCCAGCGTCGACGAACTCGAAGCCCTCGCGCGCGAAGTGGCCCGGGTCGCGGCGAAGGCGCGGCACCAGTTCGCGCCGGGCTATCGAGGAGGGCACGTTCCAGTAAGGGCTGAACTCGACGTGGCGCATCAGTTCGTCGAACTGCGGCGTGCGTGTGTCCAGGGCACGGCCGATGACGACCTTCATCTGCTCGCGCACGAGCACGCGGCCGTCGGGCTGGACTTCATAGGCGCGCAGCATGAACTCCGGCAGATTGACGACGATCATGCGCGGGGCCTGCAGCAGCGGGGTCCAGCGCAGGCGCTCCAGCGTCAGCACGATCTGCTGTGCACGCTGCGCCGGGCTGACCTGCAGCGCGTTCCAGGTGGCACGCCCCAGCACACCGTCGTCCTGCAGGCCGTGACGGCGCTGAAAGGCGCGCAGCGCCTGGGTCAGCGCTTCGTCCAGCTGGGTGGGCACAGGCACGGGCACCGCGGCAAGGTCGCCCCAGGCGGCCAGGCGCTGGGCCATGAGCCCGACACCGGGCCAGGCTGGCTGTGGCTTTGCGGCAGGCACGGCAGCACGCGGTGCGGGCTTGGGCAAGGGCGGCAGGGCCTGCTGCCACGCGGGGTGTTCAGCCAGCGCACGGCAGCGGGCCAGGGCCTCGCGCAGAGCGCCGTACAGGGGCAGCGGCGGCGTTGCCAAGCGCAGCGCCGTGGCCAGCGAACCTGCAGCCAGCGCCGCCTGCAGCGCTGCGGCCGGCTCGAACCCGGCAGCGGCAGTGGCGCTGTAGGCCTGGTGCAGCTGCCGCGGGTCGACCCGGCCGTGGCGCAGATCGGCCAGGTAGCGCAGCAGGGCCGCCAGCAACGCGGCGTCCAGCCGCGCTGCGACCTCGGGCACCGGCGTCGAGTCTTTTGCGCTGGCCAGCGCGGCGCGCAGGGGCTCGGCGCCGTAGTCGGCCGGGTCCAGCCCGTCGTCGGCTGCACTGGCCAGGCGAGCGACGATCTCTTCGGCCCAGGGGCGCAGAAGGGCGGGGTCCAACGGCACCGTGGGCCCAGGCGGCCATGGCGGGCCAGCCCGTGTCGGCAGCACCACGGGCGCCAGCGCGCACGCCGCCAGCAGGCTGCGGCGCGACAGATGTCGGTCGGGACATGAACGGGAGGGCATATGCCACCACATGCTACGGCAGCGACCTGCGTCGCCGCATCGACTGCATCAGCCCCGCGCCTGCCCCGCAAACTTCTCGACCTTCTCGGTCGGCCCCGAGACGATGAGCAGGTCGCCCGGCTGCACCCGGCTGTCGGGCGTGGCATGGCTGAAGTCCTGCCCCGGCCGCTTGATGCCCACCACGGTGACGCCGAATTTCTCGCGCACGCCGCTGTCGGCCAGACTGCGCCCGAAGGCCAGCGCCGGTGCGTGGATCTTGGCGATGGCGAAGCCGTCGTCGAGTTCGATGTAGTCGATCATCCGGCCCGAGATCAGGTGCGCCACCCGCTCGCCCATGTCGACTTCCGGCGACACGACATGGTGGGCGCCCATACGCTGGGCGATCTTGCCGTGGTCCTCGGTCAGGGCCTTGACCCAGATGTCCTGCACGCCCAGCTCGGTCAGCACCATCAGCGTCATCAGGCTGGCGGCCAGGTTGTCGCCGATGCCGACGATCGCGTGGCGGAAGTCGGCCACGCCCAGCTGGCGCATCACCAGTTCGTTGGTCGCGTCGGCCTGCACCGCGTGCGTCAGGCGGTCGGCCCAGACCTGCACCGGGTCGGCGTCGCGGTCGATGCCCATCACGTCATGCCCCAGGCTGATCAGCGACTGCGCCACGGCGCCGCCAAAGCGGCCCAGGCCGATGACGACCACGCTGTCGCCCTGGGCGAAAGCGAACTGCTCGGAAAACAATTTACCCAACAATCGGATGCTCCTCAGGGTAGCGATAAGGCCTGCGCCGTTCGCCCAGCGCCAGCGACGTGGCCAGGGTGATGGTGCCCACCCGCCCCACGTACATCAGCAGCACCAGCGTCAGCTGGCCGGTGGGCGGCAGTTCGGCCGTGATGCCGGTGGACAGGCCCACCGTTCCGAAGGCCGAGATGACTTCGAAGATGACCTTGTCGGTGGGCAGGTCGGTCAAGATCAGGATGGTCATCGTGCCCAGCACGACCGCCGCGCTGCCCAGCACCAGCACCGTGATGGCCTGCCGCTGCGCAGCCGTGCACACGCGGCGGCCGAAGGCCTCGCTGTCGGGGCGGCCGCGCACTTCGGCCATCACCAGCAGCACCAGGATGAACACCGTGGCCACCTTCACGCCACCGGCGGTGCCGGCGCTGCCGCCACCGATGAACATCAGCAGGTAGTGCAGCGCCCAGCTTTCCTGCGACAGCTGTCCGATGTCGACGGTGTTGAAGCCCGCCGTACGGGCCGACACCGACGCGAACAGGGCCGACAGCAGTTTGTCGCCCATCGCCATGGGCCCCAGGGTCTTGACGTTCGACCACTCGAACACCAGCAGCGACAGGGTGCCGACCACCAGCAGCACGGCACTGCCGGTCAGGGTGAGCTTGGTGTGCAGCGACCAGCGCTGGCGGCCGCGCAGCTTCGAGCGAATGTCCTGCAGCACTGGAAACCCGATGCCGCCGATGACGATGCCCAGCATCACCGGCACCAGCACCCAGGCGTCGGAGGCATAACGCATCAGGCTGTCGGCATGGAGCGAGAAGCCGGCGTTGTTGAATGCCGAGACCGAATGGAAGATGCCGTTCCAGGCGGCTTCGCCCCAGGGCTGGCCGTGGCCGTGATGGAAGCGCGCCGTCAGCGCCACGGCCAAGGCAGCTTCGCAGACCAGGGTCACCGCCAGCACCACCTTCGCCACGCTCGAGACATCGCCCAGCCCGATGGTGTGGGTTTCAGCCTGGGCCAGCATGCGCGTGCGCAGGCGCAGCGACCGGTTGACCAGCAATCCCAGCAGCGCAGCGGCGGTCATCAGCCCGAAGCCCCCCAGCTGGATGAGCAGCAGCACCACGCCCTGGCCAAAGGGCGACCAGTAGCTGCCGGTGTCGACCACCCCCAGTCCGGTCACGGTGACTGCCGAGGTCGCGGTGAACAAGGCCACCAGCCAGGGCGCCGAATGGCCCTCGGCCCGGGCCAGGGGCAGGCTCAGCAGGGCCGTGCCCGCCATGATCAGCAGCAGGAACAGCAGCGCGACCGTGCGGCTGGGGTGGAGCAGACTTCGTTGCATCGTGAAACCGGGTTGCGCTGGATTCTGGGTGGCACCCCGCCTGCCGCCAACGGCGCCTGGCTCTTCTTGATGCTTTCTTGATGCCAGCATGCACAGTCTTGTCACGGCCTTGATGCACGGCATGGCGACACGCACAACAAGGCTGCGGCCTTCAACTAGAGTGATGCGATGGCCTCTTCGATGAACAGCGAACACATTGCCCGACGCCTGGCTGCCGGCCAGCAGGGCTGGGCCGGCTACGTCGGCGCTGCGGTCATCTGTGGCGCCGCGGCCCTGCTGGCGGCGCCGCTGGAAGGCCTGCTGGACATCGCCAGCCTGGCGCTGTTGTTCATGCTGGCCGTGGTGCTGGCGGCGGCCCGCTTCGGGCGCGGGCCGGCCTTGCTGGCCGCCGGCCTGTCGGTGCTGCTGCTGAACCTGCTCTTCGTGCCGCCACAGCTGTCGCTGGCGGTGGCCGACGAGCGCTTCCTGTTCACCTTTGCGGTGATGCTGCTGGTGGGCCTGGTGGTCGGGCAGCTCACGGCCGGGCTGAAGGTGCAGGCGCAAGCAGCCAATGAACGTGAACAGAACATGCGCAGCCTGTACGAGATGTCACGCGAACTCGGCAGCGCGCTGGCCCCGCTGCAGGTGGCCGAGATCGCTGGGCGCTTCATCGCCGACCGGCTGAACGCCACGGCTGCGCTGCGCGTTTTCGGGCCCGACGACGTGTTGCGCAGCGTCGGCAGCGGCCTGCAGGCAACAGGGCAGCCCGACGGCCCCGCGCACCGGGTGCTGCCGCTGCAAGCCACGATGGCCGTGCGCGGTGAACTGGCGGTCAGACGCAGCGGCCCGGCGGACTGGTCGGCCGATGAACTGCGCCTGCTCAATACCTGCGCGACGCTGTTGGCCGGCACGCTGGAACGCATCCACTACATCGACGTGGCCCAGACCGCTGCTCTTCAGGTCGAAGGTGAACGCTTGCGCAACACGCTGCTCGCGGCGATATCGCACGACCTGCGCACACCGCTGGCCTCGCTGGTGGGGCTGGCCGAATCGCTGCAACTGACGCGGCCCGGCCCGACGGCGCAGCAGGCCGAGATCGCGGTGGCGATGGCGGCGTCGGCACGGCGCATGTGTGCGCTGGCCAACAACCTGCTGGACATGGCGCGCCTGCAGTCGGGAACGGTGCGGCTGGACCGGCAATGGCAGCCGCTGGAAGAAGTGGTGGGCACGGCGCTGGCGGCGACCGCCGGACTGCTGACCCGGCATCCGGTGCAGGTCCAGCTGGCCGAGGAACTGCCGTGGGTCCATGTGGACGCGGTACTGCTGGAACGTGTGCTGGTGAACCTGCTGGAGAACGCGGTGAAGTACACGCCTGCCGGCACGGCCATCGACATCACCGGCTCGGCACTGGCGGCTCAAGTGGAACTGTCGGTGCGCGACCATGGTCCGGGCCTGCCAGCCGGGCGCGAGGACCAGCTGTTCCAGAAGTTCGAACGCGGTGAACGAGAAGGCGCCACGCCTGGCGTCGGGCTGGGCCTGGCCCTGTGCCGGGCCATCGTCGAAGCCCACGGCGGCAGCATCCATGCCGAGCCCGTGCCGTCAGGCGGCGCCCGCTTCGTGCTGCGGCTGCCCCGTGGCGCGCCACCGCCGGCACCGCCTGCCGAAGAACCGACCGAGGTTCAGGTGGCATGAATCCAGCCGCAGACGCCACGGCAGAGCTGGCCGTCTCGCGCGTGCTGGTCATCGAGGACGAGACCGACATTCGCCGCTTCGTGCGCGTGGCACTGGAATCGGAAGGGCACGACGTGACCGAGGCCGCCACCCTGCAGCGCGGCCTGATCGAAGCCGGCAGCCGCCGGCCTGATCTGGTGGTGCTGGACCTGGGCCTGCCCGACGGCGATGGCGCGGACTTCATCCGCGAGTTCCGCAGCTGGTCGACGGCACCGGTGCTGGTGTTGTCGGCTCGCGCTGGCGAAGCGGACAAGATCCGTGCGCTGGACGCCGGCGCCGACGACTATCTCGTCAAGCCCTTTGGTTCGGGCGAATTGCTGGCCCGTACCCGCGCCCACCTGCGGCGCCGGCTGCACCACGCCAACAGCGAAGAGGCCCACTTCAGCTTCGGCGATATCCGTATCGACCGGGCACGACGCCGGGTGCTGCGCGGCGACACGACGCTGCATCTGACACCGATCGAATACCGGCTGCTGCTGCTGCTGACGGCCAGCCCCGACCGTGTGCTCACCCACCATTTTCTGCTGCGCGAACTGTGGGGGCCGAACCACGCCGGCGACGCCCACTACGTGCGCGTGCACATGGGCAACCTTCGCAAGAAGATCGAAACCGACGCCTCTCGGCCCCGCTGGCTGCTGACCGAAAGCGGGGTCGGTTACCGGTTCTCTGGCACTTCAGGCTGACCCGCCACCGGCTGGCAGCCCAGGCGCTGCGCCACCTCGGGCTGGGCCAGCACTTCGCGCGCGTAGTCCGCCCCCTGGCGCACCACGCTGTCGAAGCGCTTCCACTGCAGCAGACCCACCTTGAACAGGGGCGGATTCAGGTAGACGTCGGTCAAGCGCCGGGCCTCGTCCTGGCGCGACACGCTGTACAGGATGGTGGAGTTCAACAGCAGGGTCGGCAGGGAAGGCAGGCGGTAGCGGCGCGCACGGCGCGGCCGCAGGCGGTCGCGCAGCAGCGCCCAGGAACCGGGCATCTCGTCCAGGCGCACGCGGCGTGGCTGGCGCTGCCCCAGGTCGACACCAACCACGCAGCCGATGCCGCGCCTGGCCTTCATCACGTCGACAGGAAAGTTGTTGAAGGTGCCGCCGTCGCACAGCAGGCTGCCCTTCAGCAGCACCGGCGGCAGAGCGCCCGGAATGGCAGCGCTGGCCAGCAGCAAGGTCTGCAAGGGGCCGCGCGTCATCACCTCTTCGCGCGCCAGCGAATAGTTGGTGGCGATGCCGAAGAAGTTCTTCCACAGGTCTTCGGCATGGGGATCGAAACCCACCATGTCGTGCAGGGCGCGCTGCGTCAGCGCCTTGATCCGCCCCCCACGGATGAGCGAAATCAGCGGCACCGGGTTGAAGTCGCCCGTGGGATTGGCTCTGAAGGCCTGGCGCGCGATGTCCAGGGTCTTCGGCAAGGGTTGATCGGCGGCGGCCATCGCGGCCATGATGGCGCCGATGCTGGTGCCGCCGACGCAGTCGATCTCGACACCCTGCTCCTGCAGCGCCTGCAGCACACCCAGGTGGGCGAAGCCGCGGGCCCCGCCACCAGACAGCACCAGCCCCACCGCCGTGCGGCTGATCAGCCGCGCCAGCCGTGCCAGGTCGCGCGCCTCGCCGGCACGCAGATGCACGTGGTCGGCCACGGGCCGGCGGTCCAGCCAGGCTGCAGTGCCGCGCGGGCTGCGCGTTTGCGGCGGGTGCACCAGCACCAGCACCTCGGCCACCTGGCTGTGCAAAGGCCGCGGCGTCACGCCCTCGTGCTCGACGGCATGCACCAGCGGGGGCTGCGTCGCATCGGCCAGGAGCAGCAGTTCGTCGCTGTGGCGGCGGCACAGCTGCGTCCACGCGCCGGGCGCTGAATCGGCCACCAGCAGCACGAAGTCGTGCTCGGATTCCAGGGCGTCCAGGGCCAGCGCAAAGGCACCCGAACCTTCGTCGCCAGCCGCCAGCAGGCTGCGGTCGGCCTGGCAGACGCGGCCGTGCCGGCCGAGCTGTGCAGCCAGTTCGGTGGCGAAACCGGGCAGGTCGAAACCGTCGGTCACGGCCATCAGGCCGATGGTCACGGGCGCGGCCTGGCGCGCAGGCTGGTGCTCGGTCTTCAGGCGCTGGATGATCTGCCGCGTCAGCGCCAGCGACACCTGAGCGCTGGCCTCGAGCAACTGGTTGAAGTGCGACTTGTCCAGCCGCACCAGCACCGAGTCGCGCACCGCCACCACGGTGGCCGAACGCGGCTCGTCGGTGTACAGGCTCATCTCGCCCACCACCTGGCCGCGGCCCATCTCGCGCAGCATGCGCTGGCTGCCGCCGTCCTGCAGCGCCAGGGCGCGCAGGCGCCCGCTGACGATCAGGTACATCGCGTCCCCGGGCTCGCCCTGCGTGACCAGGGTCTCGCCACCGGGCAGTTCCACCCAGCTCAGGTGAGTTCGCAGCAGTTCCAGCGTGGAGGCCGACAGCGGGCCGAAATAGCCCTGCAGAAGCTGGGTGAGCAGCGCTTCGCTGGCGAGGTTTGCAGAGGACGGCATGGCTGCAACTGTAAGGTGCGGCGCAGCCCGCCCGGGCCCACGGCAGCAGCCCCGTGACGGCAGCCTGGCGGGCATGAGCACAATCCCCCCATGCTGCATCTGCCGGCCCCGTTGAGCGACCCCCACCTCTGCGCCCGGGCCCTTCGGCTGGGGCTCCTGAAAACAAGGTTCACACACGATGGCCATCTTTGACCCGCAAGCCCTGAACCCCGGCGTGCGCCGCCGCGAAGTGCTGGGCTGGGCGATGTACGACTTCGCCAACAGCGGCTACACCACCGTGGTGCTGACGGCGGTGTTCAACGCCTACTTCGTGGGGGTGGTGGCCGACGGCGCCAGCTGGGGCACGCTGGCCTGGACGCTGACGCTGGCGCTGAGCAACGTGCTGGTGATGCTGGCCACGCCTTTGCTGGGCGCCTGGGCCGACGCGCACGCGGCGAAGAAGCGGCTGCTGGTGTTCAGCACCCTGGGCTGCGTCGCAGCCACCTGCGCCCTGGCCGGCGTGGGCCGGGGCGACCTGGCGCTGGCGGTGGCCGCCATCGTCGTGTCGAACTTCTTCTACGCGCTGGGTGAACAGCTCACGGCCGCCTTCCTGCCCGAACTGGCGCGGCGCGAGGCCCTGGGCCGGGTGTCGGGCTGGGGCTGGAGCCTGGGCTATTTCGGCGGCATGCTCACCCTGGGCCTGAGCCTGGGCTATGTGCTCTGGGCCCAGGGCCAGGGCCTGCCGGCCACGCACTTCGTGCCGGTGTCCATGCTGATCACTGCCGTCGTCTATGCGCTGGCCTCGCTGGCCACCTTTGCGCTGCTGAAGGAACGCGCCAGGCCGCAGCCCGAGGCCCGCGTTCGCGGCGCCACGGCCGAGGCCTGGTCGCGGCTGCGGCGCACCTGGAAAGAAGCTGCACGCTACCGCGACTTCCGCTGGCTGCTGGCCTGCGCCGCGGCCTACCAGGCGGGCATCTCGGTCGTCATCGCACTGGCCGCCATCTACGCGGCCGAAGTGCTGGGCTTCCAGCAGACGCAGACGATGGCGCTGATCTTCCTGGTCAACATCGCGGCCGCGGCCGGCGCCTTCGCCTTCGGCTACTGGCAGGACCGCATCGGCCACCGCCGGGCGCTGGCCTTCACGCTGTGGGGCTGGGTCGGCATGACGGTCCTGGCCGTGATGGCCACCACACCCGGGCCGTTCTGGGCCGCGGCGGTGCTGGCCGGGCTGTGCATGGGCTCCAGCCAGAGCGCCGGGCGGGCGCTGGCCGGCTTGTTCGCGCCGCCCGCGCGGCTGGCCGAGTTCTATGGGCTGTGGACCTTCGCCACCCGGCTGTCGGCCATCGTCGGCCCGGTGACCTACGGCCTGGTCACCTGGGCTACCAGCGGCAACCACCGGCTGGCCATCGGTGCGACCGGGCTGTTGTTCCTGCTGGGGCTGGCGCTGCTGACGAAGGTGGATGTGGCGCGCGGCCAGGCCGCGGCGCAGGCTTCCACCTGAACGGACGCCTCAGCGCCTGCGCAGCAGCGGCAGCAGCCCGCCGGCCAGGGCCATCAGCAGCCAGGTGGCGGGCTCGGGCACCACGCTGACGCTGGCATTGGCCAGGTTCACGTTGACCACCTCGCCCAGCGCATTGGCAAAGGGCTGGTCGGGGAACAGCGACATCGTGATGCTGGTGCTGCCGGCCTGCACGGCCTTGAAGTTCAGCGTGGCGATCGGGAAGCTGCCGGTGTTGCCGACGAAGCTGGCGAAGAACATGCCGGTCAAGCTGCCCGCGGCCTGGTTGAGCTGACCCAGGTTGCGGGCGAACTCCCAGGTCGCGGCGTCGACCACGCCGCTGTCGAAGGCCAGCACGTTCGGGTCCCACTGGAGGCTGAGGCCGCCACCGAGCATCAGGTCGGTGAAGCTCTGGCCGCGCAGCTGCAGCTGGACCGCAGCGCCGATGTCCAGGGTGCTGACGGCGGGGCTCAGCACGACGTCGTTGGCAGCACCGGCCTGGCTGGCCAGGCAGACCAGGCCCAGGGCCGCGATGGTGGATGAAACTCGTTGCATGGAAGGGTCCTCGTGTCGATGAAACAGGTTGAGCAAGCAGGTCACGGAAGGGCTGCGGGCTGCAGCAGGTCGCCCAGGCCTCAGCGCCAGGCCGAGGGCCCGGGCGCCAGGCCGAAGCGGCCGCGGATCAGGGCCAGGTCCAGGGCATTGACGTTGCCGTCGCCGTTCAGGTCGGCCAGGCCCGGGTTACCGGTGCCGAAGGCGGCGCGCACCAGGGCCAGGTCGATGCCGTTGACGAACCCGTCGTTGTTGGGGTCGCCGTCGCAGGCGTCGCCGTAGCCGTCGCCGTCGCTGTCGCGTTGCGTGGGGTTGGCGCTGGCGAGGCAGTTGTCGCGGCTGTCGGGCACGCCGTCGTTGTCGGTGTCGGTCTCGATGTTGGAGGCCTGGACCACATTGCCGTCTTGCGACTGCACGCGCACGATGAAGCGGCCGGAAAAGCCGTTCAAGGGGATGCGCGCGAGCCCGCTCTCGTCGACCAGGGCGCGGCCGATGAGGCGCCCTGTGAGAGGATCGATCACGCTGGCCGTCACCATCTCGGGCTCGGTGCACTCGGGGCACGGCTGGCGCGCCACGCTCACCTGCAGCGTCCCACCCACCTGCTGCAGCGCCGGCAGTAGAAAGCGCAAGCTTGCCGAGGTGCGCAGCTTCACCGTGGGGTCGCCCAGCAGGTTGTAGAGGTTCAGCTGCTGGCGCAGCCCGTTCATCGGCACGGCGGCGCCGTTGTCGCTGGGGTGCAGGTTGGGTGTCAGCCCGGCGTTCACCGCGGCGATGTAGGCACGGCCATGGTTCATCACGTCGCCCAGCCGTCGCACCGCCGTGCCGGTGCCGAAGCCCGGCGCCAGCCCCGGGAAGATGGCATCGAACAGGCCGATGGCGAGGTGGCCGTTGCTGGTGGTGGCACTGTCCCGGGTGTCGGCGATGACGGCCAGGGCGCCGTCGGCCTTGCGCAGGAAGGCTTCGCTGAAGTAGACGGCCGAAGGGCTCGGGCCGTAGCCGCTGCCCAGGATGTTGGCCGGCAGGTCGACGGTTTCGTTGTCGAAGATGCCGCTGGCGCAGTTGATGTTGAAAACCACCGGGAACTGGTTGTTCTTCACCGAGATCTGGCTGAGCGAGCTGGTCGTGAACTCCGGGTCGCCCCAGCCGTGCCAGAAGCCGTGGTCGCGGTGGTAGAGCAAGGTGGTGCCCTGGTTGACCGCGTCGACGACGTCCTGTTCGTTGCCGTCCCAGGCAAAGCCGGGCCGGCGCAAGGCCGCCGGCACGGGCAGGCCGCTGCGATAGGTGGTGGGGTTGGCGCTGGGCTCGGTGGTGTAGATGCGGCGCACCGAGAAGCCTTGGCTCACCGCGTGGTTGCGGATCTGCTCGCTGACCTCGACGAACCAGCGGTCGTCGCGCGTGCCGAAGCTCTCGAAGTAGCTGGCGAAGGTGAGCCGGCTGTAGAAGTCCTGCCCGACCGCGAGATTGACCGGCGGTTGCAGCTCGTACGCGATGATCTTGTTGACGACGGTGGCGGCCTGGGCCTGGGTGTCGACCGGAATGCGCCCGATGCCGAGCAGCGGCACCGTGGTGGCACCGGCCCCCGGGGCGAACTGGCCGTACCAGATGTCGCTGGCATTGCGCGCCATGTTCCAGGAGTTCGGCTCGTCGTAATGGGTGGGGATGTGTTCGGCATCGCCCAGCAGCAGCAGCCACTTGGGCTTGACGGCGTGGGCGCCGTAGTAGCTGCTCAGCCAGTTGCGCAGTTGCACCGCGGTGATGGCGGCGTTCGGGTTGCCGGTGATCTGGCTGGTCGTCACCACATGGGTGGTGATGCCCATCTGCTGGCGGTGCTTCTGCAGCTTCTGGGCTTCGGGCAGCAGGCTCGGCGGCGTGACGATCAGGAAGCGCGCGCCATTGGCATTGGCCGAGGCCAGGGGCGCGCAGAGGCGGTCGATGACCGCGGGGTTGACGACATAGCGCAGCGGCGCTGGCGCCTGGCGTTCGTAAACCCGGTCGATCGCGTCGAAGGCCTGTCCAGCCTGCGCGCCGGCCAGATGGTCGATGCGGAAGCAGCCGTTGCCGGCGTGCTGCACGGTGATCAGGTAGCTGTCGTACCAGCTGAGCTGGCCGCTGGCGGGCTCGTAGCCATAGGGCGTGAAACGGAAGTTGTCGACGCTGGCGTCGCCACGGAACACCGGCTGCCGGTCCACCGCCCCGCCAGGCCCGGCCGCACCGCCGCGGTAGGCCACGGGGTCGAAGCTGAAGGGCGGCAGCTCGCGCCGCTCGGCATTGGCCGTCTCGGGCTGCTGCACGGGGTAGATGGCGGCCATCTGGGTGCGCACGCTGCCCTCGGGGCGCACCGTCACGCTGGCGTCGCCCGTCAACTGCAGCGGCAAGGCCAGCGGAAAACCCGCCAACGGCAGCTCGGGCTTTTGCCAGTCGTCGACCCCGTTGCGCAGCATGTTCGCGCCGTCTCCCGTGAAGCGGAAGAAGCGCCCCGCGGGCGTGTCCACCGGCACCAGGCGCGGTGCAGGCACGCGCATGCGCAGCACCGTCTGGCGCTCGCCCTGCTCGAGCACATCCACGGTGACGGCGGCGCGAGCGGCCAGCGGGGTGGCCAGGGCCACCAGGGTGGGGGCGGCCAGGGCCAGGGCATGAAGAACGGGGAGGGATCTCATGGAGTGTCTCCTTGTGTTGATGCAAAGCGGCGAAGCGAACGCGCCGGCAGGGCCGACAGTGCGCCGGGCGCACCGGCAGCGATGAATCGAACGACCGCCATCTGCGGGCTCCCTCTGGAGTGGTTGTGACGAATCCACTCTAGAAGTCGGGAGCCGAGGTCGGACCAACGGAAGACCAACCGAACGCAATGCGACAGGACGGGAAGTTAGGGGGGCGGCCGCGTCACCGCGGCCGGGCGGGTGCTGCCGCCGGGCGCGGCTCAGCCGCCGGCTTCGAGCACCCGGGCCAGGGCCGGCTCGGCCGCCAGCGCGCGCGCCTGCAGCGCCGCGGCCTCGGCTTCCTGCCCCTGCGCACGCAGCGAACGCAGCGCGTCGAGCACCACGCCCGCCAACCGTGCCGCCAGGCGCTCGCGGGTCTGCTGCAGGCCGGGCGAAAGGCGTTCACCGGCCAGCAACGGGCCCCGGTAGAGATCCAGGGCAGGCAGCACCTGGCCGGCCGCCGCCGCGGCCTCGAAGCCGGCGACGTCGCTGAACACCCAGCCCGGGTGCAGGCCGATGCGCCCATCGGCCACGCGCACGGCTTCCGGGCTGTCCAGCGACTTGCGCAAGCGCATCACGGCCATCTCCAGGCTGGCCTTGGGAGCCTCGGCGTCGAGCGAAGGCCACAGCATGTCCATCAGCGTTTCGGCCGGCAGGCCGCCGGGATGCGCCGTCAGCCAGGCCAGCAGTTCGAGCGGCCGCCGCTGCGGGCGCCGGCTGGCACCAGGGCGCCCCGGCGGGGCGGCGCCCAGCCCGGTGATCAGGACGCCATCGCGCCACACCTGCAGCCCGCCCAGCACCTGCACGCGCAGGCGCCAGGGCCAGCGTTCGCGCCAGGGCTCGGGGGGCGGCAAGGCGCGCTCGCGCAGGGCGGACTCGACGAACTCGACGGCCACCCCGGCATCCAGCGCGATGGCGGCCACGCGCGCGGCCCAGACCGGAAAACTGGACAGGAAGCGGGTGAAGCCCAGCGCTTCGCAGCGGCGAATGGCCTCGAGCGCCAGCGCCTGCGCCTCGGGGTCGGGGGGCTGGGCATCCAGCGCCTTCACCGCGCGGGCCAGGGCAATCAGCGCCTGCAGCACGTCTTGCTGGCCGCCGTGCTGCGTGGGCGCCAGGCCCTCCAGGATGGCCAGGGCCTCGTCATGCCGGCCCAGTCCCGTGCAGGCCACGGAACGCAGCTCGATGTAGCCGGCGCGGTCGCGCTCGGGCACCTCGTGGTCTTCGCACAGCGCCAGGATCAGCGCCGTACGCTCCAGGGCGGCCCCGTACTCGCCGCGGCGCAACTGCAGGGCTGCCTGGGCGCGCAGGCCCTGGGGCAGCAGGGCCGGCCGAACATGGGCGCGCAAGCGCTCGATGGCCGCCCAGGCGCGCTGGCCGCGCGCCATGTCGTCGGCGCGCAAGGCCAGCAGCACTTCCTGCCGCGCCACGGCCAGTGCCAGTTCGGGCAGATCGTGCTGCTCCAGCAGCGCCTGGGCCAGGGCCAGGGCCTCGCGCGCCAGGACGATCTGGCCCCAGTACTCGGCATTGGCCATCACCAGGGTCCACCAGCGGCCCTGCCAGAGCGGGCTGACACCCGGGGCGCGCACGATGTCGTTGAGCAGGGCCTGCAGGTGTTCCACCCGCGCCAGGTCGTTGCGCATGCCGTCGTGGTCGACGAGCAGCTTGGCGAGCATCACGCGCTCGTCGGGCTGCAGGCCCGCGCCGGAACGCACGGCCTCGAACACACGCTGGCGCCGCGGCAGCAGCGCCGGGTCTTCGTAGGACCGCGCGTCGTCCAGGCCCGGCAGCGTCAGGTGCACGGCATCGGCGCGCAACCCGTCCAGGGCGCCAGGATGCCGGCCAGCGGCCGCGTACTGCGCCTCGCAGCGTTCGAAGGCGGCCAGCAGCTCGCGCCAGTGCCTGAAGTCGGCGAAGGTGCACAGCGTATGCAAGAGCCCTGCGGTGGCGGCACGCCAGGCGCCGGCCAGGTCGCCACTGGCCTGCGCCCGGTGCAACTGCGTCAGGCAGGCCTCGTGCACCAGCGGCTGCTCGTGCAGCACCTGGTCGATCAGCATGTCGGGCGCCTGCTCGAAACGCGTTGTATCGACAAAAGGGTTTGTCACTGTGCTGTACCGGCCGGTGCGGGCTGCAGAAGACGCAGGCATCTTATGCCGGCGGGCGCCGCCACACGGCCCGCCGCGGCTGTGGCCTTGCGCTTGCCGATACGCTGCGGCCCATGGACAAGCTGCTGTGGGTGCTGCTGCCGATCGCCCTGGCCGGCGCCGCCGTGGGCGTGCTGGCCTGGCGCGGGCGCCTGCCGCCGCGGCCGGTGCTGAACGTCTGGTTCAGCCTGCTGTTGCTGCTGTACGTGCTGATCACGGCCGGGCTGGGCATCTTCTGGGTGGCCAACCAGCACCTGCCGGTGTTCGACTGGCATTACGTGTTCGGCTACGCACTGCTGCTTTTGCTGCTGGTGCACCTGGGTTTCAACCTGCGCCGGGTGATGTTCCACCTGCGTCCGAAGCCAACGGCGGCCACGCCGGCCGCCGCGGCGACTGGACGCAGGCCGCTGCTGGGGGCGTTCGGCGTGCTGGGCCTGGGGGTGGCCGCCGGGCTGGGCTATTTCATCGGGCTGCGGCATGGCCGCACGGAACTGCGCATCGAGGCCGGGGTGGGCTCGGGGGTGGGCGACCGCGGCGCCACGGCGCTGGCCGTGGTCGAGCAGTTCCACGACTTCTCGGCCCACACCCGCAGCGGGGTGCTGCGCCGCGCGCCGGGTGCCGACTGGGGCGCACCGCCGCCGCCCTTCAAGCCCCCCGGCGTCGGGCCGCGTCTGGCCCTGCCTGCAGCACGCAAGCTGCAGGCGGCCACCGCCGCGGGCATCGTGGACGCGGCAGCGCTGGCCGAAATGCTGTGGCACACCGCCGGCGTCAGCGCGCGCAGCGGCGGCATCCATTTCCGCACCTCGCCTTCATCGGGCGCGCTCTTCGCCACCGAGCTGTACGTGCTGACGCTCGACATCCCGGGCGTGGCCGCCGGCCTGTGGCACTACGACGTGCCCGGCCACGCGCTGCAGCAGCTGGCAGCAGCCCCGGCCGACGGCAGCCTGCCGGGCGCGGGCGCGCTGCCGCCCGGCAGCCTGGCGCTGGTGGTGGCCACCGCCATCTTCCGCCGCAGCGGCCACAAGTACCGTGACCGCACCTACCGCTATGTGCTGGGCGACCTGGGCCATGCCCTGGAAAACCTGCGCGTGGTGGCCCTGCAGGCCGGCGCCCGCGCGACGCTGCTGCAGGCCTTCGACGAAGCCCGCGTGGCCACGGCGCTGGGCCTGGAAGAACAGGAAGAAGGCGTGCTGGCGATGATGCTGCTGCAGGGCCGAGGGGCAGCGCTCCTGCCGCCACTGCCAGCGCTGGCCAACACGCCCTGGCAGCCGCCGCTGATGGGCGGAGCACAGGGCGCCACGTCCGAGGCAAGGTCCGGCACCACGCTCGGAATCACCGACGCCATCCACCGCGCCAGCTCGCTGCGCGCCGCGGCGCTGCCGCCGGCCGGCCACACACCACCCGGCCCGTGGCCGGGGCCGGCGTCAACCCCTTCATCGTGGCAGCGGCTGCCCCCGGCCGACAGCCGCATCATCGACCCGCTGGCGCTGATCGCCAGCCGCCGTTCCGTGCGCCGCTACAGCCGCGAGCCGCTGGCACTGGCCGACCTGGCGGCGGTGCTGGCCACGATGGCCCGCCCCGGGCCACTGCTGTCGAACGCGCTGCGCGTCGACGTGCTGGCGCTGCAGGTGGCCGGGCTCGGGGTCGGGGCCTGGCGGTATCACGCCGCTGCGCACGCCCTGGAACCCCGCGCGCAGGCTGTCGCTGACCCGCGCCGCAGCGCCCGCGCTGCCGGGCTGGACCAGGACGTGATCGGGGACGCCGCCGCCGTCTTCGTGCTGGCCATCGACCGCGCCGCCTTCGCCGCCGACCCGGCGGGCGCAGCCCGTGGCTACCGCCATGCCTTCATCGAATCCGGGCTGGTGGGTGAACGGGTCTACCTGGAGGCCGGCGCCCGCGGTCTGGGCGTCTGTGCCGTCGGGGCCTTCTACGACGACGAAGCGGCCGCCCTGACGGGCAACGACCCGGCGCGCGAATGGGTGGTGCACTTCGCCGCGCTGGGTGTCATCGGCTGAAGCAGTTCATGACGCGGCTGCCAGCTCGCAGCGGTCGGCGGCAGCCGCGCCGCTGCGCCTGACGCTGCCCCGCTCGGCCACCTTGGCGGCGTACATCGCGGCATCGGCGCGCTTGAGCAGTTCGGCCAGCGAGCCACTGTCCTGGGGTGCCATGGCATAACCCACGGTCATGCCCAGGCTCAGCCGCAGGCCACCCACCTCGACCGGATCGGCCACGGTCCGCAGCAGCTTGCTGGCCACCGCGCGGGCATCGGCCTCGCTGCCCAGCGGCCCGGCCACGACCACGAACTCGTCGCCACCCAGCCTGGCCACCACGTCCTGGCTGCGCACGGCCGACCGCAGGCGCTGGGCCAGCGCGCGCAATACGGCGTCGCCGGCGTCGTGGCCATGGGTGTCGTTGATGGGCTTGAAACGGTCCAGGTCGATCAGGAAGACGGCGTAGCCCCGGCTCGGGTCGCAGCGCGACAGCATCGGGTCGGCCACGGCCTGCAGGCCGCGGCGGTTGAGCAGGCCGGTGAGCACATCGGTGTGGGCCATGGTGGCCAGCAGGTCGCGTTCCTGCACCGCCTTTTCGCCGGCCTTCTGGCTGGCCTGGGTGCGCAGGGCCAGCACCACCATCCAGGTCAGCAGTTCCGTCAGCGTGCCGAACTGGAACGCGTGCCCGACCCAGAACCCGATAGGCAAGAAACCGCGTTGCAGCAGCGTGAAGCACAGCGCGCAGGCCCCGAACACGGCCCAGCCGGCCAGCAGATAACGCGCACCGCGATCGCCCGCCCGCGCCATGCGCCATGCCGTGGGCAAGGCCAGCAGCAGCGGCGCCGGGCTCAGCAGCACGTTGAAGCGGTGGGCTGTGCGGTAGTCCAGGAACCCCAGCGCGAACAAGCCCAGCACCAGCAGCAACAGCCCGGCCAGGGCGCGCATGGCCCGGCTGAGCCAGGGGTTGCGCTGATCGAGTTCGAGCACGGCGTTCGCGTACATGAAGGCGCTGCCCAGGCCCACCAGACCGGCCAGCAGCGTCATCTTCTGGCTGGCCCAGCCCACCTCGCCCCAGACATGCTGCACACCCAGCCCGAAGTAGCTGAAGAAGAACAGCCCCGTGCCCAGCAGGTTCAGCGAATACCACAGATGGGCCGGGTCGCGCAGCGCCCGGCCCTGGGCCAGGGCATAGGCCAGCAGGCAGAGCAGCGCACCGCACAGGCCGCCCTGCAACAGTTGCTCGCGCGACTCGGCGATCCAGAAAGTCTCAGGGCGCACCAGCCGGATCGGCATGATCAGGCCCCCGGTGCTGCTGACCACGGCCAGCAGCTGGTAGCGCTGCCCCGACTGCAGCGTCAGCGGCACGGCCAAGGCCCGG
The DNA here is from genome assembly GCA_001464055.1 of Burkholderiales bacterium Ga0077543. Taxonomy (GTDB): domain Bacteria; phylum Pseudomonadota; class Gammaproteobacteria; order Burkholderiales; family Burkholderiaceae_C; genus Rubrivivax. The sequence continues at coordinate 38,517 of LNET01000032.1, forward strand.
CTGGCCAAGGCCCGTTCGCTGAAGGGGTGATGATCGCCCAGGACCCATTGCTGGCGCTGCCCGTCGGGCCCGATCAGCAGCAGCTCGACATGGTCCAGCGAGGGGTAGTCGATCTCCAGTATCCAGTCGCCGCCACTGCCCGGGGCCACCAGCCATTCCAGCGACAGCGCCACGGCCTGCCGCTGCGGACCCAGGTTGCCCATGGGCGGCTGGGCTGCGTGCCAGCCTTCAGCGTCAGGCTCGGCTTTCAGGTATTCCACCGTGCTGCCTTCGGGCAGCCCGGTTCGCAGGCGCAGCGCCTGCCAGATGTCCTGGGGGCTGGTCTGCGGGCTCAACACCAGGGAGGGAGCAGGCGCGGGCTCGGACCCCGCCCAGGCGACCGGCCCCAGCCCCATCCACACCAGCAGCAGACAGGCGAGCGCCCGCAGAACCTGACGGGCTGCCATCTGGGAAGGACGACGGGCATGAGACACCGAAGGAATATCGGCCACACCGCGCAGGACTGAAGTCCGGGCTGCGCCCGGTCGGACCTGGCCTGGCGCTGGTCACCAGCGCCGATGCGCACCCCGGCCACCCCGCGCAGCAGGCGGAACAGGCGCGACAGGCACAAGAGGTCCGACCGGCGCTGGCGGGTCGGCCGGCGGACCCGGCTGCGCCAGGCCGTTCAGGATGCCGCAGTGCGCCGCGTCGTGCACACCTGCGCATTGCTCGCGCAGCGCCTTGAGCTGCTTTTCCAGCTGGCGCAATTCGCGGATGCGGGTGGCCACGTGGCCGATGTGCGCATCGAGCAGGGCATTGACCTGTCCGCATTCCGACTGCGGTGCGTCCTTGAATTGCAGCAGCAAGCGGATCTCGTCCAGCGTCATGTCCAGCGAGCGGCAGTGGCGCACGAAGGCCAGCCGTTCGACATGACCGGGCCCGTAGATGCGGTAGTTGCCCTCGCTGCGCGGTGCCTGCGGCAGCAGGCCTTCACGTTCGTAATAGCGGATGGTCTCGACCTGGGTCTGCGCAGCCACGGCCAGTGCACCGATCTTCATCGCACTTCCTTTCCGAACGGGCCTCGAGCTTAGCCGCTTGACTCTGTAGCCACTTCAGGGTTTCCAATGCCCGCATCGACCCCCGAAAGCCCGCCATGAGCAATTCTTGCGGCAGCCACGGCTGCGCCGCCACCCACCCCACCACAGCAGTCAGCCCGCGCTACCGCCGCGTGTTGTGGGCAGCGCTGGTCATCAACGCCGCGATGTTCGGCGTCGAACTGGCCGGCGGCCTGCATTCCGGCTCGGTGTCGCTGCTGGCCGACGCCGTCGACTTCTTCGGCGACGCCGCCAACTACGGCATTTCGCTGCTGGTGCTGGGCATGGCGCTGACCTGGCGCGCGCGCGCCGCACTGTTCAAGGGCCTGACGATGGGCGCCTTCGGCATTTTCGTGCTGGGGCGGGCGGCCTGGTCAGCAACCACGGGCACCGTGCCCGAGCCGCTGACGATGGGGCTGATCGGCGCACTAGCCCTGCTGGCCAACGTGGCGGTGGCCGTGATGTTGTACGCCTGGCGCGAGGGCGACGCCAACATGCGGTCGGTGTGGCTGTGCAGCCGCAACGACGCCATCGGCAACCTGGCGGTGATGGCTGCCGCGCTGGGCGTGTCCGGCACCACCAGCGGCTGGCCCGACCTGGCCGTGGCCGCCGTGATGGGCGTGCTGGCGCTGACGGCGGCGCAATCGGTCGCCAGGCAGGCCAGGGCCGAGCTTCGGCCCGGACCGACAGCCCGGGCGGGCTGAAACCAGGGGAACAACAGGCCAATCATGTCGAAATGCAACAAGCCCGCCGACCGGCCAGCCCCACCCTAGGATCGATCCCAGGTACACCGGGCTGTTGCGGATGGCTAAGCTCTGCGCACACTGAAGGGGCATGCTCATGACAGGAATCGGCCAGCAACCTGCACGGTTCGAACCCAGCCGTTCACCCGAGGTGGCCAGGGCCACGAGCGACGTCGAAAGACTGTTGTCGACGCGTGGCCTGGGCTGGGTCGACCGGGCCGAGGCCCAGGGCGCGGCCAGCCGGATCGGGGCACTGGCCCCGCAGCTGGCCGACTCGGTCGTGGACCAGCTGGCCCGCACCGGGCAGCTCGACCGCCTGGCCGCAGAGGTCATGGACACGGCCTGGGTGGGCCCGGGCCTCACCGCCGACCAGCGTGCCGACTTCATGAAGGCCATGGCCGAGCGCCTGGACGGCCCTTCGCTGGCGAGCCTGTCGCGGTCCTTCGCGCGCACCGACCCCGGCACCGGGGGCTATGCGCCAGTGGCGGAACTGGCCCATGCCGTGGCGCGCCACGCCTCGCCTGCAGCCCGGCTGGAATACATCCGGGAATTGGCCGGGCAGACCACCGACCTGCCCAACCACCACGTGGGCGGTATGGCCCAGTTCGACGGCCAGAGACGCCTGGGCGACCCCGAGGCCCGGGCCGTGGCCGAAGTGATCACCTCGTTCAGGGACGACCCGGCGTCGGCGCGGGCGGCCTTCACCGCCCTGAGCCGCACACCCGGCGCCATCGATGCCGTGATGACAGCGGCCATGAACACCGAGCAGGACTGGGGCATGACCAACGGCTGGCACACCGAAAGTTCTGACCGAAGCACTTACCGCCAGCTGATGCAGACCGCGGCCAACATGGAAGGCGCCTACTTCGGCACTCGCGAAGAGAACGCCGTGCGGGCCCTGGGCGACCAGGTCTTCGATGCAGCCGCACGCGTGATCGACCCGCGCGACGTGGCACCCGCCGACCTGGTGTTCCGGGCCTCACCGATGAGTGCCCAGGCCACGCTGATGGCCGGCATTTCCGAAGCCGTGTACCAGCGGTCCGGCGCACCTGAAGGTGCGACCCGGGTGACCGATGCGCAGCTCTCGACCATGGGCATCGACCCCCGCCTGCTGCACAAGCCGGACATCGGCTTCGAGGCCGGCCTGTACCGACTGGACACGGGTGGCTACGCACTCGCGTTCCGCGGCACCGACGACTGGAGCCTCGCTTTGAGGGGCGACACCGACGACAACCTGGGACAGGGCATGGGCAGGGGGTCGCTGCAGCATACAGCCGCGACCGTCGCGGCCATGGACGTGAGCCTGGTGGTCGGCGCAGCGAACCTGCAGTTCACAGGCCATTCTCTGGGCGGCGGCCTGGCGGCCACGGCGGCCGGGCGCACCGGCCTGCAGGCCACCACCTTCAACGCCGCCGGCATTGCCAACGAAACCATCAGCGGCCACTCCCTGCGCTTTGCCGATGGCCAGGTCACCAACTACCGCACCACCGGCGACGTGATGAGCTTCCTGAACGGTGGGCCGGCGCCCACACGATACCTGCGCGCACTGGGCGTGAGCGAACTGCGCGAGTTCCCGGCTTCGGTGGGCCAGAACGTCGACATGGGCAACCCGCTGGCCCGGGTGTACCTGGGCCAGAGCCTCGAAAGCTGGTGGCCCGGCCGCATTGTCGAAGGCGGCAAGTTCGGTGGCCATCAACACCTGATGGACGAGGTACTGCGCCATCGCCGGCAGTGAGGTTCGCATTCGCGGCATTCGCGGCATCGGCAAGGCTCATGGCGGTGCCGGCGACAGGGCTCGCGCTGTCCGCTGGCAGGTGCTGGGCGCGCTGTTGACGGGCACGCTGTTAGCCTGCGCACCGGACGACACTCCGAAAGCCGAGCCCATGACCGTCGATGTATCGCGCGCCTTAGGTGCCGAGGACCAACGCGACAGGATCGAAAAGCGTTTCGCCGACCTGGCGAGCCGCCAGTTCCTGCAGCATGCAGCCCGCGGCGACCTGCAGGCCATGGCCGAGCAGGTGCGCAGTGGCTACGACATCAATACCCCGGGCGTCGGCGGCGTGACGCCGGCCATGGCCTATGTGTCTTACGTGCGCCCGGTTCGGGCCGACGTGCTGGCGCGGATGATCGAACTCGGCGCCGACGTCACCCGCCCGGCAGCGAACAACATGGCCTTGCTCAATGGCCTGGCGCGGGTCGAAGACCCCGGCCTGCTGCCGGCCCTGCTGGCGGCTGGTGTCGCGCCCGACACCCGGCTGCCAGCCATAGGCGAAACCTTCCTGTCGGCAGCGTTGAGCGAAGGCAACACCGAACTGGTGCTGGGCCTGCTGCGGGCCGGCGCCGACCCTGCACTGGCTGCCGGCGATGGCCGCACGCCGCTGCGTACCGCCGCCGCACTGGGCAACTGGATCGTGGCCGACGCCCTGATCCGCGCAGGCGCCGATGCGCGCCAGGGTGACGCCGACCTGTCTGCCCTGGCCCACGCCCTGGCCACCCGCCCACCCGCCGCTGCCACGCCGCAAGGCCAGGCGCATGCGGCAGTGAGCCGCTGGCTCAGCGAACAGCGCCCGCCACCCTGAGCAGCTTGGCTATGCCGCCCGGTCTGCAGCCGCAGCAGGCCGGGCCGGCCTGACCAGCTTCGCCAGTTCCCGCAGCCCCACCGGCGGCACCGTCAGCCAGGGCAAGGCAAACAGCCGCCGCGCCAGGCCCGAGGACATGCGTTCGATCTGCCGGCGTTCACCGGCCAGCCGCGCGGCCAGCAGCAGGTCACGCGTGCCGGCGGCCAGCACGCTCTTGTTCAGCACCCAGGCATAGGGCTCGATGCTGGCGCGGCGCAGGTCGTCCTGCAGCGCAGCGGCCTGCGACACCGGGGTCACCTCGGGCAGCGTCACCAGGATGATCTTGGTGTAGGCCGCGTCCTGCAGCCGCATCAGCGGCGTGACGACACGCGCAGCGCCGCGGCCTTCGAATTCGCGCGTCATCTGCCGGTGGTAAGCGCCGGTGGCGTCCATCAGCAGCATCGAATGGCCGGTGGGCGCGGTGTCCAGCACCACGAAGGCGCTGCGCCCTTCGCTGACGATGCGCGAAAAGGCATGGAAGACCGCCACTTCTTCGGTGCAGGGTGACTGCAGGTCTTCGAGCAGCATGGCCTGTTCCTGCGCGTTCAGGCCAGGCGCACGGGCGGCCATGATCTTGTCGATGTAGCGCTGAGTCTCGGCCTTGGGGTCGATGCGGCTGACACGCAGGCCGGGCATTTCGCCTTCGAGCGTGCCGGCCAGGTGTGCTGCGGGGTCGGTGGTGCTCAGGTGCACGGTCTGGCCACGCTGCACCAGGCCCAGCGCCAGGGCCGCGGCGATGGTGGTCTTGCCGACACCGCCCTTGCCCATCACCATCACCAGGCCATGGCCGGCGGCGGCCAGTTCATCGGCCAGCACGGCCAGGTCAGGCAAGGCCGGGCCGGGCTCGGCCCGCACTTCGACGCCTGGGGCCGCCGGCGCGGCGCCCGGCACCAGCAGCGCGCGCAGTGCCGAAAGGCCCACGGTGTCGAAGGCACGCAGCGGCACCCGGTCCTGGGGCAGTTCGTGCAGCGCGGCGGGCATCGCGTCCAGCGCCTGCTGCCCCAGGTCTTCGATGGCGCAGGCCACGGCGTCGCTGCGGTCGTTGGCATGGAACACGCCGTTGACCGCCAGTCGCTGGTTCTGCAGGCCCAGCGCGCGCAGTTCCTGCGAAGTGCGTGCGGCCTCCGCGATGGCCCCGCGTTCTGGCCGGGTCACCAGGATCACCGTGGTCCTGGTGGCGTCGCCCAACGCAGCGAGCGCCGCCTGAAAGCGGGCTTCCTGCATCTTCAGGCCCGAATGCGGGCCCAGGCAGGAAGCGCCGCGGTCGTTGCCGCCCAGGAAGCCGGTCCAGGCCTGCGGCAGGCTCAGCAGGCGCAGGGTGTGGCCGGTGGGCGCGGTGTCGAACACGACGTGGTCCCAGGCCTGGGCCGCGTCGGACAGCAGGGACGAAAACTCGTCGAAGGACGCGATCTCGGTCGTGCAGGCACCCGACAGTTGCTCGCGCACCGTCGACAGCGCCTCGGCGCTGGTATCGGGCCCCATCTGCGCCAGCACCCGCTGGCGATAGGAATCGGCGGCGTGCTCGGGGTCGATGTTCAGCACCGACAGGCCCGGCGCACCCGGCACCGGCACCGGTGTGTTGCGAAGCTCCACGCCCAGCATCTCGTCGAGGTTCGACGCCGCGTCGGTGCTGACCAGCAGCACCTTGCGCCCGGCGTCGGCCAGGGCCAGCGCGGCAGCAGTGGACAGCGAGGTCTTGCCGACACCGCCCTTGCCGGTGAAGAAGAGGTGCCGGGTGGGGTGGACCAGGAAACCGATGGCAGCAGAAGCGGCCACCGGTTGTGCATCGACGGACGAAGTCGAGACCGGGGATGAATTGATGTCAGTCAAGGCTGCATCTCCTTGCGCCGAGAATTCGGTCCTGGCAAGGCGCGACGCGCAGGCAATGCAAGGTTCTGGGTGGCCGCCACCCCTGGCGCGCCGCCATCTCGGCAGCATACAGCGCATCCTTCGCCCATGGCTGCAGGGTCGTGCGCAGCACCGACCGCGTGCAGTCGGCCGTCTCCGGCAAGTCAATGACCGCCTCGGTTCGACCCAACCGACGCGATCGACGTCGGCTTGCGGCTCGGAGCGGTCGTTGGTTTGCGGTGCGCTTCGTGCCTGCATGGTCCCCTTGCAAAGGCGGGCCGGGGCTGGCTGTGGCGCTTAACTTCGGCGGTCTCCGCTGGCGCTCCGACTG
>LNET01000033.1 GCA_001464055.1 Burkholderiales bacterium Ga0077543
GCCGGAGCGCCAGCGGAGGCCGCCTCAGTTAAGCGCCAGTGGCCTGCCCCAGCACGCCTTTGCCGTGCAGCGTAGACACGCCAACGGCGGCAACCCGAACGTCCGCTACGAGCCGGCAAGCGCCACTCAAGACTGGCGGCTGACTGCAGGAATGCCACTTGGGATCGAAGCCAGTTCACAGGCCAGCAGCGAAACTACTTCGGCAAGCCGTTCAGCACCAGTTGCACGAATTGATCGGGCTTGATGAAGCCCTGCCCCCAGACCGCGTCGTGGTCGGCGGTGGGCTTGGCCGCGCGGACCTGCTCGTCGGTCTTGCCGCTGCGACGCTGTTCGGCAATGCGCTGCGTCAACGTGGCCAGCATGTCGCGCGTGCGCTGCAAGGCAGCCTTGTCGGCCAGCGGGCCGTGGCCGGGGATGATGCGGGTCTTGTCGCCGGCCAGCGCCAGCACGCGGTCGAAGGCCGCGATCATGCCCTGCGGGCTGCCGCCGCTGCCGACGTCGATGAAGGGGTAGCTGCCGTTGAAGAACACGTCGCCCATGTGCACGATGTCGCCACCCTTGAAGTGCACGATGAGGTCGCCGTCGGTGTGCGCGGCGGGCACGTGGAAGGCATGCACTTCCTCGCCGTTGATGTGGAAGCTGATGGCACCGGGCACGGTGACGACGGGCAGGGCCGCCTTGCTGCTGGCGGCCTGGCGCGCGGTGTTGCCGGCAAAGCTGATGACCTGGTCGGCGCTCAGGCGCCGGCGTACGTTGTCGTGGGCGACGATGAGCGCGCCTTCCTTGCCCAGCGCTTCGTTGCCACCGGTGTGGTCGAAGTGGAAGTGCGTGTTCAGCACGAACTGCACCGACTTCTTGGTGATGGCGGCGATGGCGGCCTTGATCTTCGGCGCCATCGGGGCGTACTGGTCGTCGATGAGGAAGACCGCGTCCTCGCCCACCGACAGGCCCATGTTGCCGCCGGCGCCCACTAGCATCCAGGTGGTGTCGTTCAGCTTCTCGGCCTTGATCTCGATCTTGCTGAAGTCCTGAGCCAGCGCGCCGCAGGCCAGGGCGAGACCGGCCAGCAGCAAGGCAGCGGATCGCATCACACTGCATCGGATGGGCTGATGGTTCTTCATCGGTGTTTCGTGGGGCGGTGGAGATTCGAGATGGTACGAGCCTGCGCGCCGCACCGCAGCCGCCTGCGGCACACTGATGGTTTGACGGCTTGAAAAGGTGGCTTGTGATGCCCGCTGACCCATCAGGTTCACTGCGGACTGCCGAACCGGGGCATCAGCCCGCCAGGCGCGTCGGCATCATCGGACTGGGCACCATGGGCGGCATCATCGCGCGCGCGCTGGTCGAAGCCGGCCACGAGGTCGTGGGCCACGATCCCGCAGCCGCCGCCAGGGCAAGGCTGCGCCGCAGCGGTGGCCGCGCGCTGGCGTCGAACACCGACGTGGCGCAGGCGGCCGACGTGCTGCTGTGTTCACTGCCCAGCAGCGCGGCGCTGCAGGCCGTCGTGGCCGACCTGCAGCGGGCGGGCAAGCCGTCTTCGCCGCAACTCGTCATCGAGACCAGCACCCTGCCCCTGGCCGACAAGCTGGCCGCGGCCAAGGCACTGCGAAAACAGGGCCGGCCGATGCTGGACGCGCCCATCAGCGGCACCGCCACGCCCATGCCGCAGCAGGTGTGGGTGATGTACCTCAGCGGCAGCCCGGCCGCCTGCCGCGAGGCCGCGGCACTGGCCCGCGCCTTCACGCTGCAGGCGCCGCGTGTGGGCCCGCTGGGCGCCGGCACGAAGCTGAAGCTGGCCGCCAACCACCTGGTGGCCATCTACAACGTGGCCTACGCCGAAATGGTGACGCTGTGCCGTCGCATGGGCCTGGACCCGGCCGTGGCGCTGCAGCACATGGGCCACAGCCCCTACATCGGCACCGGCGCGATGCGCTTGCGCGTGCCTTTCATGATCGCGCGGCAATACGAGCCTGCGACGATGAAGATCGCGCTGTGGCAGAAGGACATGCAGGTCATCGGCGACATGGCCCGGTCGGTGCACTGCCCGACACCGCTGCTGGACACCTGCAGTTCGCTGTACACCGCGGCCATGGCCCTGGGGCTGGGCGAAGCCGACACCGCGGCCACGGCCGAGGTGCTGGCGGCCATGGTAGGAATAGCCGCCGTCAAGCCCGCTGCAGCCAGGCCAGCAGCAGGCCCGCGGCAGCGCCGGTCAGCGCAGTGAAAGTGCAGACCATGCCGGCGAGGCGCCAGCGCAGGTTCTCGGGCCCGGCACTCACACCCACGGCATGCCATACACGTGAGCCGGCTACGGCTGCATCACGCCGTACCAGCTGTCAGGACCGCTTCAGCCCGGCCAGCGCGTCGTCGGCAAAGGCCGTTCCGGCTTCGTCGTAGATGTGGAATACCTCGTCGGCGCCCAGGCCGCGCAGCACCTCGACTTCTTCGGGGTATTCGACGATGGCGACGATGCGCCCGCCGAATGCCCGGTTGCGCAACTGCTCCAGCGCGTGCACGTTGCCGGCATGGCCGGGCATGGCCAGCAGCACCAGCTTCACAGAATCGCTGATCAGCAGCTTCTCCCAGAAGTCGGAGTCCACGGCGTCACCTTCGATCACCCGTTGTCCGGCCGCCTCCAGCCTTTCCAGCTTGGACGCGTCGTTGTCCACCCCCAGCACGCGCAGGCCGTGGCCTTCGACCAGGCGCTTGTAGGCGCCGGCGCCGATTTGCCCCATGCCCAGGACGACGGCGTCGACCTCGCCCACGCCGATGGGCTGGTCGGCGGCCAGCAGCTTCGTGGCCTCCAGCGGCGCCAGCGGCCCTTTCAGCCGGGCATAGATCCGTTCGCTGGCGGCGTTCAGGGGTGCCGCCAGCACGAAGCTGCCCGCCACCGCCAGCGAGATGGCCACCAGCCATTCGGCCGACAGCCAGCCCGACGTCACGGCCAGCGCAGCCACGATCAGGCCGAACTCGGAATAGTTGGTCAGCGACAGGGTCGACAGCACATTCGTGCGGGTGCGCAAGCCGAAGCGGCTGAGCACGCCGTAGTACAGCGCGCTTTTCAGGGGCAGCACCAGCAGCAGCAGCAGCGCCATCAGCACCATCGACAGGTTCGGCAAGGCCCCCAGTCCCACGCTGAGGAAAAAGCCCACCAGGAACAACTCCTTGATGTGGAACAGCGACTTGGCCAGCCCCGCCGTGGCCGGGTGCGACGCCAGCAGCATGCCGATGATCAAGGCCCCCAGGTCGCCCTTGACCCCCACGGCTTCGAACAGGCTGTAGCCCGCCACCAGGGCCAGGAAAGCCCCATACAGCACCTGCAGGTCGCCGTGGCCCACCCGGTCGAGCATCAGGCGCATCAGCTTGGCCGCCGGCCACAGCAGGACCAGACCCAAGGCCCAGACCGAAGGCAGGCTGCCGGTGGAAGCGCTGAGGAAGATCACCGCGAACACGTCCTGCATCACCAGCACGCCGATGGCCACGCGGCCGTAGAACGAGCCGAGCTCGCTGCGCTCTTCCAGCACCTTCACCGCGAACACGGTGCTGGAAAAGCTCAGGGCAAAGCCCAGCAGCAGCATGACCCCCCAGTTCAGTTCGCTGGCCAGGGCCAGGCCCAGGGCCTTGAACACGAACAGCAGCACCGTGAACATCAGGGTCGAACCGAGGATGTGCAAGCTGGAGCTGGCCCAGACCTCGGGCCGCAGCAGGGTGCGCACGTCCAGCTTCAGCCCGATGGTGAACAGCAGCAGCGTCACACCCAGGTTGGCGATGGTGTCGAGCATCGGCGTGCGCTCGAAGCCCAGCGCGTTCAGCGCAAAACCGGCGGCCAGGAAGCCCACCAGCGGCGGCAGGCGCACCAGCTGCACGGCAAAGCCGGCGGCAAACGCCAGCGCAATCATGATCGGTTCCATGGGCACCTATTCGCCAGGCCCCGATGGGGCGGATTGGCGGCGGATGCTAAGGGCTTAAGCGCATCAGGGCCAAGCCGGGGTAGGAAGCCCCAGCCCGTGTGTGCGGAAGCAAACGCCGAACGGCAGCGAGGGTTGGGGACGGCGCCTGGCCCCGCAAGGCGCTTCAGCCCGCCCCAGCACCACCGGCGGATGAAACGGCCGTGGCTGGAGCTGGGTGCTGCCGGGGCCGGCGCCGGTGCCACCAAGCTGCCGCAGGAAACGGTTGCGGCCGCGGGCTGCGGAATGGCAGGCCGCGGGCATGGGGTCGAGTCAGGGCCGGCGGGCAGACCTGACGACGCCACCCGCTCGTTCGCGCAGGCGCCGGCGTCGTTCGCGACGGATCAGCACCGCCCAGCCCCAATACATCACTGCGTAGGCGGCCAGGCCCAGCACCACGCCGGCGATGGGAAAACCCACCAACAGGGCCGGCCCCCAGGACGTGACCTGTTCCCAGAATGCCGCGGGCCAGGTGTGGGGTGAGGCCCAGTGCCAGTTGGCGATGGCCGGGGAAGGCGTGGCCGGGGCATGGTGCGGCACCACGAAGGAACCCAGGTACGCCGCCAAGGCCCAGATGGGCGCCATCGTGAAGGGGTTGGTCAGCCAGGTGGCGGCGGCCGCCGCCGCCACGTTCCCGCGCAGCGCCACGGCGGCCAGCATGGCCGCGGGCATCTGCAAAGGCACCGGAAAGACGCCGATGCCTATGCCCAGGGCCACGCCCAGGGAAACACCACGGCGGTGCAGCACCCACAAGCGCGGGTGCTCGCGAAGGTACTGGCCGAGCCAGGCGAATCCCCTGGTCTGCTCCAGAGTCTGGGCCGTCGGCAGCCAGCGGCGCAGTCGCCGCTTGAATTCGGCCATGGGATCGTGTGGGCCTGATGTAACGCGGGCAGCTTGCCGGACTGGCCTTGCCTGCGCGATGGTGACGCCTGTTCGCGCCACCCTCGATGGTGACAGACTCGGAAGGCTGTCACCCGACGCTTTCGCGCGTCACTTCAAGCCGAGGATCCAGCGTGCGAGCGTTGCGGACTCGGCCTCGCTGACCTGGGGCTGTGCCGGCATCGGCACCTGCCCCCAGACGCCCACGCCACCCTCGCGGATCTTCTTGGCCAGCATCACCTCCGCATCCTTGGCGTCGGCATGACGGGTGGCGATGCTCTTGAAGGACGGGCCCAGGGAATTGCGGTCGACACGGTGGCAGGCCATGCAATTCTTGGCCTTGTACAGCTCGTCGTCGGCCAGGGCAGCCGCAGCGGGCAGCAGCAGGCCTGCAAGCACCAGCAGGGAAGTTGGTTTCATGGGGTGTGGCATCTGAATGAAACATGGGGACCCGAAGGCCCCCACGCAGGATCAAGTTGGCAGCGGTTCAGGCAGGGCCGTTGTTCAGTTGGGCACCATGCGCAGGATCGCGCCTTCGTCGGTGGCGATGTACAGGTTGCCGTCGGGGCCCTGCACCAAGGACCGGAAGCGTGCCGCAGGCATCGGCAGGTTGACCGTGGTGCGGGTGGCCGACAGGCCGTCCGCCGGGATGTCCAGCACGTCGAGCCGGTTGCCCACTGGCGTGCCGTGGATGCCGATGCCGGCGTAGCCGATGATCAGCTTGCCGTTCCAGCCCTTCCATTGCGGGCCGCTCAGGAAAGTGCTGGAGAACAAGCCCTGCGACAGGCCGTCGTTGGTCCAGGCCGGCTTCATCGCGTTCGGGTAGGTCTTCAGGTCGGTCATCGGCATGAAGGCCGCGCGGTCCTTCGGGTCGACGGCAGCCATCTGGTTGGGGCTGTAGCCGCAGTAGTTGTCAGGGCAGGCACCCCGGCCGCCGACGTTGGGCCGCGGGTCCCAGCCCGCGTTGCCACCCGGCACCAGTGCCGTGACTTCGTCGGTGTGCCACGGGCCGTTTTCGGCAGTGAAAGGCTGGTTCGTCCCCGGCCGGAAGGCGATGCCCTGCGGATTGCGGTGCCCGTAGGTGTAGATGCGCGGGTCGAACCCGGCCGGTGCGCCGTTGTTGGGCGCGGCCTTGCCGTCACGGTCGATGCGCAGCACCTTGCCGCCCAGCAGTGTCGGGCTCTGGGGAATGGCGCCGCCATGGATGTCCCCTGTGGTGACGTACAGGAAACCGTCGCCCGGGCCGAAGCGCAGCCGCCCGCCGTTGTGCGCACCCGGGCCGCCGAAGGGGTGGTCGCTGGCGGCTGGCTTGTAGGGGATGTCGGTGACGATGTCGGTGCGGTCGGAAACGCCCGTGGCGTTGGCGTTGACCTTCAGCCGCATGACGCGGTTGCTGCCGGGTGCCTTCAGGCTGGACGCCGAGTACACATAGAGGAAGCGGTTGCTGGCGAAGTTCGGGTCGACGGCAACCCCGCTCATGCCGGCCTGGCCTTCGCAGAACAGATCGTTGGCGCTGGACGCATAGCCTTTCGCGTCCTTCATGCCCAGCAGTTTCACCACCGTGCCGTTGGCCTGTCGCACCGACAAGCCGTTGCATTTTTCGGTGAAGAACATCGTGCCGTCGGGCAGGAAGGCCATGTCCCAGGGGCTGTCCAGCTTCGACAGGACCACGGTGTGCGTCAAGGCCGGGGCGGCCGTTTGCGCTGTGGCCGTGGTGGCGACAAACAGTGCGGCCAGTGCTGTGCCGGCCAGGACTGCGCGCTGTTGCGCCTTCGCAGGGAAGATGTTCATCAATGTCTCCAGTTTTTAGTTAGTTCCCGCCATAAATTAGCAGGTAATACGATGCTAAGGCGGCTGATACGCGACGGGCCCAGCCCCGGGAATAGCCATAGGCTGAGTCGGTCTATTGACACAGGGAAACCCTTGGGCATGGGGTCGGCGGTGTGGCGGCCGGGTAAACCCGGTTCAACCTCGGAACCCACCAGCCCTGAGCGCCCAAAGCCGTGAACAGAAGGCACATCGACATGCGCGTTGCGCAGCAACCGAGCAGTGAAGTCCGGGGAAGCCGCCGCGATCGAAGGGCCTCGTCAGCGGCAAGCCAGTACAGTGGTGTGCCATCCGTCCAAGGAGATGAAGGTGAATCCGATCGCAGCAGGTCTTGCAAGCTTCGTCTTCTGGTCGTTCATCGTGGCCACCGTGTCAGCCATTGCCTGGCGGTGGCTTGGGAACGCGCTACCCGGGTATGTTTCTGGCGTTCTCGGCAGTCTTGGCGTCGCCTACGGTGCCTGCATCATCGCCATGAATGAGCGTGCGGAACGAAACGAGACTCGCGCAGCATCGGCCAGCGAGTGAGTCCGCTCAAGGACCCTCTGCGTACCCAAGTGAGCTTGAGCCCCTCGCTCAACCAGACCCGCTACGGCAGCCGGCGATAGCCCGAACGAAGTATCACAAGCACCGCTGCATCTGCCCTTGGCGGGCATCCGCCATCGGCGCCCTTCAGGAGTGAAGCTTCCATGAACCTCTACAGCAAGCTGCAGCAGCGCCAGGCTGCAGGCCGGCCGGTGCGAATCGGCCTGATCGGCGCCGGCAAGTTCGGTTCGATGTACCTGGCCCAGATCCCGCGCACACCCGGTGTGCACCTGGTCGGGGTGGCCGACCTGTCGCCAGAAAGCGCCTGCCGCAACCTGGCGCGCGTGGGCTGGGAACCCCAGCGGGTGCAGGCCGCGTCGCTGGACGCCGCGGTCAAGACCGGCACCACCCACGTCGGCGACGACTGGCAGGCGCTGGTGTCGCATCCGGCCATCGACGTCATCGTCGAATGCACCGGCCATCCCATCGCTGCGGTCGACCACTGCCTGGGTGCTTTCGCGCACGGCAAGCATGTCGTCAACGTCACGGTCGAGGCCGACGCCTTCTGCGGGCCGCTGCTGGCGCGCAGGGCTGCGCAGGCCGGCGTGGTGTATTCCATGGCTTTCGGCGACCAGCCGGCCCTGATCTGCGACCTGGTCGACTGGGCCCGCACCTGCGGCTTCCCGGTGGTCGCGGCCGGCCGTGGCCACAAGTGGCTGCCGCACTTCTGCGAATCGACACCTGAAACGGTGTGGGGCCACTACGGCCTGACACCCGAGCAGGCCGCGCGCGGCGGGCTCAACCCGAAGATGTTCAACAGCTTCCTCGACGGCAGCAAGCCTTCGATCGAATGCACGGCGGTGTCCAACGCCACCGGTCTGGCGGTGCCCGGCACCGGGCTGTTGTACCCCCCGGCGAGCGTGGCCGACATCCCTTTCGTCACGCGCCCGAAAAGCGAGGGCGGCTTGCTCGAACGCAAGGGCATGGTCGAGGTGATCTCGTCGCTGGAGACCGACGGCCGCGTGATCCCCTATGACATCCGGATGGGCGTGTGGGTCACGGTCGAGGCCGAGACCGACTACATCAGAAACTGCTTCGAGGAATACAACGCCCACACCGACCCCAGCGGTCGCTACTTCACGCTTTACAAGCGCTGGCATCTCATCGGGCTGGAAGTGGGAGTGTCGGTAGCCAGCGTGGCCCTGCGCGGCGAACCCACGGGCGTGCCCACCGCCTGGAACGCCGACGTGGTGGCCACGGCCAAGCGCGATCTGCAACCCGGGGACCTGCTCGACGGCGAAGGCGGCTTCACGGTCTGGGGCAAGCTGCAGCCGGCCAGCGCTTCCCTGGCCATGGGCGGGCTGCCGCTGGGCCTGGCACACGATGTGCGCGTGCTGCGGCCCGTGCGCAAGGGCCAGTGCCTGAGCTGGGCTGACGTGGCGGTCGACACCCACACCCAGGCCTGGCGCCTGCGCAAGGAAATGGAACAGACCTTCGGGGCCTGAGCCACCAGGGCAAGGTCGGTCCTCGATCTTGAACGTCCATTGCAAAGCCGGGATGTGAACCCCGGTGCGCTCGCGCACAGGGTTCATGCTTCTTTACACGAGCCACACGCAGGATCCATCGGGGGCCGCTCCAATGCGCGGGAAGCCAGGCCGTGACGCTTGCCCGCAAACACTCAGGAGGAAACCCATGCCGCTGCCCTTGTTCCTGCGCTTGTCCTTGCCTTCGAAAACCGGGCGGATTCGGCGTGGCCGCCTGCTCACCCTGGCCATCCTGGCCTGCACGGCGCTGTCGGGCGCCCGCGCCGCCACCGACTTCAGCGCACTGACCCAGCTGGCCCAGGGTGCCGTGGCCGGCAGCAATGTGCCGCAGGCCGTGCCGGGCTTCGAGCTATTGCTGTGGCAGAACGGCTTGCCGATTTACCACCAGTCCTTCGGCCGCTGGACTCAGGGCACGGCCGCCAACATGGACAGCGCGACCAAGACCATCAGCGGCGCGCTGGTGATGGCCTTGACGGAGACGCAGCCCAACTTTCAGCTCGACACGAAGCTCTCGAGCCTGTTGCCCAGTTTCATGGACAACGCCGACAAGCGCGACATCACCGTGCGCCAGGCCTTCAGCCACACCTCGGGCCTGCCCGGCCCCACCGCCGGCTCGGCCATCCTGGGGGCCGACAACATCACGCTGCAACAGGCCGCTGGCCTGGTGGCACGGCTGCCGATGGAAAACGGCCCCGCGGGCAGCAGCTTTTCCTACGGCGGGGTGTCGATGCACGCCGCTGGCGCAGCAGCCGAAGTGGCGGGCGGCCTGCCCTACGCCACGCTGATGCAGCAGCGTGTGCTGGACCCTTTGGGCATGGCCAGCACACGCTTCGTGCTGCCCAGCCCCGGGTCGCAGAACCCGCGCGTGGCCGGCGGGCTGGAAAGCACGGCATCCGACATGGCCAGCTTCATGGACATGCTGCTGGCCGACGGCGTGCGGCGCAGCACCGGCCAGCGGGTGCTGGCTGCTTCGTCGGTCGCCACGATGCTGACCCGGCAGACCACCGATGACCAGACGCTGGCGTCTTCCCCCACGGAAGACAGCCTGTATGGCATCGGAGTCTGGCTGGACCAGCTCGAAACCACCGGTGCTGAGCCGGTGGATGCCTTGGCGGCAGGTGCGCGCGGCTTTCATGCCTGGATCGACCATGACCTGGATCTTGTCTTCGTCTTCGCCACCGACCGGACCAGCTTCGAGAACATCGAATCCTTGTCGGCCCAGATGCACGCCACCATCGTCAACACCCTGGCCATACCCGAACCGCAGCCGCTGCTGATGTGGGCGTTGGGCAGTGGTCTGCTGGCCTGGCGCCTGCGGCGCGTGGCTGGCACACGGCAGTCGCCAATGGCGCTCGACAGCGGTGGCTGAGCCCGGGTGGGTGGTGGGCGAGCCATGGTTTGACGGGCGCCGACAAGCTGGCGATGACAATCGGCGCATGAGAGCGCTGTTTCGTCATCCAGGTCTGGTCTGTGCCACGCTGATGGGGGCGGCTTTGGCCATGGTCACGATGACCGCCAAGGCCGCGCCTGCAGCATGGCCGCCCTTGCAGACGCAGGTACAGGTGCAGGCCAAGCTACAGACCCAGGTGCACACGCTCGACGGTCATCGCGTGACGCTGGACATCTACCCGGCTGCCGGTCCGCCGAGCGGGGCTGCCATCCTGTCGCATGGATTCACGCGCAGCCGGCGCACGCTGGCGGGCCATGCGCAGGCGCTGGCCGACTCCGGCCTGCTGGCCATGACACCCGACCTGCCCTGCACCTTCGACTTCCGCTGCAACGCCAGCGCGCTGGCCGCACTGGTGGGCTTGCTGCGGGCTGGCGGAACCTTCGGCGAGCCGATCGAAAGGATCATGCTCGTGGGCTTTTCCGCCGGCGGGCTGTCCAGTCTGCTGGCGGCGGACACGCCAGGCGTGGTGGGCTTCGTCGGCCTGGACCCGTTCGACCGCACGCTGCCTGCGCCAGCCGGCTTCCTGGGTTTGACGGCGGCCGGCCGGCTGCGCACAGAAACGCTGCTGATGCGCGCACCCCCGTCGCGCTGCAATGCCGAAGCCGTGGCCGCACCCTGGGGCGCCACGCTGCCGGCGCTGTGGCGCGACGAGCTGATCGCGGACGCTTCGCACTGCGACTTCGAGTCCCCCACCGACTGGATGTGCCGTCTGGCCTGCGGCGACACCGACCCGGCGCGCCAGTTGCAGGTACGCCAGGGCTTGCTGGACGCCGCGGCACGCTGGATGCGCTGAACGGGCCAGGTTTCGGGCACCAGGTCCGGTTCGGCCGCCAGCGGGCCATGGGTTCAGGCCCGCTGGTTTGGCCTGACAAGGGTCGCTCGGCTTTCAGCTTCGCTGGCGGCACGACCGCCTCATCCTGCAGTTTGGCAGGCATCAGCCGATTGGGCACCAGCGCGCGCCAGCCCATGAGCAGCTGCTCCACCGAGCCTCCAGGACCCGGCCTGCCGCGCCGGATCTGTCACTGATGCCCGAAACATTCCACGACACCCCGAAGCACAGCGAGCTGGCGCGGAAAGACCGCCGCCACCGTCGAGAAGACCGCTCCCATCGTCGCGCACAAGCTCTTGCCCACTGGTCGCGCGTGAAGGCTCGCCGCTGCTGATCGGATTCGACCACGAAGGACCGCTGAGCCCGTCGCTGCCGATGATCGCGCCACTGCGGAACGGCTGTTTCGCCTGGTTGATGATCTACCGCATGCTCAAGCCCGCCTGCATGGCGGGGCGCAAAGGCCGCGTCTGACTGGGCATGCTGCTGGTCCAGTCAGTTGGAAGGCCCATGTTGCGCGGCGCATTGATCAACGCCGACGCAGCATCAGCTGGCCACCCCGACGCGAATTTTGGCCTCAGGGACTGTCGGATTTCTTGACACGCCGCCTCGCAACAGAGGAACACGGGCGCATCGCAAGCCACCCCCCTAATTCCTTAAACATTTGTGGGCATTGCAGTTTTCGGCTCCTACCCGTCATTGGCGCGGTACCGGGTGCAGCTTTTGCTCGTTCAGATCAGCGCAGGCCCGGGCTTGCACATCCCCAGACATGCGGCGCTCTGAACGGGCCGCGGTCTTTATTTGCTGCATCAGGAGGAAACCATGAAATTCAAGACTTTGGTCTCAGCAGCGGTGCTCGCGGCTGCCGGCCTGGGCAACGCGCAGGCTGCGCTCACCTCATTCCAAACCTTCGTTGGCTCCTACGGTGTTTCCACCGACGGCTGGGGCTCCACCACCCAGGCGGGCTCCATTTCCGCCTTCGTGCCCGCCGGGGCCACCGTGGTGGGCGCCTACCTCTACACATCCACCTTCAACAACGGCAGCTTGTCAGGGGTCGGCGGCAGCATCGCCGGGCAGGCCCTCTCAGGCATCACCAGCCTGGGCACCAACAGCGACGCCTGCTGCTCGCTGACTGCGGGCCGCTTCAACGTCACCAACATCATCAAGCCCCTCATCGACGGTGGCCCGGGCGGCACCTACAACTTCGACGTGCGGGAGACTTCGGCCAGCCAGGACGGCTACGGCCTGGTGGTGGTGTATTCGCTGGCCTCGCTGGCGCCGACCACCGTAGGCATCCTGGACGGCTTTGCCAGAACAGCCGGTGAAACGACGAGCATCAACTTCGCCCAGCCGCTCAACACGGCAGCGCCCGGATTCGCGGCGGAAATGCGTCTGGGCATCGGGTTCAGCTTCAATGGCAGCGGCTGCGGCGGATCGGGACAGAGCTCGAGCGTCAGGGTCAACGGCACGACGATCACCAACAATGCAGGCTGCAACGACGACAGCGCCGACGCCGGCGCGGGCAACGGCAACCTGATCACGGTGGGCGGCAACGACGATCCGTTCTCGACGCTCTTGCCGACCTTGGCTGCCGACCGCGAGCGCTACGACCTCGCTCCTTACATCGTCAACGGCAGCAGCAGCATCGTGGTCAACACGCTGAACACCTCCCGCGACGACAACATCTTCCTGGCCGTGTTCCAGGTCACGGGTGAAGCTGGTATCAATACGCCGCCGCCAGGCGTGGTCCCGGAACCCGGATCGCTTGCGCTCGCTGCGCTGGCACTGCTGGGCCTGGGGCTTCAGCGCAGGAAAGCCAGCCGCCAGGCCTGACACCTGGTTGCGCTTGCGCAAACCCTCTGACGCGAAAGCTCAGAGGGATTTTTTCTTGGGATCAACGCATATGCCGAACACGTTCATGCACGGGCCCATTGCTCGCAGACTGGGTTTTGCGTCCCTGCTCCTCGCGTTCGCACTGGGTGGCGCCCACGCCGAGCCCATCAATCGCCTGGGCCAGCCCCTTTCTGCCATCCCACCCCCGGGCAAGCCTGCAGAAACACGCGAGGAAAAGGCCTTTCGCGCCGGCGTCCAGGCCCAGCTGAGAAACGATTGGCCTGGCGCCCGACGCCACTTCGACGACGCGCTCAAGCTGGCGCCGCAGTACCTGCCCGCGCTGATCGGCCTGGCGGGGGTGGCGCAAGCCGAAGGCAAGCTGACCGCTGCGGAAGATCTGCTGACCCGGGCTGAAAGACTGCATCCGGACGCCGCAGAGGTGCAGCTGGCCTGGGGCCGGCTGCTCATCGCGAAGAACGCGCTTGGACCGGCCGAGAATGCCTTGCGCAAGGCCATTGCGCTGTCGCCTGCAACGGTGCCGCCGCGGCTCGAGCTCGGAGACCTGCTGCTGCGCCTGGGCCGCGCGGCCGATGCGCTGAACGCCTTCCGTGAGGCCAGCAGCCTCGACCCGAAGAACAAGTACGCCGCCTATGGCCAGGGTGCCGCCGCCGCCGCCGCTGGCGACCGCCAGCAGGCGCTTCAAGCCCTGGCCCTGGCGGCGGAGCTGGCACCGACTGACCCGGCGCCGCTTCGCGCCAGTGGGCGGATCCACCTTGAAAGCGCAGACCTGAGCAAGGCGCTGGCCGACTTCGACCGTGGCCTGGCTAGACAACCCCGGTTCGTCCCCCTGATGCTGGACCGCGCCGAGGTGCTCTCGCGCCAGCGACGCACGCCCGACGCCATCGCCCAGGTGCTCGCCGCGGAAAAGCTCGCGCCTTCGAACGTGGAAGTGCAAATGAAGCTGGCCGACACCTACCAGGGCGCCCAGCGCTGGGCCGAGGCCGAGGCGCGGTACCTGAAGGCGATCAGCCTGGCGCCCAAACTGCCCTTTGCCTACAACAACCTCGCCTGGATGACGGTCGTTCGCGGCGGTGATGCCGCCAAGGCGGTAGGGTGGGCGCGGCAGGCCGTGGCACTCGCGCCGCGTGCCTCGCCCTTTCACGACACGCTGGGCTGGGCATTGCGCGCGGCAGGCGAGCTGCAGGCCGCTGCCGCGAGCCTGAAACAGGCCATCCAGCTGGAAAGCAATGTTGCCGGCTATCACTATCACCTGGGCGTCGTCCAGGCCGAACAGAAAAACGCAGCAGCGGCCCGCGAGTCATTCAGGCGCGCGCTCGAACTCGACCCGAAGTTGCCCCAAGCCGGCGACATCCAGCGACTGCTGGCGCAACTGGCAACCGGTTGACCAGGTTGATTGCCAGCGCCGATCCCAATCAGAGCCGCCGGCGAGCGCCGACAAACCCCTGATTCAAGCCGCCGCGACCAGGGTGTGGCGCCCACGCTGTTTGCCGGCGTACATCGCCGTGTCGGCGGCGCGCAGCAGTTCGGCGGCGCTGGTGCCGTGCAGCGGTGCGACGGCGTAGCCCACGGTTGCACCCACCCTGCAACTGCGTCCTTCACCCAGAGGAAACGGGCGGTCGAACTGCGCCAGCAGCCGCCGGCCGATGTGGTCCAGACGGGCACTGTCGGCCGGTTGCGAGCTCACCAGCACGAACTCGTCGCCGCCCAGGCGGGCGACGATGTCGCCGCTGCGGGCCACCTCCCGCAGGCGTTGCGCCACTTCGCGCAGCAGCAGGTCGCCGGCTTCGTGGCCCCAGCAGTCGTTGATGCCCTTGAAGCCGTCCAGGTCCAGCAGGTACAGCGCCAGGGTCGGCGCGCTCCCAGGTTCGGGCGCGCCTTGGGGTGCGGCCAGGCGCACTTCCAGCGCAGTGTCCAGCGCGCGTCGGTTGTGCAGGCCGGTCAGCGGGTCGGTGCTGGCCAGCAGCCGCAGGGTGTCGCGCTCGGTCTGCGCCGCCGCGGCCGCGGCGCGCAGTTCCTCCAGCCGCACGCCCAGCGCCAGCAACCAGCAGCCCATCTCCAAGGCATAGGTGAACTGCACCAGGTGCAGGGTGAGGAAGTTCACCGGCAGGTGGCCGCGCAGCAGCAGGGTCAGCCCGAGGATGCCCACGAGGTTGGTCATGCAGCCCAGCAGCACCAGGCCGGCACCGCGGTCGCCGGCGGCACGCTGGGCCAGTGCCGCCGGCACCACCAGCAGCAGGTGCAGCACGCCCAGCAGCATGCAGGCGATGGCCACGGGCTTGTAGCTGGCCAGGCCGAGCACGAAGGCCGGCAGGGTGAGCAGGCTCAGCACCGAAATCACATGCAACGCGAGAACGGTGCGCGGCGCGTACATCCTCATGTTCAGTGCACGCAGGAAGAACTGCACGTTGGCCGCGATGATCAGTGCCGGGGCCAGCACCGTCATATTGGCCGCCAGCCAGCCGCTGTGCGGCCAGAACCAGACCGCGCCGTGCCCGTAGATCCCCAGCGAGAACAGCCACGAGGCCAGCAACGCACCCGCGTAGGCCAGGAAAACGCCCTGGCGCCGGTGCAGGCCCGTCACCAGGCTGGTGAGCATCATGAACACCCACAGGCCGCTCATCACGCCCTGGAAGGCGAGGTCCGCCCCTTCGTCGGCCAGCAGTTCGCCAGGCTGCATCAGCACTGGATCGACGAGTTGCGCGCTCGGGGTGACGATGCGCAGCATCAGGTGCTGCGTCTGCCCGGGCTGCAGCTGCAGCGGAGCGGCCAGCGCCCGCGTGGGCAGCAGGCGGTCTCGATGGGCGACCAGGGCACCCATTTCCAGCGTGCGCAGCACCCGGCCCTGGTTGTCCAGAACGGTCAGCTGCACCTGCTGCAGGATGGGGTAGCCCAGGCTCAGCGTCCATGTCGCCGGGGCAGTCTCGTCCAGGTGCACGGGCAGGTGGACCCAGGTGGTGCCGCGGTGTGGCCCGAGGTTGCCGCGCGGGCCGGTGGGGGCGGCAAACTGGTCCCGCCGCTGCCAGGCCTGTGCCGCGTCCATCGCCGGGGCGGCCGCCGCGTCGGGGGCTGTGTCCGACTCCGGCAGCCTCAGCACGCGCATCGTCGACCAGCCACTTTCCCGGCCGCTGGTGGCGTTCAGCGTCAGCGTCGCTGTCTCGGCCCGGGCCGGCAGAGCTGCGGCCAGCAAGCACAACAGCAGCCACAGCAGCACCCAGTGCAGCGCGGCCGGCCACCTGTTCCCCTGCGCGCCGCGGCGGCCCGCGGCTCGCTCTCCGACCAGGAAGCCGGCTTGGCACAGGGCGGGCTCAGGGCGCATGCAAGGTGAACGGGCTCATCACCCCGTGTTTTCGGCAGCCGCTGCCGGAACTGAACGGACGGCAGGCTGCCCGGCGACCACCGACGTCCGACGCGACGGCTCCGGCCAGCCGGCCGTTCTGCCGTGGTTGAACGCGGCCCTCGAGCTCGCCTTCAGGGCGACTGACTCCCTTCGAACACCCGGCGTGTTCACCACCGCATGGGCCAGGTTCGCGACTTCGGCCTGGAGAACCTGCTGGATGTGCAGCGCCTGCAGCCGGCCTTCACCACACTGTCGACGCTCCAGGGGCTGGTGGTGATTGACGAGGTGCAACGCGCGCCAGACCTGTTCCCCGTGCTGCGGGTCTTGATCGACCGCAGCGACGAAGCCGGTCAATACCTGCTGCTGGGCAGCGCCTCGCCGATGATGCTGCGCCAGGCCAGTGAGTCTTCGCCGGGCCGTGTGGAGGTCATCGAAGTGGCGGGCTTTGATCTGGCCGAATTGGCAGGCACATCGCCCGACCTGGACCTGAGTACCGACGTGTTCGACCGGCTGTGGCTGCGAAGGGGCTTTCCACGCGCCTACCTCGCCGCCAGCGACGAAGACAGCTGGGTCTGGCGGCGCCAGGCCATCAGCAGCCACGTCGAACCGGACCTGCCACACAGTCACGCCACCGTCACGCCGCACTCCGGACACTGCGATCTTGTCTCTGCAACAGGACCAGCCATGAAGACGAACCGATCCCTCCACTCGTGCAGTTTCCTCGCGTGCACGGGGTGCAGCGCAGCACTTGCCCAGACTGCAATCGACCGCATGTGGCGCTCGGTGGTTCCGTTGATCGCCAGCCTGTGCCTGGTGGCGTACGCCGCGCTGCCACCGACCCGCATGGCTTTACCTGCCGACCTGGAAACCGCCAGGCCGTTGCCGCTCGAGGGCCTGGGCGCGGGCCGCAGCGGTCGCTTCGTGCTGGAAGGGCAAGCAGTCACGTTCCGGCGCATGGGCGATGTGCTGTCGGTGTTCGACAGTCTGCGACTCGACCGCGTGTCCGTCGAGTTCGAGCATGCGGGCGCCAAGGGGCGCTGCGACGGCCGAGCTGCCGCCGCAAAGGTGGGCATCGTCGACACCCCGGTCCAGCCGCTGGCGCTGAACTGCCGCTTCACCGGGCCCGTGCCCGGCGAGTTGCTTCTGAAAGAACCGAGGCTGGCGGGCGCCGGCGCCCGCCAGGCACGCGAGGGGCAGGCGACCTTCGGCGCCGTCGCCATCGACATCCGTTCGGAGCACGCGCTGACGGGCTCGCCGTTGCCGCTGGCACAGCCGGCGGGCTACCGCTTCATGATCCAGGGTCGCGATGTCGCCGCGCTCGACCTGGCAGGCGGCACGCCGGTGTTGCGCCGCACGGCGGGCCTGGACGAGGGAATGCGGACCGCCCTCACCCAGGTGGCGTTGGCACTCGGACTGTTGTCTGACCCCGCGGTGACGCTGGGTTGACGGCGCAGCAGGCCCCACAGGAGACGGCATGAAACGACTGGAACACAAGGTGGCGCTGGTGACCGGCGCTGCACGCGGAATCGGCGCCGCCATCGCGCAGGCCTTCGTGGCCGAAGGCGCCTTCGTGATCGTGAGCGATATCGACGAGCCGGGCGGCCGCGCCACGGCCGACACCCTGGGTGCCGCGTGGCTGAAGTTGGACGTGCGCGAAGAACTGGCGTGGATCGGCACGATGGCTCGCGTCCTCGACAGCCATGGCCGGCTGGACGTGCTGGTCAACAACGCCGGCATCAGCGGGCTGGAGGACGCTGCCCGAAGTGGCACGCGCCACGACCCCGAACATGCGGCGCTGGCCGACTGGCACGCGGTGATGCGCGTCAACCTCGATGGTGTGTTCCTCGGTTGCAAACATGCGCTGCGCGCCATGCGGCGCGGCACGCCGGCAGGCAGCATCGTCAACATCGCTTCACGCAGCGGCCGGGTGGGCGTGCCGGCCGCAGTCGCTTACGCGGCCAGCAAGGCCGCCGTGGTGAACCACACGCGCAGCGTGGCGCTGTACTGCGCCGAACAGGGCCTGCCGGTACGCTGCAACGCCATCCTGCCCGCCGCAGTTCTGACACGGATGTGGGAGCCGCTGCTCGGCCAGGGCGCGCAGCGCGAAGCGAACATGGCCGCGATGGTGGCCGACACGCCACTGCGTCGCTTCGCCCATCCCACCGAGGTGGCCGCGCTGGCCGTGCTGCTGGCCAGCGACGAGTGCCTGTACATGACCGGCAGCGAACTGCACGTCGATGGCGGCCTGATGGCCGGCAGCGCCGCGCTGCCCCGGCCCTGACCCTCTTGATGCCCAACCCGGAGAGCCCCATGCCCTTCCTGCCCCGTGACTTCGTGATCCCCGAGCCCCTCGCCACCGACGAGTTCATGCTCACGCCCTTGCGCGTGGACCACCTGGTGCTGGACTATGAAGCGGTGATGAGCAGCCGCGAACGCCTGTGGCAGCTGTTCGGCCCCGGCTGGGGCTGGCCACGTGCCGACATGACGCTGATGCAGGACCTGGTGGACCTGGGCTGGCACCAAAAGGAGTTCCAGCTGCGCCAGTCCTTCAACTGGGCCGTGATGTCGCCCGACCAGCGCACGCTGTTGGGCTGCTGCTACCTGGACCCGAGCGACAGGCCAGGCTTCGACGCCGAGGCGTACTACTGGGCACGCAGCGACCGCATTGCCGACGGGCTCGAAGATCGGTTGGCCGCCGTCTACCGCGCCTGGGTGGCCGCGGCCTGGCCCTTGCAGCGCGTGGCCTGGCCGGGGCGCGACCAGCCGTGGTGAGCCGCTGGACCGCACGCACTCACGGGTCCCATGCGCGCTGTCTCGGACCCACTTCAGGGATGAACGACAGGGTCCGTCTGTTCAGCGGCACGGTGCGCGTGCCATGAACCGCGCGGCCCGTGCTGGCAGCGCCGGTGCCAGGGCGAGCGATCAGCGCTCCATCAGCTCGCGGTGCGCGGCGTGCCCCTGCAGGAACAGCCGCTGCGCCGCCGCATCGGGCAAGCGGCCTGCGGCTGCGAGCAGCCAGGCCCGCCCGCGCGCCAGGGCCTCGTCGGCCTCGGACTGTGCACCCTCAGCGAGAAGCACGGCCGCCGCCCGCAGCCAGGGCGCTGCGGGTTCGTCGGTCCAGGGGTCGACCGCGGTTTCCATGGCCAGCGACTGGCGTGCATGCATCAGCGCTGACTCGGATGCCCCTGCAGCCAAGGCCGCCTGTGCCGCGATCCCATGAGCCTGGCGACACAGGGGCAGCAGACCTCGTTGTTGGAGGTCGTCCACCAGGCGCTCGGCCTCGGCCAGCGGCGGGGTGTGCAGCGTGGCCGTCAGGATGCGCTGCCGGCAGCCCATCACGCCGTCCGCCGCAGGCCAGTGCCGCGCCGCGGAGGCCAGGGCCGCGCTCCGTTGGCGGTCGGTGGCGCTCAGCCGCCACTGCGCCAGAGCCAGCCAGCCTTCGTCTGAGGGCAGGCCTTGCGCGGCCAGATCACCGCGCCCCAGAAACCACCAGCCCACGGCCTGCGCCGCGGCCACTTCGGGCTCAGAACGGAGGTCTGCGCCTTCAGTGTCCTGCTGCAGGCCCTGCAGCGCTGCCAGCGCAAACTCCGGTCGGCCGGCGGCCACGCCCACCAGCACTTTCGCCGCCCAGGCGTGCAGGAGAAAGCTGCGGCCATAACCACCCGTGCGCACGGCACGGTGGCAGTCCTCAACCGCCGCCAGCGCGTTCGCCGTGCGGCCGAGCATCAACGCGTTGCGCAACTGCTGGTGCGTCACGTTGACGACAGCGCCGAAGTCGCCGAAGCCGTCGGCCAGCGTGCGCGCCTCGTTCAGATCAGCTTCGGCGCTGATCGGCCGCCCCCACCAGTTCAAACACGTGCCCACCGAGAGATGGAAGGACTGCTGTGCCCGCGGCGGCCCGCTTTCGCAGCGGGAACGCAGGGTTACGCAGAGTTCGGCCAGGCGCTGCAGCTCCGACGTGTGCGGTGCCACGGCCACGCATGCAAACAGTGCCGCGGCCACGCGCTCGGCCGGTAGGGCATCGCTGTTTGACTGCAGTTCCTGGGCGAGCAGCAGCGCCTGCGCCGTGGCTTCCTCGACGCGCAGGCTGTTCAGCAGCACCACCACGCGGCTGGCGTGCAGCTCCAGCCGCTCGGCCACCGTGCTTGCAGCCATCAGGCCGTGTTCCAGCGCCCGCAAGGCGGCTGCGTAGTCGCTGACGGCTGTCCACCAGCGCGCGGACTGCAGCCAGGTCAAGGCCACGCTGTCCGTGGCCTCACCGGCTGGCGGAACCGCCCCGTGCGCCCCGCGCTCACGCGCCTGCCGCTCCAGGCCGCGCGCTGCGGCCTCGAAGCTTCTTGCGGCATCGGCCAGCTGCCAGCGTTCGCGTGCGGCACGCGCAGCGGCCAGGTGCCAGGGCACGGCCTCGACTTCTGTACCGGCCTGCTGCAAGTGCCAGGCAACGCGTGCTGCGGCACCGCCCTGCGCTCGCAGATGGTCGGCCACCAACCGGTGCAAAGGTTCCACCAGGGCTGCAGGCAGGCTGGCGCGCGCCGCTTCGGCCACCAGGTCGTGGCTGAAGCGCACGCCCTCCAGCACCTGGGCCGCTTCGAGTTCGGCGAACAGGGGTGCCAGGGCCAGCGGCGCGCGCCCCGTGGCCGCCGTGGCCAGCGAGAGCGAAAAGTCCTCCTGCGCCACGGCCGCCAGTTGCGCCAGTTGCAGGGCCTCGTGCCCCAAGCGCGCCAGCCGCTGGCGCAGCGACTCCTTCAGCGTGGCCGGCACCGCCAGTGCCTGCCCCGGCTGCCAGCCCGCCAGCCTGCCGAGCCACAAGGCCTTGACCGACTCCAGCACGAAGGCCGGGTTACCGCCCACGCGCGCATGCAGGGCCTGGGCGAGCGCCTGACGGTCCAACGAAGTGGCGCATTCGGCCTGCAGCGGCAGGCTGGCCAGCAGCGCCTGGATGTCCACGACTGACAGCGCGGCCAGATCGATGCGGACACTGCGGGCGCTGCCGTCCATGATCTGCACCAGCGCTGCCGCGGCCGGTCGCAATTCGTTGGGCCGGCAGCCGAAGAGCGGCAGCGCCGCGTTATCGGGCGGCCGCGCCAGCCAGCCGCCCACCACCACGGCGATGGCTTCCATGCTCAGGTCGTCGGCGAACTGCAGGTCGTCCACCACCACCAGTCGCATGCCCTTGGCATGGCAGGCGAGTATGGTGCGCGCCACCGAAGCGAGCACGCGCCGGTGCTCCAGCGCCGACTGAAGCGCCTGGCCGCGGGCCGGCCCGCCGGGCAGCAGCAGGGCGATGTCGGAGCGGGTCACGCTGTCCAGATCGGGCGCAAAACGTTCGATGGCCGCGGCCACGAGACGCGAGGCAACCACGCCGGGCAGGTGCTCGTCGCCCGGCCGCCCGCCGACCTGGATCGCCGGCTCCATGGCCACCGCGGCCTGGGCCAGCAGCCGGCTCTTGCCGATGCCTCCCGGCCCCGCCACCACCACGCCGTGGCCCAGGGCGAAAGCACTGGCGATCTCGTCCAGCACGCCGTCGCGGCCCACCAGCAAGGGAGGCCGGCGCAACGCTGCGGGTAGCACCGCCGCGGTCAGGCCTTGGTGCAGCTTCGCGGCGGCAGCCTGCTGCTGGCCCGCGGCTTCGGCGGCCAGCACCAGCCGGCCCAGTTCGTTGGTGGCGGCGCTGGGGGTGATGCCGTAGGCCGTGCGCAGCGCGTCGCGGCAGTCGTCCCAAGCAGTGATGGCGGCCGCGCGGTCGCCGCGCAGGTAGAAGGCCTCCATGCGCAGGCGGTGGGCCTCTTCCACGGCGGGGTCGGTGGCCAGCACCACTTCAGCAGCGGCCAAGGCCGCGTCCAGCGCACCGGCTTCGAGATGCTGCCGCGCGGCAGCCAGGTGCTGACGACGGCGTTCGCGATCCGCAGCGTCACGCCGCGCCTGCAGCCAGTCTGCGAACTCCGGTGCGTCGTCGAATTCCAGCGGGCCCAGCAGGCGCGATGCGGCTGGTCTGCTGTCGTCGGCTGCGGCGGGCAGCACAGACACGTCAGTAGCCAGGCGCATCACGCCGGCACTCTCGTCCAGCAACTCACCGGCAGACCGCTTCAGCCGCACCAGGGCCTGACGCAGGTTGGCGCGGGCCTGCGACTCGTCACCCTCCGGCCACAGCAGCCCGGCGATACGCCAGCGCGGGCTGGGGCCTTCCAGATGCAGCCAGGCCAGCAAGCCGGCCTCCCGCGCCGACAGCGGCAGATCGGCGCGCCCGGGGCTGGTGATGCGAGGAATGCCGAAGAGTTGAATCGTGGGCATGGCGTGGCAGGTACTGCAGGCCGGCTTTTTACCGCAACCACTGGGCATCAACCGGCTCGTCATTCCCGGCAACACCAAAGGCAACACCTGGCATATCTCGTTCGAAGATCGACTGCGTGTCACCGTCACGCCGGCGACCCCCACCCCGGTCCTACGCCGACATGTCCGACTCGGCCAGGCTGCGCTTCGACTTTCCGCAAGGCATGTCGGTGCGCGGGCCGGGCGGCTTCTACTCGCAGGTGACGAGCCCGGTGCCCAAACGCGTGCCTAAGGAATGCCGCGAACGAAGCGCTGCAGTTCGTCCGCCACGGCCTCATCGCGCCCAAGCCAGAGATGGCCGCCGCCGGTGCCGTGGATCATCAGCAGCGCCGGGCCGCGCCGGCCTTGCCCGCCTCCGCGTGCTGGAGCTGGCCCCAGCGCGTCTGCAGCACCTGGCTGCGCCCGCTGACGCGCTCGCGCGCCACGTCCAGGTCGTGGTGGTAGCGCAGCCCCGTCCAGGTCGCACCGGCCAGCAGTGCAAGACCCAGTGCGAGCAGCAGAACACGGGGGTGCGAAGGCGTGGTGTGTGTAGCAGGGTCGACATGCCGTGTGCAGGACCACGACGATGGCGACGCGCGACACGCGCGCGCAGGCGCGCTCCGTGGCGCCGTTCCCTGCCGCTGGCCTCGCCCGTACGGTCACGCCGCCGTCACGCTGGGTTCGCGACAGTGAAGGCACCGCAAGCACTTCGAGGACACCCCGTGACACCGCAACCAATGACCCTGACACGCCGCCGTCTTCTGGCCGCCGCCCCCTTGAGCGCGCTGCTCGCCGCCTGTGGCGACGGTGGCAGTGGCGAGGGCGCCACCCCCACGATCCAGGAGTTCTCGCTGGTGGCCCCGGCGTTGATCGGCGCCACGGCCAGCCTGCGCGTGCGCTTCAGCGGCGGAAGCGGCCGCATCGAACCCGGCTTGGGTGCCGTGACCTCGGGCAGCGTCGTCGACACGCCGGCGCTCGCCGGCGCGCAGCGCTACCGCCTGATCGTCACTGCGCCAGGCGCGGGCGAAGTGACGCTTGAGTTGGTGGTCGAGCCCGCCTGGCGCAACCGCCTGCGCAGCTTCGACGCCCCGGCGATGACCGGCCATGCCGTGGCAGCAGCCGCCGACAGCAGCGCCCTGGTGCTGGGCGGGTCGCGCGGCGAGGGCGTGCTGTCGTCGGCCATCGACCGCTTCGACCCCGCCACGCAACGCTTCACCCGCCTGGGCCACATGGCCACCGGCCGCAGCGATATGAGCGCCGTGCCGCTGGGTGACGGCCGCGTGCTGGTGTTCGGTGGCAGCACCTCCACCGTGCAGCCGCCCTTTGCCGAGATCGTGGACACGCGGACGGGCATCGCCACTGCAGGCGGCTGGATGATGCTGCCGCGCAGCCGGAACGCCGCGCTGCGCCTGGCCGATGGCCGCGTGGCGGCCGTCGGCGGTGCGCAGCGCAACAGCGTCGAACTGTGGAGCCCGGGCACCAGCACCTGGGCGCTGGCTGGCAACCGCATGGCCCACACCCGCGAACACGCCACCGCGTCGCTGCTACCGGGCGGCCGCGTGTTGATCGTGGGCGGCGAATCGCCCGCAGCAAACTACAGCTTCGCCGAAATCTTCGACCCCGCCAACGAGACCTTCACGCCGATCGACAACGCGCCCACCGAGCGGCGCTGGCTGCACGCCGCGCTGACACTGGCCGACGGCAGCGTGCTGATCGTCGGTGGCGAGAACGACAACGGTGCGCTGGCCAGCATCTGGCGCTTCGATGTCGGCACACAGCGCTTCGTCGCGCAGGCGCCGCTGACGGCAGCGCGCAGCGTGGCGCGTGCTGTCGTCACGCCCGACGACGAGGTGCTGCTGTACGGCGGCGAGCAACAAAGCGACGAGGGCTTGACCAGCGGCGTGTCCTGGCGCAGCGGTTCGCAGCGCGCCTTGCCCGATTTGACGGCACCTCGCGCCTGGCACAGCCTGACGCGCCTATCGGACGGTAGGCTGCTGGTGCTGGGCGGCCAGCACCGCGGCAATTTCGTCGGTGGTGGCATGCTGTACGACTGATGCACACGACCGAGCCATTCACCACCGATCAGCCGCTGCTCGCGCGGCTGCCCGTCGCCGCCGGCGCGGTGCGCCTGCGTGCCTTGCGGACAGACGATGTCGACGACTTCCTCGCCTACCGCAGCGACCCCGAGGTGGCGCGCTACCAGGGCTGGCAGCCCATGGATCGCGACTCTGCCCTGGTCTTTCTGCACGACGCGGCGCCGTCGCCCTGGCGCTTGGGCGACTGGGCGCAGATCGGCATTGCCCGCGCTGAAGACGACCGGCTGTTGGGAGACATCGGTCTGCTGCGCGAAGGCCCGGCGCAAGTGCAGCTCGGCTTCAGCCTGGCGCGTAGCGCCCAGGGCCGCGGCTGGGCTCACACGGCCGTGCGGGCCTGCATCGACAGGCTGCTGGTGCCGCTGGGCATGACGCGGCTGCGTGGCATCACCGATGTGCGCAACGCAGCGTCGCTGCGCCTGCTGTCACGTCTGGGCTTCCTGCATGCATCCAGGGAGGACGTCGTGTTCCGCGGCGAAACCTGCACCGAAGTCACTCTGGAGAGGTGCCTGTGAACCGCGCCGAGGCCCGTGTCTTCATCGCCACGTCGCTGGACGGCTTCATCGCCCGGTCCGATGGAAACCTGGACTGGCTGATGCAAGCTCAGGCCACGGCCCCGCCTGGTGAGGACTTCGGCTATGCCAAGTTCATGGTCGGCATAGACGCGCTGGTGATGGGGCGCAAGACCTTCGAGACGGTGCTGGGCTTCGACCGATGGCCGTATCCGGGCCGTGCGGTTCACGTCATGTCGCGCAGCAGTGCGGTGCGCATCCCCGCGGCACTGGTACCTCTGGTGCGGGAAACCAGCCAGAGCCCCGCGGACCTGCTTCAGCAGTTGGCGCAGACGGGTGCGCGGCTCGCTTACCTGGAAGGTGGGGAGCTGATTCAGGCTTTCCTGAGCGCCGACCTGGTGGACAGGATGACGATTACCACGGTGCCCGTGCTGCTGGGTTCGGGACGGCGGCTTTTCGGTCCGCTTCCAGCCGACCGGTCCTGGACGGTCGACGGCGTGCGGCATTGGGACAACGGGTTCGTTCAGGCAGACTACTCACGAGCACGCTGACGGAAACTGTCCGGAATTGGCGCAGCTTTTCGCTCGCGTGCGGCCTTCGTACGGCAGGTTTGCGGCAACGAGGCAGCAACACGGAACGTCGGTTCAGGGTCGAGGCCGTGTGGAAACGCTCGCGGCTGATGCCGCGGCGGGCTTCCCTGTCGTGACTGACGCGGGCGTCGTTACTTCCTGAAGATGTCCAGCGCGTTCGCGAAGCAAAAGATGAGGGCTCTCGCCCTACGTCCTCATCGCCTTCATCAGCGGTTCGGTTCCGATAATCTTGATCGCGCGCTTCAAGTTGACGGCCAGAAGCTGCGAGCTCATCTCGGTGCCCACCCACGCCCGGCCTCACTCCACCGTCACACTCTTCGCCAGGTTCCTGGGCTTGTCGACATCGGTGCCCCGCGCACAAGCCGTGTGGTACGCCAGCAGCTGCAGCGGCACCACGTGCAGGATCGGTGACAAGGCCCCGTAGTGCTCGGGCATGCGGATGACGTGCACGCCCGGCCCGCTGTCGATGTGGGTGTCGGCGTCGGCAAACACATACAGTTCGCCGCCACGCGCGCGCACTTCCTGCAGGTTGCTCTTCAGCTTTTCCAGCAGCGCGTCGTTCGGGGCCACCGTCACCACCGGCATCTCGGCCGTCACCAGGGCCAGGGGGCCGTGCTTCAGTTCGCCGGCGGAGTAGGCTTCGGCGTGGATGTAGCTGATCTCCTTGAGCTTCAGCGCGCCTTCCAGCGCAATCGGGTAGTGCAGCCCGCGGCCCAGGAACAGCGCGTTTTCCTTGCGCGCGAATTCCTCGCTCCAGGCAATCACTTGCGGCTCCAGCGCCAGCACCGCCTGCAGCGCCAGCGGCAGGTGGCGCAGGGCCTTCAGTTCTGCGGCCTCCTGTTCGTCTGACAGCCGGCCGCGCACCTGGGCCAGGGCCAGGGTCAGCAGGTACAGGCCAGCCAGCTGGGTGGTGAAAGCCTTGGTGCTGGCCACGCCGATTTCCACGCCTGCCCGCGTGATGTAGGCCAGCTTACATTCGCGCACCATGGCGCTGGTGGCCACGTTGCAGATGGTCAGCGTGTGTTCCATGCCCAGGCTGCGCGCGTGCTTCAACGCGGCCAGGGTGTCGGCGGTCTCGCCGCTCTGGCTGATGGTGACCACCAGGGTCTTCGGGTCGGGCACGCTGTCGCGGTAGCGGTATTCGCTGGCGATCTCCACCGTGGTGGGAATGCCGGCGATGCTTTCCAGCCAGTAGCGCGCGGTGGACCCTGAATAGAAGCTCGTGCCGCAGGCGAGTATCAGCACGCGGTCGACTTCCTTGAAGACACGGTAGGCCCCGTCGCCAAACAGTTCGGGGCTGATGCCAGCCACGCCTTCCAGCGTGTCGGCCAGCGCGCGCGGCTGCTCGAAGATTTCCTTCTGCATGTAGTGCCGGTAGGGCCCCAGCTCGGCTGCGCCGCTGTGCGCCTGCACGGTGCGCACCGGGCGCTGCACCGGCGCGTAACGGCCCGGGCGCGTGGCATCGGCGCTGCTGATCCAGGTCTTGCCCAGCTGCATGTCGACGACATCGCCTTCTTCCAGGTAGACGATCTGGTCGGTGACGCCGGCCAGGGCCATGGCGTCGCTGGCCAGGAAGTTCTCGCCTTGGCCCACGCCCAGGATCAGCGGCGAACCCTGGCGCGCGCCCACCACGCGCTGCGGCTCGTCGCGGCAGAACACCGCAATCGCGTAAGCGCCACGCAGCCGCGGCAGGGCGCGCTGCACGGCGTCGAGCAGGTCGCCGTCGTACAGGAAGTGCACCAGGTGGGCGATGACCTCGGTGTCGGTCTGGCTGGTGAATTCGTAGCCGCGGCCCTGCAGTTCGGCGCGCAGTTCGTCGTGGTTCTCGATGATGCCGTTGTGCACCAGGGCCACGCGGCCGCTGCTGGCGGCCTTGGCCTGCGGGCCGCTGCTGAAATGCGGGTGGGCGTTGTGTACCGCCGGCGCGCCATGCGTGGCCCAGCGTGTGTGCGCGATGCCGGTGCCGGCGGCAATGCCGTCCTGGGCGACGCTGAGCTGGAGTTCAGCCACGCGCGCGGTGCTGCGGGCCCGCCTGAGTTCGCCGCCCTGGTGCACGGCCACGCCGCAGCTGTCGTAGCCGCGGTATTCCAGGCGCTTCAGGCCTTCCAGCAGGACAGGAACGATGTCTCTCGAACTGACGGCGCCGACGATGCCACACATGATGTTTCTGCCTTGTTTGCTGGACGGTGCGGGATGCTAGGCCAGTGCTGGTGACGTGAGTGCGGGTTTTTGAACAGATATTCGGTGTTTTATTTCATCTGTATGCCTTGACGATGCAATTGCTCGCAATAGCTAATTACATGCAATAAAGTGTCGCCATGGAACTGGACCCTCTCGACCTTCGCCTGCTCGAACTGCTGCAGACCGACGCCTCGCAGTCCAATCTGGCGCTGGCCGAACGTGCCGGGGTGTCGCCCGCCACCACGCTGCGCCGGGTGCGCCGCCTGATCGACACCGGTGTCATCGAACGGCAGGTGGCCTTGCTGAACCCTGCTGCCATCGACACCGGCCTGACGGCGCTGCTGGAAGTCACGCTCGACCGCCAGGGCGCAGAACATCTGGACGCCTTCGAGGCCCGCGCCGTGGCCGAAGCCGCGGTTCAGCAGTGCTGGCGCGTCAGCCCCGGCCCGGACTTCGTGCTGGTGCTGTGGGTGCCCGACATGCCGGCCTACCGCGCCCTGGTGCAGCGGCTGTTGACGCAGGACGCCAACGTGCGCAACGTCAAGGCCTACTTCAGCGTGAAGCGGGCCAAGTTCGACCCCCGCATCACGCTGCCGTCCATCACGCTGCCGCCTTCAGCAGCGCCAGGCCCTTGAGGTATTCGCCTTCGGGGAATTCGATCGTCGTGGGGTGGTCGCAGGCACCCTCCAGCCGCTGCAGGATGGCCGCGTCCACGCCGGCGTCCATGCCCGCGCCGGCCACGATCTTGTGGAACAGCTCGGCGCCGATGCCGCCACTGCAGCTGAAGCTGAGCAGCAGGCCTCCCGGCTCCAGCAGGCGCAGCGCCAGCCGGTTGATGTCCTTGTAGGCGCGACTGGCGCGCTCGGCATGGGCGGCGGTGGGCGCGAACTTCGGTGGGTCCAGCACGATGCAGTCGTAGCGCGCGCCGCTCTTGAGCGCATCGCGCAGGAACTGGTTGACGTCGGCGTCCACCACCGTGCTGCGCGCGGCGTCGAAGCCGTTCAGCGCCACGTGCGCCTGCGCTCGCGCCAGGGCCGGGGCCGATGAATCCACGCTGGTCACGTGCGCGGCGCCGCCGGCCAGTGCGGCCACGCTGAAGCCGCCGGTGTAGCTGTAGCAGTTCAGCACGCGCTGGCAGCCGAAGTGGCGCACCCAGCGGCCCAGCAAGGCGCGGTTGTCGCGCTGGTCCAGGTAGAAGCCGGTCTTGTGGCCTTCGGCCACGTCCAGCGTCAGCCGCCAGTCGTGCTCGGTGATGGTGGCCTCGGAAGCGCCGCCGCCGCGCAGCCAGCCGGCCACAGGGGGCAGTCCTTCCAGGCCGCGCACGCCGCTGTCGGAACGTTCGTAGAGCCGTTCGCAGCCAGTGGCGGCCAGCAGCGCATCGGCAATGGCGGCTTTCCAGCGTTCGGTGCCGGCACTGCCGAACTGCGCACACAGCAGCTCGCCGTAGCGATCCACCACCAGGCCGGGCAGGCCGTCGGCTTCGCCGTGCACCAGACGCACGCCGTTGCTGGCCACCGGCAGCCGCGCGCGCAGCGCCACGGCACGCCGGATGCGCCTGTCGAAGTGCGCGGGGTCGATCTGGTCGGCTTCGACGAAGGACCAGGCGCGCACGCGGATCATGCTGCTGGGGCTGAAGGCGCCCCAGGCCAGGAAGCGGCCGTCGGCGGCTTCCACACGCACGGTCTCGCCGGGGTCGGCGCCGCCCTTGGCGATGCTGCTGTGGAACACCCAGGGGTGGCGGCGCAGCAGGCTGCGGTCCTTGCCTTCGCGCAAGCGGATGGTTTTCATGACGCGGATTTTGTCGTCACGGCAGCCGCTGCCGCTTCGCCCCGGCCTCAGCGTCTTTTTGCCCGCGGATGCGCCGCGTCGTAGACCTTGGCCAGGTGCTGGAAGTCGAGCTTGGTGTAGACCTGGGTGGTGCTGATGCTGGCGTGGCCCAGCAGTTCCTGCACGGCACGCAGGTCGCCGCTGCTTTGCAGCAGATGGCTGGCAAAGCTGTGGCGCAGCATGTGCGGGTGCACGCCGGTGGGCAGCTCGGCACGGCGGGCCTGGTCCTTCAGGCGCGAACGCAACTGGTTGGGCACCAGCCGCGTGCCGCGCTGGCTGACGAACAGCGCCAGTTCACCGGCGGCCGCCAGCTGCGGGCGATGTTCCAGCCAAGCCTGCAGCGCCAGCAACGCACTGCGCCCCACCGGCACGCTGCGGCGCTTGCTGCCCTTGCCCAGCACATGGGCCGTGGCGTCGGCCAGGTCCACCCAGCCGGCGGCGCCGGCGTGGGCGGCAGTATCCAGCCCCAGCAGCTCGGCAATGCGCAGGCCACTGCCGTACAGCAGTTCGACGATCGCGGCGTCGCGCGCCGCCAGCGCCGGGGTGTTGGCGCGGCCGGCGACGGCGGGGTCGGTCATTGCGCCCGGGTGGTCGGCCAGGGCCATGGCCTGCTCGACGGCCAGGGCCTTGGGCAGCGGCTTCGGCGCCTTGGGCGGGCGGATGCCGTCCACCGGGTTGGCCGTCACCACGCCCTGCCGCCCCCACCAGCGGTACAGACCGCGCCAGGCCGCCAGGGCGATGGCAATGCTGCGCGGCGCCAGGCCGCGGCGCCGCAGCTGCCCCACCCAGTGGCGCAGGTGCAGCGGCATGGCCCGGGCCAGCGCCACGCCGTCGGCCTGGGCATAGCCCTGCAGTCGCAGCAGCGCTTCGCCATACATCGCCAGGGTGCGGCTGGCCAGGCGCCGTTCGACCTGCAGGTGGCCCAGGAAAGCCTGCAGTTCCGGGGCCAGTGGGGTGGCGGCATCCATTCGGCTGCGGGCGGGCGGCTGGCGCGGCCCGTTCTAGCGCGCCGGCAGCAGCCGTGCCAGCGCGGCGCTGGCAATCTCGCCGATGCGCATCAGGAAGTCGGTGCCCATGTCGGCCGAAAAGCGCGTGGGGTCGGGCGAGGCCAGCACCAGCAGGCCGAAGCAGCCGTCGCTGCCGCCAGGGCCCAGTTCGCGCTGGGTTTCGCGCGGATCACGCGTCTGGCGCAGCGGAATCATCGCCATCGACGCTGCCACGGGGCCATCGTCCAGCCACTCGCTGGCCTCGAAGCCGGAATTCACGCCGCAGTAGGGCAGCGCCAGGCTGCCGCTGAAGGCACGGATGTCGTCGCTGACGGGCGCGGCCCAGGGCTGGCCGGCCATCTCTTCGCCCGCACCCCAGACGCGCACGGCGGCCTGGGGAATGAGGAACTGGTGCTTCAGTTCGGCCACGGCCGCGGCGGGCAGCGCCGCAGCGTCGGTGGTCAGCAGCATGCTGCGGGTCCAGCGGTGCAGGCGGTCGGCAATGGCCACGTTCTCCTGGCTGTGGCGAATCATTTCCATGATCCGGCCTTCCAGGCCCTTGATGCGCTCGCGCAGCATTTCCATCTGCCGTTCCTGCAGGGAAACCGCGCGCTGGCCATGCGGGCTGGTCAGCTGCACGCTGGCCAGCAATTCGGCATGCCGCTCGAAGAACGCGGGGTTGTTCGCCAGGAAGTGCGCGATGTCGGCTTCGGTGATTCCTTGGATGCTGCTCACAGGTCGATCTCTCCTTCGAATACGGTTTCGGCCGGGCCTGTCATCAGCACCGGGGCATCGTCTTGCGGCCATTCGATCAGCAGTTGCCCGCCCCGCGCCTGCACTTCCACACGCCGCGCCAGCCAGCCCAGGCGGATGCCCGCCACCACCGCCGCGCAGGCGCCGGTGCCGCAGGCCAGGGTTTCGCCGGCGTCGCGTTCGTGCACGCGCAGGCGCACCGCGTCGCGCGACAGCACTTGCAGGAAACCCACGTTCACCCGGCGCGGAAAGCGCGCATGGGTTTCGATGTGCGGGCCCAGGCTGGCCACCGGCGCCGTGTCGACATCGGCCACGCGCAGCACGGCGTGCGGGTTGCCCATCGAGAGCACGGCCAGCGGGTGCTCTGCCGCGCCTTCGATGCACCACTGCTCGAAGCCGGCCAGGGGCAGCGGCTTGAGACCGGTGGCGTCGAAGGGCACACGCGCCAGGTCGAACACCGGGCGGTTCATGTCGACGCTGACCCGCCCGTCGGGCTGCAGCTGCAGCGTCAGAACGTTGTTGACGGTTTCCACGCGCACGGTGGTCTTGTCGGTGAGGCCGCGACCATGCACGTAACGCACGAAACAGCGCGCACCATTGCCGCAGTGTTCGACTTCATCGCCGCTGGCACCGTTGAAGATGCGGTAGCGGAAGTCGACGCCGGGCGTGCTGCTGCGTTCCACCGCCAGGATCTGGTCGGCACCGACACCGAAGCGGCGGTCGCCCAGGCGCTGCAGTTGCGCAGTGGTCAGCGTGACGGGCGCGGCGGTGCCGTCGAGCACGACGAAGTCGTTGCCCGCGCCTTGCATCTTGGTGAAGCGCAGTCGCATGGCGGCGATTATCCCCGCCATGCCCGGCCGCCCTGGGGCGGCAGGCGCTCAGCGGCGCTTCAGCGCGCCCGCCAGCAGCGCCAGGCCGGCCAGCAGGCTGAGGGCGGTGGCCGGCTCGGGCACGGCCGTGACGCCGAAGGCAAAGCCGTAGGTCGCCACGCCCATGCCGGTTTCCTGCACCCAGAAGCTGTAGTCGCCGGCCGGCAGGGGCGGGGTGAAGCCCGTCGCACCAATGCCCGCCAGCCCCATCGTCGGCAAGATGTCGGTGCCGATGTCGTTCTCGCCGTACAGCGCAAAGCCCAGCAGGCCGACGGCGCTGAACGAGTCGGGCAACACCGTGAAGCTGGTGCCGCTCATCACCCCGATGAATCCGTTGCTGCCGATGGGCATGGTGCCGTCCAGCACGGTCAGAGACGACAGCTCGAAGCCCGCCGGGACGGTGAAGGTGAAGTAGTCGAGGTCGACGACGTTGGCGCTGGAGGCCCCGGTCGTGCCGACGATGGTCGTGACGCCGCCCTCCAGCAGGGTGACGAGGGTGGGCGTCGGGCCCACGTTGGACAGGTCGCCGTTCACGGCTTCATCCCAGCCCGGGCTGGCGACGGCGCCGGCATGGGCCGCGCTGCAAAGCGCCAGCAAGGACACCGACAGCGCTGTGCGACGGAGGAACTTGGTCTTGGAAAGGCTCATGCGGGGCTCCTGGCGGCAAAAGTTCACACTTTCGGGTTCTACCTCAAATGTGCCGCGGGGCAGGCCCCCGTGCACCCCCGATCCAGGGCATGGACGACGGGCTCCTGAAACACTTCGTGTCGGCTCCGCGCTGCCCCGGACCAGGCTTGGAGGGGCCAGGCGCAGGCTCAGTCGTACAGAGGCAGCTGGCCGGGCGGTCGCGTCTTGAAGCGCCGGTGCACCCACAGGTATTGCGCCGGGCAGCGCAGGATCTGCGCCTCGATGAACCGGTTCATCGCCGCCGCGTCGGCTTCGGGATCGTCGCCGGGCCAGTCGGTCCAGGGTGCCAGGAAGCGCACCACGTAGCCCTGGCCACCGGGTAGCATCTCGGCCACGATGGGCTGCACCACCATGTTCAGCCCGCGCGCCATGCGCGAAGGCGCCAGCAGCGTGGCCGCGGGGTGGCCGAAGAAGGGCACGAAGGCCGCGTCGCGCGGGCCGAAGTCCATGTCGGCCGGGTTGAAGAAGCCCAGGCCGCGCTTGATGGCGCGCACCACGGCGCGGGCGCCGTCCTGGCGCCGGTAGAACTCGTCGTGGCCCAGGCGCGAACGACCGCGCAGCAAGGCGGCGTCGAGCACCGGGTTGCTTTGTGGCGCGTAGATGTCCACGCCCGGCCGCGGCTGGAACAGCTGCACCGCGGCACCCGCCACGTCCACCGCCAGGAAGTGCGGCACCAGCCAGAGCGTGGGGCGCTGCTGCTCCTGCCACAGGCGTTCGGCCAGCATCACGTCGCCCTCGACACGAATGAGTCGACGCAAGCGGGCTGGCGAGGCATGCCACAGCAGCGAACGCTCCAGCAGGCTGCGCGCCAGCCACTGGAAGTGCTCGCGCACCAGGGCCCGCCGCTCGGCGGCCGGGCGCTCCGGGAAACACAGCTCGACATTGCGCAGCGCCACGCGCCGGCGCGCCCGGGCCAGGTGAAAGAGCAGCCACCCCAGCCCCCGCCCCAGCGCGGCCAGCATGGGCAGGGGCATCCAGTGCAGCAGCCACACCAGCACCAGCAGCAGCCGGGCCAGCCCGTTCATCAACAGCGCCTTCATGGTCCGGCCTCGGGCTGGCGAGGCTGCTTGTAGCGGTGGTAGCCCCACAGGTACTGCGCGGGTCGGGCCAGGATCATGCTTTCCATGTTGCGGTTCATGGCGGCAGCAGCAGCACTCAGGTCACCCGCTTCGGTAGCTGCAGGCATGGGCTCGGCCAGCGGGCATACCCGCACGACGTAGCCGCTGCCGCGCGGCAGGCGTTCGCCCCATATCAGCAAGGGTGCCGCCCCGGTCTGCAGCGCCAGGCGCGCGCCCAGCGTCATGGTGTAGGCCGGCTGGCCGAAAAAAGGCACCCACACGCCCATGCCTTCGGGCGGCACCTGGTCGGGCAACAGGCCCAGGGTTTCGCCGCGCTTCAGGGCCCGCATCATTTGCCGCACCCCGGCCAGGGTGGCCGGCGCGGTGGCCAGCGCCGGGCGCGCTCGGGCGGTTTCCTCCAGTTCGCGCAGCCAGGCCTGGCGCGCCGGGCGGTACAGCACGGTGATGGGCTGGCGCGCGCCGAAACGTTCGGCATAGGCCTGGGCCGCCACTTCGAAACTGCCCATGTGCGGCGTCAGCAGAACGATGCCGCGGCCAGCCTGCAGCGCGGCTTCCACGTGTTCGCTGCCTTCCCAGCGCACCGGGTCGGCAATCGGCTGCGCGCGCGGGCGCAGCCACAGCCGCGGCAGTTCCAGCGTCAGCTTGCCGGCCTCGGCCACGGCAGCGCGGCGCTGGGCCAGGCTGACGCCCGCCAGAGCGGCGTTTTCGTTGAGGCGTCGGCGGTAGGGCGCCGAAGCCAGATAGGCCACCCAGCCCACCAGGGCGCCAATCGCGTGCAAAAGCCGCAGTGGCCACTTGGACAGGGTGTGCAGGATCCGTGCAAGCCACCAGGACATCGTTCGTATAATTTGGCTGTCGCCGAGTTAAAGGACAACTTGCGGGGCGACTGTAGGGCCGGGAGCATACCCAGCCCTGCCGGGCCAGCGGCCACACTGCAAAGCAGCGTGGCGCCAGGCAAACAAACCCGCTAAAGCGTTCGCCGCGGGCTCCCCCGCACCGGCGACGCAGCCAGTGCAACCCAACCGGAGCTTTTCCAAGTGGCGAACGACTTCCTCTTCACATCCGAATCCGTCTCTGAAGGCCACCCCGACAAGGTCGCCGACCAGGTGTCGGACGCCATCCTCGACGCCATCTTCAAGCAGGACCCGCGCAGCCGCGTGGCCGCTGAAACCCTGTGCAACACCGGCCTGGTGGTGCTGGCCGGCGAGATCACGACCAACGCGCACGTCGACTACATCCAGGTGGCGCGCGACACCATCAAGCGCATCGGCTACGACAACACCGAGTACGGCATCGACTACAAGGGCTGCGCGGTGATGGTCTGCTACGACAAGCAGAGCAACGACATCGCCCAGGGCGTGGACCATGCCAGCGACGACCACCTGAACATCGGCGCCGGCGACCAGGGCCTGATGTTCGGCTACGCCTGCGACGAGACGCCCGAGCTGATGCCCGCGCCGATCTACTACGCCCACCGGCTGGTGGAGCGCCAGGCCCAGCTGCG
>LNET01000034.1 GCA_001464055.1 Burkholderiales bacterium Ga0077543
ACAAGACGAGCCGCGACCAGTTCGAGATCCGCACGCACCAGCGCCTGATGGACATCGTCGACCCCACCGACAAGACCGTGGACGCGCTGATGAAGCTCGACCTGCCTGCCGGTGTGGACGTCGAAATCAAGCTGCAGTAGGACCAAGCGCGTGAGATAGCGGTTGCGGCAGATGCCGCCACTGCTATACTCGCGGGCTTTCCCCGACCTGGGCTTGCCTCAGGCGGAGGATTCAAACACCCCGTTTGCATATGGATGCCCGGGGACCCACCCCGGGCAATCGTTCTCGGGATCGTGAACAAGGCGGGCCGCATCGTTGGTCCGCTGGAGAAAACCATGAGTTTGAGCGAACAGCTCGGCTTGCTGGGCCGCAAGCTTCACGGACGATGGCGACGCCATCCCCGTGACGGTGCTCGACGTGTCCAACAACCGCGTCACGCAGGTCAAGACCACGGCCACCGACGGCTACGACGCGCTTCAGGTCACCTTCGGTACCCGCAGGGCCAGCCGCGTGATCAAGCCAGCTGCAGGCCACTTGGCGAAAGCCGGTGTCGAAGCCGGCGAAATCCTGAAGGAATTCCGCGTCAGCGCGGAAACCGCAGGCCAGTACAAGCCCGGAGCCGTGGTGCCCGTGGCCTTGTTCGCCGCGGGCCAGAAGGTCGACGTGCAGGGCACGTCCATCGGCAAGGGCTTCCAGGGCGCGATCAAGCGCCACAACTTCAGCTCGCAGCGCGCGTCGCACGGCAATAGTCGCTCGCACAACGTGCCGGGCTCGATCTCTATGGCCCAGGACCCGGGCCGTGTGTTCCCCGGCAAGAAGATGACCGGGCACATGGGCGACGAAACCGTCACCACCCAGAACCTGGACGTGATCCGTGTCGACGAAGCGCGCTCGCTGCTGCTCGTCCGCGGCGCGGTGCCCGGCGCCAAGAACGGCCATGTGGTCGTGCGTCCGGCCATCAAGGCCAAGCTCAAGAAAGGGGCCTAAGCATGCAGCTCGAGCTCCTCAACGAACAAGGTCAGGCGACGTCCAAGGTGGACGCGCCCGACACGTTGTTCGCCCGTGACTACAACGAAGCCCTGGTGCACCAGGTGGTCGTGGCTTTCCAGGCCAATGCCCGCCAAGGCACCCGCGCCCAACTGGACCGCGGCGAAGTCAAGCACTCGACCAAGAAGCCGTTCCGCCAGAAAGGCACCGGCCGCGCCCGCGCCGGCATGACCAGCAGCCCGCTGTGGCGTGGCGGTGGTCGCATCTTCCCGAACCGGCCCGACGAGAACTTCTCGCAGAAGGTCAACAAGAAGATGTACCGCGCCGGCATGGCGTCGATCCTCTCGCAGCTGGCCCGTGACGGCCGCCTCGCGGTGGTCGACTCCCTGACGCTGGAAGCCCCGAAGACCAAGCTGCTGGCGGCCAAGTTCAAGGCCATGGGCCTGGGCACGGACACCAAGAACTCGGTTTTGGTCATCACCGACCAGGTCGACGACAACCTGGCGCTGGCTTCGCGCAACCTGTCCAACGTGCTGGTCCTGGAACCGCGCTACGCCGATCCCCTGTCGCTGGTCTTCTACAAGAAGGTGCTGGTGACCAAGGGTGCGATCGAGCAGCTCAAGGAGATGTTTGCATGAGCCGCATCAATCCTTCACCCAAGGAAACCAAGTTCGACGAAGGCCGTCTGGCTACCGTGCTGGTCGCCCCGATCATCTCGGAGAAGGCCACCCGCGTCGGCGAAAAGAACAACCAGGTCCTGTTCAAGGTCCTCCGTGACGCCACCAAGCCCGAGATCAAGGCCGCGGTCGAGCTGATGTTCAAGGTCGAAGTCGCTTCTGTGTCCACCGTGAACCAGA
Organism: Burkholderiales bacterium Ga0077543; assembly: GCA_001464055.1. GTDB lineage: Bacteria > Pseudomonadota > Gammaproteobacteria > Burkholderiales > Burkholderiaceae_C > Rubrivivax. Next base: position 1,845 of record LNET01000034.1, read on the forward strand.
AGGGCAAGGTCAAGCGTTTCGGGCGCTCCATCGGTCGCCGCGACCACGTCAAGAAGGCGTATGTGTCGTTGAAGGCGGGCCAGGAGCTCAACTTCTCCGGGGAGGCCGCGTAATGGCCGTCGTCAAAGTCAAGCCGACTTCGCCTGGCCGCCGTGCCGTGGTGAAGGTCGTGCACAAGCACCTTCACAAAGGCGCGCCTGAGGCTTCGCTGCTGGAGCCTCAGAAGCAGAACGCCGGTCGCAACAACCGGGGCGTCATCACGATGCGCCACAAGGGTGGTGGCCACAAGCACCACTACCGCGTCGTCGATTTCATCCGCAACAAGGACGGCATCCCGGCAAAGGTCGAGCGCATCGAGTACGACCCGAACCGCACGGCCCACATTGCGCTGGTCTGCTACGCCGACGGCGAGCGTCGCTACATCATCGCCCCGCGCGGCGTGGAAGCCGGTGCCACGCTGCTCAGTGGCGCCGAGGCTCCGATCAAGGCCGGCAACACGTTGCCCATCCGCAACATCCCCGTGGGTTCCACGATCCACTGCGTCGAGATGATGCCTGGCAAGGGCGCGCAGATCGCGCGCTCGGCCGGTGCCGCCGTGACGCTGATGGCCCGCGAAGGCATCTACGCGCAGGTCCGCCTGCGGTCAGGTGAGGTCCGCAAGATCCACATCGACTGCCGCGCGACCATCGGCGAAGTGTCGAACGAGGAACACAGCCTGCGCCAGTATGGCAAGGCCGGTGCCATCCGCTGGAAGGGCATCCGCCCGACCGTGCGCGGTACCGCGATGAACCCGGTCGACCACCCGCACGGTGGTGGTGAAGGCAAGACCGGTGAAGGCCAGCCGCAGGTGTCGCCGTGGAACACGCTGACCAAGGGCTACCGGACCCGCAGCAATAAGCGTACGCAGACGATGATCGTCTCGCGGCGCAAGAAGTGAGGCCTGAGGGAAAGCAACCATGACGCGTTCACTCAAAAAGGGTCCTTTCGTGGACCACCATCTTCTTGCCAAGGTCGAGCGGGCATCCGCCAACAAGGACAAGAAGCCCATCAAGACCTGGTCGCGCCGCAGCACGATCCTGCCCGAGTTCATCGGTCTGACGGTCGCCGTGCACAACGGCAAGCAGCACGTGCCGGTGTACGTGACCGACCAGATGGTCGGTCACAAGCTCGGCGAATTTGCCCTCACCCGCTTGTTCAAGGGTCACCCCGCGGACAAGAAGGCCAAGAAGTAAGGAGCCACTGCGATGGAAACCAAAGCAATTGCACGTGGCGTTCGCCTGTCTTCGGACAAGGGCCGCCTCGTCGCGGACATGATCCGCGGCAAGAAGGTCGACCAGGCGCTCAACATCCTGGCCTTCACGCAGAAGAAAGCCGCCGGCATCATCAAGAAGGTGGTCGATTCCGCCGTTGCGAATGCCGAGCACAACGACGGTGCCGACATCGACGAGCTGAGGATCACCTCGATCTACGTCGAGCAGGGCACCGTGCTGAAGCGCTTCTCCGCCCGGGCCAAGGGCCGCGGTGCGCGCATCAGCAAAGGCACCTGCCACATCTACGTGACCGTGGGGAACTGATTTCATGGGACAGAAGATCCATCCGACCGGGTTCCGCCTCTCGGTCACCCGCGCCTGGCAGTCACGCTGGTTCGCGAACCACAAGAACTTCGCCGGCATGCTGGCCGAAGACCTGGACGTTCGTGAGTACCTGAAGACCAAGCTGAAGAGCGCTGCTGTCTCGCGCATCCTCATCGAGCGTCCCGCCAAGAACGCACGCATCACCATCTTCTCGGCACGTCCGGGCGTGGTGATCGGCAAGAAGGGCGAGGACATCGAGAACCTGAAGGCTGAACTGGGCCGTCGCCTGGGCGTGCCAGTGGCCGTGAACATCGAAGAGGTGCGCAAGCCCGAGGTCGATGCGCAGCTGATCGCCGACAGCATCACCCAGCAGCTCGAAAAGCGCATCATGTTCCGCCGTGCCATGAAGCGCGCGATGCAGAACGCGATGCGCCTGGGCGCCCTGGGCATCAAGATCATGTCGTCGGGCCGCCTGAACGGCATCGAGATCGCACGTTGCGAGTGGTACCGCGAAGGTCGCGTGCCGCTTCACACCCTGAAGGCCGACATTGAGTACGGCTTCAGCGAAGCCAAGACGACTTATGGCGTCATTGGTGTGAAGGTCTGGGTCTACCGCGGTGACCGCCTGGCGAACGGCGAAGCGCCGCAGCTGGCAAAGACCGAAGGCGATAACGACCGCCGTGACCGCCGCGGCCCTCGTCCTGGCGACCGGCCGGGCGCACCGGGTGGCCGTGGCCGTCCGGGTGGCGACCGTGGTGCGCGCAGCGATGGCGCGCCCGCAACTGCAGCAGCCCCCGCTGGCGACGGACCCAAGGGCCCGGCCGTCAAGCGTGTTCGTCGCGCAGCACCGGCCGGCACTGCGCCGACTGGCGCGACGCCCGCCACGGGCGGCGAGACCAAAGGAGAATAACGATGCTGCAACCCGCACGTCGCAAGTTCCGCAAGGAACAAAAGGGCCGGAATACCGGCATCGCCACGCGTGGCGCGAACGTGTCCTTCGGCGAATTCGGCCTGAAGGCCACCGAACGCGGCCGCATCACGGCGCGTCAGATCGAAGCGGCCCGCCGCGCGATCAGCCGTCACATCAAGCGCGGTGGCCGCATTTTCATCCGCATCTTCCCGGACAAGCCGATCTCGCAAAAGCCAGCCGAAGTCCGCATGGGCAACGGCAAGGGTAACCCCGAGTATTACGTGGCCGAGATCCAGCCTGGCAAGGTGCTGTACGAAATCAACGGCGTGCCCGAGCAACTGGCCCGCGAAGCGTTCCTGCTGGCATCGGCCAAGCTGCCGCTGCGCTGCACGTTCGTCGCCCGCCAGGTCGGCACCTGAACGTAGGAGCACACATGACCAAAGCATCTGAACTGCGCACCAAGGACGCAGCAGCACTGGAGAAGGAAGTGACTGACCTGTTGAAGGCCCATTTCGGCCTTCGCATGCAGCGCGCCACCCAGCAGCTGACCAACAACTCGCAACTCGGCAAGACCAAACGCGACATCGCTCGCGTGAAGACGATCCTGGCCGAAAAGAAGAAGGCCGCCAAATGAGCGACGTCCAAACCACGGCCGTGGCCGCACCGGCCAAAAAGAACACGCGAACTTTCGTGGGCCGAATCGTCAGCGACAAGCGTTCCAAGACGGTGACCGTTCTGGTCGAGCGCCGAAACGCACACGAGCTGTACGGAAAAATCGTTGCCCATTCGCGCAAGTACCACGCCCATGATGAAAAGGGCGAATACAAGATGGGCGATGTGGTTGAGATCGCCGAAGGTCGGCCCATCAGCAAGACGAAGTCCTGGGTCGTCACTCGGCTGATCGAGAAAGCCAAGCTGGTCTGAATTCGTGTGTGCAGGCATCTGCCTGCCGCCGCTGCCCCTCGGCCGAACACTGGGAAACCAGGTTCGGCCGTCTCACATTTCGAGGAAACGTGCCATGTTGAAAGTCGGAGATTCTTTGCCCGCCGGCAGCCTGCAGGAATTCATCGAGGTGGAGGGCAACGGTTGCTCGGTCGGCCCCAACACCTTCGACATCTCGCAAATCACCGCGGGCAAGACCATCGGCATCTTTGCGCTACCCGGTGCCTTCACGCCAACCTGTTCTGCCAAACACGTTCCGGGGTTTGTCGAGCTCGCCGCAGACTTTGCCGCCGCTGGTGTCGATGAGCTCTGGTGTGTCTCGGTGAACGATGCGTTCGTGATGGGCGCCTGGGGGCGCGAGCAGAAAACCGCTGGCAAGGTCCGGATGATGGCAGACGGCAGCGCGGCGTTCACCCAGGCCACTGGCCTGACTCTCGACCTGGTGGCGCGCGGCATGGGCCTGCGCTCGCAGCGCTACTCGATGCTGGTCAAGAACGGTGTCGTCCGCAGCTTGAACATCGAAGCACCGGGCAAGTTCGAGGTGAGCGATGCGGCCACCCTGTTGGCCCAGGCCAAGGCGATCTGAAGGCGTATTTACCACGGCGGCTTGACCGCTGTGCCATAGCTCCCGCATAATCGCGGGCTTCGCCGGAGATTAAGCGACTGCAGATTCCTGCAGTGGCTGTTTTTCGGATCCAACCCCTACACGGGCCCAAGACTGACTGCAGGCCAGTGCCGAGAAGGCACCCATGCAGTGAAGTTGGGGTGAGAGAACATGATCCAAATGCAATCGCGGCTCGACGTGGCCGACAACACGGGTGCCAAGTCCGTCATGTGCATCAAGGTGCTGGGCGGCTCCAAGCGGCGCTATGCCGGCATTGGCGATGTCATCAAAGTCAGCATCAAGGAAGCAGCACCCCGCGGCCGTGTGAAAAAGGGCGAGGTCTACAGTGCCGTGGTCGTGCGCACTGCGAAAGGCGTTCGCCGTCAGGACGGCTCGCTGATCAAGTTCGACGGCAACGCTGCAGTGCTGCTGAACGCCAAGCTCGAGCCGATCGGCACGCGTATTTTCGGCCCGGTGACGCGCGAACTGCGCACCGAGCGCTTCATGAAGATCGTTTCGCTGGCTCCCGAGGTCCTTTAAGGGCTGTCCGGGCAAAACACCAGCAATCGATTCGTCAGGACCTACCATGAACAAACTTCGCAAGGGCGACCAGGTCATCGTGACCACGGGCCGCGACAAGGGCAAGCGCGGCACCATCAGTCTGCGCGTCGATGACGAGCATATCGTCGTCGAAGGCGTCAACGTGGCCAAGAAGCACGTGAAGCCGAATCCGCTGAAGGGTACGACGGGCGGTGTGGTCGACAAGACCATGCCCATCCACCAGTCGAACGTGGCCATCTTCAATCCGAAGACCGCGAAAGCCGACCGCGTGGGCATCAAGCTGCTGAGCAAGGATGAGCAGGCCGCACGCAAGACGCGTGAGAGCGGTGTGCGCGTCTACAAATCCTCCGGCGAAGAGATCAAGGCGTAAGGTCATGGCAAAGAAACAAGAATCAGCGGCTCCGGCGGGGTCGGCCAACCAGGGCCCGGTGCCTGTTGCCCGCCTGCAGGCCATCTATCGGGAAAAGATCGTTCCGGAGTTGATGACGAAGTTCGGCTTCACTTCGGTGATGCAGGTCCCGCGTCTGGAAAAAATCACCCTGAACATGGGTGTCAGCGAAGCTGTCTCCGACAAGAAGGTCATGGACCACGCCGTCAGCGACCTGACCAAGATTGCCGGTCAGAAGCCCGTCGTCACGAAGAGCAAGAAGCCTATTGCCGGGTTCAAGATCCGTGAAGGCGTGCCCATCGGTTGCATGGTGACATTGCGTGGCGTGCGCATGTACGAATTCCTGGACCGCTTCGTCACCGTGGCGCTGCCCCGGGTGCGCGACTTCCGCGGCATTTCCGGGCGTTCCTTCGATGGCCGAGGCAACTACAACATCGGCGTCAAGGAGCAGATCATCTTCCCGGAAATCGAGTACGACAAGATCGACGCGATCCGCGGCATGAACATCAGCATCACGACGAGCGCGCGCAACGACGACGAGTGCAAGGCACTCCTCACGGCGTTCAAGTTTCCGTTCAAGAACTGAAGGCAGAACATGGCCAAGACATCCCTGATCCAGCGCGAAGAAAAGCGCGAGAAGCTGGTTGCCAAGTACGCCAAGAAGTACGCGGAACTGAAAGCCATCATCAACGACTTCCAGAAGCCCGAGGAAGAGCGTTACGCCGCTCGCCTGGAGCTTCAGAAGCTGCCGCGCAACGCGTATCCCACGCGTCTGCGCAACCGTTGCGAACTGACTGGCCGCCCGCGCGGCACGTTCCGCATGTTCGGCCTGGGCCGCAACAAGATCCGCGAACTCGCCTTCAAGGGCGACATCCCGGGTCTGGTCAAGGCCAGCTGGTAAGCGGCGCGCCCTGAGCAGGAGACTGATCCATGAGCATGAGTGATCCCATCGCCGATATGTTGACGCGCATCCGCAACGCGCAAGCTGTCGACAAGGCTGTCGTGACGATGCCGTCCTCGAAAATCAAGACCGCGATCGCGCAGGTCTTGAAAGACGAAGGCTATATCGACGGCTTCGCTGTCCGCAGCGAAGGCGGCAAAAGCGAACTCGAGATTGCGTTGAAGTACTACGCCGGGCGTCCGGTGATCGAGCGCATCGAGCGCGTCAGCCGGCCTGGTCTGCGCATCTACAAGGGCCGCGATGCCATTCCGCAAGTCATGAACGGCCTGGGTGTGGCAATCGTCACCACGCCCAAGGGTGTAATGACCGACCGCAAGGCTCGCCAGACCGGTGTCGGTGGCGAAGTCCTTTGCTTCGTCGCCTAACCCGCCCAACACGAGGAAGAACAACATGTCTCGCGTAGGAAAGATGCCCGTTGCCTTGCCCAAGGGCGTGGACGTGGCCATCACGGCGGATCAGATCACCGTCAAGGGTGCCAATGGCACGCTGCAGCAAACGCTGAACGGCCTGGTCACCATCACCAATGATGCCGGTACGCTGAAGTTTGCCCCGGCCAATGACAGCGCCGCCGCCGACGCGATGAGCGGCACCGTTCGTGCGCTCGTCGCCAACATGGTCGGCGGTGTCAGCAAGGGCTTTGAAAAGCGACTGAGCCTGGTGGGCGTGGGTTTTCGCGCTGCAGCCGCCGGCCAGAAGCTGACGCTCCAGATCGGATTTTCCCATCCGGTTGTCAAGGACATGCCTGAAGGCATCAAGGTCGCAACGCCGACGCAGACCGAGATCGTGATCTCGGGCGCGGACCGTCAGACCGTGGGCCAGGTGGCTGCCGAAGTGCGAGCCTTCCGGCCGCCCGAGCCCTACAAGGGCAAGGGCATCCGTTATGTAGGCGAGCGTGTGGTCATCAAAGAGACCAAGAAGAAGTAAGGAGCGAGACCATGCTGACCAAAAAAGAACAACGCCTGCGCCGGTCGCGCCAGACGCGCCTGCGCATCGCTCAGTCGGGTTCGGCCCGCCTGACCGTGTTCCGCTCCAACCTGCACATCTTTGCCAGCGTCATTTCCGACGACGGCGCCCGCATCGTGGCCAGCGCCTCGACGGTGGAAAAGGAAGTGCGCGAGCAGCTCGGCGCCGGTGGCAAGGGCAGCAATGTGGCTGCCGCCACCCTCGTTGGCAAGCGCATTGCCGAAAAGGCCAAGGCCGCTGGCGTCGACAAGGTCGCTTTCGACCGATCCGGCTTCGCCTACCACGGCCGCGTGAAGGCTCTGGCCGAAGCGGCCCGCGAAGCCGGTCTGCAGTTCTAAGCGCCGCACTCGGCACTTAGGCACAAGGAATACTCAAGATGGCAAAATTCACACCCCGCGCCCAGACCGAAGGCAATGACGACGGCCTGAAGGAAAAGATGATTGCGGTCAACCGCGTCACCAAGGTCGTCAAAGGCGGTCGCACCCTCAGTTTTGCTGCACTGACGGTCGTCGGCGACGGTGACGGCCGTGTCGGCATGGGCAAGGGCAAGGCTAAGGAAGTTCCCGTGGCCGTGCAGAAAGCCATGGACGCCGCCCGACGGAACATGAGCAAGGTCAGCCTGAAGAACGGCTCGATCCACCACAGCGTGCGGGGAGAGCATGGTGCGGCCAAGGTCATCATGGCTCCAGCCAAGCCTGGTGACGGCATCATTGCTGGCGGACCGATGCGCGCAGTGTTTGAAGTCATGGGCGTGACCGACATCGTTGCCAAGAGCCTGGGCTCGAGCAACCCGTACAACATGGTCCGCGCAACGCTGGATGCGCTGAAGCGTTCCACCACCCCCGCCGAAGTGGCGGCCAAGCGTGGCAAGTCGGTCGAAGACCTCTTCAACTGAGCACACGCCGGAGAATCGACATGTCTGACAACACCGAGAAGAAGACGCTGACTGTCAAGCTCGTCAAGAGCGTGGCTGGCACCCGTCAAAGCCACCGCGACACCGTGCGCGGTCTGGGCCTGCGCAAGCTCAACAGCGAACGCACCCTGGAAGACACGCCTGCTGTCCGCGGCATGATCAACAAGGTCGACTACCTGGTGAAGGTGCTGTGATGCAAGTCAACACCATCAAGCCCGCAGAGGGCAGCAAGAAAGCTCGCCGCCGGGTTGGCCGCGGCATTGGTTCCGGTCTGGGCAAGACTGCCGGGCGCGGCCACAAAGGTCAGAAAAGTCGTGCCGGTGGCTACCACAAGGTCGGCTTCGAGGGCGGCCAGATGCCGCTGCAGCGTCGACTGCCCAAGCGTGGCTTCAAGTCGGCACAACTGAAGTTCAACGGCGAGGTTACCTTGGGCGACCTGCAGCTGCTGGATGTTGCAGAAGTGGACCTGCTGACTCTGAAGGCTGCCGGCATGGTTCGTGAGATCGTCCGCCACGTCAAGGTCATCAAGTCGGGTGAATTGACTCGGCCGGTGGTGCTCAAGGGCATCGGCGCCAGCGCCGGCGCCAAGGCTGCGATCGAAGCTGCTGGCGGTACGGTGGCATCTGCCGTCTCGGCAGCCTGACGCTGGGCTAAAGGAAGCATCCGAGCGTGGCTACCTCTGCGAACCAGCTGGCGAAGAGCGGAAAATTCGGTGATCTGCGTCGGCGGATCATCTTTTTGCTCTTGGCTCTGGTTGTGTACCGTATCGGGACGCACATCCCCGTACCAGGCATCGACCCGGTAACCTTGCAGCAGCTTTTCAGCAGCCAGAGCGGAGGCATGCTGGGCCTGCTGAACATGTTCAGCGGCGGTGCCCTGTCGCGGTTCTCGGTGCTTGCGCTGGGCATCATGCCGTACATCAGCGCCTCGATCATCATGCAGCTGATGACCTACGTCGTCCCGACGCTGGAGGCGCTGAAGAAGGAAGGCGAGGCGGGCAAGCGGAAGATCACGCAGTACACGCGGTACGGAACGCTGGGATTGGCGCTCTTCCAGTCGCTGGGAATTGCCCTGGCGCTTGAAGGCCAGACGGGCCTCGTGCTGTCTCCTGGCTTCGGTTTCAGAATGACCGCTGTCGTCAGCCTGGTCGCCGGAACCATGTTCCTGATGTGGCTGGGTGAGCAAATTACCGAGCGAGGTCTGGGCAATGGCATCTCGATCATCATCTTTGCCGGCATCGTTGCGGGCTTGCCAAGCGCCATAGGCGGGCTGTTCGAACTGGTTCGCACGGGTGCGATGAGCATCGTTGCCAGCTTGTTCATCATCGCCCTGGTAATCGGCGTGACGTACTTCGTCGTCTTCGTCGAGCGCGGACAGCGCAAGATACTTGTCAATTATGCGAAGCGACAGGTCGGCAACAAGGTTTACGGCGGACAGTCGTCGCACCTGCCTCTGAAGCTGAACATGAGCGGCGTGATCCCGCCGATCTTCGCCTCGTCGATCATCCTGCTGCCCGCAACCATCGTCGGCTGGTTTGCCACCGGTGAAGGCATGCGCTGGTTGAAAGACCTTTCGGCAGCCCTGTCGCCGGGCCAGCCGATCTACGTGCTGCTGTACGCAGCGATGATCGTGTTCTTCTGCTTCTTCTACACCGCGCTGGTTTTCAACAGTCGCGAGACGGCGGACAACCTGAAGAAGAGCGGCGCTTTCATCCCGGGCATCCGACCTGGCGACCAGACTGCCAAGCACATCGATCGCATCCTTTCGCGTCTGACCCTGGCCGGCGCCATCTACATCACTGCGGTGTGTTTGCTGCCCGAGTTCCTGGTGCTCAAGTACAACGTTCCCTTTTACTTCGGCGGCACGTCGCTGTTGATCATCGTCGTCGTGACGATGGACTTCTGGGCCCAGGTCCAGAGCTACGTGATGAGCCAGCAGTACGAAAGCCTGCTCAAGAAGGCCAACTTCAAGACCTCCTGAGCAAGCCATGAGCAAAGACGACGTCATCCAGATGCAGGGCGAGATTCTCGAGAACCTGCCCAACGCCACTTTCCGCGTGAAGCTGGAAAACGGTCATGTGGTGCTGGGCCACATTTCCGGGAAGATGCGCATGCACTACATCCGCATCCTTCCCGGTGACAAGGTCACCGTGGAACTGACGCCCTACGATCTGTCGCGTGCACGCATCGTGTTCCGCGCCAAGTAAACGCTGATTTAGAGATCAAGGAGAAGATCATGAAAGTCGCCGCTTCCGTCAAGAAGATGTGCCGCAACTGCAAGGTCATCCGCCGCAAGGGCGTGGTGCGCGTGATCTGCACCGACCCGCGCCACAAGCAGCGCCAAGGCTGAGATTTAAGGAAAGAACATGGCACGTATCGCCGGCATCAACATTCCTCCGCACAAGCACGCGGAGATCGGTCTGACCTCCATCTACGGTATTGGGCGCTCTACCGCGCAGAAGCTCTGCGAGAAGGTGGGCATCCCCTATTCGAAGAAGATCAAGGACCTGAGCGACACCGACCTCGAGCGCATCCGCGATGAGATTGGTCGCATGACGATCGAAGGCGATCTGCGTCGCGAACTGTCCATCAGCATCAAGCGCCTGATGGACTTGGGTTGCTACCGTGGTTTCCGCCATCGCCGCGGCCTGCCCGTGCGCGGCCAGCGCACGCGTACCAATGCCCGCACCCGCAAGGGTCCGCGCAAGGGTGCAGCCGGCCTGAAGAAATAAGCCGCCTCGCCACCCGAATCTTCAAGAGAGTCTTCCATGGCCAAAGCACCAGTCAACACCGCGGCGCGCCGCGTGAGCAAGAAGATCCGCAAGAATATTGCGGACGGCATCGCTCACGTCCACGCCTCGTTCAACAACACCATCATCACCATCACCGATCGTCAAGGCGGTGCGCTGGCCTGGGCTTCCAGCGGTGGTCAAGGTTTCAAGGGCTCACGCAAGAGCACGCCTTTCGCGGCGCAGGTGGCTGCTGAGACCGCCGGTCGTGCAGCCCAGGAACAGGGCATCAAGAACCTGGACGTGCGGATCAAGGGCCCCGGTCCTGGCCGCGAGTCGAGCGTGCGTGCCCTGGCTTCGCTGGGCATCCGGATCAACTCGATCAGCGACGTCACGCCCGTGCCTCACAACGGCTGTCGGCCGCAGAAGCGTCGGCGCATCTGAGCCCGCCGATGGCCTCGGCAGCGAGCCAATTCGCGCTGCGGCTATAATCACAGGTTTTTCGAAAGCCGGCTGGACCCCCTGGGCGCACAACGAGACCCAAGAGGTGCAAGCCGGCTGTTTTCCTGGGGTGCTTCCAAGGCACCCTGCAAGCCCACTGTCCGAGCGAATCCAAGAACTTTCGCCGGACTTGCGCGGGGCGCCGACTGCAGCACATCCGCTGTCGGCATCTGCCGCGTCAGCAAATCATCCAAGGAACCACCGTGGCACGTTATCTCGGCCCCAAGGCCAAACTTTCCCGCCGTGAAGGCACCGACCTTTTTCTGAAGAGCGCCCGTCGGCCCATCGCCGACAAGGCCAAGTTCGACACCAAGCCGGGCCAGCACGGTCGCACCAGTGGCGCGCGTACTTCCGACTTCGGCTTGCAGCTTCGCGAAAAGCAGAAGGTCAAGCGCATGTACGGGATTCTGGAACGCCAATTCCGACGCTACTTTGCCGAAGCTGAACGCCGCAAGGGCAATACAGGCAGCAACTTGCTGGGCCTGCTCGAGTCACGCCTGGACAACGTCGTCTATCGCATGGGCTTCGGCTCCACCCGCGCCGAAGCACGCCAGCTGGTGTCGCACAAGGCGCTGACGGTCAACGGCCAGGTCGTGAACATCCCGTCTTACTCGGTCAAGGCGGGTGACGTGGTCGCGCTGCGCGAAAAAGCCAAGAGCCAGCTGCGGGTGACCGAGTCGCTGAAGCTGGCGCAGTCGCTGGGTCTGGCCGATTGGGTGCAAGTCGATGCCACCAAGCTCGAGGGCACCTTCAAGAAGGTCCCTGACCGCGACCAGTTCGGCGCCGAGATCAAGGAAGCCCTGATCGTCGAACTGTATTCGCGCTGATTTCGTTTGTTGTGCTTCGCCCGCCGGGCGCGAAGCAAACCGCAACACCCAGCCCGGCGCGGTCCATCAGCCTTATCGGTGTAACGAACCGAGGGTATTGACAGGAACATAAAGACGCAATGCAAACCACACTTCTGAAGCCCAAGGCCATCCAGGTCGAGCCGCTTGGCGGCCATCGTGCCAAAGCCACCCTCGAGCCTTTCGAGCGTGGCTACGGCCATACCCTCGGCAACGCGTTGCGGCGAGTGCTGCTTTCGTCGATGGTGGGTTACGCCCCGACGGAGGTCACGATCGCTGGCGTACTGCACGAGTACTCGGCCATCGACGGGGTTCAGGAAGACGTCGTTCACGTGATGCTGAACCTCAAGGGCGTGGTGTTTCGTCTGCACAATCGCGACGAAGTCACGCTCGTGCTGCGCAAGGAGGGCGAAGGCGCCGTCACGGCCGCCGACATCCAGACTCCGCACGACGTCGAGATCATCAACCCGGAACATGTCATTGCCCACCTTGCTCAAGGTGGCAAGCTGGACATGCAGATCAAGGTCGAGAAGGGCCGTGGCTACGTGCCCGGCAACCTGCGCCGCTACGGTGACGAGCCCACGAAGAGCATCGGCCGCATCGTGCTGGACGCTTCTTTCTCGCCAGTGCGGCGAGTCAGCTACGCAGTCGAGAACGCCCGCGTCGAGCAGCGCACCGATCTCGACAAGCTGGTCATGGAAATCGAAACCAACGGCGCCATCCCGCCCGAGGAAGCCATCCGTCAAAGCGCGCGCATCCTGGTCGAGCAGTTGGCTTTCTTCGCCCAGATCGACGTGACCGAGGGTGGTGGTCAGTTCCCGCCGCAGCTGCCGCCACGGTCGACACCCTTCGATCCGATACTGCTTCGCCCGGTGGACGAGCTCGAGCTCACGGTTCGATCTGCAAACTGCCTGAAGGCCGAGAACATCTACTACATCGGCGACCTGATCCAGCGTACCGAAACCGAGCTGCTGAAAACGCCCAACCTGGGTCGCAAGAGTCTCAACGAGATCAAGGAAGTTCTGGCTTCGCGCGGGCTCACGCTTGGCGCGCGGCTCGAGAACTGGCCTCCTCAGGGCCTGGACAAGCGCTGACCCAGGCACACCCTACGGCCTTCGACACCCCATCGAAGCATGCTGCCGTGCAAGCCCGGTACCTGACACGGCCGGGACTCCATAACGAAAGGAAATCACGATGCGCCACCGCAACGGCCCCCGCAAGCTGAACCGCACCACTTCGCACCGCCTGGCGATGCTGAGAAACATGTGCAATTCGCTCATCAAGCACGAAGCCATCAAGACCACGCTGCCCAAGGCGAAGGAACTCCGCAGCGTCGTCGAACCGCTGATCACTCTGGGCAAGACTCCCACCCTTGCGAACCGCCGCCTGGCGTTCAACCGCACGCGGGATCGCGACGTGGTCAGCAAGCTGTTCAACGAACTGGGTCCCCGGTACCAGGCCCGCCCGGGCGGCTACACCCGCATCCTGAAGATGGGTTTCCGCGTGGGCGACAACGCACCGATGGCATTTGTCGAGCTCGTCGACCGTCCGGCGCCCGCTGCCGACGCAGCCGGAACTCCGGAAACCACCGAGTAGTTCCAGGCAGGGGTGCGGTCTGCACCCGCCAAGAAAAACGGCTGCCTTCGAGCAGCCGTTTTTCATCGTCTTGCCTCGACGACCGCCCTAGGGTCCAGAACGCCCGCGCGGTGTCGCGGCCGCTGGCGGGCGCCATTCCCGTTGCAAGGCGACGGCCCTTGTGTTGCGGGAGTCCATCTGCAGGCTCTTGCGCAAGGTGGCCAAGGCCTCGGTGGGCTGCTCGGCACGCTGCCTTTGTGCCAACTGCAGGTAGACATCGGACAGTTGACGGCGCACCGCAGCATCAGCCCGGCGCCCAGCCGCCAGTGGTGCCAGTATCTCCACCGCTTGCTCGAAGGCGCCTTGGGCGACCAGCATGCTGGCGAATTCAGCCTGACTGCGGGTTTGCGCACTCCCGGCTGAGACGATGCGGGCCGGATCTGGCGCCACCAGCTGGCGGCGAAGGCGTTCATCTTCCAGGGAGCGCAGACCTTCGATCGCCTCGGCATGGGTGGGCTGCGCCAGCAGGGCGCGCAGGAACAGCTCGCGCGCACCGCCCAGGTCGGCCAGCTGCCAGGCCAGTCGGGCCTGCTGGGTCAGCAAGGTGGCCCGAGAGTCGGCGGCATCGCGGGCCTGCCGCATGCGGGTGGCCACCGCCTCGTCGGTGGGTCGCGTGGCGTGCAGGGCTTCCCACGCCCAGGCAGCCTGAGCCCATTGACCTTGCTGTTCGGCACTCGCGGCCAGTGCGCGCTGGCGAGTCTCGAATGTCGAAAGTGCCTGAACCACCACTTTCGCCGGCTTGGCGGCATCGGCCGGCGCGCCGGGAGCCCCGGCGGGCAGTGTCGCGCTGACTCCGGCGCAGCCCGCCAACGCCCAGGCCGCGCCGAGGAAAGCCAGGATCGCGGCTGACCGAGAAAGTCCGGAGCGGGGCAGGCGCATCACAGTTGACCCTCTTGGCGCGTGGTCAGTCGGGCCTTGAAAGTCTCCAGGTTGTCGCTGCCCAGCACGAGACTGCGCTGAAGAAGGAATGGCGGCTGGAAAAAGGCGTTGCCACCGGGCCGGGCCGTCAAGCCCAACTCGAAAGCATTGCGCTGCAGCGTGTCAAGCACGGCCGCGCTGGCTTGCCCGTGTGGGTAGGCAAACTGGCTGACCTTGGTCTCCGGCAACTCTTGTTCGATGAGTTTGCGGGGCGTCTGCACCTCGACTTCGAGCCGGCGACGGTGGTTCAGATCGCTTTCCCGGCGGGGTTGAGCGGCCAGGTTCTGATGCGTCTTGGAGTGCGCCTGGACACTGATCAGACCCGAAGCCGCCACCTCCCGGAGCTGTTCCCAGGTCATGAAATCGCGGGTGCCGATGGCATCGGTATGAATGAACAAGGTCACCGGCAGCTTGTACTGCTTGATCAGCGGGAAGGCCAGCCGATAAAACGACTCGTGCCCGTCGTCGACGGTGATCGCCACGGAAGCTGGCGGCAGGGGCGAGCGCCCTGCCAGGAACTCCGGCAAGGCCGACAACGGCAGCACGTTCATGCCGGGCGCGGTCAAGGTCTGCAGATGGGCTTCGAACTGTTCTGGCGTAACCACCATCGCAGAAGGACTGGGGCCAAACCGGTGGTAGCCGAGGATCGGCACCGTTTGCATGCCTGCGCTGGTGAAACCAATCGGATTGGGGTGCTGCAAGGGAACAACCAGCGGCTCCCCGGGCACGATGCCCCCGCCTTGGTCCCCCTGCAACCACCACGCGCGGTCTGCGCGACCGAGGAAGCGCTCGGCAAGCGCTTCGGCGGTGTCGCCAGTGGCCGGAAGGACCACCAGCAGCCGTTCGGTGCGGCCCAGGATCCTGGCCATGGCCCCGGGCCGCGCTTCGGCCACCGCCGGCGGTGCAGCTGAAGGCGGGGCTTGAACGGGTGCCTGGGCATTTGCTGCGCCCGCCACCAGCAGGGCGCAAAGGGTGGCCTGGTACCGGGCCTGGTGAAAGCTCAAGAACTGATGAGTGCTCTTCTTCATTCGGTCATGCGTGGCTTGTCGCGTCCGGCCTCTCGCCGCTGCAGAGCCAGCGCCATCGCGTCGACGGCCGCATACAGACGCCCGAACTCGTCGCCTCGGGTGTCGAGCATGCGTTGGTCGAAGCGACCCTTGCCGATTTCCGCCATCGTCTCGCTGGCTTTCGTGATCGGGCCCACCAGTCGCGATGCCAACAAATACGCCACCGCAGCTGCCACCAGTCCGGCCACGACCGCCATGGCAGCCGACAGCCAACCCGTGGGCTCTGCAGAACGCATCATCGCAAGCTCTGGCAAACCCACCACCATTCTGCCTAGAGTCTTTCCCTGCAATTCAATCGGGGCATCGAAGTCCAGCCTGTTTCCCGTCAGACGGACCACGGTGCCGTCAGGCTTGGCGGGGCTCCAGTTCGACCCTTCGCTGCGGTAGGGCTGACCCACCAGGCTTGGGTCGGTCGAGACCCGCACGACGCCGCTGGCGTCCACCACCGTCAGGCGATCGCCGCCCCAGGCCCGAGCAGCCGGCACCAGCTGCGAGGCCACGGCGCTCCAATCCTCGGCCAAGACTTGTTCGGCATGCTGGACGGCGACGAATCGGGCCAGGCTGCGGCCTTGTTCATCGGCCTGGGCCCTGATCGCGCCGTGCTGCCAGATGGCCGACCCGGTGGCGGCTGCGCCGACCAGCAAGGCCACTGCCAGACCCGAGACAGCGGCCCAGCGCGTCCGCAGCGACATGCCGCTGGGACGCTGGCCTTCCAGCTGGGCCGTCTCGAGGTCGTTGATGACCCTCAGCAACGCCTCGGCCAGGTCCTTGGCGCTGGCGTAGCGCTGGCTAGGCGCTTTGGACAGGCAGCGCTCGACCACACGCCGCAGGGCAGGCGGCACGTCGGGGCGCACACGCTGCAGCGGGGACGGATCGTCATTGGCAATGCGCGTGGCCAGTGCCAGCAGCGTCGAGCCCCGGAACGGCCGCTCCCCAGCGAGCATTTCGTAGAGGATGACGCCAACGGAAAAGATGTCCGAGCGGGCGTCCTGCAGTTCTCCGCGCGTCTGCTCCGGCGTCATGTACTGACGTGCACCGGCTCCAGGGCCCAGCACGGTCGCTTCCCCAGGGGCCTCGGAAGGCGCGGCGATGCCAAAACCCGTGAGCTGGGCCGTCTTGCCGTCTCCCAGGAGAAACACGTTGCTGGGCTTCAGGTCGCGATGCAGCATGCCGTGGCCATGCGCATGGTCCAGTGCCCTGGCGAGTTGCAGGCCCAGCAGCACCGTGTCGTGAATCGGCAGTGGCCCCTGGGTCTGCAGGCGCTGAGGGAGGGTTTCGCCTTCGACCACGGCGCTGACCAGGAAGGGCTGGCCGTCGTCGACGTCGACCTCTGCGATTGGGTTGATGTTCGGGTGCGCCAGGCTCGCAGCCGCCTGCAGCTGCTGCAACAGCAACGGGCGCAGCTTGTCGCTGTCGGAGGCCGGGCCTTGCAAGACGTGCAGTGCGACCTCTCGCCCGGTTCTAGGGTCGGTGGCGCGGTACAAGGTGCCAGCTTCGGTCCGACCTTGACGCTTCAGGCCGGTGAAACGCCCGATCTGACGCACAGCCGGCGGAAGCACAGGAGCTGCCGGCTCCGCGCCCGCCGCCCTGGCCGCAGTGCGCGCAGTTCGCGGCGTGGTGGCCGGGGCGTCCGCGCCACCAGGGGGCGACGGCACTTCCGGCCGCCGTGGCAGGATCAAGGTAGGAGTTTCGTCGTCGTCCGACCAGGGCTCTGGTTCATGTGCTGAACGAGCACTCTGGGCCGCCATCTGTGCCGCACGCTTGGCGGAAATCGGAACCGCAGTCATCGCCTCGGGCTCGATCTCGGCAGGCCGGGCGGCAGGCCGCTGGGCGGCTCCGTCAGCCGCAGCCAGTTGCCGGCCCAGGTAGCGCTCCATTTCTTCCTCGCTGGGTGTGACCAGAGGGGCGGCGTCCGGATCGTCCGTCTGCGGGCTGTACAGCAGAGGGACTTCTGCACGCGGCGGTGGGGAAGGCGGTTTGGTCACAGTGAGGGGCGGACAAAGCCGCTCGGCCAAGCTAACTCAGTGTCGCATCAACAACCGAAGCATGAACGCCAGCCCGCGTTGCGCCCGGCCACAACTGGTGACGCAGTGCGCGGCATTCTGAAGAACGAAGCTCCCAGGCCGTCGTGCGCTATCCTGCCCGCCCAAAGCCCGAGGCGGCACCTGCCGCCTGGCTTATCCTCTCAGGGAAACAACAGGAGCCGGTCATGACCAGCAGCGACAGGAGCCAGGTCACCCAGGGCCGCAGCGCTGGCTTCGGTCGGCGGCGTGTGGTGCTGAGCCTGACCGCGCTGGCTCTGGCGGCGGTCGCAACGGGCTGCGGGTCTTCCGGACCCAAGCCCACCCGCCTGGAAGGCAGCATCGCCGCGGCCACCGGGCTGAACCCGAGCGTGAACAATCGGCCTTCGCCCCTGCTGCTGCGCGTCTATGAACTGCGCTCGCAGACGGCCTTCAATCAGGCCGACTTCATGTCGCTGTACCAGTCCGACCAGGCCACGCTGGCCACCGACCTGGTGGTCAGGGAAGAATTCATGCTCCAGCCCGGCGAAATGCGCCCCTACAGCAAGCAACTCTCGCCCGAAACACGCTTCATTGGCGTGATTGCCGTCTACCGCAACCTGGAACGCGCTACCTGGCGCGCCGTGGTTCCGGTGGTGCCGGGCAAAACGCAGAAACTGGCCGTGCGTGCCGACAGCCTGGCGCTTTCGGCGACCATGCTGCCCTGAAGGACCTGCTCCGAATGAGCTTCCAACACCGGGTCGTCTGGTCGCAGGGGATGTTCCTGCAGCCACACCACTTCCAGCAGGAGGCACGTTATGTCGACCATCTGATCGGCGCCCGGGTTGCTGCATCGAACCCCCATGCCTGGGGCTTCAGTGAACTGGTGCTGGACGAATCGCAACTCGCCAGTGGCCAGCTCGCACTGACTCGGGTCCAGGCCGTGCTGCCCGATGGCTCGACCCTGTCGCTGCCCGACGGCGACCCGCTGCCCGCCCCGCTGCCGGTGCCGACCGACATGCACGACGAACTCGTGGTGCTGGCCGTGGCGCGGTCGCGGCCGGGTGCGACCGAGGTCGACTTCGGCGACGGCACCGGCGACGCCCACAGCCGCTACCGCGTGCTCGACAAGGACCTGCGCGACCAGACCCGCGCCGCCGACGACCCCGAACCCGTGCAGCTGGGCGTGTTGCGGGTGGCGCTGATGCGCCAGCGCGACGTCACCGATGGCCATGCCGTGCTGGGCGTGGCGCGTGTGGTGGAGCGGCGTGCCGACGGCCAGGTGGTGCTCGACCGCGGCTACATCGCACCGCAGACCCGCATCGACGCCAGCGGCCAGCTTTCGGCCACCGCCAGCCTGCTGCACGGCCTGATTCGTCAGCGCGCGCAGGCCTTGGCCGCAAGCATGGGGCAGCTGGGCAACGGCGTCTCGGAAGTGGCCGACTTCCTCCAGCTGCAATTGCTGAACAGGGTGGAGCCACAACTGCACCAGTATGCGGCGGCGCCCAGCATGCATCCCTGGCCGTTCCATCTGACTTGCCTTGCTCTGGCCGGTGAACTGGCCACGTTCAACCGCAACGACCGCCAGCCGCCGGAGTACCCGGCCTACCGGCACGACGCGCTGCAGCAGGTCTTCGCCCCGGTGGTGCAGGACATCCGCGACTACATGTCGCGGGAAGTGCAGCGCCATGCCGTGGCCATCGACCTCGTCGACCGCAGCCATGGCGTGCGAACGGCGGTCGTGCCCGACGGCGAATTGCTGCGCACCGCAGGCTTCGTGCTGGCGGTGCGGGCGCAGCTGCCCACCGAGCAGCTGCGTCAGCGCTTTCCGGCACAAAGCAAGCTGGGGCCGGTCGAGCGCATCAAGGACCTGGTCAACCTGCAGCTGCCCGGCATCGTGCTGCGCAGCCTTCCCGTGGCGCCGCGGCAGTTGCCCTACCACGCAGGCAGCCACTACTTCGAGCTTGAACGCCAGGGCGAACTGTGGAAGCAGTTCGAACGCACCGGCAACCTGGCGCTGCATGTGGCCGGCGACTTCCCGTCGCTCGAGCTCGAGCTCTGGGCGGTGCGCCAGGCCTGACGAGAGCGCCGATGAGCGAGCCGCCGCCCATGGACGACCCTTTCGCCACCCACATCGGTGGCGACCGCGGCATCCTGAAGCCACGGCCTGGGGGCTGGGCTGCTGCTCGCAGCAACGGTGAATCGGCCACGCAGTTTCCGGCGGGCGAGCCAGCGGTCGTCGACCAGGGGCTCAACCCGCTGCTGGCCGCAGCCAACCGGCTGCTGCTGCTGGTGCCGCAGTTGCGCCAGACCCGACATGTCGGCGACCCGGCTGTGCTGCGGGCCTCGCTGGCCCAGGGCGTTCGCGACTTCGCCACCGCTGGCCAGCAGCAAGGCGTGGCGCCGGAGCGCGTGATTGCGGCGCGTTACGTGCTGTGCACCATGCTCGACGAGGCCGCGGCCGACACCCCCTGGGGTGGTGGTGGCGTCTGGGGCCGCCACAGCCTGCTGGCCGAGTTTCACAACGAAGCCTTCGGTGGCGAAAAAGTCTTCCAGCTGATGGCGCGGCTGGCGGAAAAGCCCGACGCCAACCGCGATTTGCTGGAACTGATCTACGCCGCGCTGGCGCTGGGTTTCGAAGGCCGCTACCGCGTCATCGACAACGGGCGGGCTCAGCTCGAGGCCGTGCGCGCGAAACTGGCGCAGATCATCGGCCAGCAGCGCGGCGCCTATCCGGCGGCACTGGCTCAGCACTGGCAGGTCGAACCCATGAAGGAGCGGCCGGCCCTGTCCTGGCTGCCGCTGGCGATGGTGGGTGCGGCGGTACTGCTGCTGTTGGCCACGGTCTACGGCGCCTTGTCCTGGTCGCTGGGGGGCCGCTCCGACCCGGTCTATGGCCAGATCCAGAGCCTGCGCCTGTCGCCGCCCGTTGCTGCCGTCGCGCAGCCGGCACCACAGCCGCGTCTGGCCGTGCTGCTGCAGCCCGATGTCCGTGCGCGCACGATCGAAGTTCGCGATGAAGTCGACCGCAGTGTCGTCACGGTGCGTGGCGACGGCCTGTTTGCGCCGGCCAGCGCTACGCTGGTGCCAGAACGTGAAGCCCTGATGCAACGCATTGCACAAGCCCTGGTCAGGGTAGGTGGCCAGGTGCTGATCACCGGCCACACCGACAACGTGCCGATCCGCACCTTGCGATACCCGTCGAACTGGCACTTGTCTGAAGACCGTGCGCGCACGGTGCGCGAACTGTTCATCGACGCCGGGGTGCCCGCCGAGCGCATCAAGTCCGAGGGCCGGGCTGACGGCGAAAGCATCGCCGCCAACGACAGCCCCGCCAACCGGGCACTCAACCGGCGTGTCGAGGTGACGCTGTTCAGCGCTCGTAGCGACCTTCAGGCGCGCGGGTCTGTCACTTCGGAGCCCGCAGCAGCAACGGCCCCTGCGGCGTCGGGGGCCGGGCGATGAGAAAACTGCTCGGACTCGTCTTCAACCGCTGGGTGGCATTGTTGCTGCTGGTGTTGCTGCTGGTCACCTTGATCTGGTTCGTCGGCCCCATCGTGGCCGTGGGCGACTTCGTGCCCCTGGGCACGCCGCTTTCGCGCTGGATCGCCACGGGCGTGCTGCTGGCCTTGGTGGCCGTCTGGGTCGGGCTGAGCCAGTGGCGAAAGCGCCGCGGCAACGAGCAGGTCGTCGAGCGGCTTGTCACGGCGCCGGCGGGCCCGGCAGCAGCCGGTGAAAGCGCCGATCTCGCGGCCGTGCGTGAACGATTCCAGCAGGCACTGCAGACCCTGCGCAAGGCGCGATTCGGCGCCACGTCGGCTTCCGGCCAGGGCCTGTGGAGCCGTCTGAACGCGAAGTTCAGTGCCCGCTATCTGTATGAGCTGCCCTGGTACGTGATCATCGGCGCTCCGGGTTCGGGCAAGACCACGGCCTTGCGCAATTCCGGCCTGCAGTTTCCGCTGGCCGGCGCGGGCGGCCCGGGTGGGCAGGCCGGTGATCAGGCCGTGCGCGGCATCGGCGGCACGCGCAATTGCGACTGGTGGTTTACCGACCAGGCCGTTCTCATCGACACCGCCGGTCGTTTTGTCACCCAGGACAGCGACCAGGCCACCGACAAAGGCACCTGGACCGGCTTCCTCGAACTGCTGAAGACCTCGCGCCCGCGCCAGCCGGTCAACGGCGTGATCGTCACGGTATCGGTGCCCGACCTGCTGACCAAGGGCGAGATCGACCGCGCCCGCTACGCCCAGGCCGCCCGCCAGCGCGTGCAGGAACTCCACGAGCACCTGGGCATGCGGTTCCCCATCTACCTGATGGTCACCAAGTGCGACCTGATGGCGGGCTTTGCCGAGCACTTCGCCTCGCTCGACAAGGAGCAGCGCGCCACGCCCTGGGGCGTGACCTTTCCACGCGCGACCGCTGGCGCCTGGGCCAGGGATCTGGGTCGCGAACTCGAAGCGCTGCAGCAGCGCCTGAACGACGGGTTGGTCGACCGCCTGCAGGCCGAGGCCGACCCCCAGCGCCGAATGCGCCTCTACGGTTTCCCGAACCAGTTCGCGCAGCTCACCGGCCCCTTGCAGGAGTTCGTGCAGCAGGTGTTTTCGCCTTCGCCCTTCGAGGCCGACCCGCTGCTGCGCGGCGTCTACTTCATCAGCGGCACCCAGGAAGGCACGCCGGTGGACCGCGTGCTCGGCGCGGTGGCGCGGCGATTCAAGGTCGAGCAGGCGGTGCTGCCCCCGCAGCAGGCCAGCGGGCGCAGCTTCTTCCTGCAACGCCTGCTGTCCGAAGTGATCTTTGCCGAGAGCGGTTTGGCCGGCACCGACCGACGCTGGGAGCGACGGCGCGCGATGCTGGTGACCGCGGGCTATGCCGCACTGGCGCTGGCCAGCGTCGGCCTGGTGGCCGCCTGGGGCATCAGCTGGAACAACAACGGCGCCTATGTGGCAAGTGTTGCGGAACGCACGGAAACCGTTCGCCGCCAGGTGCAGGAAACCCCGAACCGCGCCACCGCCGACCTGCGGCCCATCCTGCCGGCGCTGGAAGCCACACGCGGGCTCGCCGCGGCCGGGGTAACACCCGACGAGGTGCCCTGGTCGCTGGGCTTCGGCCTGTACCAGGGCAAGAAGCTCGACGGCGCAGCGCGGCTGGCCTACGAACGCATGCTGGTCGACGCGGTGTTGCCGCGGCTGGCACTGCGCGTCGAACAGCAGTTGCGCGCCGGCGAGCAGCCCGACTCGCAATACGAGGTCCTGAAGGCCTATCTGATGCTGTATGACCCGACGCATTTCGATGCGCAGGCGCTCAAGACATACATCGAAGCCGACTGGGACACCCAGCTCGCCAGCGAGCTGACGACCGAGCAGCGCGAGACCATGAGTCGTCACCTGGACGCATTGCTGGCGCTGGGGCCGGCGGTGTCGCCGATCGAGCAGGACAAGGCCCTGGTCGAGGCCACTCGCCAGAACCTGGCCGCGGTTTCCTTGCCGCAGCGTGTCTACAACCGGTTGCGCCTGAGCGGGCTGGGCAGCGAGTTCAACGATTTCACCGTGGTGCGCGCGGGCGGGCCGAATGCCCAACTGGTGTTCGTCCGCGCCAGCGGTGCGCCGCTGACGCGCGGCGTGCCAGGTCTTTTCACCCACGACGGTTACCACAAGGGGTTTCAGGACAAAGTGGCGCAGGTCGCCTCGCAGCTGGCCCTGGAGCAGGGCTGGGTGCTCGGCACGGCGGCACCGCAGCTGAATGCGCGGGACAGCGCCCTGTCGGCCGCCAAGCTCACCGACGACGTGCGGCGCCTGTACCTGACCGACTACCGCGAAACCTGGAAGGCTTTCATTGCCGACATCCGGCTGCAGCCGCTGACCAGCGTTGCCCAGTCCCTGGAGAAGGCCCGCATCCTGTCTGCGCCCGACACGCCGCTGGTGCCGCTGCTGCGCGCCATGTCGCGTGAGACCACGCTGCTCGAAGGCCGCGGCTTGATCACCGGCAAGGTCGACCAGGGCGTGCGCGAGATCGAGCGAACCGTGGGCAGCCTGCTGGGCGGTGCCGGCCCGAAGCCGCCGACGACAGGCGCACCAGGCAAGCAGATCGAGAGCATCGTCGACGACGAATTCGTCGGCCTGCGGCGATTCGTGTTCGCCCCAGAAGGCGGGAAGGCTGCAATCGACGGCGTCGTCGACCGGCTGCGCCAGCTGCAGGACCTGCTCAGCGCCGTCGACGCGGCCCTGAAGGGCGGCGCGGCGCCGCCGCAGTCGCCGCTGCCCAACCAGCTGAAGGTGGAGGCGGCAAATTCTCCCGAGCCGGTGCGCAGCGTGCTCGACAGCCTGGGCTCCAGCAGCGCCCGAGTGGCGCTGGTGCAGCTGCGAGAAAGTCTCTCGCGCGAGGTGCGGGCGTCGGTCGGCGAGTTCTGCAACGCGGCCGTGACCGGTCGTTTCCCGTTCGATGCCAATTCGGCGCGCGAAGTCACCCAGGCCGACTTCGCTGCACTGTTCGGTCCCGGCGGCAAGTTCGAGCAGATGCAGGCCAAGCTGGCGCCCTACATTGACACCAGCACGCGCCCGTGGAGTTTTCGCTCGGTTGAAGGCGTGCCTCTGGGCGCCGACAGCGGTACGCTGCCGCAGTTCCAGCGCGCTGCCGTGATCCGCGAGACCTTCTTCCCGCCTGGCGCCTCGGTGCCGACCATGCAGCTGGAATTCAGGCCGGTGGAAATGGACACCTCGCTGGTGGAATTCCTGCTCGATGCCGATGGTCAGAAAGTGCGCTATGACCACGGTCCGCAGCTGCCGCAGACCGTACGCTGGCCCGGCCCGCGCGGCAATGGCGTGGTGCGCGTGTCGGCTCGGCCTTCGGGCGGCATGCTCAACGAAGGCCCTTGGGCCATGCTGCGGCTGTTCGATCGTGTCAATCTGACAGCGGGTCCCAGCAGCGAGAAGTTCCGCGCCACCTTCGAGCTCGACGGCCGCCGCGCGGTCTTCGACATTACCGCCAGCAGCGTGCGCAATCCGCTGCGGCTGAGTGAGCTGCGGTCCTTCAGCTGCCCGAACGGCCTGTAGCCGGCCCGTCAGCGGCTGGCGGTCCTGCCTCCACCTTCCCAACCCCCTCCCCGTCAAGGCCAGCTCATGAGCACGCAAGCGGCAGCCGGCTGGTTCGGCAAGGTCTCGATGCTGGGTGACTTTGCCTCGCGCCGCCTCGCGCCCGACTGGGTGCAGTCCTGCGACCAGTGGCTGTCCAGCGGCATGGACGCTAGCCAGCGCCTGCTGGGAGGAGGCTGGCTGCCGGCCTATTTGTCGGCACCGCTGTGGCGCTTTGCCTGGGCCCCGGGGGTGGTCGACAGCCAGTGGTGGTTTGGCGTGCTCATGCCCAGCAGCGACAACGTCGGCCGTTACTACCCGCTGGTGGTGGCGCAGCCCAGGCCGGCGCCGCCGGTGGACCGCTTCGCGCTGGACCACCTGGAATTGTGGTGGCGCCATGTCGCCGACGCGGCGCTGCGCACCCTGGCCGAAGATGCCCGGGTCGAGGCCTTCGAAGAAGATCTCATGCAGGCCCCGCCCTGGCCGATGAGCGGCCAGGCTCCCGTGGTGCGTGTGGTGCCTGCACCTGGACGCGAGCGCCTCACGGTCGAGCGCGCGGCGACACTCGAAGGCTTCCTGCATGGCCTGGCCGCGACATCGCTGCTGGGACGCCTGCAGGGCAACAGCCTCTGGTCGGCCCATGGCCACCCTGGCAGCCAGTTGAACTTCACCCTGCTGGAAGGACTGCCGACGCCCGACGCCTTCACCGAGCTGATGACCGGCCGCTGGTAGATCGCGCGTCGTTGCCGTTCAGCGCGTGAAGGTCTGCCGGGGCATGGTGTCGTCGATGCTGGCTTGAGTGATCTCGCCCGGGTCGCCGGCCCACACCGCGATCGCGCTCAGGTTGTCCTGCCGAGGCTTGTTGCGCGACTCGATCAGCCGGCGCATGCTGTCCAGCCAGTCTTCGGGTGTCAGGGCCTGGGCCAGCGTGCTGCGCAGGGCCTGTTCCTCCAGGCCTTCCCACCAGCCATCGGTGCACAGCAAGAAGGCGTCGCCTTCCTTGACCTCGACCGGGCGCACCACGGTGTGCGGGTCGACTTCGCCGTCGATGCCCAGCGCTGCAACGAGCTGGTTTTTCTGGGGGTGGTGGGCAGCCTGCTCGACGCTGATCAGACCCAGCCGGACCATGCGCTGCACGACGCTGTCGTCGGTGGTGACGACATCGGTACGCTGCCGGCGGATGCGGTAAAGGCGCGAGTCGCCGACATGGGTCCACAGCGCGTGCTCGCCGGCGGCGTCGATCCACAGCGTGACGACCGTGCTGTGCATGCGCAATTCCGCTTTCGTGCCGTCCTGGTGAGCCAGCAACACCCGGTGCGCCTGCCGCACCATGGTCGTCAGGCTGGCCGGGCTGAAATCGAGCCCGCCCTCGCGCAGCAGGCGCTCCATGCAGTCGGCGGTGCGGTGGGCAGCTTCGGCGCCTCTCCGGTGGCCACCAGCGCCGTCAGCCACCACGGCGAAATGGCCTTGCGCCGTCGATCCATGGCGGACGACATCCTCGTTGTGGCTGCGTGCGCCGATCAGGCTGCAGCCGGCAATACGGATGCTGCTCATCGACCTTGCTTCTCCAGCCTGAGGCGTTCGATCTGTTGCTCATAGGCGGCCAGGAAGGCCTTGCCGAAGAGATTGTGGAAGTCTTCCTGGGCTTCTTCGCGGATGGCGCCATGGTGCTGCAGGTACAGGTCCCACAGGCGTGCGCGTCGGTTCATCGGCAGCAGGCTGTCCAGCATCGATCCACCCGCCAGCTTGGCCTCCAGCGCCGCGGGGTCGAAGCGACCCAACATGCCCTCGATGGCCGCGCGCATGCCGGCCACGGTGCCGATCGAATGGCCGACCAGGTCGTGCATGGCCTCTTCCAGTGCTGCCGGGCCGTCGAGGAAGCCTCGCGCCGGTGGTTGAACCAGCTGTTCGATGCCCGAGGTGGCGTCGGGCGAAAACTTCAACGGGTTGTTGTTGCGCTGCTGGATCATGGTGACCGCAGCGCGAAGCTCGTGCTTGGTGCTGGCCCGCACGGCCATCAGCTGCAGCGTGCCCTCGATGGCGGTGCGCATCATCATGCCGATGGCCTGCATGCGTTCAGGGCCGCTGCCGGGTGGCAGCGGCAGCTGAATGCCGGCGCCGGTGCAAAAGGCCTGCCACAGGGCCTGGGCTTGTTCGTCGTCGCCTGCCACGGCTTCGGCTCGGGTGACGGCGGGCCTTGCCGGCAGCGCGGGCGCTGCCATCACAGGGGGCGGCGCCGGTTCCGGCAGCGGCCGGACTGGCGCGGCAGCGGGCGGCTGCAAGCGGGGCGGGGAGTAGGCTGCGTTCAGCGCTGGCAAATGGTCGGGTTGCGCCAGTGCGGCTGGTACGGCTGGCGGCGGTGGTGCGCCGAACAGGGCCAGGGGGTCGGTCGACAGCGCCGCCGTGCCGCTGGCCCCCGCCGCAGTGGCCGGGGCGGCCAGAAAGTTGGCCAGGGGGTCGTCCAGGCGTCCGTCGGCCAGTCCGAAGGCCTGATCGATGCCGACAGCAGGCACTGCCGGCAGCAGGTCGGCAAAGGGATCGACCGGTGCCGCCGCCGATGTGGCGCGAGGCGCAGACGGAGCGGCAAAGGGATCGAAGTCGTCGGGCAGGCGATTCGCGGAAGCCGCCGCAGGCGTGGGCTGCAGGGCCGACGAACGCGCGTCGATGCCGGCTGGGCCGGGCTGGAAGGCCGGCAGCGGGGCGCGCGCCGTCGACGCGGGCGCCGCTTGTGCGCCGGACCCGAACAGGTCGGCGAACGGGTCGGCGGCCGGGCCTACGCCAGGGCCTGTGCCCAGCAGATCGGCAAAAGGATTGTTGCCGGACAGCCCCGACACGGGCGTGGCGGCGATGGGAGCGCTTGCGGCCATCGGCACGATAGGCGCAGGGCGTGCCACTGCGGGCAGGGCCGGTGGCCAAGGGGCCGGGGCTGGCCCAGGTTGTGGCGGTGGCAGCGGTGCTGTCTGCGCGGCGTGCAGCGGCAGGGTGGGGCGGGTGGCGTCGGGAGAGTCGCGATCGACCGCCGGGCAATGGGCCTGGATCAGATAGGCGCCGATGCGGATCTCGTCGCCATGCTGGATGACCGAAGCCTGGCCGCCAGCCAGCGCGCGGGTACCGACCAGGATGGCATTGGCCGAGCCGACGTTGCGGATGAGGAAGCTGCTGCCGCTGGCCACCACTTCGGCCTGCAGCCGCGAAATGAATCGTTCGGGGTCGGGCAGGGCCAGGGTGTTGTGGTCGGCCCTGCCGATGGTGCCGCCATGGTCGTCGAAGCGGGCCAGGAGGGCCGGCGTCAGCGGTCTGTCGTTCAGGGAGACGGCCGTCAGGGTCAGGATCATGGGGCAGAGGGCGTGGGCACAGTTCGGACAGGTGACATCGTGGCACGTCGCCAGACCGGCGCGCCCGATCTTGACGCCCCGGCGTGCTGCCGGCAAGTTCCGCAAGACTTCATGGCCCCATCCTGAGCCAGATCGACACCGCACCGAAGATGATCGCCAGCAGCGCCCAGGTGGCCGCTGCACCCCGCCAGTGGCGGGTGCGCTGCCGGCGAATCAGCGCCGCGGCGCCGAAGCCTGCAGCGAGCAACGGGAAAAGCCAGATGGGGTCCATGCTCAGCCCTGCAGTTGTGCCAGCAGGCGCTGCTGCCGGGCCGCGGGCGCCGCCACCGGAAACACCGGCTGGCCGGGCTGCAGCAGCGTGGCCAGCCAGGCCGCATGTGCCCGCTGGCGCTGGCCGCCGACCATCAGCGCATGGCGTGCGGTTTGTGCATTCATTGGCCGCCCCAAGAACAATCGACCGCCTGTTGCAGCGGCTTCGAGACCGGGTTGTTCCCGTGCCCACCAGGCCTGCACGCGTGCCGGATCGGGCCAGGGCAGGCTGTCGTCTTCATCCAGGCTGCCATCGTCGTCGGCATCGTCGACCGGCCGAAACCCCGCCGGTGGGTCGAGTGTCTCCAGGTCCAGCCGGGCGAGGTCGGCGCCAGTGATCCAGTGAAAGGCTTCGCCGGCCAGCCGCGCCAGTGACGCGTCGGCCATGCGGCCGATGAGCCAGGGCACGGACCGGAGATCGCCCAGCCAGGCCAGCACACGCACATAGCGGCGTGCAGCCGCAGAGTCGGCTTGTGGCGAGCGCGCCAGCCTGGACATCTGCCGGGCCCATTCCTCGGCCTGGGCCTGGGTGCTGGCGCTCATCAGCACCTGCAGCGTGCGTTCCGCCCAAGGACCCTGGCCCTGCGCGATGGCGGACAACTGCCGCAACGATTGCTGCCGATCGCCCAGCAGGCAGGCGGCCCAGGATGCCCGGAACACGACCTCCTCGGGCTCGTCCCGGGCCTGGGCCAGGGCCAGCAGTGCGGGCACCAGGTCGGTTCGGCCGAGTTCACCCGCGGCGTGTGCCGCAGTCGCCCGCAAGGCCGGCACGGGGCTTTCCAGCGCCTTGCAGAGAATCCGACCGGGGTCGACCCGCTGCAGCCGGCAGGCTTCGATACCGAGTTCGAGCGCTGGCCCCGAAGAGGCCGCAAGGAATTCGCGCACCAGGCCCCGCAGCGCCTTGGCGGGCACCCAGCCCAAGGCCGAAACCAGGCCGCGGCGAGCTTCGGGCACCTCGGGCAACAGGGCGAGCAGCCGGTCGAGCAGGGCCCTGTCGCGGTTCTCGATGGCTGTCACGGCGAGGGTGAAGACCTCGCCTGCACCGGGTCTTTCCAGCGCAGCCAGACACAGGGCCTGCCCCGCCGACCCGGCCACCGCCAGGCCGTCGAGGTGGGCCGCCAGCCGTTCGTCGAGCCGGGCCAGGCGATCCAGGCCGACGTGAGGCGCCCGCACCAGCACCGAACGCACATGCCGCAGCAGCGCTGCCTCTTCGGCGTGTTGCTGTACGACCACAGCCACCATGGGCCTGGGTTTTGGGGGCAAAGTGGCGGCAGGGTAGGTCATCGGGTATGGTCAGTGCCGGGCAGATGATGGGCCAGAGCAACTGCCCCAGCCATCCTTCGAAAACAGGGTGTCGGCGGGCCCAGGCGCAACGCCTCCGACATCGAGCGCGCACAATATCGGCCGTGAACAACATGATCAGCGTTTCCGTGGTGTCGATTCGGCGTGTTTCCCCCCTGTTGGCTGCCCTGCTTGTTGGCGCATGCGCGGCGCCTCCGACCCAGACTCCGCCGCCGGACCCCGTGAGCCCGCCCGCCGTGGCGAGCCAGCCCGTGGTGCCGGCACCCGCCCCGCCGCCGCCGGAACCATCGGCTGTGCCCGAAGGCCCGGTCCTCGACAGCCCGCAGGCCATCCAGAGGGCGCTCAGTTCTGCTGTGGAAAACCTGGAGTTCGGCCGAGAAGAAGCGGCTGTCGAGGAACTGCAGCGCGTGCTTCAGGCCGACCCGAACCAGCGCCTGGCTCTGAGCCTGATGCGCCAGATCAAGGAAGACCCACAGGTGCTGCTGGGGCGCGAGTCGTTCGCTTACCAGGTCAGGCCTGGCGAATCGCTCTCGGCCATTGCCGGGCGCTTCATGCGCGACGTGTTCATGTTCTATGGGCTTGCCCGCTACAACGACATCAAGGTGCCGCGCCAGCTGGCTGGCGGCCAGACGATCCGCGTGCCCGGCCGCGCGCCTGCGCCAGGCTCGGCGGCCGCGGCGCCCGGCCCGGCCCCCAGCCCGGCCCCCAGCCCGGCATCACCCGCACCCGCTGCAGCGGCCGCGCCGGCGCCTGCTCCGACCGCGCCGGCGTCGGCGGCCGCCGTCGCGCCGGCTCCGGCCCCGCCGGTGCCCACGCCTGCGCCTGCAGCAGCCCCCGCCGAGTCCAGGGCCAACCAGGTGGCCCGGCTGCAACGCGAGGCGAGAACCGCCTTTGCCAAGCAGGACCTGGTCGGCGCCATCGCTGCCTGGGACAAGGTGCTGGCCATCGACCCCGACAATCGCAACGCCCAGCTCGAACGCCAGCGTGCGACCGACCTGTGTCGGCGGCTCAACGACCTGACGAAGGGGCCGAAGAAGGCCTGTTGAGCGGCGCGGCTGCGCCTGCCGGGTTGGTTTCGGCCAACCACTGACGCAGGCGGGCACGCGCTCTCGGCTGGTTGGGCTGCCAGCGCAGGCTCTGACGCGCCGATTCGATGGCGGCGGCGCGGTTGTCGGGAGCCAGCTTTTCTGCACGCTGCAGCAGCAGATCGGCCACCAGCTTGCGGCTGCCTGCATCGGCCGGCTGGCTGGCGGGCGTGGGCAACAGCAGGGCGATCGCGGCGTCGATGTCGCCCTGGCTGGCCAGCAGGCTGGCATGTTCCAGATCCAGGCGCTGTGCGGCGGCGCGCGAGCGGGCGTCGGGTCGGCTCGGGTCGGGCGGTACCAGCGCCCGGGCAAAGCCACCCACCGCCTGGCGTCTGGCGCGCTCGCGTTCGATGGCGCGCAACGCATTCGCGGATTCCAGGTGGCCTGGGGCCAGGGCCAGGATCTCGAGGTAGAGGCGCCCCGCCAGGTCGGCCTGGCCGCGGCTGCGTGCAGCCTTGGCCAGGGGCAGGCGCTCGGCCACCTGGGCCTGGACGTTGGCCAGTGCAATCTGGCGGCCGGAGAGGGCTTCCACATCCTGCGGCTGCAGGGCCAGCACGACGTCCCAGGCCCAGGCGGCGTCGGACCAGCGGGCCTCGCGTGCGGCAGTCTGTGCTGCAGTGCGCTGGTCTCGTTCGAAGGCCACGACGCCGGCCGGAGGGCTGGGCGGCGGGACGGGTGTCGCGGGCTCGACAGGCACCGCCGGCGGCGGCCGAACAGCGCAACCCGCGAGCAATAGCGACGTGGCCAGGGCCAGCAGCCAGCCCCGAGCTGGAACGAGCGCCGGTTTCATGGCCGCCCCAGAGGCCGCTGCACCTGCAGGCGAGCCTTGAAGTCGGCCAGGCTGTGGTCGCCGTAGATCATCGTCCGGCGCAGCATGAGCGGTGCTGCGAAGAAGGCATTGCCGCCCGCGGTGACCGTCAGGCCCAGTTCATAGTCGGCGCGCTGCATGGCGTCGAGCACGGCGGCGTTGGCGCTGCCAAAGGGGTAGGCAAACTGCCGCACCTTCACCCCCAGGGACGACAGGCGCCCTTCCAGCACCGTGCGTGGGGCTTGCATCTCCTGGTCCAGGGCCCTGCGGTAGGCCTCGTCGGTCTCGCCAGGCTTGCGCTCGGCCAGGTTGCGGTGGGTCTTCGAATGGGCCTGCAGGTCGATCAGCCCCGAGCGCGCCATTTCCTCGAACTGTGGCCAGCTGAGTGCGTCGCGGGCGCCGATGAAGTCGGAATAGGCGAACAGCGTGGCCGGGAAGTTGAATTTCTTCAACACGGGAAATGCGTGCCGGTGCACCGACTCGAATCCGTCGTCGAAGGTGATGACGACCGACTTCGCCGGCAGGGCGCGTTCGCCGGCCATGAAGGCCTGGAGGTCATCCAGCCGCACCACGTGGTAGCCGTTGTCTGCCAGATAGGCCATCTGCTCTTCGAAGCGGGCCGGCGAGACCACCATCTTGGAGTTGCCGGAGCCGAACCGGTGATAGCACAGCACCGTCACCGTCTGCATGCCCGTAGCGCGGATGCCCAGCGGGTTGCGCGGTGCCAGGGGCACCACCAGCGGCTGCCCGGCCACCGGCTCGCCACGCTGGCCGTTGGCCTCGTCGATCTGCCAGGCCTCGTCGGGCTGGCCCAGGAAACGTCCGGCCAGGCCGCGCAGCGTGTCTCCGGCGCGTGGCAGGTAGACGATCAGGCGTTCGCCGCTGCCGATGACTTCGCCCGTGGCGCCAGCCCAGGGGGCGTCTGGCACCGGCGCGGGCGGCGGCAGAGCCACGGGCAAGGACGCAGGGGCCGCAGGCTGGGGCGGCGGTGCCAGTGCCGCGCAGCCGCCCAGCACGATGCCGACTGCGACCAGCACCAGAGCCCGGCTGAGTGTCTGCAGCATCGAAAGCGGGGGCAGGGTTCGGTTCATCGATCGCTTGGGGCTGCCGAGCTGTGGCGGCGGCGGGCTCAGGGGGTCCGGCTGTCGGCTGGCGGATTATTGGACGCTGGCGTGGCGGGCTGCGGGCCCGGATCGGGTGCAGGGGTTTGACCGGCCTTGTCGGCCTTGTCGGCGGCAGCCTGGCGCTGAAGCGCTTCGGCCAAGGCATCGAACGCGGTGAAGAGCTCGCCGAACTCGTCGCGCCGGTCTTCGCGGATGCGGTGATCCAGGCGCCCCTTGGCCAGTTCGGCCATCGAATCGACGACCAGCCTGATGGGCTGCGCGAACCAGTTGGCCACGAAGTACATGGCCAGCGCCACCGCCAGCACGGTGACGACGGCCAGCACGATCATCAGGGTGATCGACAGCCGCGCCACTTGCGTGACCGGGCGTTCCAGCACGCCCAGCGCCACCTGGCCGACCTGCTTGTCCTGGAAGAGCACGGGTGCCTCGAAGCCCAGCACCGATTCCCCGCCCGCGATGTAGCGCTGCACGGTGGTGCCATCCACCGGGCCCGGTGGCGATGCCCCGGGCGGCTGGTAGGCTTGCCCGGCCAGGCCGGGTTCGCTGGACACGCGGACGGTGCCGGCCAGGTCGATCACGGTGATGCGCTCGAAGTTGCGCGTCTTCATGATCTCCTGCACGGCCACTTCGACGGTTTCCCAGTCTTCGCCCAGCACAGACGCGGCGTTTTGCGCGGCGATGAAGCGGGCCATCGAAGCGCCGTAGTCGCTGACCTGGCCCATCATCGCCGTGTGCTGCTTGTAGGTGATGAGTGCCGCGGTCGAACCCATCACCACGGCCACGATCAGCGCCATGGTGGCAGCCCATTTCACGCGCAGAGGCACGATGCGCCGCTTGCCCTGTTCCTGCGCCTGCTCGTCCAGTTGCACCAGCACCTTCTTCAGCGCTTCGGCCAGTTCAGCGCCAGTCTGGTAGCGCTGGTCTGGCTTCTTGGCCAGGCAGCGGTCGATGACACGGCGCAAGGCCGCAGGGACCTCGGGGCGCCTGGCAGCCAGCGGCGGCGGGTCTTCCTTGACGATCTTTGCGGCAATGGCCACCAGACTGTCGGCGCGGAACGGACGCTCGCCGGCGAGCATCTGGTACAGCACGATGCCGGCAGCGAACAGGTCGCTGCGGCCGTCGATCTTCTCGCCCATGGCCTGCTCGGGCGACATGTATTGCGGCGTGCCCAGCACCGCGCCCACCTGGGTGTGGGTGGAACTGCCGTCATCCATGTGGGCGATGCCGAAGTCGGTGACCTTGATGGTCTGGCCGTCCTTCAGCAGCATGATGTTGCCGGGCTTGATGTCGCGGTGCACGATGCCGCGGGCATGGGCGTATTCGAGCGCCCGCGCCAGCTGCATGCCCACGAGCACGGCGTCGCGCACTGGCAGCGTCGGTGTCTTTTCTAGCACTTCCGACAGCGGCGCGCCGTCGATCAGCTCCATGGCCATGTAGGGCCGGCCCTCGATTTCGCCGACGTCGTGCACGACGACGATGTTCGGGTGCGACAGCCCGCCTGCGGCCCGGGCTTCGCGCAGGAAACGGTCGTGGCATTCCTCGTCTTCGGCCAGCGAAGCGTGCAGGAACTTGATGGCGACGTCGCGGCTGATCGACGGGTCGTGCGCACGGTAGACCGTGGCCATGCCGCCGCGGCCCAGGCGGCTCTGGATGAGATATCGGCCAACCTGGCGGACCGGGGCGTCGGCCCGCGAGGAGCCGACGGGCAGGGTGCCGACCTCGCGGTCGTTGCCGCCGGGCAGCGTGGCTCCGGGCGGCGGCGCGGGCAGGCTGTCGGGCGAGGGGCTCAAGGTCGAGGGCCGCGGCGTGTCCATCGCAGGGGCCGAGACCGCCGCGGAAGGTGTCGACCAGGGGTCACCCGTTGCCGGCACGGGCCGAAACAGGGTGGCTTCGGGCGGGTCGACCGGCGGCTGGCGGAAAAGGGTGGGCACGACCAGGGTTTCGTCGCTGGCGGCCGCAGGGTCGCGATGGGGTGGTGCCGGCGGGTCGTCGGCAACAGGCAAGAGATTGTCGGGTTCGGTGCGCAGCCATTCGCTGTCGCGGGACAGCCGGGTGGCGTCGGGGTCGTCCGGCAGACCCGGTGCGCCTGCCCAAGGATCGTCTGCAGGCGGCAGACCGCCGGAACCGGGGGGTGGTGCGGGCGGGGGCGGGGGGCTCATGGGCAGCAAGGTGGCTGGAGAACGGCGAATCATCGCCGATTGGGGGCGTGGGTCCAACGGTGGCGTGGCGGGCATGCTGCAGTCGGTTGCGCCGGGCCTGCACCAGAGGTTGGGATGCGACCGCCGGGAGACCTGTGCTGGTGCACCCATTGAGAATGCCGATACAGAAGAGGGCGAGTTCTGGTCGGCAACGGGAGCTTCTGGTTGCGTGACCTGGGCGGCCCGAACCTCCGTTTGGCTGGGTGCGCCTTCGACTGGGGCAGCTTCACCTCGCGCGGCGCCTTGGCCGTGGCTGCTGCAGTCTGGCCGCCTTGATCGAGAAACTGGCCTGCGAAGAGGCCGCGCGCTTCACCCGCTTTTGCCACGCCTTTTGGCCCGCCGATCCTGAGCCTGTACGGAACGCCGGACTTCATGGTCTGCCCCGAGCCCGTGAAGACCGGCCTGGTGCGCCACGGCGGTAGCCTGTTCCTGGCCGGCGCCGCGCTGAGGGTGCCGCGCTTCACCGTCGTGCTGCGCAAGGGCTACGGCCTGGTTCGAGGCCAAGGTGGCGAGCCTGTACGAGGAGGGCAAGGCCTTGTCGATTGCTTCGGTGCTGTAGATCGACGGGGTGATCGATCCGACGGGAACACGAGGGTGGGTGGGGGCGGGAATGATCGATGGGATGGATGCGGCGAAAAATCCATGAAATTCAAAAGTGTCGATTTCCTTTTTCATGGTTTAGAAGCTAGACTGCACCGATGATTCGCCGTCCTGCCCTGGAAGCCGCTGTCGCCCGCGCAATGGGCCGATCGCGTGCCGTGGTGCTTGTGGGCCCCCGCCAGGCGGGCAAGACGACCCTTGCTCGCCGCTTTGTGCAGCCCGACGCGCCGGGCTACTTCGACCTGGAGAACCCCCTCGACCTTGCCCGGCTGGACGAGCCCTACGCCACGCTGTCGCGGCTGGACGGCCTGGTGGTCATCGACGAAGTGCAGCGCCGCCCGGGTCTCTTCCCGGTGCTGCGCACCCTGATCGACCGCAGCAATCGGCCCGGGCAGTACCTGCTGCTGGGCAGCGCCGCGCCGGCGCTGCTGCGCCAGGCGGGCGAGTCGCTGCTGGGCCGCATCGAGATCATCGAAGTGCAGGGCTTCGATCTGTCGGAGACCTGCCCGGCCGATTGCCCCTGGAGCGATGTGACGGCCGATGCGCTGTGGCTGCGCGGCGGTTTCCCGCCGGCATTCCTGGCGATGAGCGACGCCGACAGCCTGGCCTGGCGCCGTCAGGCCGTCGCCAGCCATGCCGAGCTCGACTTGCCGCAACTGGGCATCGGCATCGCCGCCCCGGCGATGCTGCGCTTCTGGCGCATGCTGGCTCACGTGCACGGCAACGTCTGGTCGGCGGCCGACCCGGCGCGTTCACTGGGTGTCTCGGAACCCACCGTGCGCCGCTACCTCGACGTGCTGACGCAGACGCTGATGGTGCGCCAGCTGCCGCCCTGGCACGCCAACCTGGCCAAGCGGCAGGTCAGGGCACCCAAGGTCTACTTCCGCGACAGCGGGCTGTTGCATGCGTTGCTGGACGTCCCCACGTTGCCGGCGCTGCTGGCGCATCCGCGCAGCGGAGCCAGCTGGGAGGGCTTTGCCCTTGAACAGGTGCTGCGCATCGCCCGACCCGACGAGGCCTACTTCTGGGCCACGCACCAGGGGGCTGAACTGGACCTGCTGATGCTGCGCAGCGGGCGCCGAATCGGCGTGGAGTTCAAGCGCAGCGATGCGCCGGTGGTGACGAAGTCGATGCGGATTGCGATCGAGGATCTGCGGCTGGATGCGCTGTATGTCGTGTATCCGGGGGCGCAGCGGTATCCGATGGGGGAGGGGGTCGAGGCGGTGCCGGTGTGGGGGATGCTTCCGGGCGTTTGATCTGGGCTGCGGCGGTTGCCCACCCAGCCATCCACTGATCCACAGGGTTTGGCGGTGCTCAGTGCTCCATTGGCAATTGGCTGACCTGTATCGTCCTGCCATCTCGCTTGCGACGCGCTTGGCGAACCGGTGCTGCGCGTTGCCCCGCGGCGTACCTGGAAGGCGCTTCCCGGGCGGCGTTGGCGAAAGGACTGGCATGGGTGTCAAGGAACGCCCTCATTCGTGCGGCGGCGCTTGTCGAGTTCCTGCATCCGTTCACCGTACAGCGCGGCACGCCCTTGCCAGGCAGGAGACGCATCGCCCGCCCTGGGGAGCGCGCGCACGAACCCCGCGCGCAAGCGCGCCACGTGTCGCTCGGCATCGTCTTCGCCCTGCCCGATGTACTGCTCGTTCGAGCGACGGCAGATCTCGTTGACGCTCGAGTCGTCCTTGAGAGCCTTGATGCGGGCGTCCTTCAGCAGCGCATCGTCGATGACAAAGGTGAGGTTGGATATGCGTGGGAGGCTCAGCGAACACGGAATCAGTGTGACGCTGGTTGTGCGTCTCGTGGTTGCAGCCTGCGGCGCCGCGGCATCGGGTGGGAGGGAGCCGTGCGCAAGAGTCAAGGCCTGACCCCGTGCATGCATATGCGAGCATATGCATGTGCTATTGACCCCGTGCATTCGTTGCGGCGATCAGTCGCTTGTCAGCGCACTGCGGACCACGGTTCGTCCCTACGCGATTCGGCCCCACTTTTGACCATCGAACGACATGACATCGCGTTCCCCGATGGACCACATCACGTCCGCGGTGGCGCTGAGGTGATAGAAGGAACCTGGCGGATCCGATCCGAAGTTCACGTTGACCAGAGAACTTCCTGTGAGCGTGAAGAGCGCGCTAGCCGTTGCGACGAAGATCTGCCCCTTGAATTCCCGCACTGACCAAATGTCGTCCTCAGTCGCCTGATGGGCTACTGCCGCCAGGGAGCCAGGTTTTCCGATCAACAGAACACCACGGTGACCTGCGACGACGACGTTGCCATCTGAGGTGCATGTCACGCGCGTCAGGTTCACGTTGGTTCCGCTGTCCACGGACTGCCAACTCACGCCGTCGAAGTGCCAGATCGCGCCGCGGTTACCGACCGCAAATAGATCGGATGGAGAATTTCCATCCACGGCTTCGGCATTGAACTCGGCCGGCAATCCATCATCAATTCGGGTCCATCGCTGGAGCGAATCGAGTCGATAGAGCGAGCCGTTGTGTCCTGCGGCATGAGCCCGTCCGCCAACGGTCGCCGTCCATCGGATATCACCGTATCTCGGCGAAACAGGAGCTGGCAGGGAGTTTCGAAAGATGTTGTCCGCCAAACGCGCGGACCCCGTCGTAAGGCCATAGTCGCCATTACCTGCGGCCATGACCAACGTCGTCTCAGGCTCGGCAGCCAAGCAACACGTGTGCGCGTCGAAGTTCAAGGAACCTGTCACCCACTTGCCGTCTGCCCATTTGAAGAACTCTGTGTGAGGTTCGTCGTCCTCTTGCCGTCTGGGGTCTGCGGCAAGGATGTAGCCCAGACGTGGGCCTCGAACGACGCCGGTCCGCACTATCAGCTTCTCCAGCGGATTATTTGCATTCATTTCGCTACACCTCGGGTCAGAGGGTCGTGTCGTTTTTCGGTTCGCCGCCGGCTGTGGTCGGGCGAATCTGGTCCTTGTCGGAGATGCCCATGGCCTGGTGCCCGCTCCTAAGCTGCTGCTCGGTGCAAGCGGCAGGACACTCTGTCTCTTCTTCCACCGCTTTCGCCCCAACCTTCTCCGCATCTCCTACAGACCATCGCTTGTCTGCCGGGATCTGCTTGCCACTCGACACGCCAACCGCTTGCCGCGTCAGCAAGTTTGTCTTCGCATGGATTTCGCCATGCTTGCCGGTCGAGTGTGAAACCCCTTCGGCACAAATGCACGGAGCCATGTCTTTGTCGTACTTGGCTTCGGGTGAAATGAGGGGCAAAGGATTTCCGCCGGAACCGGGTGTCTTGAACTGGGACTTGGGTACGACATGGTGCGGAGTGCTCTTCTTGCCAGCTGTCTCGCAGCACGGTACGTTGTATGCCATCAGTATGCACTTGCGTGCACTTTCGCAGTCCCCTTTGTCGCAGAGATCGCGACCCAGTCCTTCATTGTTGAATGGGCCTAGAGGGCTACCCGCGGGACGTGTGTTCTTCGCGACGGCTGGGCCACAAGCCCTGTTGAACTCGTTCGCCATTTCCTTGCACTCTTCACCGACGATCTGCGAGACGGCCATATCGTCGGTGTAAAGCCAAGGGATGGTGTTGCCGGGCGCCGAGCCGTGATTGTGAGTCGTCATGTCCATCATGCGGACGACGTTCTCTCCCTCGACCTTCACGTCCATCGACCACATGGTGAAGTACACCTTGCCCATGTTCTTGCTGGTCACCACCCCCTTCTTTGGTGCGGCACCAGCCTCGTCCCCCATGCTCTTCTTGAAGCTGCTCTTGTTCTTGAGCATCACTTCGGCGCCCGAAATCTTCACGCTCGAAGAGCCATCGCTGGTGTCCGATGCCAAGCCTGTATTCGGATAAGGAATAGGTACCCCCGGAGGAGTTGCTGGCGTTTGTGGCGGAGTGAAGCACACGTCCGGAAACGCGCAGATGGACTTGCCTGCGGCCTTCTTGCACGACACCTCCATGTTGTTGGCAAAGACCTGGTTGCTCATGCAGCCACCTTCTGCAGCAAGGTCATCGCACTGCGCTGCCCAGCGTCGTTGGCCATGTGGGCCAGCACGCGCGGACCCGCACCGAAGCCCTTGCGGCCAGCCACCTGGGCTGTCACCAGCACCAGCATGCCCGCCACGGCACCCGTCTCGCCGGTGCACTCGGAGGGATGCCAGATGTCGAACTCGGCCTTGCGCACGCGCAGGATGCGCGACAAGGCCAGCGCGGCTTCCTTGAAGTAGTACTGTTCGCCCGAGATGTCGGTGATGCGGAAGTCAAGGTCCTGCATCTGCCAGCCGGCTTCCTCAAGACTCAGGCGTATCGCCTGCGACAGGCCGTCGCCGCGCAGCGGTTCGCCGCTGTCCAGGTGCGCCCGCTCCTTCGCGAAGCCGACGCCGGTGCAGGTCAGCTCGCCGGCTTGCCCCGCCGGTGCGCCGACCAGCAGCGCCCCGGCGCCCTCACCGGGCATGAAGCCATTGGAGTTGCGGTTCGTCAGCAGCCGCTCTTGGCTTTCGTACTGGCTCAACGTGGGCCAGGACAGCAGGCTGTCGGTGGCCGCCAGAAGCACGCGCTTCAGCTTCCCGTCCGACAGCAAGGTGCGTGCTTGCGCCATGGCCACTGCCACGGCCACCCGCCCATGCGGCACCACGGCCGACAGCGGGGCGAAGCTCACGCCGAGCTCTTTCTGTACCAAGGCGAAGAGCTGGTCGTCCAGGCCCGCCATGCGCCCGGGTCGCTCGGCCTCGGCCACGCACAACAGCAGCGGCAGCGTGTTCCACTCGGCCTTGGGCACGTCGTGCAGTGCCTCCTCGATGGCCAACGCTGCCATCTTCGCCAGCTTGGTCAGGCCACGCCAGGGCTGCTCCAGCACCACCTGGTGCGCCATGATCCATTCGCCGCCCGAGTCGATGAAGCGTGTCTCGGTGGGATTGCTGATCTTGGCGCGGAAGGCCGCGCAGCTCCCGGCCGCCGTCAGACCGACCGAGGTGACGAGCCCCGTGCCGTGGATGGCGATCGGCATGGCGCTCATGCCGGCGCCGCCTCGCTCGGCAGGGCCTTGTCCGTCGGCACCATGATCACGGGAATGGGGAAGGCGACCTTGTCGCGCTGCTGCCACCACTCTTTCCCTTTCTTCCCCACCAGCACCTGCGCGATCTCGTGCATGTTCTTCTTCAAGGGCCGCGCCACTCTCCAGCTCATCGTGAAGCACTCGGCGTCGGGCTCGAAGACGATGGTGTCCAGGTTCGCGACCAGATCTTCGCGATCGCCACGCTTGGGGAACACATGCACCGGTGCCTCGAAGTGCGGCAGCATGAACCTTCGCTCGCCATCCGGTGTGAAGCCGCTCAGCACCACTTCCATCGGACCCTTGGGCAAGGGCAGTTGCTGGTCTTCGGGCGCGGCCTGGTAGTAGCGTTCGTCGAAGTCGGCGGGCAGGAAGGGGAAGACCTCGTCCAGCCACTGCTGGTCGTAGGTGCCGGCAAAGCGCGCGCGCGCCGGCCAGCCGCGCGCCAGCGGGCCGAAGGAGATGGGCTGGTACTTGCCTGCGGGGTCGGTCACGGGCTGCCCGGGCACTTCCAGGTTCGGCAACGGGCTGCCATCGACCCATTGAGCCTTCAGGTGCTTGTGCCAGCCGCGGCCGGCCGGGTTGGGCAGGTAGGCGTCGTGCTCGCTCTCGTCTTCTGGGTGCCGGTCGGCGCCGCCGAAGGCCACGTCGTACGACAAGGGCAGGCTGCTGAAGTGTTCGGGTTCGCTGGCGCCGATTGTCGCGATGTTGGCCTTCCACACCCGCGGGCCCACCACGTCGGCTTCCTTCACCATCGGCCCCACCTGCAGCCGCACCCGCATGCGCGTGACGGCCTTTCCGGCCGGCGCATGCGCGCTGCCCACCAGCAGCACGTCGCAGGCGCGCTTGCGCGGCGCGAAGTCGATTTCGTGGACCGGTGAGCTGAAGCCAGGCGCGCCGGTGAAGATGTCGGCCATGATCAACGGCAACTGCTTGTCCGCCAAATGCACGGCCTCGCCCGGTTTGGGAAGCACGAAGGTGCCCTTGATCACCACCACCAGCAGTTCGCGCCCGCTGGGCTCCAGGCCCATGTTGTAGCCGGCGGTCATGCGGGTGGCGTTGATCAGTTGCATTGCCGTGCCGCCGTCAGTTCAGCTGCACCGAGCCGCCCTTGACGCGGTTCACGCCGGTCGACCGGCTCAGCACGTAGCTGCCTTCGATCAGCACCTTGCCCGCCTTCGTCAGCGTGATGCTGGCCTTGCCGCAGCGCAGCACCATCTGTTCTTTTGCGCTGACGATGAGGCGCTGGCCGTCGGCGTCCACTTCCACCTGCGCCGGCGGCTCGGCCAGAGGCCAGCCAGCGGCCTGGCGCACCACGCCCATGACAATGGGCCGAGTGGCGTCGCCGCCTTCGA
Source organism: Burkholderiales bacterium Ga0077543 (assembly GCA_001464055.1). Taxonomy (GTDB): domain Bacteria; phylum Pseudomonadota; class Gammaproteobacteria; order Burkholderiales; family Burkholderiaceae_C; genus Rubrivivax. The sequence goes on from LNET01000034.1 coordinate 43,567, forward strand.
ACATCAGCACCACGGGCTGGCCGATGTGCGGTCCGTGCAGGTCGATCGTGCTGCGCGCGCGCATGGCGGTGGGTTGGCCGTCGAATCGCACCAGGGGCGTGTTGCCGCCGTCGGCCAGAGCCAGAAGTTCGCCCACGAGCACCCCGTGGATGAGCGCCCGCTGTGCCGTTGCGTCGGGTGCCGCTGCCGCCGATGCCGGGCCCTGCAGCAGCGGCGACAGGAGATCGGGCGACTCCTGCGCCTGTGCCGTCATCTCAACGGGCAAATCATGGGGGTTCATCGCCAGGGCCTCAGTTCTGCAGGATCTTCGAGCCCTTGATCACGATGTCCTTCGACGCCTTGACATTGATCTTGCCGCTGCCGTCGATCGTGATGTCCTTGCCCTTGATGGTGATGGTGCCGTCCTTCTTCATCGTGATGCTGGCGCTGCCGGTCTTGATGGTCACCGAATCGCCCGCGTCGATGACGAGGTTCTTGCCCACTTTCAGTGCGTCGTCCTTGGCCACCTGGGTGCTGCGGCCCTTGCCGACGGCGGTGGACTGGTCGCCGCCCACCGTCACATCGCGGTTGGCGCCGATTTCGCTGGTCTGATTGGCGCCGACAGACGTGCTCTGGTTCGCGCCGACGCTGGTGCTCTGGCTCGCCCCGACGCTGATGCTCTGTGCGGCGCCTATCGCCACGCTTTGCAATGCGCCTATGACGATTTCCTGTGCTGCGCCGATGGCGATGGTCTCGTTCACGCCCACCGTGTGGGTGCGTTGCATCGCGACCGAAGCCGTCTCGCTGCCACCCACGGTGATGCTGCGGTTGGCGCCGATGGCGATGCTTTCGTTGGCGCCCACGTTCTCGGTGCGGTTCACGCCGATCGTGATGCTCTCGTTGTTGCCGACGTCTTCTGTGCGGTTGACCCCGATGGTGATCTTCTCGTTGTTGTCGACCGTTTCAGTCCGGTTGTGCTTGATGTGGTTGGTCTCGTCGCGGTCGATGGTCTTGCGCCTGTCTCGGCCCACCCAATGCGTCTCGTCGTTTTCGACCTCGATGTCCTGGTTCTTCTCGGCATGCAGCCAGACCTGTTCGCTGCCCTTCTTGTCCTCGAACCTCAGCGCGTTGGCGTTGCCATAGGTCCCACCCTTGGACGAACGCGAGAGCACGCCGCTTTGCGTCATGTTCGCCGGCAGTTCCCACGGCGGCATGTTCTCGGCGTTGTAGACCCGGCCTGTGATGATCGGCTGGTCTGGGTCGCCTTCGAGAAAGTCCACGACGACTTCCTGCCCGATGCGCGGCACCTGCACGAAGCCAAAACTCTTCCCCGCCCAGGGCGAACTGACACGCACCCAGCAAGAACTCTTCTCGTTCTTCTTGCCGTAGCGGTCCCAGTGAAACTGCACCTTCACCCGGCCGTACTTGTCGGTGAAGATCTCGTCGCCGGCCGGCCCCACCACCACGGCCGTCTGCGGGCCCTGCACGACAGGCTTGGGGCTCTTGCGGGCGCTGCGGAAAGGCACGCTGGACTCCAGCGCCGTGAAGCGGCAGCTGAAACCCGCACCCGGGGCGTTGCCGGAACTCTCGTACGCCGTCTGGTCCACCACCGTCTGCGTGCCCGTCACCAGGTACTCGCAGTTGTCGCTGTCGCGCAGCGAACCGTCCAGCTTCACCAGCCCGCCGGTGGAAAGCGCACGCGCGTCGGTCTGCGCGCTGGCCTGGCGCGTGACGGAGGCATATTCCTCCATCTGCGCGCGCACGAACTGCTCGCCGTCGCCCTCCAGGTCATAGAAACCCGGATAGTCGAACACCTCCATGTCGCCCAGCGAATGGGCGCCGGGCTGGGCGCGCGACTGGCGCAGGTCGGTCTGGGTGCGCGTGAAGTCATAGTCCTGGATCACCGCCGAGCCGGGCTGCACGCGCTGCGTGCTGGCCAGGTCCCAGCAAGCCTCCAGCCCCAGCCCGGCGGCCTGCCCGCCCTGCTGGTAACGCACCATCAGCGGGGCGCAGCCCGGGCAGGGCTCGCTGGCGCTGACGGAGTCGGCCAGCACCAGCGTGTGCTTGCCGGCGTCGTGCTCGAAGAAATAGTAGATCCCCTCCTGCTCCATCAGGCGCGACAGGAAATTGAAGTCGCTCTCGCGGTACTGCACGCAGTACACCCAGGGCGTGAACGCCGTGGTGGTGCGCACGTCGATCTTGGCAATGGGGTGGTCGGCCAGCACCGTCTCGATGATCTCCAGCACCGTCTGGTTCTGGAACACCTTGCAGTCCTGGGTCTGCGAAAGGAACCAGAACCAGGGGCGGGCCGTGATCAGGTACTGGAAGAAGCGGCCGGACTGGCCGACCAGCGAGACCTGCTCGACGATGCCGTCGAAGTAGCGGGGTTCGGCCAGCAGAGCGCTGTTCTGATGCAGCCGCACGGTGATGTGCTGGCCCAGCAGGTCGTCGAACTTCAGGTTCGGCTTGGGGCTCAGGCCCAGCACCGAATAGGTGAAAGGCTCGCTCAGCGCTTCCTGGGCCGTCAGTTGGCCCAACAGCAGGTCGGGGCCGAAGGGGCTGTCGAGTTCAGCGAAATGTTCCATCATGCCTGCAGGGGAAGTAGCCGGGTTGTCCGAGACGCGGCGGTTGGAATGGTTGTGGGCTTGACGCATAAGATATCAGGCCGGGGGCACCCCGGCTTTGCGTGCTGGGCTTCTACGGCAACAATCCACCCCGGATGAGGTGGTTCGCCCGTCCTCCAGGAGCTCCGTCATGGCCGAAATGCCCAGATCCGCCGCGCAGCAAGCTGCCGAAGCGCAAGCCTTCCTGGCGTCGCGCGCCTATTACAACCATCGCAGCCAGCTGCAGAGCCTGCTGGCTGCCCGGCCAGGCATGTGCATGGCCAGCGGGCTGATCGTGCAGCAGCAGACGCTCGATGGTGACTTCGATCTCGACGAGCCCGTGGTGCAACGATTGTTGCAATCGGCTACGAACGGCCCGGTGATGAGGGCTGCGCCCCCACCCGCTGCGCGACCTGCAGAGCCCCCCGCGGGCCCGAACGCGCTGCAGCGTTATCTCAACCCGCCCGACCCTGAAGGGCAGCCCTGGACGGCGCTACGCCTGGGTGAAGAAGCGCCCGGCGCGATCTACGGCGCGGGCAATGTGCTGGCAAACAGCAGCGCAGCACTTTCGGGCGCCATGCGTGGAATGACTGGGCAAGATCTGGCCAGGGGTCTGCGCGAAGGCATCCAGTCCATCCGGGCCGGCACCACCAACCTGGTTCGGCTGTCGCCGCACCTTGAGCTGTATAACACGGCCCGTGCTGGCCGCAGGCCGATCGTGCGGCTGCGCGTGCGCGGGCTGCCCTTGACCATGGTGCAACAGGCCATACCGGCGCTGGGCGGTGCGCAGAACCAATGGCGGCGGAACCCGTCACAGAATGCCAACACGCTGCCTGCGCGCAACATGACGACGCAGCAGATGCACCAAGCCGCCAGGCTGGCGGCAGACCATGGACAGCCCGCCTGGCTGCGCTGGACGCAGGGCCGCGTGGGTGGGGGCGTGCTCGCGTTTGCCCCGAGCTTGGCCGTCGACCTGTACAACACCACCAACGTCGACCTGCGCGGGCGCGAATTCAGCTTCAACGGGCGGGATTTCCTGGTGCGTTCGGCGGGCAGTCAGAGCGGAAACGCGCTGGGGCTGGTCGTCGGCGGGATGGCTGCAACGGCCGCCATCGGTGTGGGGGTCGTGGGTGCGCCAGTGGTGATCATCGGCCTGGGCGCGGGCGTACTGGTGCAGCTGGTCTGGAACTGGTCCGGAGGCGCCGATGGTGCCAAGGGCATGGCCAGTCGCGCGCTGAACTGATGCTTCAGCGCGGTCAGCTGCTGTCTCTGCCCGTCAGCGGACTTCTGATGGGCATGGTGAATTCCCTGGCATATGCCCGGCTATGGGGCTGGCCGCTGGCTTTGACGGCAGGGGCTGTGCTGGCGCTGGTGCTGTGCTTGACCGCCGCCTGGGTGGCCTACCGCTCCGATGGCGGCGCCAGGCACCTGGTGGCCAACAACGTGATCTTTGCCTTGTTCATGGCGCCCATGGTGGGCGGTGGCTGCCTGGTCCTGGCGCAGATGACGCAGCAGGACGATTGGGTCTTCGTGGCCTGGGCCTGTGGTGTTGCCACGGTGCTGGCCCCTGTGCTGGGCCCGGCCTGGCAGACGTACAAGCGGCTGGCAGCCGAAGGCACGGCCGGACCTTGGGCGCGCAAGCACCTGGACCTACGCGCTGGCGTCTTGCTTCCTGGCGCATTGAGCGCAGAAGAATCGCCGCGACCGGCCATGGCGCCCTGGCAGGTCGGCCTGCTGGCCGTGAACGTGCCGCTGGCGTGGCGCATGTCGGGCGGTGGCGACACGGCCCTGTTGGCCTTGGCCGTGGTGGTGCTGTCGGCCACGTTCGTGTGGGTGGGTGTGAAGCAGGTGGGCCCGGCACTCGGCGCAGCCTGGTTCGTGCTGGCCGTTGAACGTCGCAGCGGGCAGCGGCTGAGAAGTCCTGAGTGGGCCGGGTTGCAGGCGATGCGCCGCAGCCATTGGCTGGCGCGCTGGTTCATGCGTGATCGCGACGCCTGAGAGCGCCCGCCAGGCAGCGCTCAGCGCGGTGCCTGGCCGAAGCCGGCGCCAGCAGGCGTGCGCATCGGCCAGCCCTGGCGCCCCGTCAGTCGAACTCGTAGCCGAAGCCGCCGTCCTTCACGCCCACATGCACCTTCACCAGCGGCTGGCCGGCCAGCATGCGCTGCAGGAATTCGCGGCTGATCTCGGGCAGCATGGTGTTGGTCAGGATGGCGTCGATCATGCGGCCGCCCGATTCGCTTTCGGTGCAGCGCGAGACGATCAGGCCCACCACGTCGTCGCCCACGGTGAAGGGGATGCGGTAGCGCTCCTGCACGCGGCGGGTGATGCGGCCCAGCTGCAGCTTGACGATCTGCGCCAGCACGGTGTCGGACAGCGGGTAGTAGGGAATCACCACCAGCCGCCCCAGCAGGGCCGGCGGGAACACCTTCAGCAGCGGGTCGCGCAGCGCCTGGGCCAGGCTGTCGGCCTCGGGCATCAGCTCGGGGTCCTTGCACAGGCTGGCGATCAGCTCGGTGCCGGCGTTGGTGGTCAGCAGGATCAGGGTGTTCTTGAAGTCGATCAGGCGGCCCTCGCCGTCTTCCATGCAGCCCTTGTCGAAGACCTGGAAGAAGACCTCGTGCACGTCGGGATGGGCCTTTTCGATCTCGTCGAGCAGCACCACGCTGTAGGGCTTGCGGCGCACGGCTTCGGTCAGCACCCCGCCTTCGCCATAGCCCACGTAGCCCGGCGGCGCGCCCTTCAGCGACGAGACGGTGTGCGCTTCCTGGTATTCACTCATGTTGATGGTGATGAGGTTCTGCTCACCGCCATACAGCGCCTCGGCCAGTGCCAGCGCGGTTTCGGTCTTGCCCACGCCCGAGGTGCCGGCCAGCATGAACACGCCGATGGGCTTGCTGGGGTTGTCCAGGCCCGCACGCGAGGTCTGGATGCGCTTGGTGATCATCTCCATCGCGTGGTCCTGGCCGATCACGCGGCCGGCCAGGGTTCCCGCCAGGCCCAGGATGTTCTCGATCTCGTTGCTGGCCATGCGGCCCACCGGAATGCCGGTCCAGTCGGCCACCACCGAGGCCACGGCCTGGTAGTCCACGGTGGGCAGGATCAACGGGGTCTCACCCTGCAGTTCGGTCAGCTCGGCCTGCACGTTGCGCAGCTCTGCCAGCGCGGTGGCCCGGGCTTCGGGGGTCAGGGCGGGCGCGGCGTCGCCGGGCAGGGCTTCGGCGGCCTTCTTTTCCAGCGTGCTGCCCGTGCCTTCCACTGGCGCGGTGGCGGCGCGCAGCTGGCGGCGCAGTGCCAGCAGGCGGTCGACCAGGCCTTTTTCCTGCTGCCAGCGGGCGTTCAGCGTGGCCAGGCGTTCACGTTCTGCGGCCAGCTGGGCCTGCACGTTCAGTTCGCGCTCGCGCGTGTCCAGGCCGATGGCGGCTTCGCGTTCGATGATGCCGGTCTCCACTTCCAGGCTCTCGATGCGGCGCGCGCTGTCGTCCACCTGGGCCGGCGTGGCGTGCAGGCTGACGGCCACGCGCGCGCAGGCGGTGTCGAGCAGGCTCACCGACTTGTCGGGCAGCTGGCGCGAAGGGATGTACCGGTGCGACAGCTTCACCGCAGCTTCCAGCGCTTCGTCCAGGATCTGCACCTGGTGGTGCTTTTCCATCGTGCTGGCCACGCCGCGCATCATCAGCGTGGCCTTGGGCTCGGTGGGCTCGTCCACCTGCACGGCCTGGAAGCGGCGGGTCAGCGCCGGGTCTTTTTCGATGTGCTTCTTGTACTCGGCAAAGGTGGTGGCGCCCACGGTGCGCAGCTGGCCGCGCGCCAGCGCCGGCTTCAGCAGGTTGGCGGCGTCGCCGGTGCCGGCCTGGCCGCCCGCGCCCACCAGGGTGTGGGTTTCGTCGATGAACAGGATGATGGGCTTGGCGCTGGCCTGCACCTCGTCTATGACCGAGCGCAGGCGCTGTTCGAATTCCCCTTTCATGCTGGCACCGGCCTGCAGCAGACCGACGTCGAGCGCGCGCAGTTCAACTTCCTTCAGCGCCGGCGGTACGTCGCCGCGCACGATGCGCTGGGCAAAGCCTTCGACCACCGCGGTCTTGCCCACGCCGGCCTCGCCCACCAGGATGGGGTTGTTCTGGCGCCGGCGCATCAGGATGTCGACGAGCTGGCGGATTTCATCGTCGCGGCCGACGATGGGGTCGAGCTTGCCGCTGCGCGCCTGCTCGGTCAGGTCGGTGGTGAAGCGCTTGAGCGCTTCCTGCTTGCCCATCGCGGCCGGGGCGATGGCCTGGCTGGCTTCGCCGGGTGCGGCGCTGCTGTCGCTGGCGCCCTGGTCGTGTTCGGGCGACTGCGCCAGCAGCGTGGCGAAGCGCTCGCACAGGTCGTCGACCTTGACGCGCTCGAACTGCTTGCTGATGCTCAGCAGGGTGGCGCGCAGCGTGGGGGTCTTGAGCATGCCCACGAGCAGGTAGCCGGTGCGCACGCTGCGGTCACCGAACAGCAGCGAACCGTAGACCCAGCCACGTTCGACCGCGCTGTCGATGAAGGTCGAGAGGTCGCTGATCGACGAGGCCCCACGCGGCAGCCGGTCGAGCGACTGCGTCAGGTCTGACGCCAGCGCCGCGGCGTCCAGTTCGTAGTGGCGCACGATGCGGTGCAGGTCGCTGTCGGCGTTGTTCAGGATCTGGTGCAGCCAGTGTTGCAACTCGACATACGGGTTGCCGCGCAGCTTGCAGAACACCGTGGCCCCTTCGATGGCCTTGTAGGCCAGGGGATTGAGCTTGCCAAAGGAAGTGGTGCGCGCGATCTCAGCCATGGTCGGCTCCGGTCAGCTGTTGTTGGTAGGGGATGTTTGCAGGCTGAGGTCTTGCCGCAGCCGAAGGTCGGATCGGTCGCGGGCTGGCCGGCGGCCGTTTCCAGCCCAGCTGGTCAGCCCCAGGCGCAGGTGGCGGCCCAGGCGCGGTGCGGGCACCTGCGGGCCGGCCAGGCAGAGCTCGGCGTCCCACTGCTTGTCCAGGCCGGCGTACAGCGTCACCCAGTCCTGCAGCTGCTTCCAGCCTGGCGTGCCTGGCAGGAAGGCCAGGTATTCCGCCAGCGTCAAGGGGCCCAGAACCACGCGGAAGCGGTACTGGCGGTCCCAGACCTTGTGGCCGATGGTGGCCGAAGTGCCCAGCCGCAACGCGCGCGAGCGGCCGCTGGCCGTGCCCAGGTGGTTGCGTTCGGCGTCGTGCAGCAGCAGCCAGTGGCCGACGTTCTGCCGTATCGCCACCGGCACACCGAAGTAATGCGACAGCAGGTTCTTCAGCCCTTCAGGATGGCGGCTGCGCTGGCCCAGCAGGCCGGCCTGGTTCAGCTTGGCGGTGTCGGCCAGGGAGTCGCGGCCCTGCGTACTGGCGTCTAGCCCGATGGCTGCACCCAGCCAGGCGGCATAGCGGTCTTCGGCCGGGCGGTCGCGGTGCACCACGGGCTGGGTGTGGGCCCAGGCCCGGTAGAACAGGCTCAGCAGCCGGTGGTGGAAGACGTCGAGAAACCGCGCCAGTGTCGGGTCGGCGTGGTTGCGCGCGCGGTCGCGCACATATTCGGTGAAGTGCAGCGGCATCGGCCCCTGCGGGCCGAGCAGGCCGAAGAAGCGCACGCCCAGCCGAGGCCGGGCGCCGCTCTGGTCCAGCCGGGCCAGGGCGGCGGGGGCGAAGTCGAGTTCGGGTTCCTGGCCCAGGCGCAAGGCTTCCTGGCCCGGACGCGAGGCCTGCCCGATGCGCGGTGCCTGCTGGCGCAGCACCTCGATGCGGCGCAGCAGCGCGAAGAAGTCGTGGGCCCAGGGTTCGCGGGCCACGGTGTCCAGCAGCGACTGCAGTTCCTGGAGGGTGGGGGTGCTTGCGCTCACAACGCCTCGCGCAGGCCGATGCGCGGCGGCCAGGTGGCCACCACGCCACGCTGCGTGGTTCGCAGCGTCATCTGGGTGAAGCTGTTGATGGCGGCATGGCGCGAGAAGAAACGTTCCAGAACCGAGGCCAGCACATAGGCGCTCATGCCCTGGAAAGCCAGGTCGTCGAGTTCCAGCGTCAGCGCCACCCCGGTGCCGTAGGTCAGCGGCCCTTCGAAGGGCAGGCGGCGCACCACACGTTGCGCTTCGAGCGAGCGCACGCCGCCGACCTGGCGTGTCCAGCTGGCGTCTTCGGGCGGGCCGTACAGGCCCAGCGTCGTGCGCAGCGAGGCGGCGGCCTCCGCACCCGAGTCGCTGCTGAGCGTGACGTGATTCAGCGCCAACTGGCTGACCAGGCGCCAGCCCAGGTCGCCCACGGGGCGGCGCGAACTGGGACGGGTGGGTCCGCGCAGCACCTCGACGCCGCTCACCGGCCCAGGCGCATCCAGCTTCCATGCGGTGTTGTTGCGCCCGGCCAGTGGCAGCAGGGCCGGCAGGTCGCGGTTGGTCACCCAGGCGGTGACGGCGAGCTGGCGGATGTCTTCGCGGAAAGGGCCGTGGCGACCGTCGACCAGCGAGAGGAATACCTCGTCGCCGAGGTAGGCCGAACGCGAGCCCTGCAGTTGTTGACGGTCTGACTTGCGCCGCGGTTCGCGGCGCACCGTGAAGTAGGCCTGTTGTTCACCGGTGGCTGCGGCATGCGTTGCATACAGTGGCGCGAACTGGCGCGGGGCCTCGCGCCCGGCGCCATGCCCCACCACCGTCTGCAGGCTGTGGACTTCGAAGTCCATCGGCTTGGTGCGGTCGGGGACGGCGTGGAATTCCCAGGAGTCCGGGCCCAGCACGATGCGGTCGAGCCGTTTGGGGAACAGGTTGATGGCTGGCGTGCAGTGCAGCGCCAGGCTGGCGCTGTCGACCAGGGCTTCGAGCGAGGCGTCACCGCGCGAGAGCAGGACGACGATCTCGGCCTCGTCGCCTGCCACATGCGCCCAGCGGGCGCCCAGGTCGCCCAGTTCGAAGAACAGCAGGCGTTGCGGCAGGGCCGCCACTTCCTGGAGCAGGCGGTGACCGGAAAAGCTGCGCATCGACTCGGGCAGCAGCGCGTGTTCGTCGTCGAAGCCGAGCGCACGCACGCTGTCGGCGGCGTCGCGCCACTGGGCTGTGGCGCGCTCGGGTGCTGCCGGGATCCAGGTCCCCATGGCCGCGCCCAGCAGCAGTTCGTGCAGCCGGAAGGCAACGTCGTCGGGAGCGCTGATGTAGAAGGCCAGGCGGTCCATCCGCGTCAGTTGCGAAAACTTCAGGCCGCCGCCGGCTTTCAGCTTGATGCGCAGGCCGCCCTTCATGCCCTGGGCCGGGCGCAGCCTGGCCAAAGGCAGGTCGGGGGCGTAGCTGAAGTACTGGACGTTGGCCACCTGCACCGGCCACAGCGTGACGGCGTGGGCGGTGCGGAATTCGCAGCGTGTGTCCTGGCCGCGAGGCAGTTCCGATTGCAGCTCGCTGCTGCGCGCAATGACATGGCCCTTGGACAGGTTCGGGTCGTTGACGTCGACCGCCAGCCGGGCCACCAGCATCGACGGCATGGGCGCCAGGAAATTCGGGTACAGCGACTCCAGCAGGTGGGCAATCAGCCGCGGCTGCTCGGCGTCCAGCTTGAGCTGGATGCGCGCCGCCAGGAAGGCAAAGCCCTCGAGCAGGCGCTCGACGTAGGGGTCGGCGACTTCCATGCCTTCCAGGCCCAGGCGGCCGGCGATCTTCGGGAAGTCTTCGGCGAACTCCGCACCCATTTCGCGCAGGTGCGTCAGCTCGTCGCTGTACAGGCGCAGCAGCCGGGTGTCCATGCCCGCCTAGCGTCCCGGCCGGCTCACGACCGAGGCCACGTCGCGCACACTCACGAGTCCGGCTTCCAGGTCCAGCTGGGTGCGCAGCAGCACTTCCAGCGGCACCGGCTGGGCCCAGAGGTGGCCGCTGATGTCGAACTCGATGACGTTGTGGGTGTCGAGCACGCTGTTGAATTCCAGCGCCCGCACAACCAGGGTCTCGGGCAGGATACGGGGTTCGAAACGGATGATGGTCTGGCGGATGAGCTTCTCGAGCTGGGTGATGTCGAGCTTGGATGCCAGCTGCCCCGACAAAGGCGGCATGCCGTAGTTCAGCACGCTGGCCCCTAGTTCCGGCATGGCCTGGGCGTCACGTGGCAGCGACTGGGTGGCGTTGAACAGCCAGGCCAGGTCGCGCAGCACGGCCTGGCGCAGCTGGCTTTTCGACATCACCCGGGTGTCTTCGGCTTCCACCCGCGACAGCGGGGCTTCGTCGGTCAGGCGGTCCAGAAGCGCCGGCTGCAGCCGGTCGCGAACATCGGCCAGGTTAGCCACAGGCCCTGTGCTCGTTCAGGCGCCGGGCGCGTCTTGGGCGTCGGCGTCGGTGGATCTATCGACACAGGGGCTGAGCAGGATCTCGCGAATCTCGAGCAGACCCAGTTCAGGGCCGCTGGTGGTCAGGATGCGCTGGCCCAGTCCGCTGAAATGGTCGTCGCCGATGCTTTGCCATTCGGTCTTGCGCGCCATCTGCAGGCCTGCGTCGGTGCTGAGGGCGCTACCCGCATAGCGCGTGGGGATCAGCGCCACGACCTCGCCGCCATTGGTGAAGCCCAGCTGGGCGGGCGCCCAGACCAGGTCACGCAGGTCTTCGGGGGCTTCCACGGTCACGCGGGTGAGCGTGTCGAAAGGCACCCAGCAGTAGCGGCCGTTGATCACGGCTTCGAGCACCGGGCCCAGCCTGGAATCGGCGTCGGCGATCCAGTCGAAGGCTTCGCCATTCAGTGTGCCGGGGGTGGCGGGGGCTTCGTCGAAAGCCTGGTTGCGCAGGCTGCTGGCGCCGGCGGCATCGCCTCGGGCGTCGGCTTGCAGGGCTTCGGCCAGCAGCGGCACCCAGGCCTGCGGGCGGCCGAAGATATGGGGCGTGGTCTTGCCGGCGAACACGGCTTCGCGCACGGCTTCGCACTGCAGGGCTTCACGGTAGGTGGCCACCATGGCCAGCGCGCCGGCGTCGAGTTCGCCGCAGGTCTGCAACTGGGTCAGTGCCCGTTGCCACTGGCCCAGCACGCACAGCAACTGGAACAGGAAGACACGCAGCTTCGGGTCGCCCGACTTCGTGCGTACTTCCTGCTGCAGGCGCTGCAGCGCAGCCTGTGGGTCGCCTGCAGCCACCAGGGCCTGGGCAGTTTCCGCGGCACTCATGCGGCGGGCAGGATCTCGTCGGCAAAGGAAACGTTGGTCACCAGCCGGCCATTGGCGTCCTGCTGCTGGTATTCGACGTCGACCTTGGTGAAGACGATCTCGATGCGTTCATGGGCTTCGCCGGTGGCAGCCACCTCGTGCGAAACCTGCTGCAAACGTGCGCCGCCCAGCCGGATGGTGAAGTAGTCGAGCGGGTCGCCCCCGCTCTTGCGCATGCACAGCCGCGCTTCGCGCACTTCGTCATTGGTCACCAGTGCCGACATCAGCGCCGTGGTGGCCAGGTCGATGGTCTTGATCAGCGTCAGCGCCGTGTAGGAGCGGCGCGCGGTGGCCTGTACCGAGCCGACCGCCGAGGCGCTGCTGACGCCCCAGGCCCAGGACAGGATGATGATGTCGTCGAGGTGGCCTTGGGCCGAGGCTTCGCCCTTGATCTTGCCGGCCCGACGGGTCTGCAGATGAAGGAAGATGTCACTTCTTCCGGAGCCGGTCACTGGCATGATCAGGTTCTTCCCATGGGTGGACGGGCGCGGGGCTGCACGCGCAGCCCCGGCACCGGATGCGCAGGGCGCGTGGGATCAGCGGAACTCGCTGGCCTTGACGTCCCAGCCGAACTTGACCGAGCCGCCCATCGCACCTTCGGTGTCCTGCGGCTTGTAGTCGAATTCGATGTCGCGGTAGGTCATGGCCACGCTCTCGCGGATTTCGCCCTTCTCGTTGCCACTGGGCGTCACCGAGGTAATGAAGACTTCCTTCATCGTGATCTTCAGGAAGTCTTTCTGGCCTTCGCCCGACTTGCGGGCCGTCAGCACCACGGTGGCAAAGTGCTTCCCATCGGCGCAGCGCTTGGCCAGCACCGGGCTGGCCTTGTCGTAGTTGTGCTCGAAGGTCATGTGGCCAGGGTCGCCCTTGCCCTGACCCGAGCCGCCGCCGAACGGCGCGCTGGGGTTGCTGACACGCCAGTTCCAGGTGATGGCCTGGATCTCGCCTTTGTGGTCCTTGTGGGTCGACTCGCCGTCGACGTCGGCGAACTTGATGTGGGTATCGGTTGTCATGACAGGATGCTCCTAATGGTGGGGGCCGCAGGTGGTCGTGGGACCGATGGAGGTCAGGGCTGCTTCTGCGACGGCAGCTTAGACACGAGTCGCAGCGACACCGTCAGCCCTTCGAGCTGATAGTGCGGCCGCAGGAAAAACTTGCTGGTGTAGTAGCCGGGGTTGCCTGGAACTTCCTCGACCGTGACCTCGGCTGCCGCCAAGGGCTTTTGCGACTTGGTGGTCTCCGATGAGTTCGCCGGGTCGCCGTCGACGTAGTTTCGGATCCAGTTGTTGAGCCACTTTTCCATGTCGGCCCGCTCCTTGAAGCTGCCGACCTTGTCGCGCACGATGCACTTCAGGTAGTGGCCGAAACGGTTGCAGGCAAACAGGTACTGCATGCGCGCCGCCAGGTTGGCATTGGCGCTGGCGTCGGGGTCGTCGTACTCGGCGGGCTTCTGCAGCGACTGCGCGCCAATGAAGGCTGCGAAGTCGCTGTTTTTCTTGTGGATCAGCGGCATGAAGCCGTTCTTGGCGAGTTCGGCCTCTCGGCGGTCGCTGATGGCGATCTCGGTCGGGCACTTCATGTCGACGCCGCCGTCGTCGGAAGGGAACGTGTGCGTGGGCAGGCCTTCGACCGCACCGCCGCTTTCGATGCCGCGAATGCGCGAGCACCAGCCGTAGAGCTTGAAGCTGCGGTTGATGTTCACCGCCATGGCGTAGGCGGCATTCGACCAGGTGTACTTGCTGTGGTCGCCGCCGGCGGTTTCTTCCTCGAAGTTGAATTCCTCGACCGGGCTGGTCTTGGCGCCATAAGGCAGGCGCGACAGGAAGCGCGGCATGGCCAGGCCCAGGTAGCGGGCATCGTCGCTTTCGCGCAGCGAGCGCCAGGCCGCGTATTCAGGCGTGCCGAAGATCTTGGTCAAGTCGCGCGGGTTGGCCAGTTCCTGCCAGGAATCCATCTGCATCACGGTGGGGCTGGCGGCGGCAATGAACGGGGACAGCGCAGCGGCCGAGACCTTGGCCATTTCACCCAGCATCTCCACATCGGGCGGGCTCTGGTCGAAGTAGTAGTCGCCGATCAGGCAGCCGTAGGGGTTGCCGCCGAACTGGCCGAATTCCTCTTCATAGATCTTCTTGAACAGCGGGCTCTGGTCCCACTTCGTACCCTTGTAGCTCTTCAGCGTCTTGCCCAGCTCTGCCTTGGAGATGTTCAGCACGCGAATCTTCAGCATCTCGTCGGTTTCGGTGTTGTTGACGAGATAGTGCAGGCCGCGCCAGGCGCTCTCGAGCTTCTGGAAGTCGGCATGGTGCAGGACGGCATTGACCTGCTCTGACAGCTTCTTGTCGATCGCGGCGATCATGGCCTCGATCGAGCCCATCACGTCGCTGGAGATGAGGTTGGTGTTGGCCAGCGCCTGCTGGGCCAGCGTCTGCACCGCGTGTTCGACGGCCGACTTGGCTTCGTCGGTCTTGGGCTTGAATTCCTTGTTCAGCAGCGAGGCGAACTCGTTGCCCTGGAACTCGACGCCCTGCAGGGCTGAACCTTGGACTGCGGATTCTTCGGCCATGGACGTTCTCCGGATCTGGGGGGGTGCGGTGGGCTTACTGGCCGTCGGCCGGCTTGGCGCTGGAGGCCAGCGACTTCAGCAGGGCTTCGTCCTTGATGACCTTGGCCAGCAATTCTTCGGCGCCGGTCTTGCCGTCCATGTAGGTGACCAGGTTGGCCAGCTGCTGGCGCGCTTCGAGCAGCTGCTTCAGGCCGTCGACGCGGGAAGCCACCGCGGCGGGCGAAAAATCGTCCATGTTCTCGAAGGTGATGTCCACTGCCAGATTGCCTTCGCCAGTCAAAAGGTTGGGCACCTGGAAGGCCACGCGCGGCTTCATCGACTTCATGCGCGAGTCGAAATTGTCAACGTCGATCTCGAGAAACTTGCGCTCGGCCACCGAGGGCAGCGGCTCGGTGGGCTTGCCCGACAGGTCGGACATGACGCCCATGATGAAAGGCAGCTGGACCTTTTTCTCGGCGCCGTACAGCTCGACGTCGTATTCGATCTGGACGCGGGGCGCCCGGTTGCGCGCGATGAATTTCTGACTGCTCGTCGCCATGTTTGGCCTCCGGTCGGTTTTGTTGAACTCGCGAGATTATTCTTTGTCGGGCCGGCCCGCCAGCCTGACGACCTGATCCGTGCCATCTGGCGCCATGTCGCGGATGATTTCCAGGAAATTCTTGTTCATCAGCCTTTGGGCCCGACGCATCAGCAGGGGTGCCGGGTGGCTGGGTTCGTTGCGCTCCAGCCATTCACACAATTTGCCGAGGGTCCGGTAGACATCCTCGCGGCTGTTGATGGCGCCGGCGGCAGGCGGCGCTGGCGCCACGGCGGCAGCCCCGGGTGCTTCGCCTGGCGAACCCGTCGAGGCGGTCGCATTGCCACTGGCCATCTGGGCCGCGCGCGCCACGGCCGCCAGGAACCTGCGCAGCTGGCTCAGGTCGGGCACGTCGGCAGCGGACAATTTCGACTTCAGCGTGGCCACGATACCGTCCACGGCCTCCAGGCCAGCCTGCATCTGCTGGGCAAGATCGGCCTGTTGCGGCAGGCGCGTCGCCACGGCAGCGACGATGCCGGCTTCAGTGGGTACCAGTTCGCCGGGCAGTGGCTCGGCGGCACGCAGCCCGAGTTCGATGTCGCGCATCAGCGGGCTGCCACGGTCACTGGCAAGCAGACGCGCCTCGCGCATGTCGCGCAGCACCAGCGGCGGGCCGGGGTAGGGGCTTTCCTGGGGCGTCAACGGCGACAAGGCCGAGAGTCGCAGCAGCGGATTGTTACTGTCCGACACATCGAGTTGCGGGTGAACATGGTCCCAATGCTGCGCCAGCAGGCCCTGAATCAGCTGCAGGCCGTGGACAGCGCCAAGCCAGCCGCGCAACCGGGTGCCGGCCCGCAGCTGCCACACGGCGACGCGAATGTCGCGGGTGCGAGTGGCCAACTGGTTGGAAAGCTCCAGAACCGTCGGCCAGTCGGCAGGCTTGGCGGCGATCACGGTGTTGCCGTACTGCTGCTCGGGCTTGCCATGGCCTGCCAGTTCCATTTCCAGGAACTGGGGGTCGTATTCGAGGTCGTCCCCGCAAGGGCGGGCCTCGGACAGTGCAACCAGCAAGGGGGCCAGGTCGGACATGGGCTTGAGCGGATTCCGGTCGGGGGATGGAAAGGGCAGGAAGCGGGCTGCTCACCCCGGCATCCAGCCTGTCCACATTTTGAGCGCAGTTCGGCGGGAATCCCAACCATCAGATGGGGGACATCCGTCTGACGTCGCCAACTGGGTTCGCGTGGTGCCAGCAACCAGCTCCTGGTCCGCTTGGCGCACATATGTGCTACAGTCTTAGGCTCAGTCGCGGGGTGGAGCAGCCTGGTAGCTCGTTGGGCTCATAACCCAAAGGTCGCAAGTTCAAATCTTGCCCCCGCAACCAAGAATTCACAAACAAAAACAACAACTAACGAATTGGCAAGCGCCGCCCCAGTGGGCGTCGTTTTGCTTTGTGGCCCATCTGTGGCCCACCGGTGGCCCATTCATGGCCCACCGGATTTCTTGGCCCCGCCAAAACGACCCTTGGGCGCTTGGCCCGTGGTCTGCGGCGGTGACCGTTGGGATCAATCGGCGCCAATCGCTGTCGCGGCCTCACCCAGGTCGCCCGCAATCAGGCGGAACTACTCCAGCGCCGCCTCCAGGTCATCGACGATCTCCTGCGCAATCACATCCGGCGGCGGCAGGTTGTCGCTGTCGGCCAGCGATTCGTCGCGCAGCCAGAAGATGTCCAGGCTGGCCTTGTCGCGTGCCAGCAGTTCGGCCTGGTCGTAGGCGCGCCAACGGCCTTCAAGCTGCGCCGCGCTCC